>CAZVLU010000019.1:0-53365 GCA_964628235.1 uncultured Rhizobium sp. | reverse complement strand
CGTTGCTCGCGCTGGGGCGTCGTCGCCTTCGCCTCCTCGCTCGATCAGGCGGGCCCCTTCGCCCGCACGGTGCAGGACTGCGCCATTCTGCTGCGCGAGATGTCGGGCTTCGATCCCAAGGATTCGACCAGCGCCAACATTGCGGTGCCGGATTTCGAAGCGGCGCTGACCGGCGACATTCGCGGCCTGAAGATCGGCATTCCCAAGGAATACCGCATGGACGGCATGAGCGCCGAGATCGACGCGCTGTGGCAGAAGGGCATCGCCATGCTCAAGGACGCCGGCGCCGAAGCGGTCGAGGTCAGCTTGCCGCACACCAAATACGCGCTGCCCTGCTACTACATCCTGGCGCCCGCCGAGGCGTCGTCGAACCTCGCGCGCTATGACGGCGTGCGCTACGGCACGCGCGTGCCCGGCAACTCGATCGAGGAGCTGTACGAGAACACCCGCGCCGAAGGCTTCGGCAAGGAAGTGCGCCGCCGCATCCTGATCGGCACCTATGTGCTGTCGGCGGGCTATTACGACGCCTATTACCGCAAGGCCCAGCGCGTGCGCGCCTTGATCGCTCAGGATTTCGAGACGGCGTTCCAGAAAGTCGACGCCATCCTGACGCCGACGGCCCCCTCGGCGGCCTTCGCCATGGGGGAGAAATCCGACGATCCCATCGCCATGTATCTCAATGACGTGTTCACGGTGACGACGAACCTCGCCGGCCTGCCGGGCATCTCGGTGCCTGCCGGCCTGTCGGCGGACGGCTTGCCGCTCGGCTTGCAACTGATCGGCAAGACGTTCGACGAGGCGGGCATCTTGAAGATCGCGGCTGTGCTGGAGAAGCAGGCGGCGTTCACCGCGACACCCGATTTGGGCGGGAGGGCCTGACGATGGCAACTGTGAACGAAGAGCGCCTGATCGAAGGCAAGACCGGCAAGTGGGAGATCGTCATCGGTCTCGAAGTCCACGCCCAGGTGACGTCGAATAGCAAGCTGTTCTCGGGCGCGGCCACCGCGTTCGGCGCCGAGCCGAACAGCCAGGTGTCGCTGGTCGATGCCGCCATGCCGGGCATGCTGCCGGTGATCAACAAATATTGCGTCGAGCAGGCGGTGCGCACGGGACTCGGCCTCGAAGCGCAGATCAATCTGGTCTCGGTATTCGACCGCAAAAACTATTTTTATCCTGATTTGCCGCAGGGCTATCAGATCTCGCAGTTCACCCAGCCGATCGTCGGCAAGGGCAAGCTGACCATCGATCTGGCCGACGGCACCAGCCGCGAGATCGGCATCACGCGCCTGCATTTGGAGCAGGATGCTGGCAAGAGCATCCACGACCTGCATCCGAAGATGACCTTCATCGACCTGAACCGGTCGGGCGTGGCACTCATGGAGATCGTCTCCGAGCCCGACATGCGCTCGGCGGAAGAGGCCGGCGCCTATGTCAAGAAGCTGCGCTCGATCCTGCGCTATCTCGGCACCTGCGACGGCAATATGGAAGAAGGCTCGCTTCGCGCCGACGTCAACGTCTCGGTGCGCAAGCCCGGCGATCGCTTCGGCACGCGCTGCGAGATCAAGAACGTCAACTCGATCCGTTTCGTGCAGCAGGCCGTGGAATATGAAGCGCGCCGCCAGATCGAACTGATCGAGGAGGGCGGCGAGGTCAAGCAGCAGACCCGCCTGTTCGACCCGACGCGCGGCGAGACGCGCCCGATGCGCAGCAAGGAAGAGGCGCACGATTATCGCTACTTCCCCGATCCGGACCTGCTGCCGCTCGAGTTGGATCCCAAGTGGGTCGAAGGCATCAAGGCCGGCTTGCCCGAACTGCCCGACGTGAAGAAGGCGCGCTTCGTCAGCGATTACGGCCTGTCGCCTTATGATGCCGGGGTGCTGTCGGCTGACATGGCCTCCGCCGCCTTTTACGAAACCGTCGCGAAAGGCCGTGATCCCAAGATCGCCTCGAACTGGCTGACCGGCGAGCTGTTCGCCGTGCTCAACAAGCAGAACCTGACCATCGAGCAGTCGCCGGTCTCTGCCGCGGCGCTCGGCGGGCTGATCGATTTGATCGCCGACAACACGATCTCCGGCCGCATCGCCAAGGACGTCTTCGCCGAGATGGTCGAGACCGGCAAGCCGGCCAAGGACATCGTCGCCGCCAAGGGCCTGCAGCAGATCACCGACACCGGCCCGATCGAGGCTGCCGCCGACCAGATCATCGCCGCCAGCCCGGACAACGTCGCCAAATACAAAGCCGGCAACGAAAAGCTGATCGGCTGGTTCGTCGGCCAAGTGATGAAGGCGACCGGGGGCAAGGCCAACCCGGGCGTCGTCAACGAAATCCTCAAAAAGAAGCTGAGCGCTTAAGCGCCGGCATTGTCAGTCAGGAGTAACTGCCGTGATCGATCTCTACACCTGGACCACGCCGAACGGCCGCAAAGTGCAGATCATGCTCGAGGAGTGCGGACTGTCTTACATCGTGCACTCGACAGACATCGGCAAGAACGAGCAGTTTGCGCCGGATTTCCTCAAGATCAGCCCGAACAACAAGATACCAGCCATCGTCGATCACGATGGTCCGAACGGCAAGCCGATCTCGCTGTTCGAGTCGGGCGCGATCCTGATGTATCTCGCCGAGAAGACCGGCAAGTTCTGGCCGCAGGACATGCCGACGAAATATCTCGTCACGCAATGGCTGATGTTCCAGATGGGCGGCTTCGGCCCGATGCTCGGCCAGGCGCATCACTTCTTGAAGTTCGCGCCGGAAAAAATCCCCTACGCCATGAAGCGCTACGGCGACGAGGCCAAGCGACTCTACGGCGTGATCGACAAGCGCCTGGGCGAGGCCGAGTACCTGGCGGGCGACTATTCCATCGCCGACATCGCCACCTTTCCCTGGGCGCAGTCCTTCGCCATGCAGAACATCGACTTCGCCGACTATCCCAACGTGAAACGCTGGTTCGACGCGATCATGGCGCGGCCTGCCGTGCAGCGCGGCATTAAGGTCGGCGTGAAAAGTTAAACAGCCGCATCCTTGGGCTTATCGAACGCCGGCTGGTTCTCCAGCCGGCGTTTTGCATTCTGGTCTCTGTAACCTCGGACGGCTTGGCGCGAACCAGATAGAGTTCGTCCTCTTGCCGAAAGGGCCGTCATGCGTCCGATCCTGCTGTTCGCCCGTCGCCGCCTCTGGGTTTTGCCGTTCGCCTTCGCGGGCCTCGCCGTGATCGGCTTCACCGGTCGGACCGCCTCGACCGCGTCAGCTGCGTCGGCGCTGACCGTCGTCGAACTCTTCACCTCGCAAGGCTGCTCGTCCTGCCCGCCAGCCGATGCGCTGCTCAGCGAATTGGCCAAGCGCGGCGATATTTTGCCGCTGGCCTATCATATCGATTATTGGGACCGGCTAGGCTGGAAGGACCCGTTCTCGCTGGCCGAAGCGACGACGCGCCAGCGCGACTATGCGCGCACGCTCGGCAAGAGCAACGTCTATACCCCGCAGATGATGATCAACGGCACGCGCGATGTGGTCGGTTCCAATCGCATCGCCGTGACCAATGCCATCGCGGGCGCGGCGCCGGTCGTCGTGCCGGTCGCTCTAACGGCCGGTAAAAGCGATCTGGCGATCCGTGTCGGCAGCGGCATCGGCGAAGGCAAAGTCTGGCTCGTCACCTTCGATCCGCGCCACGAAACGCAGGTGCGGGCCGGCGAGAACGCCGGGCGCAAGCTCGTGAACGTCAATATTGTGCGCAGCCTGGACATGCTCGGCGATTGGAGCGGCCGAGAGTTGACGCTGAGCCATGCCCTGCCGCCGGTCGGGCGCGGCGCCGCGCTGCTTTTGCAAGCGCCGAGCGGGCGGATTCTCGGCGCGGCAGCGATCAAGCTTCCCGCCGCAAGCTGAGGGCGGTTATGCTCCTCCTTCAACGGTGGGGAGGGGACAATGCTGGACGTCTACAACTGGCCGACATCGAACGGCCGCAAAATCTTCATCATGCTCGAAGAGTGCGGGCTGCCCTACAAGGTGCATCCGGTCAGCATCCGCAACGGCGATCAATTTAAGCCCGAATTTCTCAAATTCAGCCCGAACAATAAAATTCCGGCGCTGATCGATTCGGACGGGCCGGACGGCAAACCGCTCTCGCTCTTCGAGTCGGGGGCGATCCTGATGTATCTCGGGCAGAAGTCCGGCAAGTTTTTTCCCAAAGACATGCGCGGCCAATATGAGGTGCTGCCCTGGCTGTTCATGCAGGTCGGCCATGTCGGGCCGATGTTCGGCCAAGCCCATCATTTTCACGGCAACGCGCCGCCGGGCAGCGACTACGCCATCCAGCGGTTCGACAACGAGCAGAAGCGCATCTACAACGTGCTCGATAAGCGCCTTGGCGACGTCGAGTATCTCGCCGGCAGCTATTCCATCGCCGACATGGCGGTGTTCCCCTGGACGCAAGCCGACGAGAAGAGCGGCATGCTCAAGAGCTATCCCAACGTGAAGCGCTGGTTCGACGCCATCCTGGCGCGCCCTGCCGTGCAGAAGGCGATCACGATCTTGGCGGCCGAGCGCGCGGCGCAGCCGGCGATGACGGCCGAGGCGCGCGAGATCATGTTCGGATCGAAGCAATACGAACGGCGTTGAGGGGAAGTGACGGATGATTGATCTTTACACTTGGTCGACGCCGAACGGCCGTCGTGCGCCGATCATGCTCGAGGAATGCGGCTTGGCATATACGCCGCATTATCTCGAACTCGCCAAACATGAGCACAAGACCGAGGCGATGAGAAAGCTCAATTGGGATCAGCGGATTCCGGTGATCGTCGATCCCGAGGGGCCGGACGGCAAGCCGATCGCCGTCTCCGAATCTTGCGCCATCCTGCTTTATCTCGCCGAGAAGACCGGCCAGTTTCTGCCGAAGTCGGGTGCTGCGCGCGTCGAGGCGCAGAAATGGCTGTTCTTCGCCGCGACCAATGTCGGACCCGCAGCGACGCAGCATTTCTGGCTGCCGACCAAGAGCAAACTCAAGGGCGGATTGCCGCCGGTCGAGCCCTTCGTCAATTTGTTCAACGATGAATTGAAGCGTCTCTACGGCGCGATGGACGGCCGGCTCGGCGAAGCGGAATATCTTGCCGGCGATTATTCCATCGCCGACATCGCCGCCTATGTCTGGGTCTGGCGGCGGCATCAGCAGAAGATCGATCTGGCAGTTTACCCCAACTTGAACCGCTGGTTCATGGCGGTGAACGCGCGCCCCGCCGTGCAGAAGGGCGAGCAGGTGCCGCCCAGAAACGACGGCCTGTAACCGCCGACATCGCAGCAAAACACAAACGAGGACGCCTGGGGAGGGCGTCCTCGCTGCTTTTTCGGCCGACCGCTCCGGAGGGGTTCGCTCCCCCGGGGTCTGGGAGCATCCGAGGCGGCCGGCCGAAGCGGACTCGCGTCGTTACTGCGCCGTGAAGTATTTCGCGGCGGCCTGGTTGGTGCTCAGGAGCTGGCCGGTGACGGCGTTGTCATCGGTGCCTTGCACGATCCAATCCCACTGGGCCGGCGCAGCGATCGGGCAGGTGATGGTCAGCGGCGTCGTCACCGTTTCCTGCACGCTGTCGCTGCGCGTCGGCGCGGTGAGCGGCACGCCGCCCGGCGGCAGGGCGACGGCGGTCGGCGTCGTCGGCGCGGCGACAACGACCTGCTGCATGACGCCCGGATTGACGATCGTGTAGGTGCCGCCCGGCTGGGTGACGACCGTGCCCTGCGTGGTCACGATGGTGCCGGGCGCGACCGGCACGACGCTTGACGACTGCAGCACGTAGGGAGTCGTGACGGCGACGGTGGAGGCGCCGCGCACCTGGACCACGCGCGGATCGCGGAAGTCGTTGGCGCCGTTGGCGTCGGTCACCGTGTAGGTGAGTTGCACGTTCACCGGTTTGCCGGCGCAGGCCGAGACGTTGTGCGAGGCCGGGTTGATCTGCGCCGCGACGATGCTGGCCGGCGTGTTGTTGACCGTCAGGGTGCCGATCTGGGTGTCGCTGACCTGGCCGGACTTGGTGGTCAGGCGCAGGCTGATCGGATAGACGCCGTCCTTGGCCGGCGCGCGCAGGGCCACATTGGTGCTGACCATGTCGTTCGGCGCGGCGGGAATGGCGAGCTGCGAGACGGTGCCGGCGGTCATGCTGTTGGGCGGCAGGCCGACCAGTTCGACGCGGGCGACGTCGCCGGCGCCGGCGGGGATGCGGTAGCTGACGACCGTGGACTGGCCCGGATCGATGACGCGCGGCGCCATGGTGATATCGGTGGCGCGCGGCGTATTGACGGAATTGCCGGCGCAGGCGGCGAGCAGCAGCCCGGCGGCGCTGAGCAGAACTGTGGTGCCGAGCAGACGCGTCTTGGTGGCAGTCATGATGGAAGTCTCCGGATTATTGTTGTTGGCAACGGGATTGGCAGGTTCAGGCTCAGACTGGCGGCGGGGGCACGCCCCGACCGCGCAGCAGATGGGCAACCAGGCTGATGGTGAACAGCACGAGGAAGATGAAAAACAGGATGCGGGCGATTTCGACGGCGATGACGGTGATGCCGCTGAAGCCGAGCAACGCGGCAACCAAGGCGATAACGAGGAAAGTGAGGGCAAGGCGCAACATGGCGACCTCCGTGTTCGTGATGGGCCCAAGCCGATTGGGTTCGTTCGCTTAGAGTTCGTTAGGCGGGCTTCAGACCCCCGAACCTCTCAGTTCCATCAACGCGCCCTGTTCTTAAGCGTTCCCCTGCGACCATCTCTGCGCAAACTAAATAAACTCCGACTTGGCTGGAACGATGCGCAGCCCTTTGCGTTGATTGCGCGAATCGGTCGATGGCGAACGCCGTTGTCTCGCAAGCTGCATTTTCCATGAGCGGCGATGCCGCAGGCTTCATTCGAGATTGCGCCGCTGAGCGTCGACGCGCCGATTCGAGTCAATGAAGGCGCCGCGCGAATCCGTGCGGCGCCTTCATCCAATTTTGGGCCTCTTGCTACTGCACATAGGAAAGCCCCGCCGGGGGTTCACGGCGGGGCTCATAGATATCGACGGATTTGTAGTCAGAGGCGCACGGAGCCGGGAGAGAATCGCCTCTACATGAGGCGTTGCCGAACCGGCGGCGGAACGTTAAGCGACGTAACGCCGAGTCATTTCGAGGCGATTCGCCTTGTCGCGCATCAATGCGACGGTGTCGCCGACGACGCTGTCGGTCTTGCGGCGGCGGGTGATGCCGGCTTCGGGCGAGATTTCGTTGATCGTCAGGCCATCGACCATGCGGATGAGAGCATGGCGCGCGCGCGAAAGACGCGAGCGAACGGTGCCGACCGGAACGCCGGTGACTTTCGCCGCTTCCTCGTAGCTCATGTCTTCGAGCGCCACGAGGATCAGGGTGGTGCGCTGCTCTTCCGGCAGGCGTTCCATGGCGCTTTGCAGATCGCCGAGCTGCAGGTTCTCGACTTGATTCGGGCGCGTATAAAGACCGCTCATCATCGATTCGGCCGATTCGTCGGCGTCGCGAGCACGCTTCGCCTTGCGCACGCCGTCGATGAAGACGTTGTGCATGATGGTGAGAAGCCAGGCGCGCAGGTTCGTGCCGGGCTCGAAGCGATCCATATTCACGATGCCGCGCATCAGGGCGGTCTGCACCAAGTCGTCGGCGTCGGCCGCGTTGCGCGTCAAGGCACGGGCGTAACGACGCAGATAGGGGATGTGAGAAACAAGGACGGATTCGATCTTCTTGTTGTCCTTGGTCTCGAGATCGGTGCTGGTCATTGCGTGGGTCCTTCCGTTGCTAGCGTCTGTCCACGGCGCTGTGTCGTGGGTCTTGACGGCGTCGGAAGGGGCTCTCACGAGCCGGTTTTCGTCATCTTCCGGGCTGCCGCCGACCGCGTTTCGTCTGCGCTCGACAAGGAGGATGGTCTCAGGAACGGGGGGGCATTGGCGTGGCAAAGGGGGCTGCCCCTGTGTCAAAACTGGGCCCCGAAAGCTGCGTTCCGGGGAAAATATCCCTTTTGGGAACGCTTTTAGACACAGGTCGTTAACGGACTAAGACGGAAGGTATAGAGCGGGGGAGACTTTCCAAGTAGCCAGGATCCCCATTAAGGTTGTGAAACCCATGAATAGTGCCCTGATGATGACCGAACGCAAGAATCCCTCCCTGAACGGCGCCTCCAACGGTAAAGGCAGCCAAGGCGCAATGATTAACGCCTTGCGCAAGCTGTATGATCCGGTGCTTGAGGAGCCCATTCCTGACTTTCTCCTCCGCGCCGCCTCGATGACGCGCGAAGAAGCCCAGGCCAATCTGCCCACAAACGACGGAAGCGACGCGGCGAGTTCGCCCAGCGGCGAACAAAAGGCAGTCTCCTAAGCCTTGCCCTCCGGGTGCCGCGCTTTGCCTCCGGAAAACTGGATCAGAAAAAGCCGGCGCGGCCTTGAGCCTCGCCGGTTTTCTTTTGCGCTCAACGATGGACCGGGAACGCCCCGCCGCAGGGCGCGTTTGCTGCTCAGTTATTGAGCGGATGGTCGTCCGCGACCCCGTGTCCGACGTCCGGCGCGTTTTGAGGAGACTGAGAATGGCCCATCGTGCATCCCGCTTTGCCCTGCCGGCAGCGCTCGCCTTCATGCTCGCAGCCTGCGGCAGCACGACAGAAGACCGCGTCGGCGGCGGCGCGGCGGTGGGCGCCGGCACGGGCGCCGCCATCGGCGCTTTATTCGGCGGGGCGGGTGCTATTCCGGGCGCGCTGATCGGCGGCGCGGTCGGCGGCGGCACAGGCTATGCGACCGACGACGAGCAGGTCGATCTCGGCGAGCCGGTTTGGAAGCGCTGGTAACTTTATAAACAAAAGAGAGGCTGCGGATGACTCCGCAGCCTCTCTTTTGTTTTCGCTATGGTTTAGCCGTCAGCGCGGCGGCATTGTCGCTTTGGCTTTGTCTTTCAAAGCTTGCGGCGCGCCGAGCACCGTTTCGAGCAGTTGCGCCACAGTCGCGCCGTTCATCGGGCCGATATCGGCGCTCTGCTTCTTGGCTTCCTCGATGAAGGCCGGATCGGTCAGCATGTCGTCGAACGCTTTGCGCAGCGCGGCGACCCGGTCCGCCGGCACGCCGGGCGTGGTGCCGATCGGGCGGCCGACGGCGAGGCCCTTGGAGATGAACTCCAGGACTTCTTTCTTGCCGGCGTCGGTGGTCAATTCGCTGAGCAAGGGCACGTCCGGCAGCAGCGGGTCGCGCTTCAAGCCGACTTGGACCAGGATCGCGTAGAGTTTGTCCTTGAAGGCGTTGGGCTGAACCGACAGCACCGCCGAGACCGGATTGGCGCCGTAGCCTTCCGCCTCGCCGCGCTCCATGGCGAGGCGCACTTCGCCGACGCTCTTGTAGCCGTCGATGACCTTGAACTTGGTGCCGAGCACGCTGTTGTAGACTTCGGGAATCCACGACGACAGATCGCCCGCGCCGGTGGCGGCGATCAAGGTTTCGCGTTTCTTGGCGTCTTCCATCGTCTTGGTCGGAGACATGTGCCAGGTGTAGGTCAGCATGTTCGAGTCGCTGACATTGCCGATCCAATGGAAGCTGCGCAGGTCGGCCTTGAAACTCGGCGTGAAGCCGAGCGCCTGATCGAGCGGCAGCGCTTGACCGATCATCGTCAGATAGGTGCCGTCGCGGGGCGCGACTTCGGCCATGTAGTTCGCCGCAGTGATGCCGCCGCCGCCCGGCATGTTCTGCGGGATGATCGTCGGCTTGCCCGGGATGTGATTGACGATGTGCCGGCCGACGAGGCGGCCATAAAGGTCATAACCGCCGCCGGTCGCCGAGCGGATAATGAAGCGCATCTGCTTGCCCTTGTAGAAGGACTCGACCGATTGCGCGGCGGCTGGCGCGGTATCGATCATCGCCGTGGCGGCGATCAGCGGCAGGACCAAGATGGCGGCGCGCAGACTGGAATTTAAATGGCGATTGAGCATGCGATGTCCCCTGAAGCGTGATCTCGTTCTGTGAGCGGTCACGGACAGCATGAGAACGCTCATCCGGTCGACTGTCAAACGCGCTCAAAATCAAAATGCAGGCGGCATGCCATTGGCCGGGCTTGATATTTCACGCTGCGAATTGCGCGGCGTTCTGAAAAATCCGCTTTTATGCGGTTATGACTAGGCTAGGCTTGCCGCTATAGCGCCAAGGCAGGAGTGGTTCATGAGCCAGATCGATCTCGCCAAAATCAATGCCGCTGAGATGGTCCAGAAGACCGACGACGAGCGGCAGATCTATTTGATGGATCATCCGGACTCGACCGAGGATGTGCCGGTTCTCGACATGGCCCCTTATCTTGCCGGCGCGCCGGGCGCGGCAGAAAAGCTCGCCGATGAATTGCGTCAGGTCACGGAAACCATCGGCTTTTTTTATCTGACCGGGCATGGAATTCCCGAAGCGGCGATCGCCGAGACCTTCGCGCAGTCGCGCCGCTTTCACGCCCTGCCGGACGACACGAAGGAGAAGATTCCTTACGTCGCCAACGACTCGTTCTTGTCGGGCTATCAGCCGTGCGGCACGCCGCGAAAAACGAAATCGGCGGTCAACATCATCGCCGACGCCAAGCCCAATCTGCTGTCGAAGTTCAGCGTGAACAAGGAGCCGGGCGGCAAGCCGGTGAATATCTGGCCGGACGATCTGCCGGGCTTTCGCGAGGCGGTGTCGGACTATCACGCGCGCATCGAAGCGCTGGGGCGCAGGTTTCTGCCGCTGTGGGCGATCTCGCTCGGCCTGCCGACCGATTGGTTCGAGCGCTTCTTCGACACGCCGCATCTCACCCTGTCTCTGCTGCACTATCCGCCGCAGCCCGAGATCGGCAACCGGCAATACGGCATCGCGCCGCACACCGACAACAGCTTTATGACCTTCCTCGCCCAGTCGAACGTCGGCGGCTTGGCCGTGCGCATGCCGTCCGGCCATTGGAAGCTGGTCGAGAAAATTCCGGGCACTTTGCTGGTCAATACCGGCAATCTCATGGTGCGCTGGACCAACGGCCGCTATCTCTCGACCAAGCACCGCGTCATCAACACGGCGAACGTCGATCGCTACTCATTGCCGGTGTTTTTCGGGCCGAGCCCCGACGCCCTGATCGAATGCGCGCCGACCTGCTGCGGCGCGGACAATCCGGCGAAATACGAGCCGATCACCTACCGCAATCTGCGGCAGTGGTATTACGGGTCGTACGATTGAAGGGAGGGCATCGCCCCTAAAGTCCAAGTCCATCGTGGCGGAACGAGAGGGATTCGAACCCTCGATACGACTTTAGATCGTATAACGGTTTAGCAAACCGCCGCCTTCAGCCACTCGGCCATCGCTCCTCACGAGGAAGGCCCCGGAGGGGCCTGGCTGGACACCCGCGAGAGACAGAAAAATCCTGCCGTTCCCAGGGGTTCGCCGTTGTAAAGGCCCGGCCCATCCCTGTCAATCTTGTGGGGTGGACCGGGCGTTTTGGGCTCAAAACCCCAGTTTTACGGCTATTCGGCGGCCATGGCGCGCGGCAGGCCGCGCGGCGGGTAGGCCAGCACGTCGGACGTGAGTTCGGCGATCGAGCGGCAGCCGACATAGGCCATCACCTTCTCGAACTCTTTTTGCATGATCGAGATGGCCTTCTCGCCGCCGGCCTGGCCGCCGGCGCCGATGCCGTACAGCGTCGGGCGACCGGCCATCACCGCGTCGGCGCCGAGCGCCAGCGCCTTGACGATGTCGCCGCCGCGACGGATGCCGCTGTCGAGGAAGATGAGCGCCCGCTTGTTCACGACGGCGGCGATCTGCGGCAGCATGTCGATGGTCGGAGCGGCCGAATCGAGGGCGCGGCCGCCGTGGTTGGAGACGACGATGCCGTCGGCGCCGGCATTGATGGCGGATTCGGCGTCCTCGGGGCGCAAGATGCCTTTCACCACCAGCGGGCCGTTCCATATTTCGCGCAGCTTGCTGATGTCGGCCCAGGTCATCGACCTATGTCGCATCGGGTTGCCGCTCGTCTTGGTCGTGATGCGGTGGCGATAGCGTTCCGGATAGTTCTCGTGCGTCGGCATGCCGTTGTTGAGCACGTAGCGGCCGAGCACGCCGGCGAACCAGCGCGGATGGCTGAGCATGTCGTAAGCCGAACGCGGCGACAAAGTGAAGGGCACCGAGAAGCCGTTGCGTTTGTTGTATTCGCGGTTGTTGCCGAGCGCGCCGTCGATGGTCACGACCAGAGTCTGGCAGCCGGCGTCGCGCGCGCGGCGGACCAGGGTGTAGGAGTCCTCTTCCTCGCTCCACATGTAGAGCTGGAACCAGATGTTGGTTTCCGGGCAGGCCCGCATCACGGTCTCGATCGCGGTGATCGAGTTGGTGCCGAGCGTGAAGGGGATTCCCTTGGCGCCGCAGGCTTTGGCCAGGACGATTTCGCCCTGATACCACAAGAGGCCCGTCGTGCCGGTCGGCGACACGGCGTAGGGGAAGCTCCAACGCTTGCCGAAGATCGTCGTCCCGAGGTCCATCTTTCTCAGATCGACCATGAAATGCGTGCGCAATTTGATGCGCTTGAAGGCCTCGAGATTCTCGACGACAGCGACTTCGTCCTCGGCGCCGCGATCGACATATTCGAACACGCCCTTCGGCAGGAAGCTTTTCGCCCTCAGACGCAAATCCGCGATGTTGTAGCAGCGCGCAAGACTAGCCATGTCGGTCTCCCCCATATCGATAGAATGCTGTCGCGGCGTCTGTGCGCCGATTCCTCGCATAAGGCTAACTCAGCGACCGCGCTCGCCCCAGCGGAAAATGATGGTGGCGGCGGCGAGCAGCAGGAGGCAGCCGAGCAGGCCGCCTTGGTAGCCCAGGCCGAGATGGTCCGACAGCAGGCCGGTGAGCACGGGGCCGAGCATGAGGGCCAAATCCTGGCAGGTGCGCAACAGGCCCATGGCCGGGCCGCGCTGGCCCTCGGCGGCGATGTCGGAAATGTAGGCGACCAGCGTCGGCGTGGCGATGGCGCCGCCGATGCCGAATAGGACGGAGCTGGCCCATAGATAGAGCGGGTCATCGCCGAAGGCGAGCAGGGCGCAGGCGAGCAGGGTGACAATGCTGGACACGACGACCGCCCAGAGCCGCCCGACCAGGCGGTTGAGCGGCGCGGTGAAGCCCAGCATGCAAAGGTTGGCAACCGAGCCGGCGGTGAGGATCAGGCCGATATGGACGAGATCGATGCCGAAGCGCTCGAAGGCGATCAGCGGCATCAAGATCCAGTTCGACGCCGAGCGCACATAGAAGATGCTGAAGTACATCAGGCCGATGTAGGCGCCTTGCTTGGCCAGGGCGCGCATCTGGCCTTTGGCGGGCGGCCCTTTGATCGCCGGCCCGCTGGCTGTTTCTTTCCACGGCATAGACGCGAAGGCGGCGATGCCACACAAGGCGATCAAGCCGTTGGCCCAGAAGGGCGCGTCGTAGCCCCATAGGCCGGCCAGGATGCCGCCGAGCGCCGGGCCCATGCTGGCGC
Organism: uncultured Rhizobium sp.; assembly: GCA_964628235.1. Lineage (GTDB taxonomy): Bacteria > Pseudomonadota > Alphaproteobacteria > SMXQ01 > SMXQ01 > CAMAVH01. The sequence continues at coordinate 39,892 of CAZVLU010000019.1, read as the reverse complement.
CGATCATGTTGGCCGCCTGATAGAGCGACATGTCCTCGATGCGCCGGCCTGCCGTGCCGAGATCGGCCACCGAGGCCAGCGCCGAAGTCATGAAGACCGACGAAGCGAGGCCCTGAATGATGACGGCGATAAAGAAGGACGGCAGGTCGTTGGTGACGACGACCCAGAGCGAGGAGACGACGAGCACGGCGCAGCCGGCGCTCATCATGCGGCGGCGGCCGTATTTTTCCGAGGCGTAGCCGGCGGGAATGTTCATCATCAGCCGCGTGCCGCCATAAAGCGAGATCATCAGGCCGACGACGGCCGTGCTGGCGCCGAGCTCCTGGCCATAGAGCGCCAGCACCGTCCAGACCATGCCGTTTCCCGCCTGCTTGAAGAAGACGAGCAGCAGCAAGATCAGCAGCGGTTTCGACGGCATATTGGGAAAGAGCTGGGCGAGGGCGGGACGACGCACGGTTTCGATTGGCCAATGGAAGATGGGAGATGGCCGATCATAGCAATTTCTCTGCTGTCGCTGCGCGAAAAGCCAATGAAAGCCATCTCGTTTCGTGACGCGAGACGGCCTCGCAAGCCGTGCCGGAATATTGGCCTTTTGCCAGCCAGCGTGTACAACCGATTCGCCTCAGGGATGTCAAACGACCGCGCAACCAACGCTGCGGCGCCCGCGCGGCGCTGGAGCTTCAGCCTTGTCCGATCGCGTCTCGCCGCCGCCGTCCCGTCGCAGTCTTTACGCGTCCTATGCCGCTGGCCTGTTCAGCATGGGCCAGGCCGAGGCGCTGACCATGGTGGTGCCGCTGTGGGCGGTGCTCCAGGGAGTCTCGCCGACGCAAATCGGCATCCTCGTCGGCGCCAAGTCGATCATCACGTTCTTCCTGGCGATCCATGGCGGGGCGCTGATGGACCGGCTGGGGACGCGCCGGGTCATGCTGTTCTTCGCGGTGATTTCCGGCCTGCTGGCGGCGCTCTATCCGGCGATGCCGTGGTTTCCCTTGATGGTGCTGCTGCAGATGCTGATCGGATTTGCCGGCAACATGTCGTGGATCGGCGCGCAAACCATCATCGCGCAGGTCACTCACGGCGATCCGGGCCTGATCGGCCGCTTCAGCTTCTTCGCCCGTATCGGCAACGTCATCGCGCCGTTGATGATGGGCGCTCTGTGGGATTTCGGCGGCCCGACGATCGCCTTCTTCGGCGTGACCCTTTGGGCGGTGATGATGTTCGTGGTGGTGTCGCAGTTCGACAGTCGGCAATTCGCCGGCAGCGTCGTCGGCAAAGTCGGCTGGCGCGATGTCCTGCCGCGCCTGTCGGATTATGTCGGCTCCTTCCGCTTGATCGTTTTGCCGCTGGTGGCCTTCACGCTGGCCATTTCTTTCATGCGGCACGCGACGAACGGCGTCGAAAATTCGTTCCTGATCGTCTATCTGCGCGATGTCGGTTTTGCCGGCACCATTATCGGCGCGATGTTCTCGCTGGCCGAGATCGTCAACGGCTTCGCCTCGCTGGCGGCCGGGCGCGTGGCGCGCTGGATGCCGATTCCTTGGCTTATGCTGCTGTTCACGACGATCTCGATCGCGCTGCTGGCGATCACGCCGTTGACGGGCGGCGTGCTGGCGCTGCTCGCGCTCGCCCATTGCCTGCGGCGCGGCTTCGAGGGGCTGGTGCAACCGCTGATGTTCTCGCTGCAGGCCAAGGCGGTGCCGGTCAACGTGCAGGGCTCCATCGTCGGTCTGCGCGTCACCAACAACCGCCTGTCGTCGATCATCACGCCCATTCTTATGGGGCTGATCGTCGAGGTTTTCGGCATCGCCAACGGCTTCATGGTGATGGGCGGCCTGCTGCTCGTCGCTTGCGCCGTTCTGGCGGTGATCGTGGCGCGCACGCAAAAAACCTGGAGCGCGGAGCTTTAAGGCTCTGCGCGGCCATCTTGCTTAGCTTGTCGCGCTTAACGCTTGCGCAGCACGACCATCTTCTCCTGCGTCATGTCGCGCATGGTGAATGGAATGCCGCCGGTGCCGTAGCCGGACTGTTTGCGGCCGGCGAAGGGCATCCAATCGACCCGGAAGGCGGTCGGATCGTTGATCATCACGGCGGAGGCATCGAGCCGCTCAGCGGCGCGCAAGGCAACATCGATGTCCTGGGCGAAGATGCTGGCCTGGAACGACCATGAGACCGCGTTGGCCCGCGCGATGGCGTCGTCCAAATCCGTGAAGGAATAGACGCAGACTGTCGGACCGAAGACTTCATCTTGCGAGATGTCGCTGTCGGTCGGCGGATCGAGGACGACAGACGGCAGCAAAGTCGTCTCCGATAGGCGACCGCCCCCGATCACTGTGGCGCCGCCGGCTTGGGCGTCTTCGATCCAAGCGGTGATGCGCTCGGCTTCGCGCGGATGAATCAGCGGGCCGACTTCCGTGTCGGGCTTGGTCGGGTCGCCGGTGCGCAGCTTGGCGACGCGCGCCGTGAGCCGGTCGACGAACGCGCCGCGAATCTTCTCATGCACGAAGATGCGCTGGGTCGACACGCAGACTTGGCCAGCGTGGTAGTAGGCGCCCTTGACGATCGGCTCGATGATGCGCTCGAGATCGGCGCTGGCATCGACGATAGCCGGCGCTGCGCCGCCATGTTCCAAAGCGGAGCGGGCGCCCGGCGTCAGCTTGTGATGCAGCATCCAGCCGATCTTCGGCGAGCCGATGAAGCTCAAGAAGGCCATACGGTTGTCGGTCGCCAATTTCTCGGCGAGCGCGGTGCTTTCGGGAATGAAGCTCTGGCACCAAGGCTCTGGTAAGCCCGCCTCATGGGCGATCGCCACGAATTCCAGGCAGGAGAGCGGCGTCGGGCCGGCCGGCTTGACGATGACAGGGCAGCCGACGGCGATGGCGGGCGCCACCTGATGGACGATCAGGTTGAGCGGATGGTTGAAGGCCGAGATCGCCGCGACGATGCCGATCGGCTCTTTCGTCGTGAAGGCCCAGCGGCCGTCGCTGGCCGCAGTCAATCCCATGGGAATCTCACGGCCATTGAGGTTGCGCAGCTCGTCGGCGGCGTTGATCACGCCATCGATGGCGCGCGTCGTCTCGACGATGGCGTCGGCCAGCGGCTTGCCGCCTTCGCGGGCGATCTGCAGCGCGAGATGGTCGCGCCGCGTTTCCATGATCGCGGCGATTTTGCGCAGGATGGCGATGCGCTGATGCGGCTTGAGCCAACCGTCGCGATCGGCGAAGACTTTTTGCGCCGCCTGGAGCTTGGTTTCCAGCGCGGCGGCGTCTTCCGTCGGGATTTCGGCGATGAGCGCGCGGTCAAACGCCTGAACGACCTGCAGCATGGCGATGGTCCTTTACTTACTTCGGCGCGCTGCCGAGCGAATGGCTGCGCAGCTCATCGACGAGCACGCGCATGTTTTCCGAATAGTCGATCGGCACGTCGACCAGATGCACGCCGCCGCCTTGGAAAGCGGCTTCAAGAGTCGGCTTGAGATCGGCGACTGCCGTGACGCGCGAGCCTTTGGCGCCGTAGCTTTCGGCGTATTTGACGAAGTCGGGGTTCTTGAACGTCATGCCGAAGTCGGCGAATTGATCGACCGCCTGCTTCCAGCGGATCATGCCGTAGGCGCTGTCGTTCAAAATGACGACGACGAGATTGAGGCCGAGACGGACCGCAGTTTCCATCTCTTGCGAATTCATCATGAAGCCGCCGTCGCCGCACACCGCCATCACCCGTTTATCGGGATTGAGGATGGCCGCCATCATGGCGGAGGGCAGGCCGGCGCCCATGGTGGCGAGCGCGTTGTCGAGCAGCAGCGTGTTGGCTTGGTGCGTGCGGTAGTTGCGCGCGAACCAGATTTTATACATGCCGTTGTCGAGGCAGACGATGCCGTCGTCGGGCATGACGGCACGCACGTCATGGATGATGCGTTGCGGCGTGATCGGGAAGCGGTCTTCCGTGGCGCGATCGTTCAGCCGCGCGAGGATTTTCTGGCGCAGATCGAGCAGCAGCGGGCTCGGCGCAATTTTGCCTTCGAGCCGGTCGGCCAGGCCGAGCGCGGTGGCGCGGATGTCGCCGATCACTTCAGCATCGGGGTGAAACACTTCCTCGACGTTGGCCGAAAGATAGCCGACGTGGATCACCTTCGGTCCGCCGGCTGGCTTCATCAGGAAGGGCGGCTTTTCAATCGTGTCGTGGCCGATGCTGATGATGAGATCGGCCGCCTCGATGGCATGGTGGACATAGTCGCGCTCCGACAGCGCCGCTGTGCCGACATAAAGGTTAGAGCCGCCGGTCACTGCGCCTTTGCCCATCTGGGTGTTGAAGAAGGGCAGACGGCAGCGGCGGATGAACTCGGATAAGGCCTCGACCAGGCGTGGGCGGTTGCCGGCGGCGCCGATCATCACCAACGGATTCTTGGCGGCGAGGATCATCTCGGCGGCGCGGTCGAGCGCTTGGGGCGAGGCGATGGGCCGTTCGAGCGGATGGCGGGCGATGACCGGGACATCGCCGACCTCTTCGCCAGCGACGTCTTCCGGCAGTTCGAGATGGACTGGGCCGGGGCGTTCTTCCATCGCCACGCGGAAGGCGTCGCGCACGGTGGTCGGGATGCTGGCGGCGCTGACGATCTGACGCGTCAGTTTGGTCAGCGGCTTCATCGAGGCGACGACATCGACGATCTGAAATTTCGCCTGCTTGTGCGACAAAATCGCCTTTTGGCCAGTGATCATGATCATCGGCATGGCGCCGAGATAGGCGTAAGCGGCTCCAGTGGAGAAATTCAGCGCGCCGGGGCCGAGGGTGGAGATGCAGACGCCGGGCCGGCCGGTGAGGCGGCCGTGGGTCGCGGCCATGAAGGCGGCAGCTTGCTCATGGCGCGTCAGCACCAATTCGATTTTGGAATTGCGCAAGCTTTCGACGACGTCGAGATTCTCCTCGCCGGGCACGCCGAAAATGCGTTCGACTCCCTCGTTCTCCAATGCCGCGACGAGCAAATCCGAACCTTTGGGCATGGCGATGGTCCTTGCAAGGCTTACAGGCTGGTAACTGCCGAACTTGCGGCGCGGGCATCATATCTTGGTCGAGCGGCGAGGGATTCAAGTTAGCAAATTCCGCCGCGCCGGACTGAAAAGGGCGGTGGATCGCTCCACCGCCCTATATGCGTTATCCGAGGATCTTTATCCGACGGCCTTACGCTTGGCGCCTGACTCGAGGCGCTTCACAAGGGCTTCGTATTCCTTCCACAATTCATCCGGCAGCTTGTCGCCGAAGATCTTGTAGCCGTCGGGGATCAGCGCGGCTTCCTCCTTCCACACGTCGGTATCGACGGTGAGCAAGAGATCGAGTTGCTCGGCAGTGATGTCGAGGCCGGACAGGTCAAGCGCGTCCTTGGTCGGGAGCATGCCGATCGGCGTTTCCGTCGCGGCGGCGGCGCCGTCGAGGCGTTCGCAGATCCATTTGAGCACGCGACTGTTGTCGCCGAAGCCCGGCCACACGAACTTGCCGGCCTTGTCCTTGCGGAACCAGTTCACGAAGTAGATGCGCGGCAGCTTATCGGCGCTGGTCTTCTTGCCGGTCTTCAGCCAATGGCCGAAATAGTCGGCCATGTTGTAGCCGCAGAACGGCAGCATGGCGAAGGGGTCGCGGCGCAATTCGCCGACCTTGTTCTCGGCCGCCGCCGTGCCTTCGGAGGCGACGTTGGAGGCGAGGAACACGCCGTGTTGCCAATCGAAGGCTTCCGTGACGAGCGGCACCGCCGAGGCGCGGCGACCGCCGAACAGAATGGCCGAGATCGGCACGCCCTTCGGGTCGTTCCATTCCGGGGCGATGTTCGGGCATTGGCTGGCCGGTACGGTGAAGCGCGCATTGGGATGCGCGGCGGCGGTGCCCTTCGCAGGATTCCACGGCTGGCCCTTCCAATCGATCAGGCCGGCGGGCGGCTCCTTCGTCAGGCCTTCCCACCAGACATCGTTGTCCGGCGTGAGGGCGACGTTGGTGTAGACCGCATTGCCATAAAGCGCGTCGATGGCGTTCTTGTTGGTCTTGGCGCTGGTGCCCGGCGCCACGCCGAACAGGCCGAATTCCGGATTGATGGCGTACAAGCGGCCATCATCGCCGTAGCGCATCCAGCAGATGTCGTCGCCGATCATCTCGGCTTTCCAGCCGGGGATGGTGGGCTCGAGCATGGCGAGGTTGGTCTTGCCGCAAGCGCTCGGGAAGGCGGCGGCGATATAGCGCACCTGCTGCTTCGGCGAGGTGAGCTTGAGGATGAGCATGTGTTCGGCGAACCAGCCTTCATCCCTCGCCATCACTGAGGCGATGCGCAGCGCATAGCACTTCTTGCCGAGCAGGGCGTTGCCGCCATAACCCGAACCATAGGACCAGAGCTCGCGCGTCTCGGGATAGTGCACGATGTACTTGGTCTCGTTGCACGGCCAGGCGACGTCCTTTTCGCCTGGTTTCAGCGGCGCGCCGAGCGTGTGGACAGCGGGGACGAAGAAACCGTCGGCGCCGAGCTGGTCGAGCGCGGCCTTGCCCATGCGGGTCATGATGCGCATCGAGGCGGCGACATAGGCGCTGTCGGTGATCTCGACGCCGAGCGCGCTGATCTTCGAGCCGATCGGACCCATGCAGAACGGCACCACATACATGGTGCGGCCCTTCATGCAGCCATCGAACAATGGCGCGAGGGTCTTGCGCATCTCGGCGGGCGCCATCCAATTGTTGGTCGGGCCGGCGTCTTCCTGCTTTTCGGAGCAGATGTAGGTGCGGCTCTCGACGCGGGCGACGTCGCGCGGGTCGGAGACGGCGTAATAGGAGTTCGGGCGTTTGTCGCCATTCAGTTCGCGCAGCGTGCCGGTGGCGAGCAGGCGATCGATCAGGAGATGATATTCGGCGTCCGAGCCATCGCACCAGTGCACGCTATGGGGCTTCGTGATGGCCGCAATCTGCGCCACCCATTCCACCAGTTTCTTATGGTTGGTCGGCGCGGGGCTGAGGCCCGGTACGGAGGTCGTCATTAACGCAGGTCTCCTAGACTGAAAAGCAATGGCCGGGCGGCGCGTCATTGGCTCGCCCCGCCCGGTCCGCGGCTATGAAAAGCATTTTGTCACTGCTGACGTCAACGGACACAAGCGCAAGGCTGCCATAACCGAAAATGACCCCAGCAGCGGTCTCGATGGTCCGATTCGTTTCTGGCGGTAAGTCGTCGCGCAAGACCATGACATACGGTTAGCAAACAGCAGATTCAAGAACCATTCGCAAAGGTCATTTTGAGAGCAAAAACTGGACCTTAGCGGTGATTGAGAGAGTCTAGCTTAGCTCGGTATCGGGGCAAGCGCCGCTCCGGTTGAGTTTTTGGCCCTGCCGGGCAGGGCCAATACGGAAAATGGGATGATGTTTCATAGATAAATTTTTTCTTCTGCTGCACTGCAGCATCAGTTTCGGGGGGCCTGAACGCAAACCCGAGTGGACCGTTTCGGACTCCTGCGTTCCGAACCGGCGGTCGTGCGTGCTAAACGGGGACAACCAACAAGCAGAACAAGCGCATGTCCCACGCCGCTCCGCCAACAGCCGACCAAGCTCCGTCAAGCTATGCCGATCTCTTCCGTGAGGGCCGCGGGATTTACAGCACGCTGATCATCCTCGGCGTCATCGTGCATGCGCTGCAAGTGCTGGTCATGGCGATCGTCATGCCGACCGTGGTCGCCGATATCGGCGGCGCGGCGTTCTACACCTGGGCGACGTTACTCTATTCCGTCGGCGCGATTCTCGGCGCGGCGGCGGTCGGCCCGATCTGGCGCAAGCTGGGACGGCGCAACGGCATGGCGCTCGCCGGCTTCGGCTTTCTCGTCGGCGCGGTCGCCTGCGCGCTGGCCCCCGACATGGGCTCGCTGGTCGCCGCGCGCGCCATCCAGGGGCTTGCTGGCGGTTTGGTGGTCGGCGGCAGCATGGATCTGATCAGCGCCGTTTTCGTCGGCACGCAGCGTTCGCGCATCCTCTCGATCTATCAAGTCACCTGGATGGTCGCTCAACTGCTCGGGCCTGTCGTCGGCGGCGTTTTTGCCGACATCGGCTGGTGGCGCGGCTCGTTCTGGACGATGCTGATCTTCCTCTTGCCGTTCAACTTGATGGTCTGGCTGCGCATTCCCAAGGTCAGCGCGCTGACCGGTAAAACGGCGACGGCGACATTTCCCGCGACTCGCTTCGCATTGCTGACCGCGGGCGTCCTCGCTATTGCCGGCGCGGGTCCGGCCGACTCCAACATGCTGCGCATCGCCTTCATCCTGGCTGGTGTGTTGCTTGTCTGGTGGGCCTTCAAGCTCGATGCGACATCGCCGAATCGGCTCTATCCCTCGGGCTTGCTGTCGTTGCGTTCGCCGGTCGGCCTAGCCTTGTGGATCGTCTTCGTCGCTGGCCTGACGCAAAGCTCGATCACGCTGTTCCTGCCGTTGTTGCTGCAAGTGGTCTATGGCATCACGCCGCTGTTCATCAGCTACCTGACGATTCTGATTTCGGCCGGCTGGACGATCGGAGGGTTGCTCGTCGCCGGCTGGACCGGCCGGCGCGAGGACAATCTCCTGCGCGCCGGGCCGCTTTTGATGCTGATCGGCGTCGCTGGACTGGTCACCGGCACGACGATCTTGTCGTTGCCGCTGCTCACTTTCGCCGCCTGCCTGCTCGGCCTCGGCATCGGCTTCCACCATGCGAATCTCAGTTCGCGGACCATCGGCTTCGCCGTGCCGGGCGAGGAGGGGATCACGGCCTCGTCGCTGGCGTCGATCCGTTCATTGGGCACCGCCTTCGGCGCGGCGACCTCCGGCCTGATCGCCAACATCGCAGGTCTCGGTCTCGCGCGCGACGCCGCCACCGTCAGTCATGCCTCGAGCATGATCTTCGCCGTCGGCCTGCTGCCGCTGGTTTGTTCCACGCTGTTCATGGCGCGCTTCGTGCGCAAAAGCCAGCCCAAGGCGGCTTAATCGTCGGACTTCGCCGAGGCCTTGCGGACGAAACCGTCGAGATTGGCGATGAATTTGCGGATGACCCGGTCGAACACGACCAAATCATCTTTGTCGATGCCCTGCGTGAAGGTGCGGGCACCCGATTCGAGGCCGGCGAGCAATTCGCCCGACATGGCTTTGGCCTTCTTCGTGAGATAGATGCGGTAGGTGCGCTTGTCCTCGTCGCCGCGCTTGCGATAAATCAGGTCGTTCTGCTCCATGCGGTCGAGATGCTCAGCCACAGTGGATTGTTCCATATTCGATTTGGCGACAAGATCCTTTTGGATCATGCCGTCATCTTCAAGCAGCCATAGCAAAATCGGAATCTGGCCCGGCCAGGCGCCCATCTCGCCGAGGCGGACGCGTGCGGCTTTGGCGGTCAGGCGGGCGGCAAGGTTGATCAGCGAGGTGACCTGCGCGTCATGGACGAGGGCAGGGAGCGTCGTGATGGCTTTGGCGGCTTTTTTCTTTGTCGTGGTGGCCACGCAGAGCTCCTCGGAACGGGGGCAGGCGGGCGTGACTATCGCCGTCTGATTGCCTAGCGGCAAGCGCGAATTGTATGCGATTCGGGCATCTCATACGGACTTATGTAGGAAGTGGTTTTCGAACCGCGTCGTGCCGGTGAACGAATTATTCACGCACTCGACTCACGATCTATCGAATGTCTAAACTGCGTTTATGACGATCACGTCTCTCAAATTGCAGAAGCGGCCTTATATATCGGCGACCGAGGATTTCGCGCTCGGCAAGGACAGTCCGCGCGCCTTTCTTGAGCGCTGCATCGAGGTCTATACGGCGATCGAGCCGGAGGTCATGGCCTTCGAGGCGACGGATCTATCTGGCGCGCGCGCCGCGGCCGATGCCGCGACGGGGCGTTGGGAAGCGGGCCATCCTCTGTCGCCGATCGACGGCATGCCGCTCGGCATCAAGGACATCATTGAGACCGGCGACATGCCGACCGGCATGGGCTCGCCGCTATTCGAGGGATATCAGCCACGCCATGACTCGGCATCGGTGAAAGCGCTGCGCGAGGCGGGGGCCGTCATTGTCGGCAAGACGGTGACGACGGAGTTCGCCGCCACTGAACCAGGCAAGACGCGCAATCCCTTCGACAGGACGCGGACGCCGGGCGGATCGAGCAGCGGTTCGGCCGCCGCCGTCGGCTCCGGCATGCTCAGCGCCGCGCTCGGCACACAGGTTGTCGGCTCGATCGTGCGCCCGTCGAGTTACTGCGGCGTTTACGGCTTTAAGCCGAGTCTCGGCGCCATCAATCGCGGCGGCAGCCTCGACATCTTGAGCCAAAGCGTGCAAGGCGTTTTGGCCGCCAGTTTGGAAGATGCCTGGGCGGTGGCCTATGCCATCGCCAGCCGTGCCGGCGGCGACCCAGGTTATGACGGCCTCGTCGGCCCGGCGGCGATGCCTGCCGCGCGCAAGCCCAAACGTCTGGCGATGCTGGAAACGCCGGGTTGGGAGATCGCCGAAGACGCTGCCAAAGCTGCGCTGATCGGCGCTTGCGAGACCTTGGCCAAGGCCGGTATCGAGATCGTCTCGCGCAAGCAAGATGCGGAAGTGCATCAGATGGAGCGCGCGCTGATCGAGGCCCTCGAGCTGACGCGGCGGATCAACGCTTACGAGTCGCGTTGGCCGCTGAACGTGTTCCACGACAAAGACGCGAGCAAGCTCAGCAAGGCGATGCGCGACCGTTTGGCGCAGGCGATCATGATCAAGCCCGAGCAGCACCGCGACGCGCTGCGCCGCCGCGCCATGATCCGCGCGCAGCATGCGGCGCTCGCCGAAAAATTCGACGCCTGCATCACGTTGGCCGCCACGGGCCCGGCGCCTAAGGGCATGCTGACCGGCGATCCGGTCTTCGCCGTGCCGGGGTCGATGCTGGCCGTGCCGGCCTTGTCGTTGCCGATCTTCGAGGTGGCCGGGTTGCCGCTCGGCTTGCAGGTTCTCGGATTTATGGGCGGCGATGCGGCGGCTGTGAGCGTCGCCGACGGTTTGTCGAATATTTTGACCGCGCCGGTTTAACGCCGCTGCCTTGCAGCGGGCGGGGTTCTCTGGCCCTATAGCCTCCGTCTTCCATCCTGCCGGAGCTTTCGCGAAATGAAACTCGCCGTCCCCGATCTCATCTCCAATTCCTATTTCCCCGCCGTCGCCGCCGTCGAACTCGGCTTCTTCGCAGCAGAGGGAATCGACGTCGAATTCGAGATGATATTTCCGGTGGACCGCGCTTACCGCGAACTGCGCGACGGCAATATCCACTTCGTCGGCGGCTCGTCCCATTCGGCGCTCGCGGCCTTTCCCGAATGGCACGGCGTGAAGCTGCTCTGCGCGCAAGCGCAGGGCATGTATTGGTTTCTCGTCATGCGCGCCGACTTGAACGCGAGGCGTGGCGATCTGTCGGTCGTCAAGGGCAAGAGCATCGGCGCGGCGCCCTGGGTCGAGATGGGCCTGCGCGGGCTTTTGAAAGCAGGCGGCATCGATCTAGAGCGCGATAAGGTCACCATCGCGCCTGTGCCGGGCGCTGTGGGGGCGGGGGTGAACTTCGGCGTGACAGCGGCGAAGGCGCTGGCCGAGGGCAAGATCGACGGATTTTGGGCCAATGGCATGGGCACTGAAGTGGCGGTGCGCAGCGGTGCCGGCACGGTGGTGCTCGATGTGCGTCGCGGCGACGGGCCGAAAGCTTGCTTCGATTATACGATGGCCTCGCTGGCGACGACGGACGCGCTGCTGCAAGACAATCCGAAACTGGCGGGTGCTGCGGTGCGCGCCATCCTCAAGACCCATGCGGCGTTGAAGGCCGATCCAGACTTGGCGACCAAAGTCGGTCGCAAGCATTTTCCGGCCTCGGAAGCCGAATTGATCGCCGAATTGATCCGCCGCGATCTGCCCTATTACGATCCGACGATTTCGCCCGAGTTCGTCAAAGGCATGAACGCCTTCTCGCGCGACATCGGCATCCTCAAAGGCGATCCAAGCTACGACGAGGTCGTGTCGATAGACGCGCGCGCCCATTGGGCGCAGAAATAAGCTGTCGAAAGAGGCGCGGGCTTTCTGGCGCGGTGAAATTAGCCTGTACGAATCGCCGTCAGGCTTGTGGCGGCACCTGTTGCGGCGGCGGATCGAGCGGTGGCGCTTCTTGCGGCGGCTGCGGCGTCGGAAACTCTTGCGGCGGCGCTTGCGCCGGTTCCGGCGGGCTCAAGGGCGGCGCCCGCTCGGGCGGCGGGATCGAGGGATCGGCGTTCGGCATGTTGGGCTCGGCCATGATGGGCTCCTGAAGGTTGCGAGGTTTCTCCTTTTGCAACGATCTGGCGGCAGCTTCGTTCGTTTGGCGGCCATTTTCCCGGCGCAAACCGCCGTGCTATAGATGCTTCCATAAGAAAAGGGAGACATCAGCTTGGCCGAATTGGGAACTTTGGAAAGCCTGCCGGCGGATTACCGCGAGGCGATGACGCAAGCGAACGTCGCGCCGCTCTGGCCGATGATGCGCAACGTGCTGCCGCATGACGCGCCGCGCCCCGTCACCAAGCCTTGCCTATGGGCCATCGACCGTATCCGTCCGCTGCTGCTGCGCGCCGGCGAGCTGACGCCGATCGAAAAGGCCGAGCGCCGCGTGCTGGTGCTGTCCGATCCGGGCCGTGGCGTCGGCGCTATGCAGGCCACCTCGGTGATCTATTGCGGCTTGCAGTTGCTGCTGCCCGGCGAGACTGCGCCGTCGCACAAGCACACGCCGAGCGCCGCGCGGATCATCGTCGAGGGTGAAGGCGCTTACACCATCGTCGAGGGCGAGAAATGCCCGATGTCGCGCGGCGATCTGATCCTGACGCCGGGCGGCCAGCGTCACGACCATGGCCATGACGGCACCGATCCGGTGATCTGGCTCGATGCGCTCGATTTGCCGTTGTTCGTCTATCTCGAAGGCTCCTACGCGGTCGAAGGCAAGCTGCAGGCGGCGGCCAATCGGCCTGACGCGTCGCAGATCGAATATAGCGAGGCGGGCCTGCTGCCGCCGCGCGCCTATGGCGCGCCGCGCCCGGCCTATCCGCAGATGCGCTATCCCTGGGCGCGCACGCGCGCGGCGCTCGACCGCATGGCTTCGGTCGCCGCGCCGGGCGAGGCGGTCGAATTGGCCTATGTCAATCCGGAGACGGGCGAGAGCTGCCTGCCGACGCTCGGCTTTACTGCCATGCTGCTGCGACCGGGCGAGTCGATTCAGCCGCCGCTGCGTTCGGCGAGCGCCGTCTTTCACTGCGTCGAGGGCGAGGGCGTCTCGACGGTCAATGGCGAAAGCTTCCCGTGGAAAGCCGGCGACACCTTTTCGACGCCGGTGTTCGCGCAACTTATCCACAAGCCGGCCGGCAAGCAGCCGTCGCGCATGATTCGCATCGATGACGCGCCGCTGCAAAAGAAGCTGGCCTTTTACGAGGAGCGGCCGCGCGCCTAAGCCGTTCGTTTTCTGGACAGTTTGTTGCCCACTCGTCGCTTGCGCTTTGGCGGACCCCAGGTCTCAATAGCGCCCAAGAACGTGCCGATAAAAATGAAACAGGAGGCTTCCATGTCCCGCGCTCTGAAGGCGACGCTCAGCGTCGCCGGCGCTTTGCTGCTATCCGCGACCGCCGCGACCGCCCAGTCGGTCGAGGAGTTTTACAAAAAACAGTCGATCAATATCCTCATCGCCGGCACGCCGGGCGGCGGATTCGACACCTCGGCCCGCACCATGGCGGAGCATTTCGGCAAGTTCGTGCCGGGCAATCCCCGGGTGATGGCGCAGAACATGCCGGGCGGCGGCGGGCTCGTGGCCGGCAATTATCTTTATAACGTCGCGCCCAAGGACGGCACGGTGCTGGCCTATGTCGGCCCCATCGCCGTCGATCCGCTGCTCAACCCGACCGGCAACGCCAAATTCGAAGCGACCAAGTTCAGTTGGATCGGCAGCCTCGGCAACACCCATTCGGTGCTCGCCATGTGGCATGAGGCGCCGACCAAGAGCATCGAAGATCTCTACACCAAGGAAACCGTCGTCGCCGGCACTGGCGCCGCGGCGACCACCGATATCTATCCGAAAGTGCTGAATGCCGTGATGGGCATGAAGTTCAAGCTGATCACCGGCTATCAGGGCAGCCGCGAGACGTTCCTCGCGATCGAGCGCGGCGAGTCCCATGGCCGCTTCGCCTCTGTCGATTCGATGGCGACGGCGGTGCCGAAGCTGCTGGCCGACAAGAAGCTGGTCATCATGTTGCAGGCCTCTCTGAAGCGTCATCCGGATTATCCCGATGTCCGCACGGCCTACGAAATCGCCAAGACCGACGAGCAGCGCCAAGCCATGACCTTCATCTTCGCGCCGTCCGAAGCGGGGCGGCCGATCGCCGCGCCGCCGAACTTGCCCGCCGACCGCTTGAAGGCGCTGCGCGAGGCCTTCGTGAAGATGACGGCGGACAAGGACTATATCGCCGACGCGCAGAAGCGCGGCCTCGATCCGCAAGGGCCGATGAGCGGCGAGGAAGTGGCGGCGCTCTACGCCACGGTTTACGCCACGCCGAAAGCCGTGATCGACAAAGTCTCGGCTGCGATGAAGTGATCGCCCGCCGGTCATGACGAAAAGCCCGCCTCATCGAGGCGGGCTTTTTTGTTCAGGCGGGCTTCGTCGCTTGCATCGACGGGCGCTCGCTCATCTTGTCCAACCAGTCGGCGAGGTCGGGCCGCCCGCTGCGCCAATCCAGTTCGGGCAGACGGAAATCAGCATAGCCGAGGCCTGCGGCGAGCGAGATGTCGCCGAGATCGAAGCGGCCATCCGCAACCTTCGCTTGGCCGACGATGCGCAGCAGCGCGCGTTTATGCCGCGCCAAAATATCGCCCGATTGCGTTTCGCCGGGGCGCTTCTTTTCCAGCATGGCGGCGAATCCGGCGTCGATCACGCCCTGGGCGAGGGCGACCCGCGCCATGACCGGCCAGCGATCCTTGCCGACGAGCGACCCGCCCGAGAGGCTATCGAGATAGTCGCAGATCGTCGTGCTTTCACTGATCGTCAGGCCGGCATCGTCGACAAGCGCCGGCACTTTGCCGACGGGGGCCGCGTCAAGCAAGTCTGGCGCGTCGACCCACGGATCGACGAGGCGCAGCTCTGTGCGCGCGATCAATCCGGTCTCATGCAAAGCGATCAGCACCTTGCGGGTGTAGGGCGAGGTCGTGTTGTAGTAGAGCCGCATCATCGCTCCTTTCAGCTAGCTGGGCCGTTTGTCGCGCACCACGGCAAGGTCGATCAAGAGGCCGAGCGCCAGCGCGCCGGCCCCGATCGCGAACAGGATGCCGTAAGCGTGCGTTTGCGCGAAGATGAATGAGAGAAGATAGGCAGCCGTCGCCTGGGCGACGGCAAAGACGGTGGTGCAGACGCGCCAAGCGCCGCGTCGCGCCTCTTCGTCGGGCACCAATTCCTGCGTGCGGCCGATGGTGAGGGCGACAACGCCGGGCGCCGACGCGCCGGCGATCAGCGCCGAGACGGCGAGGCCGAGGGGGCCGACATCGACCAACGGCAACAGCACCGCACCGATTTGCAGGATATAGGCGGTGCGCAGCGCGTTGCGAAAGCCGATGCGGTCACCCAGAAGTCCGCCGAGTAACGGGCCTATGCAAGCGCCGAAGCCGAAAATAACCCAATAGCCCGCGCCAACCGCAATGCCTCGGTCGAGCCCTCGGGCGATGAAGTCGACGAAGAAGACGATATGCGGCACCAAGCCGAAGGCGTTGAGGCCGTATTCGAGGTAAAGCGCGCGCAAAGGGCGCAGATTGGCGCGCGGTTGCATTGCCGGTTTAGAGGCGAGCGGCGCGGCTTCCTGCCAGCCGCCCCAGGACAGAATTGCGAGCAGCAGAGTGAGCGCGCCGAAGCCGAGCCAGACGCTGCGCAGTCCGAATGGCAGCAGTTGCGGCAGCAACAGGCCGGAGGCGGCGATGCCGAAGCCGATGCCGGAGAAAATCACGCCGCTGGCGATGCCGCGCTTGTCCGCCGGGAGACGCGAAACGATGCCGGGCGCGGCAAGCACCATGAGTACCGCGCCGGTGAAGCCTGCAACGAAGCGCCAGAACGATAGCCAAACCTCGCTGAGCGGGAAGGCGCAGGCGAAGAAGCTAGCAGCCGTCAGCAGCATCGCGCCGCGTAGCGCCAGCGGAATGCCGAAGCGCCGCCCGACCGCTTGCGACAGCCAAGCCCCCATCAGATAGCCGGCGAAATTGGTGGCGCCGAGATACACCGCGCCGGCCGGCGTCAGCCAAGCGGCGCCGATCAGCGCCGGGATGAGCGGGGTGTAAGCGAAACGCGCCACGCCGACGCCGACGAAGCTGGCGCAAAGCCCGGCGAACAGGGCATAGCGCGTGCCTGTCGCCGAAGGAAATGAGAGGGACATCGGGGGAATGTCCAATTGTGAGAGCCGGCGGGGCTCGCGACGCGAGCAGGGCGCAGACTAGCGGCCCCTCAGGGGGCAGAGCCATGATTTTCCGCCATGGCTGCCCCTCCGGCTCGCCATGGCTGTACCGTTTGAAACGGGTCAGGCGATCTTGAGCGCGGCTAGTTTCTCTGGGGTTTCCACTGTCGGCATAAGGGCGGTCAAAGCACCCTTGCGGCAGACGATGCGCAACGGCGATGCGAGGCCGATCAGCTCGCCGTCGACCGAGGCGAGGACGTGCCGGCGCTTGCGCAGGGCGATTTCGGCCTCTTCGGCGACATGACTTTCGAGCAGCGGGTTCTTTACCCAAGCGCCGAGCGCGACCGCGCTGGACAGGCGCAGCAGATCGCGCCGGTTGCGCGATGTCGCGACATAGATGGCGAGATGGCCGCCCTGCGGATTTTCCGCATAGGGCAGATGGCCGAGGCCCTCGATGAAGCTATTGTTGCTGACGATGAGCGTGTTGGTGCGGCGCTGGCTCGTCTTGCCGTCGATTTTGGTGACGATGCTCAAGGTCGGCGGGCGGCGCAGGGTCTGCACATAAGCGCGCAGGCTCGCCCAGATTTTGCTGAGGCGACCACGATATTTCATCGCCTCCCGCTTGCGTAAAATTGTCGGATGGAGTCCGAGCGCGACATGATGGGTGAAGATGCGGTCGTTGACGCTGCACAGATCGACCGCCGCCGGCGTCGCGGCGAGCAGGGCGGCGAGGGCGGTATCGATATCGATGGGAATGCGCAGCGAGCGTGCGAACAGATTCATCGTGCCGAGCGGCAGGATGCCGAGCGGCTTGCCGCTATCGGCGAACAGGCCAGCGGCCGATGAAATGGTGCCATCGCCGCCGCCGACGATCACAGCGTCATAAACCTTGTCATCGCGTGCCGCCTCAAGCGCCGCGTTCATGCTCGCCGGGTGCAACAGGCGTATTTCCGCCGTGGCGCCTGCCGCCTTAGCTTGGCGGCGCAGGCTTTCGACCACAGCGCGCGCGCCGCGCGATACGAGGGTGCCGGCTTTACGGTTGATCAGGATGGCGCAACGCATGGTTTAACAACGGCGCAACAATCTTACAGTTCCATGGAACCTTCGACCGCCGTCCCGCGTTTTTCGGGCATCATTGCTTGTGTGAGGAGTAAAAAATGCCTGCCCATAAACTGATTAAAGCCGCTCTGGCCGTCATGGTGCTATCGACCGCGATTCCCTTGGCTGCTTGTGAAGAAAAAGGCCCGGCGGAACAGGCTGGCGAGCGGATCGACGAGGGCGTGAAGGACACGAAGCGGGCCATCCAGGATGCGACCGACTAAGCATTTAAATATATAAGAAAAAACAGAGCGTTCGACCTTATAGGCCGGGCGCTTTGTTTTGGGTCTTATACATAACTAGTTATAAGACTTTAGTGTTAAATTTAAGGGATTTTTTACTCAACCCGCTTAGGTTTTGTAGGTCGGCGCATGGCCGGCCCAACAATTCTAGAGAGGGGACCCCGCATGACCACCGAACGCTCGGCGCATCAGGAGCGCCTGAATTTTCTCAAGATCGATGCGGAGACCTCGGCGACCCTCGCCGAATTTAGGCCGCAGATCGTCGATGCCGTCGATGGCGTGCTCGGCAAGTTCTACGACCATGTCGAAAAGCTGCCGCACCTCGCGGCGCTATTCACCACGCCGGCGATCAAAAGCCATGCGCGCGACGCGCAGAAGGCCCATTGGCTCGGCATGTTCGAAGGCAAGTTCGATGACGCCTATGTCGAGCGCGTTCAGCGCATCGGCAAGACCCATGAGCGCATCGGCCTGGAGCCGCGCTGGTATATCGGCGGCTACGCCATGGTCTTGGCGGAACTGATGGCCGTTGCCGTGAAAGCCTATCGCAAGAAGCCGGAAAAGATCGTCGCCGTTCAGCAGGCGATGATCAAGGCGATCATGCTCGACATGGATTACGCCATCTCGGTCTATATCGACGAAGGCAAGAAGAACTTCAGCCAGCGCCTGAACAGCTTGGCCGACAATCTCGAGACGAGCGTCAAGTCGGTCGCCGACAAGGTCTCGGCTTCGGCCAACGACATGCGCGGCGCCGCTGAGCAGATGACGGTGAAGGCCGAGCAGACCAGCCAGCAGGCGACCACCGTCGCCGCCGCGTCTGAACAGGCCTCCGTCAATGTGCAGACCGTCGCGAGCGCCGCCGAAGAGCTCAACGCCTCGGTCGCCGAAATCACCCGCCAAGTCGCGACCTCGACCAAGATCACGACGCAAGCCGTGGCTGAGGCGGAAACGACCAACGCGCAAGTCGAGGGCCTGGCCAAGGCGGCCCAGCGTATCGGCGACGTGGTGAAGCTGATCAGCGATATCGCTGGTCAGACCAACCTGTTGGCGCTCAACGCCACGATCGAAGCGGCGCGCGCCGGCGAAGCCGGCAAGGGCTTTGCGGTCGTCGCGTCGGAAGTGAAGAACCTCGCCAACCAGACGGCCAAGGCCACCGAGGAAATCATTTCGCAGATCACCGCCATCCAGAGCGAGACGAAGGGCGCCGTCGAGGCGATCCAGCGCATCGGCAGCACGATCGGCACGATCAACGAGATTTCCACCGCTATCGCTTCTGCGGTCGAAGAGCAGGGCGCGGCGACGCGCGAAATCGCCCGCAACGTACAGGAGGCCTCGGCCGGCACCAGCGAAGTTTCGAGCAACATCGTCCATGTGACGCAGACCGCCAAGGAGACCGGCGAGACGGCCAAACAGATGCAGGACAATTCCAGCGCCTTGGTCAACCAGTCCGACATGCTTCGCGGTGAAGTCGATGACTTCCTCACCCGCATCCGCGCCGCGTGAGCGGTCGCTCTCCCTGCCGTGGCTCGCCCTCGGGCTTAGCGCCCTGGGCGGGCCAAGGCTGTGGCGAGAGCTGTTCGGTCTTCGGGCCGGTTGAGGCCGACGAAGCTGTCGGCATCCTCGGACGAGAATAGGCCTTCAGCGGCGTCCAGCGCTTGCTGGGCCCGCCATAGGGCGCGCGTTCCGTCACGGTAGAGGTCGCGCAAGGGCGGCAACGCCGCCGTCCGCCAGAGCGCGAAAACGCTCTGGCGCTGATTGCCGCTCATCGCCACGGCGCAATGTCGATCGCCTATTGCGGCGAACAGCCGCGCGGCCAGATCGCCGGGCAGCAAGGGCGCGTCGCCCGGCACCGTCAGGCAAAACGGCAGACGTCGCCGTTCCGCCGCCGCGAGGCCGGCGATCAGTCCTGCGAGCGGTCCCTGGCCCGGCTCGGTATCGGCCACGACATCCACCCCATAGGCTTGGAAACGCGTCGGATCGCCGTTGGCGCTG
This sequence comes from uncultured Rhizobium sp., assembly GCA_964628235.1. Lineage (GTDB taxonomy): Bacteria > Pseudomonadota > Alphaproteobacteria > SMXQ01 > SMXQ01 > CAMAVH01. Next base: position 20,161 of record CAZVLU010000019.1, on the reverse strand, counting down.
AGAACCGTCTCGGCGACTTGCGGGCGCAATCGCGCCAGAACATGGGCGAGCAGCGGCGCGCCGCCGATCTCGATCAGGCATTTGTCGCCGCCGCGCGCCTGGTCGCCGAGACGCGCCGCTTGGCCGCCGGCGAGAATCACGCCGAGGCAGCCTATATTGAGGGGCGCATTGTCAACCATTCCGCGTTTCGAATCGTCACAGACAGGACATTTGAAAGCCAGGGCTTCACGCCGTAAAGTTTACCCCAATTTGCTGGCCGGCTCTCGGCTAGGTTTCTAAAAATCAGAGGGGTTGCGTATGGGCGAGTTTGCCTTGGGCCAGGCCGTGCCGCGTTTCGAAGATCTGCGTTTGCTGCGCGGCGGCGGCCGCTATGTCTCCGACATGGTGCTGCCCCATATGGCCCACGGCTGCGTCGTGCGCTCGCCCTATGCCGCCGCGAAAATCCGCAAGATCGACACGGCCGCCGCGCTGGCGGCGCCCGGCGTGCTCGCGGTGCTGACCGGCGACGACTGGAAAGCCTCCGGCTTCGGCGATCTGCCGCGCGGCTCGGGCCGCAAATTGCGCGACGGCAAGCCGATGACGCGCCCGCCTTATCCGGCGCTGGTCGATGGCCAGGTGCGCCATGTCGGCGATCCGGTCGCCTTCGTCGTCGCCGAAACGGTGAGCCAGGCGATGGACGCCGCCGAACTGGTCGAAGTCGACTACGAGCCCTTGCCCTCGGTGACCAATGCCGTCAAGGCGATCGAGCCTGGCGCGCCCAAGGTGTGGGCCGACTCGACTGACAACATTTGCTTCGTGCATCTGCAGGGCGACAGGGCGGCGACCGACGAAGCCTTCGCCAAGGCCGAGCGCGTCGTCAAACATCGCCTGACGATCAACCGCGTGACGGCTGCGACCATGGAGCCGCGCGGCTCGATCGGCGTCTATAGCCCGAGCGAGGAGCATTACACCGCCTACACCACGTTGCAGCGCGCGCACTCGTTCCGCGAGGAATTGGCAGAAGTGCTCAACGTGCCAGAGAGCAAGGTGCGCGTGGTGTGCGGCGACATCGGCGGCAGCTTCGGCATGAAGTCGCCGGTTTATAACGAAGTCGGCATGGTGCTGCTGGCGGCCAAGATCGTCGGCCGTCCGGTGAAATGGATCGCCACCCGCTCGGAATCCTTCCTGTCCGACGCCGACGCCCGCGATCTCGTCTCCGAAGGAGAGTTGGCGCTGGATGCGAACGGCAAGTTCCTCGCGCTGCGCGTCCGCAACATCGCCAACGTCGGCGCTTACGTGCAGACCGGCGGCGAATCCTCGCCGGTCGCCAATCTCGGCTCGCTCGCCGGCGTCTATATCATCCCGGCGATCCATGTCGACGTCACCGCGGTGCTGACCAACACCCATCCCGTGCGGCCCTATCGCGGCAACGGCCGGCCCGAGGCGGCCTTCGTCATCGAGCGCCTGATCGACATCGCCGCCGACGAGTTGAAGATCGACCCGGCGGAATTGCGCCGCCGCAACATCATCCCGGCCTCCGCCATGCCGTTCAAGACGGCGCTCGGCCCCGTCTATGACTGCGGCGAGTTCGAGCAGAACATGGATATGGCCATGCAGATGGCCGACTATGCCGGCTTCGCCAAGCGCCGCGAGGAGTCGAAAAAGCGTGGCAAGCTGCGCGGCCTCGGCCTGTCGAACAGCATCGAGCGCGCCGCTTCGCCAGGCTACGAGGGCGCGGAAATCCGCTTTGATCGCGCCGGCACGGTGACGATCCTGTCCGGCGCCATCGCGCAAGGTCAGGGCCATGAGACGACCTTCAAGCAGCTCGTCTGCGACCGGCTCGGCCTCGATCCATTCAAAGTGCAATATGTCCAAGGCGACACCGACAAAGTGTTCTTCGGCGAAGGCACCGGCGGCTCGCGCACCGCGACCATCGGCGGCGGCGCCATGAAGATGGCGGCCGACAAGATTGTCGCCAAGGCGACGCGCATCGCCGCCCATATGTTCGGCGTCGCGGTCGATCAGGTGCAGTTCGCCGACGGCATCTTCTCGTCCAAGGCGAGCAACCGCACGATGGACATTCAAGAACTGGCGCGCGAGTCGCTCAGCCCGAAGAACCTGCCGGCCGGCGAGGAGATCGGCCTGTTGGCCAGCGCGGTGTTCCATAGCAACGCCATCAATTATCCCAATGGCACGCATATCTGCGAGTTGGAGATCGACGAGGAAACCGGCGTTGTCCAGGTACTGGCCTACAACGTCGTCGATGACGTCGGCAATGTGCTGAATCCGCTGATGCTGCATGGCCAGATCATCGGCGGCATCGGCCAGGGCCTCGGGCAGATCCTCATGGAAGACATCCGTTATGACGACGAGGGCCAGCTTTTGACCGGCTCGTTTCAGGACTACGCCATGCCGCGCGCCGAGCATTTCAGCATGATCCACGTCAAGAGCAACCCGGTGCCGACCCTGACCAATCCGCTCGGCGTCAAGGGCGCCGGCGAAGCCGGCTGCGTCGGCGCCATGCCGGCCATCGCCAACGCGCTGGTCGACGCGCTCTCGCAATTCGGCGTGCGCAACGTCGAGATGCCGGCGACCCCCGAGCGCCTGTGGCGGCTGATTCAGGCGGGCAAGAGCGGCAAGGCGGCGTAGCTATTTCCGCTGCATCACGTCCGGATTGATCATGCGGATGGGTTTGCCGTCGAGATAGGCGGCGATGTCTTCCGCCGTGCCGCCGTAGAACGCGCCGAAGCTGATGTCCGAGACGTAGCCGAGATGCGGCGTGATCACCGTGCGCGGCGCTTTGCGGATCAGATGGTCGGCGGGCAGCGGCTCGATGTCGTGCACGTCGAGGCCGGCGCCGCCGATGCGGCCGGCTTCGAGGGCGGCGAGCAGAGCGTCCTGCTGAATGATCGGGCCGCGCGAGGTGTTCACCAGAATGGCGTGCGGCTTCATCAGCGCCAATTCGGGCGCGCCAATCAGGCCGCGCGTGCGGTCACTCAGCACCAGATGGATCGTCACGACATCGGCGCGCTTGAGCAGGTCTTCCTTGCTCGCGGCCTTTTCGATGCCGACTTCCTTGCAGCGCTCCTCGGTCAGGTTCTGGCTCCAGGCGATCACCTTCATGTTGAAGGCGAGGCCGACCTTGGCGACGCGCGCGCCGATCTTGCCGAGGCCGAGGATGCCGAGCGTCTTGTTCTGCAAGCCCATGCCGACGCCGAGCTGCCAGCCGCCCTGACGCACGTCGGCATCGTTGGCGGGAATATTGCGCGCGACGGAAAGGATCAGGCCCCAGGCCAGCTCGCCGGTCGAATTGCCCTGGCTGTCGGTGCCGCAGACCAGGATGCCGTTGTCGGTGGCGGCGGCGACGTCGATGCTGCGGTTGGTCATGCCGGCGGTGACCAGCAGCTTGAGGTTCGGCAGGCGCTCCAGCACGCCGCGCGGGAAGGCCGAGCGCTCGCGCATGGCGGCGACGATGTCGAAGGGCTTGAGCCGCTCCACCAACTTATCGGGATCGGCCAGATGGTCGGTGAAGACCGTCACCTCGGCCTTGGCCTGGACGGGCGCCCAGTCGCCGGTCTTGAGCGCGACGTTGAGGAAATCGTCGATCACGGCGACACGCATGGCGGGCTCCTTATGGTGCGATTTCCCATAGTGAAGGCGGCTTTGCGCGGCGGGTCAACTGGGTTAGCCTCGCGGGCCGTTTGCGTCATTGTCCGGGGCTGCCGTGAATCCGCTGTTCGCCACTCTGCCGACCACCATTTTCGAGGTCATGTCGAACCTCGCGCGCGAGACCGGGGCGATCAACCTCGGCCAGGGCTTCCCCGAGGATGCCGGGCCGGAGGATGTGCGACGCAAGGCCGCTGAAGCCCTGCTCGACGGCTATAACCAATATCCGCCGATGATGGGCTTGCCGGAATTGCGTCAGGCGATTGCCGATCACTATAAGCGCTTCCAGGGCCTCGATCTCGAGTGGCAGCGCGAGGTGATGGTGACGTCGGGCGGCACCGAGGCGCTGGCCGGCGCCATCCTCGGTCTGATCGAGCCAGGCGACGAAGTGGTGCTGTTCCAGCCGATGTACGATGCCTATCTGCCGCTGGTGAAGCTGGCCGGCGGCGTGCCCAAGTTCGTCACGCTGCAGCCGCCCCATTGGCGTTTCACGGAAGAACAGCTTGCCGCCGCGTTCTCGCCGAAGACCAAGCTGGTGCTGCTCAACAACCCGATCAATCCGACGGCGACCGTGTTCGCGCGAGACGACCTGGAACTGCTGGCGCGCTTCGTGGCCAAGACAGACGCCATCGTCGTCGCCGACGAGGTGTGGGAGCATATCGTCTTCGATGGCCGCGAACATGTCTCGGTGCTGTCGATCCCCGCCTTGCGCGAGCGCGCTGTGAAGATCGGCTCGGCAGGAAAAATCTTCTCGCTCACTGGCTGGAAGGTCGGCTTCGTGTGCGCCGCCGAACCGATATTGAAGGTGCTGGCCAAGTCGCACCAATTCCTCACCTTCACCACGCCGCCCAATCTGCAAGTCGCGGTGGCCTACGGGCTCGGCAAGGACGACCGCTATTTCGCCGAGATGCGCGCCGGCTTCGCCGCCAAGCGCGACCGCTTTACGGCGGGATTGACCGAGCGTGGCTTCACCGTGTTGCCGGCGGAAGGCAGCTATTTTCTGAACGTCGATATTGCGCCCTTGGGCGAGACGGACGATGTCGCGTTCAGCCAGCGCCTGGTGCGCGAGGCGGGCGTGGCGACCATTCCGGTCAGCGCCTTCTATGATCGCGATCCGGTAAAGACGGTGCTGCGCTTCTGCTTCGCCAAGCGTGACGAGACGCTGGACGAAGCGCTGCGGCGGCTAGAGACTGTGAAGCTCAAAAGATAACGGCAGGGGGCGTCATGCTGAACGTGGGGATCATCGGACTGGGCGGCTGGGGACGCCGTCTGGTCGAATCGACGCAGGGCAAGAGCGGCAAGCTCCGCTTCGCTGGCGCCGCGAGCGGCACGTCTGGCAAGGCCGCGCCGTTCTGCGAGCAGCACGGCATCAAGCTCTACTCGGATGTAACTGCGATGCTCGCCGATCCGGCGATCACGGCGGTGGTCAGCGCTGGCCCCGGCGCCTTGCACGCGCCGCACAGTTTGCAAGCGCTCAACGCCGGCAAGCATGTCCTCGCCGTCAAGGCGATGGCGACGACCAAGGCGGAGGCCGATGGACTGGCCGCTGCCGCCGCGAAATCCGGCAAGCTGCTGGCGATGGGCTTTAACCGCTGCTTCTATCCCAACGTCGCCGAATTGCGGCAGCGCGTCAAAGCCGGCGCGCTCGGCCAACTGGTCCATGCCGAGGGCAATTTCTGCGTACACCGCTATCCCAAGGTGCAGGCGGGCACTTGGAAGGCCGATCCCGAGCAAGCGCCCCCTGGCGCGCTCGCCGACCATCCGCTCTATCTGATGATCGAATTTCTCGGACCCATCGCCGAGGTCTATGTCGCGGCGACCACGCAAGTGGCGAAACATATTCCGCTGTCGGACGTCACAGCCGTTCTGCTGAAATTCAAAGGGGGGCAGACCGGCACGTTGCAGGCCAATGGCGTCACGCCCGAGCTGACGCGGCTGCATCTTTTCGGCAGCGCCGGTTGGGCGGAAATCCGCGAGCAGGACTATTTTCTCTACAAGGGCCTGAAGGGCGCGCCGGAAAGCCTGACGCTCGCCGAGATCGATGCCGAGCGTGCCGAAATGGAAGCGTTCGCCGACGCGGCGACGGGCGCAGCACCCTTTCCCTACACGGTCGAACAGGCCGTGCATGCCATCGCCGTCATCGAGGCGATGGCCAAATCGGCGAAAAGCGGCAAGCCGGAGAAGGTGGCTTAGAGCCTAAGAGGTCAAACTCGCCATCAGCGCCAGAGCGCCGGCGCGCGACATGCTGTCGGCCAGCAGGTGATAGGACGGGCGGCCGTGGCCGGTGAAGCCGTGCGCCGCGCCGGGATAGATGAAAATGCCGATGTCCTTTTTGCCGGCGAGAGCCGCGCGGGTGCGCTCTGTCTCCTCCAGCGGAATCTGCGGATCGACGTCGCCGACGTGGAGTTGCAGCGGGCAACTCACGCCTTGGGCCTTGTCGAGATCAAGGCCGATCTTGGTGCCGTGGAACGACACCGCTCCGTCGGCAGCGCCCGTGGCGGCGGCGAGATAGGCGAGGCGGCCGCCGAAGCAATAGCCGAACACGGCGGCCTTGCCCGAGCATTCTTCCTGCGTTTTTAGGCAGGCGACGGCGTCGGCGACGTCGCGCGCGCCTTGCGCCGCGTCATATTCGGCATAGCGCTTCATCGCCTGGTCCTTCTCAGCGCCGTCGCGCGCCAAAGCGCCAGGGATGCTGCGGAAGAACACGTCGGGCACCAGAACCGGAAAGCCGAGCTCGGCATAACTCCAGGCGATGGCGCGTTCGGGATCGTGCAGCCCGAAGATCGCCGGGATCATGACGATGCCGGGGCCGTAGCTGCCCGGCGCGGCGAACAATTCGGCGGACATGGCCCGACCGTCGCGGGTCGTGACCGCGAGTTTGCGTCCTTGCATGGGGAACTCCTAATGTGAAGCGGCGCGCTGCTTAGTGGGCCAGAATTTGGCTCAGGAACAGCTTCGTGCGCTCGTTCTGCGGATTGTTGAAGAACTCTTCCGGCTTATTCTGCTCGACGATCTGGCCGCGGTCCATGAAGATCACTAGGTCGGCGACGGAACGCGCGAAACCCATTTCATGGGTGACGCAGAGCATGGTGACGTTCGACTCGTCGGCCAGCTTGATCATCACATCGAGCACTTCGGCGACCATTTCCGGGTCGAGCGCGCTCGTCGGCTCGTCGAACAACATGATTTTGGGGTTGATGCAAAGCGCGCGCGCGATGGCGACCCGTTGTTGCTGGCCGCCCGAAAGCTGGCCCGGATATTTGTTGGCCTGCTCGGGAATATGCACGCGCTCGAGATATTTCATCGCTGTCGCTTCGGCTTCGGCTTTCGGCGTCTTGCGGACCCAAATCGGCGCCAGCGTCAGGTTCTCCAGCACGGTGAGATGCGGGAATAGGTTGAAATGCTGGAACACCATGCCGACATCGCGGCGCACGGCGTCGATCTTGCGCACATCATTGGTCAATTCCACTCCATCGACGACGATGCGGCCGGCCTGATGCTCTTCCAGGCGATTGATGCAACGGATCAATGTCGACTTGCCGGAGCCGGACGGCCCGCAAATCACGATTCGCTCGCCGCGCGTCACGGTGAGGTCGATGTCGGTCAACACGTGGAAGTCGCCATACCACTTGTTGACCTTGTCGAGGACGATCATCGGCGCGTCTGAGGGCTGCTGAACGGCGGTGGCCATGATCTGTCCTCTAGCGGTTTTGCGATTTGGCCAGGCGCTTCTCGATGTCCTGGCTGTATTTCGACATGAAGTAGCAGAAGGCGAAGTAGATCAACGAAACGAAGATATAGGCTTCGATCGAACTGCCGCGCCAGGCCGGGTCGACGAAGGACGCCTTGGCCGCGTTCATCAGGTCATAGAGGCCGATGATGACGACCAGCGAGGTGTCTTTGAACACGGTGATGAGCGTGTTGACCAACGGCGGAATGGTGATGCGCAGCGCCTGCGGCAGGATGATCAGGCGCTGCTTCTGCCAATAGGTGAGGCCGAGCGCGTCGGCCGCCTCGTATTGCCCCTTGGACAGCGATTGCAGCCCGCCGCGCACGACTTCGGCGAGATAGGCCGAGGCATAGACGATCAAAGCGATTTGCGCGCGCAGCAGCTTGTCTATGCTCATGCCTTCAGGCAGCAGCAGCGGCAGCATGACCGAAGCCATGAACAGCAACGAGACGGCGGGGACGCCGCGCACCAGCTCGATATAGATGGTGCAGATGGCGCGGATCGCCGGCAGGTCGGAGCGGCGGCCGAGCGCGAGCAAGACGCCGAGCGGGAAGGCGACCGCGATGGCGACGAAAGCCAAGATCATGGTGAGCGGCAGGCCGCCCCAGCGCGCGTTTTCGACGTAGCTGAGGCCGAGGACGCCGCCCCACATGAGGATGCCGACGACGACCAGCGTGGCGACCCACATCGGCAGAAGCCATTTGGTCCAGAAGCGGCGGATGCAACTGACGCCGGCCATGGCGATGAGCAGCAAGACCACCAGCATGGGCCGCCATTGCTCGTCGTAAGGATAAAGGCCGAACAGGATCAGCCGGTGCTTTTCGCCGATGAAGGCCCAGCAGGCGCCGCTGCCGGCGGCGCGACATTCGCGCACGTCGTTGGCGCGGAACACCGCATCGAGAATCAGCCAGTCCAACAGGGCCGGCAGGGTCATGACGAGCAACCAGACGATCAGCGCCGTGAGGATCCCATGGAACGGGCTGGCGAAGAGATTGACGCGCAGCCAGGTCAACGGCCCGGCGAGCGGCTTCGGCATGGCGGCGTTGGGCATGGCGGGCGCGCTCATCGTTCCACCAGGGCGATATGCTTGTTGTACCAGTTCATGAAGGTCGCGATGGAGAGCGAGATCGTCAGGAACACAGCCATGATGATGGCGACGCCTTCGATGGCCTGGCCGGTCTGGTTCAGCGTCGTGTTGGCGACCGAGACGATGTCGGGGTAGCCGATGGCGACAGCGAGCGAACTGTTCTTCGTGATATTCAAATACTGGCTGGTCATCGGCGGCACGATGACGCGCAGCGCTTGCGGCATGACGATGAGACGCAGAGTCTGGCCTTTGGTCAGGCCAAGCGACAGCGAGGCTTCGGTCTGGCCTTTGCCGACCGCTTGGATGCCCGAGCGCACGATCTCGGCGATGAAGCCGGCGGTATAGATGACCAGCCCGAGCAGCAGAGCGCTGAACTCGGGGCTCAAGGTGCCGCCGCCGACGAAATTGAAGCCTTGCAACGCCGGCGTGTCGAAGGTGAGCGGCGCGCCGGCGAGCAGCCAACCGGCGATCGGCAGGCCGAAGATCAAGCCGAGGTTGACCCAGATCGTCGGGAAATGCTGGCCGGTGGCGTCTTGGCGCTTTTTCGCCCAGCGGCCGACGATGACGGCGGCGATCAAGCCGACGGCGAACAGCACCATCATCAGGTCGTAGGCGAACTCCTGTGCCGGCACGGGGAATTTCAGGCCGCGGTTCGACAGGAAGATGCCCGACAGCGGGTTCATCGCGTCGCGCGGGCCTGGCAGAAACTCGGTGATCAGCGAGTACCAGAAGAATAGCTGCAAGATCAGCGGAATGTTGCGCACCACCTCGACGTAAATCGACGCGAGTTTGGCGACGAGCCAGTTTTTCGAGAGGCGGCAGATGCCGATCAAGGTGCCGATCAGCGTGGCGAGAATGATGCCGATGACGGCGACGCGCAGCGTGTTGAGCACGCCGACGAACAGCGCCTTGAGATAAGTGTCCGCCGGCGAGTAGGCGATCATGTTCTCGCCGATGTCGAAGCCCGCTTCGCGGCTGAGGAAATGGAAGCCCGTCGCGATGTTGCGCGAGTTGAGGTTGGCGATGGTGTTGGAGGCGAGCCACCAGACGGCGCCGCCGATCAAGGCGACGGCGAGGACCTGATAGAAAATGCCGCGGATTTTCGGGTCGTTCCAGAATACGCCCCGAGGCGCTTTGGGAATCGCCCCTGGGGAGGCGGGTGCGGTCTTACCGCCGGGTTTCGCCGGTTGGGCCGCCATGCCTTTACTCCCGCACTACGATGATGGGACCGAAACGAACGACGCCGGCGGGAGGCCCGCCGGCGTCTATTCTCGTTCTTTAGCGGATCGGCCAGCCGTACATCAGGCCGCCCTTGGTCCACAGCGCGTTGAGGCCGCGCTCCAATTTCAGCGGGCTGCTCGCGCCGATGTTGCGCTCGAAGCTCTCGCCGTAATTGCCGACTTGCTTGACGATGTTGTAGGCCCACTTCTCGGGAACGCCGAGCGCCTTACCCATGCCTTCGGTCACGCCGAGGATGCGCTTCACGTTCGGATCGTTGCTCTTGAGCATCTCATCGACGTTGGCGGTGGTGATGCCGTATTCCTCGGCTTCGAGCATCGCCATGAAGGACCACTTCACCAGATCGAACCACTGGTCGTCGCCGTGGCGGACCATCGGGCCGAGCGGCTCTTTAGAGATGATCTCGGGCAGGATCACGTAATCGTCGGGGTTCGACGCAGCGGTCGAGCGGACCGACGCCAGAGCCGAGGCATCCGCCGTGTAGGCGTCGCAACGGCCGGAGAAGAAGGTCGCGACGACTTCTTCGACCTTCTCGATGACGACCGGCTTGAAGGCGATCTTATTGGCGCGGCCGTAATCGGCCATGTTCAGTTCGGTGGTGGTGCCTTGCTGCACGCAGACCGTCGCGCCGCCGAGTTCCTTGGCGCTTTTGACATTGGCTTTTTTGGCGACGATGAATCCCTGGCCGTCATAGAAGGTTGGCGCGACGAAGTTGAGGCCAAGCGAGGTGTCGCGGGTCAGCGTGCCGGTGGTGTTGCGCGACAACACGTCGATTTCGCCCGACTGCAAGGCGGTGAAGCGCTGCGCGGCGGTGAGGCCGACATACTTCACTTTCTTGGCATCGCCGAACAGCGCGGCGGCGGTGGCACGGCAGACATCGACATCGATGCCTTTCCATTCGCCGCGGCTGTCGGGCGCCGAGAAGCCGGCGACGCCGGTATTGACGCCGCAGATGACCTCGCCGCGAGCCTTGACGGCGTCGAGCGTCGGGCCGGCCACGGCCGGAAGCGCGGCGACCGTGCCGCAAGCGACACCCATAACCGCAAGAATATGCCGATACTTCATAGCCTTATCTCCCAAGTGAAAACCCGATGAGTTGGCCGCGATCGGCGCGGCGTGAAGAACGGTAACACGCTTTTCGTGGCGGCGACAATCTGGCCCGCACGTTTGTATTACTTCCTAAGCACAGGAGGCGGAGCGGCGCGGAAACCGCGACGATGCTCCTGCCGTCGCCGCTTGAGCGCGGCGCGGGGCCCGTCGGGACCGCAGTCGGAGCATTCGGGGGAGCGGTCCATGTCCAGCCAATTGTCGCCCATGTCTATTTCATCGCCGCTGTCTGCTCTGTCGCCGTCGGCGCGCAGCGCGCCGGACGGTTTTACCGGCGCCAGCGAAAAGGTCCGCCTGTTCGCCGACTTGATGTGGCAGGCGCGCGGCTGGGGCGACGCCAATCTCCAGACGCGCGGCTCGACCATCCGCTGGGACGTCCTGGTCGCCGTGGCGCGCGCGCCGGACGGCCGCATGAACTATTCCGCGCTCGAAACCATGATCGCGCGGCCGCATCGCACGCTGCAGTACATCGTCCGCGACCTCGAAGGGCTGGGCCTGGTCGAGCTGAATCGGGCGCAGAGCGACCGGCGCCGCATGGTCATCGCCCTGACAGCGAAGGGGCGGGAGAGCTTCCGCGCCTATATCGATCACATCGAGGATTTGATGCGGCATCTGACGCGCGCAGGCTATGGCTTGCCCAACGGCGGCGTGAATCTGGCGGAATAAAACCCCAGCAGTTATCTACTTCCATAGAAAGGACCGATGGAGTATTTGCATATAATATATGCAAATACTCGTTATGATTAAAAATTATACGGTTACGGCTATATTTTCGTCTGCTTCATACAGATTTGAACCCGTATTTCCGCTCACGGAACAATAATATACTCATATTGAATATAATATATAGGTAAGTCCTATTATTGATGGGGTGAAACCCTAGGCTTTCTGCACCCCGGTTATTTTTATGACAGCGGCCTCTTATTTTGTGCGCCGCTGGCCTGCTTCTTGCGAAACACCTCCCCGAAGTGCTCATACACACCTCATTGGGGAGAGGTCTTAATGACTAAATTCGTTCGGGCCGCCGCGGTTGCGGCTGCCTTCGTCGCGTCCACGGCTCTGACCGCCGTTTCTGCTTATGCGCAGGAAACCATCAAGGTCGGCGTTCTGCATTCGTTGTCGGGCACGATGGCGATCAGCGAAACGACCTTGAAAGACACCATGCTGATGCTGGTGGACGACCTGAATTCCAAGGGCGGCTTGCTCGGCAAGAAGGTCGAAGCCGTCGTCGTCGATATCGCGTCCGATTGGCCGCTGGCGGCGGAGAAGGCGCGCGACCTTCTCGCCAAGGACAAGGTCGACGCGGTGTTCGGTTGCTGGACTTCGGTCTGCCGCAAATCCGTGTTGCCGGTGTTCGAGGAACTCAACGGCCTCCTGTTCTATCCAGTGCAGTACGAAGGCGAGGAAAGCTCGCGCAGCATCTTCTACACCGGCGCCGCGCCGAACCAGCAGGCGATCCCGGCCGTCGATTACCTGATGAGCAAAGACGGCGGTGAGGCGAAGCGCTGGGTGCTGCTCGGCACCGACTATGTCTATCCGCGCACGACCAACAAGATTCTCCAGGCCTATCTGAAGTCGAAGGGCGTGGCGCAGGCCGACATTATCGAGAGTTACACGCCGTTCGGTCATTCCGATTGGCAGACGATCGTGTCCGAAGTGAAGAAGTTCGCCTCGGCCGGCAAGAAGACCGCCGTCGTCTCGACCATCAACGGCGATGCCAACGTGCCCTTCTACAAGGAATTGGGTAACCAGGGCATCAAGGCTGACCAGATCCCGGTCGTCGCCTTCTCGGTCGGCGAAGAGGAATTGGCGGGTCTCGACACCGGTCCGCTGGTCGGTCATCTGGCCGCCTGGAACTACTTCATGAGCGTGAAGGCGCCCGAGAACGCCGCTTTCATCAAGAAGTGGCACGCCTTCATCAAGGACACCAAGCGCGTTACCAACGATCCCATGGAAGCCCATTACATTGGCTTCAACATGTGGGTGCAGGCGGTGAAGCAGTCGGGTACGACTAACGCCGACGCTGTGCGTCAGGCGATCATCGGCCAGAAGTTTAAGAACCTCACTGGCGGCACCTCGGTCATGTTGGCCAACCACCACATCACCAAGCCGGTGCTGATCGGCGAAATCCAGGCGAACGGTCAATTCGACATCGTTTCGCAGACCAAGGATCTGGTCCCGGGCGACGCCTGGTCGGATTTCATCCCGGAAAGCGCCAAGCTGACCGCCGACTGGACCTATCCGTGGGTCTGCGGCAACTGCGAAAAGCCGAAGTTCTAATCGCTCGGCTGCCAACTTGAGCTAGACGTTTCGCCCGCCGTCCGTCGCATGAAGCGATGGCCGGCGGGCGCAGCGTCTCCCCGGCAGACGAGAGGATCCTTTTCATGCGCGCTTATTCGCTTCGTCGATTCCAGATCCGTCATTTGTGGGCCGCGATGGCCCTGGCTGTCGCCACACTATCTCCCAGTTTCCTTTGCGCCCAAGAGGCTGCGCCGAGCATCGATGCGCCCGCAGCCGCAGAGGCGGCGCCCGCGCCAGCCGCCGCGCCGAGCTACGAAGCGCTTGTGCTGCAACTCGGCAATGGCGGCTTCGACGACAAGATCAAAGCCGTCGAAGCGCTGACCGCCACCGGCGACGCCCGCGCCATCCCTATTTTGCAGGCGATGATGGACGGCACTCTCTACACGCACGAAAACCAGATTTTCCTGGCCGAAAGCGCCGCGCGCGACGCCAAGCTGCGCAACGCTTTGAGCCACGCCGATGCCAGCGTGACCGCCGCTGCGGCAAATCGCGTCACCGTCAACAACCGCTTGCGCGGCATCCTGCGCAGCGCGCTCGGCGCGCTCACGCTCTTCAGCCCTGATCCGCGCCTGCGCGCCAGCGGCGCTGCCACTTTGTTCCGCTCACGTCCGCCGGAAATGGCCGAGCCGCTCGCCGCCGCGCTTGCCAAGGAAACCGACCCCGCCGCCAAGCGCGAGATGGAGCATTCCCTAGCGGCTATTCGCTTGGCCGGCGCTGGGGATGAGGCGCAGCGAATCGCCGCCGCCGCCGCCCTCGGCAATTATGCCGATCCGGAAACCCGCGCGCTGCTGACCGGACTGCAATCGCAAGATTTGAGCCCGGCCTTGAAGGCGACGATCGCCTCGTCGCTCGCCAAGGTCGAGAGTTCGCTCGCCTTCTGGGGCGTCGTCAACAACCTCTTCCAGGGCGTCAGCCTCGGCTCCGTGTTGCTGCTCGCCGCCATCGGCCTCGCCATCACCTTCGGCGTGATGGGCGTCATCAACATGGCGCATGGCGAGATGATCATGATCGGCGCCTATACCACCTACATGGTGCAGGAGCTATTTCGCGCCTATCTGCCGGGCTTCGTCGATTGGTCGATCGTGCTGTCGGTGCCGGCGGCCTTCCTATTGACGGGCGCCATCGGCATCGCCATCGAGCGCGGCGTGATTCGCTTCCTCTATGGCCGCGCGCTCGAAACGCTGCTCGCCACCTGGGGCATCAGCTTGATCTTGCAACAAGCCGTGCGCACGATCTTCGGCCCGACCAACCGCGAGGTGGCGACGCCCTCTTGGATGAGCGGTGCTTGGGAAGTCGTCGGCGGCCTGACGCTGACTTACAACCGCATCGCCATCGTCCTGTTCAGCCTGGTCGTGTTGGCGATGATCGCGCTGCTGATGCGCCATAGCACCTTTGGTCTGCATATGCGGGCCGTGACGCAGAACCGCCGCATGGCGAGTTCGGTCGGCATCCGCACCGGCGCGGTCGATGCGCTCACATTCGGCCTCGGGTCCGGCATCGCCGGCATCGCCGGCGTGGCGCTCAGCCAGATCTCCAACGTCAGCCCCAATCTGGGCCAAAGCTTCATCATCGACAGCTTCCTGGTCGTGGTGTTCGGCGGCGTCGGCAATCTGTGGGGCACGCTGGTCGGCGCGTTCAGCCTCGGCCTGGTCAATAAATTTCTCGAACCCTATGCCGGCGCGGTGCTCGGCAAGATCATCGTGCTCGTCGCCATCATCCTGTTCATCCAGAAACGGCCGCGAGGCTTGTTCGCGCTCAAGGGCCGTTCGGTGGAGGCATAGGCGATGGCAAGCATGACCATGACGCGCAAGCCGCTCTTCGCCACGTTCCTGCTGCGCTCGCCGATGGCGGCGCTGCTCACTGTCGGCCTCTTGGTGGCGGCGGCCATTCTGGTGCCCTTGTCGAACCAACTGCTGCCGCCAAGCTCGGCGTTCCATGTGCCGACCCATGTCGTCAGCCTGCTCGGCAAATATCTTTGCTACGCCCTGCTGGCGCTCAGCGTCGATCTGATCTGGGGCTATTGCGGCATTCTGAGTCTTGGCCACGGCGCGTTCTTCGCGCTCGGCGGCTATGCTATGGGCATGCATCTGATGCGCCAGATCGGTCCGCGCGGCGTCTATCGCGATCCGATCCTGCCGGACTTCATGGTGTTCCTGAATTGGAAGGAACTGCCCTGGTATTGGTACGGCTTCGACAGCTTTCCTTTCGCCCTGCTGATGACGGTGCTGGTGCCGGGCCTGTTGGCCTTCGTGTTCGGCTGGTTCGCCTTCCGCTCGCGCGTTACCGGCGTCTATCTCTCGATCATCACCCAGGCCATGACCTTTGCCCTGTTGCTCGCATTTTTCCGCAACGATATGGGCTTCGGCGGCAACAACGGCATGACCGACTTCAAAGAGCTGCTCGGCTTCAATTTGCAGGCGAGTTCGACGCGCGTCGCCTTGTTCTCGATCAGCGCCCTGGTGCTGGCTGCGGCCTATCTGCTGTGCCGCTGGATCATCGCTTCGCGTTTGGGCCGCGTGCTCATCGCGGTGCGCGACGCCGAAAGCCGCGTACGCTTCCTAGGCTATAAGGTCGAGTTCTATAAGCTGTTCGTCTTCACCCTGTCGGGCATGTTGGCGGGGCTTGCCGGCGCGCTCTACGTGCCGCAGGTCGGCATCATCAATCCGAGCGAATTCTCGCCGGCCAACTCGATCGAAGTGGTGATCTGGGTGGCGGTCGGCGGGCGCGGCTCGCTGCATGGCGCGATTCTCGGCGCGCTGCTGGTCAATTTCGGCAAGAGCTACTTCACCAGCGCCTTGCCGGAAGCCTGGCTCTATATGCTCGGCGCGCTGTTTATCGCCGTGACCCTGTTCCTGCCGAAAGGCATCATCGGCGCCATGCCGAATTTCCCCGGCATGGCCAAAGGCTGGAAGTCGCTGCGCCAATCATCTGAAGGGGCACCCCCCGAACAGGGAGGGAGATCGCCATGAGCGAAGTCATGGACGCGTCCGACATGTCGCTGAAGGGCGCGAGCAGCCGCGAAGGCACGTTGCTCTATCTCAACGGCGTCAACGTCAGCTTCGACGGTTTTCGCGCGCTCAACAATCTCAGCCTCTATATGACGGCCGGCGAGTTGCGCGCCTTCATCGGCCCGAATGGCGCCGGCAAGACGACGATGATGGACGTCATCACCGGCAAGACCAAGCCGGACGACGGCGATGTCTTCTTTCGCGGCGACATCGATCTGCGCAAATTGGATGAAGCGCGCATTGCCAATCTCGGCATCGGCCGCAAGTTTCAGCGCCCGACCGTGTTCGAGAAACATTCGGTGTTCGAGAACCTGGAACTTGCGCTGAAAGGCCAGCGCCGCGTGCTGTCGTCGCTGTTCTTCAAGATGACCGGCGCGCAACGCGACGCCATCGACGAAGCCTTGACCACCATCGGCTTGAAGGACGCGGCTTATCTGCCGGCTGGCATCCTGTCGCATGGCCAGAAACAGTGGCTCGAGATCGGCATGTTGTTGGTGCAGGACCCGGAACTGCTGCTGGTCGATGAGCCGGCTGCCGGCATGACCGACGCCGAGACGGCGCAGACCGCCGAAATGCTCAAGGAAATCGCTAAGACTCATTCGGTCATGGTGGTCGAGCACGACATGGAATTCGTCCGCTCGCTCGAATGCAAGGTGACGGTGCTGCACGAAGGGTCCGTGCTGGCCGAAGGCTCGCTGGCCTCGGTGCAGGCCAACGAACGCGTCATCGAAGTTTATTTGGGGCGCTGAGCATGTTGTCCGTGGAAAATATCGATCTCTATTACGGCGCCAGCCAAGCCGTGCGGTCCGTCTCGGTCATGGCGCAGATCGGCAAGGTGACTTGCGTGATGGGGCGCAATGGCGTCGGCAAGACCACTTTGCTGCGCGCCATCGCCGGCCATCACACGCCGAAAGCCGGCAAGATCATGTGGGACGGCCAGGACATCAGCGGCCTGCCGGCTTACAAACGCGCCGCGCTCGGCATCGCTTACGTGCCGCAGGGCCGCGAAATCTTCCCGCTGCTCACGGTCGCGGAGAACCTGGAAACCGGCTACGCGCCCTTGCCGCGCAACCAGCGCTTCGTGCCCGACGAGATTTTCACGCTGTTTCCGGTGTTGAAGGCCATGCTGAAGCGGCGCGGCGGCGATCTGTCGGGCGGCCAGCAGCAGCAATTGGCCATCGCCCGCGCGCTTGTCACCCGGCCCGAGCTACTGATTCTGGATGAGCCGACCGAGGGTATCCAGCCCTCGATCATCAAGGATATCGAGAACGTCATCCGCATGTTGGCCAATCGCGGCGACATGGCCATCGTCCTGGTCGAGCAATATTTCGAGTTCGCCCGCGATTTGGCCGACACTTACATCGTTTTGGAGCGCGGTGAGGTCGTTTTGGCCGGCAGCGGCGCGGATATGGTGGAAGAGGACGTTCGCAAGTATCTTGTCGTCTAGGGACGGCGACGGGGACTGCATGGCGACGGCATTACCGATATTGGAGCGCGGCGACGGGGCCGCCGAGATCGGCTTCGTTTATGCCGATGGACGGACGCGGCTGTCCGATCTCTATCAGCGCGCCCCTTGCCGGGTTCTGACGCCGAGCGAGGAACCGGGCGACCTGACCCAGGCGGTGCTGCTCACCACTTCGGGCGGATTGGCCGATGGCGACAAGCTGTCGCTGCGCTTGCGGGTCGGCGAGGGGGCTTCCGCCCAGGTCACCTCCCAAGCTGCCGAAAAGATTTATGGCGCGCGGCTGGCTTTGCCGGCGACCATCCGCGTGAATTTGCACATCGAACGCGGCACCTGGTGCGAATGGCTGCCGCAGGAGACCATCCTGTTTGAGGGCGCCAGGCTCGATCGCCGCACGGTGGCCGAAGTGGCGCCGGGCGCGCGGTTGCTGGCTTGCGAGTCCGTGGTGTTCGGCCGCTTGGCCCATGGCGAACGCTTTGGCCAAGGCCTATTGCACGACGCCTGGGATGTGCGCCGCGCCGGTAAGCTGGTCTGGCGCGATGCCCTGCGTCTTGAAGGCGACATCGCTGGCTTGATCGACCGGCCGGGGACGTTTGCCGGCGCCGAGGCGATGGCGACGGCGCTTTATGTCGCCGACGATGCGCCAGCCTTGTTGGACAAGGCGCGCGCGTTGCTTGGCGCCGAGACGCGCTGCGGCGCGACGGTCGTCAATGGCGTGCTGATCGTCCGCTGGTTCGGCGCCGCCGTGGCGACGCGCCGCGCGCTGACATCTTATCTTGCTGCATTTCGCGCCGAGGCCGCCGGCTTGCCGGCGCGCTTGCCGCGCGTTTGGTCCTGTTGAAGACAAGAAGAGGAAACCGTGAACCTCACCCCCCGCGAAAAAGACAAGCTGCTGGTCGCCATGGCGGCCATCGTCGCGCGCAAGCGCCTGGAGCGCGGCGTCAAGCTCAACCATCCGGAAGCGGTGGCGCTGATCACCGATTTCGTCGTCGAGGGGGCGCGCGACGGCAAGAGCGTCGCAGACCTGATGCGCGACGGCGCCAAGGTGATCACCCGGGCGCAATGCATGGAGGGCATCGCCGAGATGATCCATGACATTCAGGTCGAAGCCACATTCCCCGACGGCACCAAGCTGGTGACCGTCCATCAACCTATTCGCTGAGGTGCGCGCATGATTCCCGGCGAGATCATTCCGGCGGCGGGCGACATCGAGCTCAACGGCGGCCGTCCGGCCATCGAGATCGAAGTCGCCAACGGCGGCGACCGGCCGATTCAAGTTGGCAGCCATTATCATTTCTTCGAGACCAATCCGGCCCTCAAGTTCGAGCGCGCCAAGGCGCGCGGCATGCGGCTCGATATTCCCGCCGGCACCGCTGTGCGCTTCGAGCCAGGCCAGTCGCGCGTCGTGCGGCTCGTCGCCTATGCCGGCGACCGCATCGTGCATGGCTTTCGCGGCGACATCGCCGGCGCTTTGACGGCAAAGAAATAGGAGCTGACCATGGCGATCAAGATCACGCGCAGCGCCTATGCCGGCATGTTCGGCCCCACCGTCGGCGACAAAGTGCGCCTGGCCGACACCGAGCTGTTCATCGAGGTCGAGCAGGACAAGACGATCTACGGCGAGGAAGTGAAGTTCGGCGGCGGCAAGGTCATCCGCGACGGCCAGGGCCAAAGCCAGCGCAGCCGCGCGCAAGGCGCGATGGACACCGTGATCACCAACGCGCTGATCGTCGATCACTGGGGCATCGTCAAAGCCGACATCGGCTTGCTCGGCGGGCGCATCGCCGCCATCGGCAAAGCCGGCAACCCGGATGTGCAGCCCGGCGTGACCATCATCATCGGCCCCGGCACCGAGATCATCGCCGGCGAAGGTAAGATCGTCACCGCCGGCGGCATCGACTCGCATATCCATTTCATCTGCCCGCAGCAAATCGAAGAAGCCTTGGCCTCCGGCGTCACCACCATGCTGGGCGGCGGCACCGGCCCCGCGACCGGCACGGCGGCGACCACCTGCACGCCGGGCCCCTGGCATCTCGCGCGCATGATCCAGGCGGCCGAGGGCTTGCCGATGAATCTCGGTTTCTTCGGCAAGGGCAATGCCTCGCAGCCGAAAGCGCTGGTCGAGCAGATTCTCGGCGGCGCCTGCGGCCTCAAGCTGCATGAGGACTGGGGCACCACGCCCGCCTCGATCGACAACTGCCTGTCTGTGGCCGACGATTACGACGTGCAGGTCGCGATCCACACCGACACGCTCAACGAATCGGGCTTCGTCGAGGACACCATCGCCGCCTTCAAGGGCCGCACCATTCACGCATTCCACACCGAAGGCGCCGGCGGCGGCCATGCGCCGGACATCATCCGAGTTTGCGGCGAGTTGAACGTGCTGCCGTCCTCGACCAATCCGACGCGGCCCTACACGGTCAACACGCTCGACGAGCATCTCGACATGCTGATGGTCTGCCATCACCTGTCGCCGTCGATCCCGGAGGATCTCGCCTTCGCCGAGAGCCGCATCCGCAAGGAGACGATCGCCGCCGAGGACATCCTGCACGATCTCGGCGCGCTCTCGATGATGTCGTCGG
>CAZVLU010000018.1:0-54867 GCA_964628235.1 uncultured Rhizobium sp. | reverse complement strand
GCATCAGCTCGGGCGTCTCGTTGCAGGCGTAGCCGAACATGATGCCCTGGTCGCCGGCGCCTTCGTCCTTGTTGCCCTTGGCATCGACGCCCTGGGCAATGTCGGCAGACTGGCCGTGCAGCAAAATCTCGACCTTGGCATGCTTCCAATGGAAGCCGTCCTGGGCGTAGCCGATGTCCTTGATCGCGGCGCGCGCCAGCTTTTCGAGCAGCGGCTTGTTGATCTTGGCGGCGCCGCGGCCGACCGGCTTGAGCATCGGCGCGCGGGGGCCGAGCTTCTTGGAGTTCATGCCGACTTCGCCGGCGATGACGACGCGGTTGGTGGTGACCAGCGTCTCGCAAGCGACACGGGCGTAAGGGTCGGCACCGAGGAAGGCGTCGAGCACGGTGTCGGAAATGCGGTCGGCCACCTTATCGGGATGGCCTTCAGACACGGATTCGCTGGTGAACAGGAAATTCTTGGG
Source organism: uncultured Rhizobium sp. (assembly GCA_964628235.1). Classification (GTDB taxonomy): domain Bacteria; phylum Pseudomonadota; class Alphaproteobacteria; order SMXQ01; family SMXQ01; genus CAMAVH01. Next base: position 54,404 of record CAZVLU010000018.1, on the reverse strand, counting down.
CACGGATGACCTCCGAGAGCCGATGGATGCGCAAGCTGCGCGGGCGATGACGGGAGGTAAAGCGCGCCGCTGAGAAACATGGGCGAGGCGCGGTTTTTCTCCCCTTTTCCGCGCCTTAGCGGTGGGTTGTTGCAACCTTTGCCGACAGCGTCAAGGGGATTTGGACCGCCAGCGTAGGGAGAAACAGAAAGAGGACTGGGCCTATTCGACCGGCTTGCCGAGGGCGCGCACCAGATCGAGCACGCGTTTGCGCACGAAGGGATTGGCGATGGCGTAATAGGCGCGCACCAGTTCGAGGGTCTCGCGGCGCGAAAACGGATCGCGCCCCGCCGCTTCCTGCGCCGCGACGTCGGCGAGCGCGCCTTTGGCTGCGGCCTTTGGCTTGCCATCGGTCTTGCGGCCGGCGCGCGCCGGCTGGCCCGGCGCGTCTTCGAAGAAATAGGCGATCGGCACGGCGAGCGCACGGCTGAGCTGCAACAGCCTGCTGGCGCCGATACGGTTGGCACCGCGTTCGTATTTCTGAATTTGTTGGAAGGTAAGACCGACGGCGCGACCGAGCTTGTCTTGGCTCAGGCCGAGCAAAGCCCGGCGCTGGCGCAAGCGTCGACCGACATGAATGTCCACCGGATCCGCAACATCGTCTCCCCGACGGGCGCCGGCCACTTGCGCGGCCCCGGCACGCGGCACTCTAACCATACTGTCCCTCGACTGACGGCTCGGCCAAGCCGTTCGCAACGGCCGAAACGAACGCAGTGATGCGCCGGCCTCTCTGGGCCGTGCAGAATTGGCATACAAGTGTATGCTGGCGATGTCCGATTGTCTTGCGCTTATCGGTTAATTTCCGCGTGAGGAAATATTACGCGGGGGCGCACCGAAGGGATCACAAGCTGTCGAAAACGGCGCAGCCGCAACGACGAGGTTCGCGCGCGAGGTCCAAGCAGGACAGGCTTAGCGCCGGCGTCGCAAACAGGGCAAAAGGCCGGCGGCGAACATCAGGAAAAAAATGAAATCGCCGTAGCGCGCATAGGGCGTGGCCGGCAAAGCCGCCGGCAAGGGACCATCGAGCACGCCGGTGGCGCCGAGCGTAAGAGACATCCTGAGACGGCCGTATGAGTCGACGATGGCCGAGATGCCGGTATTCGCCGCCCGCACCAGGGGCAAGCCTTCCTCGACGGCGCGCAGCCGCGCGCTGGCAAGATGCTGATGCGGCCCGCTCGAAATGCCGAACCAGCCGTCGTTGGTGACGTTCAGCAACCAGCCGGCGCGGTTACGCGGATCGGTGACGTTGCCCGGAAAGATCACTTCGTAACAGACCAAGGGCGACGCCGGGGGCAGGCCGGGCAGCGCGATCGTCTGCGGCCCCGGGCCGGCGGAAAAATCCACAGCACCGGGCGTGATCTTGTCGAACGGCAAGAGCCAGCGCAGCGGCATGTACTCGCCGAACGGCACGAGATGAAATTTGTCGTAGGTCGCGACGATCTTGCCGCGCCCATCCACCGCCTGCACGCTATTCCACACGCGATAGGGCGCGCGTTCGGCGCGCGGCGTGCCGGTGATGACGAGCGACTGCGGACCGAGACGCGCGGCGAGTTGGCCGACCGCCGCGCGCAGTTCGTGCTCGTCGGACAGAAAGAACGGCAGCGCCGTCTCCGGCCAGATCACCGCGCTGATCGGATTCGCGGATGGCTGCGCCGACATGGCGATATATTTGCGCGCCGTCTCGAGGCGCATATCGTCTCGCCATTTGAGACGCTGGTCGATGTTGCCTTGCACGAGACGCAAATTGACGCCCGGCACATCCGCATCGGTCGCCGCGTTCAATCGCCAGACGCCGAAAAAGGCGCAACCCGCCAAGGGCAATAGCAACAAGAGCGCGCGTCGGCGCGCGAGCGGCGCAACGCCTGTCTCGCCGAGCGGCGCCACGGCGCAAGCCGCCATGACGGTGAGCAGCGTCAAGCCGTAAGCGCCGAACAGCGAGGCGCTTTGCGTCATCTCCGGCAGATCAGCCCACACGGTGGCGATCTGATTCCACGGAAAGCCGGTCAGGACATGGCCGCGCAGCCATTCGACCGCCGTCCAGACGAGCGCGAAGCCGAGCGGTCCGGCCCAACCGCGCGCGAAGCCGCGCCCGCGCGCGTAATGCAGAACGCCAAGCGCCGCGGCGGAAAACAGGCCGAGGAACAACGACAAGCCGCTGACGGCGAAGGGCACCAGCCAGCCGAATTTGGCGACATCGACGAGCAGCGCGTTGGTGATCCAATAGAGGCCGGCGGCGTAATGGCCGAAGCCGAACGACCAGCCGATCAGGAAGGCGGCGCGCGGCGTTTTCGCGCCGAGCCCCAACCATAAAAGGCCGGTGAAAGCGACGACGAGCAACGGCAACAGATAGAGCGGCGGAAGAGCGCCGACCGAAAGCACGCCGAGAGCCAGCGCTGCAAGATGCCGCCGCCAACCGGTCAACGCGGCGAGCCATGCGGCGCAGCGCTCGAAGGCCTTCAGCACGCGTCAGCGCCCGTTGGCGCGCGACGGTTCGGCGTCGGGAGCTTGCTCGGCGCGCGCCGGTTCGAAGGATGGAGATTTGCGCAGGCGCAGACGTTTGACGCGGCGCGGATCGCCGTCGACGACTTCGAACTGCAGGCCGGAGGAATGGCGCACGACTTCGCCGCGCGTCGGCACGCGGCCGGCGAGAAAGACGACGAGGCCGCCGAGCGTGTCGATGTCGGCTTCGCGCTCCTCTTCGGTCAGCACCGCGCCGACCTTCTCCTCGAAATGCTCGATGTCGGTGCGGGCATCGGCGAGCCAAGAGCCGTCGGGCCGCTCCATCATGCCAGGCTCTTCGGCGTCATGCTCGTCTTGGATATCGCCGACGATGGCTTCGATCATGTCCTCGATGGTGACCAGGCCGTCGATGCCGCCGTACTCGTCGACCACCATCGCCATATGGACGCGCGTCAGGCGCATCTCCAACAGGAGATCGAGCACGCGCATGCTCGGTGAGACGAACAGCACTTTGCGGAGTATCTCGGCAAGATCGAAGCTGTCCGGCTTCAAGGTCTGCGCCAGCACGTCCTTGATGTGGACGACGCCGCGCACGTCATCGAGCGATTCGCGATAGACCGGCAGGCGCGAATGGGGCTGCTCCGTCATCATGCGGATCAGCTCGGGCAACGGCGTGGAGATTTCGACGGCGGTGATGTCGGCGCGCGGCACCATCACGTCGTAAGCCGTGACGTCTCGCAGATGCAGGATGTTCTGCAGCAGCAGCCGTTCGTCGGGATTGATCGCCGTAGGGTCGCTTTCGCCCTCGACAGGCTCGCTATCCTCGATCAGCTCCTCGATCACCTCGCGCAGCGATTCGTCGGCTTTGCGGGCGCGGCGGAATTTCTGCAAAAGGCCGCGCAGGCCGCGCGAGGATGCCGGCGTCTGGGATGACGCGTTCGACAACGCCCCGGAGGAGGCCGGCAATGCGGCTTCGTCGCGGGGCAACGTACTATGGCTCGGGTCGCTCATGTCCTCATTCGGGCCGCTTGCCGGGTTCGGCCCCTGGTTTGTTGACGGGCTCGAGGGGCGGCTTTGCGCGCCGGTCGCAGGACATAGGGATCCGTGATCCCGCGCCGCGCCAGCACCGCCCGCTCCAAGCTCTCCATGTCATCCGCTTGGGAGTCTTCGAGATGATCATAACCGAAAAGATGCAAAACGCCATGCACAGTCAAATGCGCCAGGTGATTGGCCAAGGTCTTGTTTTGTTTGCGTGATTCTGCGGCTGTGGTGCCCAGGGCAATGGCAATATCGCCCAAATTGACAGGGTCTTGCTCGCCCGCGCGCTGTCTCGCCGGGGCCGCCTCCCAAGCCGGGAAGGACAGCACATTGGTCGGCTTGGCCTTGCCGCGAAAATCGTGATTGAGGCGTTGGAGCGCGGCATCGTCGGCCAGCAGCACGGTCAGCGTCCAAGGCCGCGACTTGGCCGGAGACGCCGCGCCATCGGCGATCGCCGCCTTGACGGCGGCGCGCGCGAATTTGCGCACATGGGCGGCAACGTCGGGCAAGCGCTTGGCCCAAGCCGGCGCCTCGATCAGCACGGCGATGCGCAAACTCGGCAGGCGGGCGGCGGGACGTTTCGCCGTCATTCGCTCTTGCGCGGCTTGGTGATGAAATCGGGCAGCTCGCCCGCGGTTTCCGGGGCCACATCGGCGGCGGGCGGGCGGCTCTTCTCGCCGCGCTTTTTATCGGCCGCTTCATAAGCGCGCACGATGCGCGCGACGACCGGATGACGCATGACGTCGACATCGCTGAAGCGCACGACGCCGACGCCTTCGACGCCGCTCAAGGTCTCGAGCGCGTCGGCCAGGCCCGATTTCGCGCCGGTCGGCAGATCGATCTGGCTGAGATCGCCGGTGACGATCATGCGCGAGCCTTCGCCGAGGCGCGTCAGGCACATCTTCATCTGCATCGGCGTGGTGTTCTGCGCCTCGTCGAGGATGACGAAACAATGCGCCAAAGTGCGCCCGCGCATGAAGGCGAGAGGCGCGACTTCAATTTCGCCGGACTCCAGGCGTTTCTCGACTTGATCCATCGGCAGCATGTCGTGCAACGCGTCATAGAGCGGCCGCAAATAGGGATCGACCTTCTCGCGCATGTCGCCGGGCAAGAAGCCAAGCCGCTCGCCGGCCTCGACCGCCGGGCGCGACAGCACGATGCGGTCGACCTCGCCGGCCGTGAGCGCGGCGACGGCGGCAGCGACGGCGAGATAGGTCTTGCCGGTACCGGCGGGGCCGATGCCGAACACCATTTCGTTCTCGCGCATGGCGCGCAAGTACGCCGCTTGCACGGCCGAGCGCGGCGAGATCTGCCGGCGGCGCGTGGCGATGACAAGATCGCCGTCGCCCTTTTGCCCGCCAGGTTTGACATCGGTGCCGCCGCGCGTGGCGCGGGCATCCGTGCCGCCCTGCACTTGACGCAGCGCGGCGTCGAGCGCGCCGCCATCGATCGGCTGGCCGCGCTTGAGAGCGCCGTAGAGCGCCATCAGCGCGCGCCGCGCCTGATCGACGTTCGCCGCCGGACCGGTAACGGCAAGGCGGTTGCCCCGCGTGACCAGTTGCACGCCGAGCGCGCTTTCGATGCGCGCGAGATTGCGGTCGTGCTCGCCGTAGAGCAACGGCAAGAGGCGGTTATCGTCGAATTCGATTTGCAGCGGCGCCTCGGCAAGGCCGGGCGGCAGCGGATTGCCGGAGTCGGCTGGCGTCATGCAGCCGCCTCATGCGGCGTCAACAATTCGCCGGCCAGGCTGTTGTTTCCCCAGGAGAGCACCCGCACGCGGGCGATCTTGCCGATCAAGGCGGCGCCGTGGTCGCCGGCATCGACATAGACCGACTGCAGATAGGGGCTGCGGCCCATCATCTGCCCAGCGTTGCGGCCGCGCTCGGCGAACAGCACATCGAGCTCTTGGCCGACCAGGCTGGCATTGAAGGCGCGCTGTTGCTCGAGCAGCAGCGCCTGCAAGGCTTCGAGCCGCGCCGCTTTGACGTCTTCGCCCACTTGCTTGGCGATGACCGACGCCGGCGTGCCGGGACGGCGGCTGTATTTGAAGGAATAGGCGAGCGCGAAGGTCGTCTCGCGCACCAATTGCATCGTCGCCTCGAAGTCGGCGTCGCTCTCGCCCGGAAAGCCGACGATGAAATCCGACGACAAGGCGAGATCGGGTCGCGCTTTGCGCAAGCGCGCGACGATGCGGCGGAAATCGTCCGCCGTATATTTGCGGTTCATCGCCGCCAGCACCGTGTCGGAGCCGGATTGCACGGGAAGATGCAGGAACGGCATGAGCTGCGGCACATCGCCATGGGCGGCGATCAGGTCGTCGTCCATGTCGTTGGGATGCGACGTCGTATATCGGATGCGCGCTAAGCCGTCGATGTCGGCGAGCGCGCGGATCAGCCGCGAGAAGCTCCATTCGCCGCCGCCGAGACCTTCGCCGTGATAGGCGTTGACGTTCTGGCCGAGCAGCGTCACTTCGCGCACGCCTTGCGCCACGAGCGCCTTGGCTTCGGCGATCACCGAAGTTGCCGGACGCGAATATTCCGCTCCGCGCGTATAGGGCACGACGCAGAAGGTGCAAAACTTGTCGCATCCTTCCTGCACCGAGAGAAAGGCGGTGACGCCCTGCGCGGTCGGCGCGGGCAGATGATCGAACTTGGGCTCGGCGGGAAATTCGGTGTCGAGCACCGTCTTGCGACCGGTCGCTTTGGCGACCATCTCAGGCAAGCGGTGATAGGTCTGCGGCCCGAACACCATATCGACGAACGGCGCGCGCTTGGCGATCTCGTCGCCCTCGGCCTGCGCGACGCAGCCGGCGACGCCGAGCAGCAACGTCTCGCCGCTCTTGTCCTTTTCCTGCTTGAGCGCGCGCAGTCGGCCGAGATCGGAATAGACCTTCTCGGCGGCCTTTTCGCGGATATGGCAGGTGTTGAGGATGACCATGTCGGCCTGATCGGCGCTGTCGACCGTGGCATAGCCCAGCGGCGCCAGGACATCGGTCATGCGCGCCGAGTCATAGACGTTCATCTGGCAACCATAGGTCTTGATGTAGAGCTTCTTGCTCGCCACGCGGGAATCCGATCTGGGGGCCGGTTTATAAGGGGCGGATATTAGCGCCGACGACCCGAGGCGAACAGGGATTCGGCAAATCCCGCCTCGACCGCCGCCTGGCTGCGCTCTGCCAGCAATTTGCGCCGCAGGCCGCCGCTCAACGGGGCCGTTTCGCCGGATCCGGCATCGGCGGGGGCCGCCATATCAAGCGGCGGATGGAACCCGACTTCCACGGTCAATTTTCCGAGCGTAAAGACGCTCCAGGCATGGGCGATCATGTTCATCGTGCCGTACCAGGCGATCTTGGGCCGCCATTCGCGCCCCAATGGCAGGCCGTCGAGCTTGAGATAAGCGATGGAGACCGGCTGCACGACGAGCGGCTTTCCGCCCACCTCGCGTTCGGCGACGCTGAAGAGCGCGCTCTTGAACGGCAGGATGCGGTTGCCGTCGCTGCTGGTGCCCTCGGGGAACAGGATCAGATCGTCGCCGGCATCGAGCCGGCGGGCGATCTCGTCGCGTTGCTTGGCGGCATGGGCGCTGCGCCGCTCGATGAAGACGGTCCGCTGCAATTTGGCGAGCAAGCCGAAAAACGGCCAATCGGCGATCTCGGCCTTGGCGATGAACGAGCCGCGGATCAAGGCCCCCAGCACCGTGATATCGAGATAGGAGGCGTGGTTGGCGACGAACAGCATCGGCTTGCCCGGCGCTTGTTCGCCGCGCACTTGCAGCTCGATGCCGATGATGCGGCAGACGCCGCGATGATAGAGGCGCGGCAAACTCGACGCGGCGCGCAAGCGCAAGAGGACTGCGACTGCCTGTAGCGGCAACAGCAGCAACGTCCAGACGGCATAAAGCGAAAGACGGACGACGGCGCGAAGCTGAGAGCCCATTTTTATGCGCTACCGATTATGCGCCGCCGGGGGCGTCACGCTGGCTCTCGTAGTGGCGCATGTACTTCTCGGTCACCAGGTCGGTCTTGACGATGATACAGACGTCGGTCGTGTTGAACTGAGCGTCGATCACCGCGCCGTCGCCGACGAAGCCGCCGAGACGCAAATAGCCCTTCACCAACGGCGGCAAGTCGGCGAGACAGCGCCGTCCGTCGAGCGCATCGGCCGGCTTGATCGCCATGTCGATATAGCGGTCCGGAAGCGCGCGCGTGCGCAGCGCCGGCGGCGCAAGATGGAAATGATGCAGATAGGAGAGCAAATCGGCGTGGGCCGCGACATCGGTGCCGGACAGGCTGGCGCAGCCGAACATCACCTGGATGTCGTGATGAAAAACATAGTTGGAAATGCCGCGCCACATGAGCTGCATGGTCGGGCGATTGCGGTGCGCGGCATCGACGCAGGACCGGCCGAGCTCGAGGATCTCGCCGTCCATGCCGATCAGCTTGGATACGTCGTACTCGTCGGCCGAATAGAAGCCGCCGACTTTGGCGGCGACGGCGCGGCGGATCAGGCGATAGGTGCCGACGACGACTGGGGCGCCCGGCGAATGGTCGAGCACGACGAGGTGGTCGCAATGGGAATCATAGGCGTCGCGGTCGCGCTGGCTACGCGCCGCCTCATCCGACGGCTTGGCGCCCATCTCGTCGTAGAAGACGCGATAGCGCAACGCCAATGCAGCGTCGATCTCCGCTGCGCTTTCAGCCAAGCGCAGCTCGAGGTGGCCGGTACGCAGAGCCGGCAGCGGACGGTCGTTGGACAGCAAGGCGGTCATTTTAGGCGATACAGCGCTCTGCGGCGTGGCTTGTACAGTCGATGCTCTCACAGTCGGCCCCCACGCGGTGCGCCAGCGGACTCGCGGCGGCGTTAATTGTCGCCGCCCTTGATAGGCACGGCGAACAGTTCGAGCCGATGATCGACCAGCTTAAAGCCGAGGCGCTTGGCGATCTCGCGCTGCAGGACTTCGATTTCCTCATTGTGGAATTCGATGACTTTGCCGCTCTTGATGTCGATCAGATGGTCGTGATGGCTGTCCGGGGCGCGCTCGTAGCGCGCGCGACCGTCGCCGAATTCGTGGCGCGACAAAATATTGGCTTCTTCGAAGAGCCGCACGGTGCGGTAGACGGTGGCGATGCTGATGCGCGGATCGATCGCGGAAGCGCGGCGATGCAGATCCTCGACGTCCGGGTGATCTTCGGCTTCCGACAGCACGCGGGCGATGACGCGGCGCTGGCCCGTCATCTTCATCCCCTTGTCGAGGCAGAGCTTTTCGAGCGTCGAGACTTCTTGAGCCATCATTTACCTCCCGACGCCTCCTGGCGGCGTTAAACGGCAATTACAATAACCGATTAGGCGGGGTCCGCCTACCCTGGGCTTGGCCGGCTGCAACGGCTTTCCGCAAACAAAATCAGGGGCCTGGACGGACCGCACAGGCGCCAACGGGATCGTGAAGGATCAGCGTCCGCGCCGGCGCGGCTTGGTGCCGAGGCCGATTTTCTTGGCCAGCGAACTGCGCTGTTTGGCGTAGTTCGGCGCGACCATCGGATAGTCGGCCGGCAGGCCCCAGCGTTCACGATATTGGTCTGGCGTCATGTCGTAGGCGGTCTTGAGGTGGCGCTTCAGCATCTTGAGCTTGCGGCCGTCCTCCAGGCACACGATGTAATCGGGCATGACGGATTTCTTGACCGGCACCGCCGGGTCGGGTCGCGCGCCCATGGCGCCGTAGCCGCTGGCTGACGCCTTGCCGATGCCCGCCAGCGTCGCGTAAACCTGCTGGATCAGATGCGGCAGATCTGCCGGCGCGACAGTATTGTTGGCGACGTGGGAAGATACGATTTCCGTCGTCAAGACGAGAAGCTCGTTGGAGGCTGTATCTTCAGGCATCCGCTTTACTCCGCTTGAATGATGTGCAGCGTTATAGGGTTTTTTATTCAGCCGTTCAATGCGCATTTATTTACATTTATCAATCAAATCAAGCCTATGTTGCAAATATGACCGATCATCGCTTGGATATCACTTCCGAGGTCTGCCCGATGACCTTCGTGAAGACCAAATTGCTGTTGGAACGCATGGCGCCCGGCGACACCGCCGAAGTGCTGCTCAAGGGCGCCGAACCGCGCGACAACGTGCCGCGCTCGGTGCGCGATCATGGCCATGAGGTCGTGGCGATGGAGCCGGCATCCGGCGACGAAACCTACCTGCTGCGCATCCGCAAACGCTGAGGCTAGAGCAAGTCCCGACGCATGGTGAGGGCGGCCATCGGCGGCGCGGCGTGGCGTTTGTAATAGCCGGGACGCCGGCCGATCTGTACGAAGCCGTAAGCTTCATAAAGCCGGCGTGCGGCGAAATTGTCTTCCGCCACTTCGAGGAACAGCTTGTCGCCGCCGCGCGCGCGGGTGCCGGCGAGCATGGCGTTGAGCAATTGACGCGCCGCCCCAATGCGGCGATGGGCCGGCAGCACGGCGATAGAAAGCAATTCCCACTCGTCGAAGGTGCCGCAGGCGAGCGCGAAGCCGATCGGCGTCTCTTCCTCCTCGGCTTCGAGAACCGCGACATAGCCGAAGGCCCCGGTCATGCGCATGACCTCGCCGACAGTGTAAGATGTCCAGCCATCGTCGAAACAGCGTTGATGCAGGACGGCGATCACCATATGCAAGGCGGCGCCGACCGGCAGCAGCTTCACGCTCGGCATCACGCTGCTCATGCCGCGCTCACGATTGAATCACTTTGATGCGGCCGCCGTCGCGCGGCAGCTTGGCGTCGGGGGGGCGCAAGTAGAACGGTCGCGGCGATGGCGTCGCGTCGCCGCGCGCCAGATGCGCCGCCGCGAGCCTGGCGACAACAGCAGCGTCGGGCAAAACGTAAGCGTCAAGCAAGCGCGCGCGGGCGCGGGCTTCGTCAGGCAGCGCCGCGTATAGCCGCGCCGCGCCATCGCCCATCAGCGCGAAATCTCCTGCGGGCAGCGTCACCGCCTCGGGCAAGCAGGCTGTCGCCTCGCCCGCCGGCACGCTGGCAGCGAAGCGCTGCACATAAAGATCCTCGCGCTTGGCGTCGATAGCGACGATCAAACCGCCTGTCGCCGGAAGTTCTGCGGCGGGAACGGCGGCAGCGATGGCTTGCAGCGTGGTGATGCCGATGGCCGGTTTGGCGCTGGCGAGCGCCATGGCGCGCGCAGCCGCCAAGCCGATGCGCAAACCGGTGAAAGCGCCCGGCCCGACGGTGACGCCGATGCCGGCGAGATCGGTGAAGTCCAAACGCGCCGACGCCATCACGCGCTCGATCATCGGCAGCAGCGCTTCCGATTGGCCGCGCGTCATGGCCACAAGCTCGTGCGCGCGCAGCCGGCCGTCTTGCCAGATGGCGGCCGAGCATGCATCGCACGCCGTGTCGAACGCGAGCACGGGGGCCTGGGCTGTCAGACCCGGTTTCATGGCCGCGCGCGGCCTTTGCGCAAAATCGCCGTTCGCTGCATCATGGTGGCCGATACCGTCATCATCGTCATTATCGCTGGATCATCTTCTGTGAACACGCCCGCGCCCTCATTATCATCCCCGCTGGCGTCCGACGCGCCGCCCAGCCTGCCGCTTGTGCCGCTGGTCGAGATCGCGCCGCCGGCGTTCGACGTGGACATCGAGATCGCCTACGCCACGGCGCAGAATATCACCGAAACACCGGTCTATGGCCGCGCCGCATGTTATCTGCACCCCGATGCGGCAGAAAAGCTGCAACGCGCCATTCAAATCTCCCGCCCGCTTGGCTACCGGCTCAAGGTTTTCGACGCCTACCGGCCGACCGAGGCGCAATGGAAGCTGTGGAACGCCCGGCCCGACCCGGAATTTCTCGCCGATCCTCGGCGCGGCTCGCCCCATTCGCGCGGCGTCGCCATTGACCTGACGCTGCTCGACGGCGATGGCCGCGAGCTCGACATGGGCACCGGCTTCGACGCCTTCACGCCGCTGTCGCATCATGGCGTCATCGACGGCATTTCCGCCGTGGCGCAACGCAACCGCTTGCTGCTGATGGGCATCATGACCTCGGCGGGCTGGGACTTCTACCGCAACGAATGGTGGCACTACCAGCTTTTCGCGGCGCGACGCTATCCGCTCATCGACGATGGAAAAGCCGCGCCCCCCATGATGTGAGGGCGATGATGTAGGCGCCCGACTTTCGCAGGCCGCCGAAACCCGGCATAATCCGCCAAAGAATAGGCTGCGGCGCGGCGGGGCACGCGCCGCGAGGGAGAGAGCCGAGATGCCGGTCCGTCAGTTGCGCAAGCGCGTCTGCGCCATTATCTGTTTCGCGTTTTGGTCCGCGATTGCGGCGGCGCCGATCGCCAAGGCGCAGACCAGCCTCAATGGCGAAGCCGTCGCCTCGCATGCGGTGCTGTTCATCTATCACCGCTTCGGCGAAGCCAACACGCCATCGACCAACATCCGGCTCGATCAGTTCGACGGCCATCTGCAGGAACTGCGCGACGGCGGCTATAACGTGCTGCCGATCGCCGATATCGTCAAAGCGCTGCAAGCCGGCGAAACGCTGGCCGACAAGACCGTCGGCATCTCGATCGACGACGCCTATGCCTCGCTCTACGCCAATGCCTGGCCGCGCCTGCGCGCGGCGAATTTTCCCTTCACCATCTTCATCGCCACCGACACGATCGACCGCAAGGCGCCTGGCTTCATGAGCTGGGAGCAATTGCGCGAACTGGTCGGCTCGGGCCTCGTGACGATCGGCAGCCAGACCGGCAGCCATCCGCATATGCCGCTGGAGAGCGCCGCGCGCAACGCCGACGAACTGGCGCGCTCGGCGGCGCGCATCCGCGCCGAAACCGGCACGGCCCCGACGCTGTTCGCCTATCCTTACGGCGAGATGAGCCTGGCGGTGAAAGATCAAGTGAAGCGCGCGGGCTACGCCGCCGCCTTCGGCCAACATTCGGGCGTCGCCCATGCCGGCGAGGATTATTTCTATCTGCCGCGCTTTTCGATGAACGAGCGCTTCGGCGACATGACGCGCTTTCGCATGGCGGCCCGCGCCTTGCCGATGCCGGTCGACGACGTGACGCCGACCGAACCGTTTCTCGCCGGCGAAAATCCGCCGGCTTTCGGCTTCACGCTGACCAGCGACCTGCGCAATTTAGAGCGCATGGGCTGCTACTACGCCGATCAGACCTTGAAGATCGAGCGGCTCGACGCGCGGCGCATCGAAGTGCGCATCCCGCAGGCCTTTCCGCCGGGCCGGGCACGGCTCAATTGCACGCTGCCGGCGGACCGCGGGCGCTGGCGTTGGTACGGCACGCAGTTTTTCGTGCCCTATCCTGCCGGCGTAAACCCGCCGGATTGAAATCGCCGAAGTTACACGCCCGAAGAAGAGTTGCTGGCGACTTGGGTAGACGTATCCGCTTCCAGCTTCACGCCGTCGAATTGGCGCATGGCGTTCGAGCGGATCATCTGACGCAAATCGGCGGTGTAGCTCATGCCACGCTCGGAATAGCGCAACAACGTGCGGGCCAGGCTATCGCCATCGAGCGGGCGGTCGCCGGCCTTCTTGCGCAAATCGGCGCGCTGGGCGCGAAATTCGTTATAAGCGGCATGCGAATTGAGGTTGTGCGCATAAGAGCGCACTGCGCTGAGCAAGCTGTCGTAGCTGCGCATGCGATGGACATCTTCCGGCTTCTTGTGGCGCGACAGCAGGCTTTCGACCGAATCGCTAAACGCTTTTTGGCCGAACAGGGCGTTGCCTTCCTGCGCGAAGCGCGACGTGCCCCAGCCGCTTTCGAGCGCCGCTTGTGTCAACGCCAGCGACGGCGGCACGATATCGACGCGGCGCAACAACTCGCGCAGCACAATGGCGGTTTCGCCCTGCTTGACGCCGTAGAGCGCGGCTGCTTCGGCGATCATCGCGCTATCCTCACGACCGAGCGACCGGCCAGCCTCAAGGTCTGCGGCGAAGCCGAGCAGGCTGTCGCGCAGGTTGAGGATCTCCTCATTGACGCGCAGGATCGGCGGCAACAGAGACTTGATGAAGACCGACTTGCGCAGATCGGTCGAATCGACGTCTGACAGGTCGGTCGGCAATGTGCGTAGGTACACGCGCGGCACTTCGCTGGTGCCGTCGCGCAAGCTTTCGAGCTTATAGCCCATGTCCTCGAAGGCGGCGACGATGCGCCGGCTGTCGCCGAGCGCGCCGAGCGCCCGGGCCACGTCGCGGCCATCAGCGTTCGCGGCAGCAGCGAACTTGGCCCAACCGGAGCCGCGGTCTTCGGCAGGCGCAAGCTGCGTGCTGTAGGCGACGCGCTCGCCCTTCGGCACGACCTTGCCGGGAACGAGCAGGCAGGCCGCCGTGAGGCACAGCGCCAAGCCGGCGACGCCGAGCGTCGCGGGTTTCAGGGCGGCTGTGACGGCAATCCCGCCTTTGCGGGCAACGGCCTCAGGCAACGAACGAATGAACGAACTGAACAAATAAATTCCTTTCATAGTCGCGCTCCTCCCCCGTGTTTTTAAATTTTTTACGCGGTCGGCAGCGGTAGGCGCGCGCCGAGCGGTCCCTCAATGGGCCGCGCGGCGGCTGAACGGCCTGCTACTGGGCCGCCCTGACCTCCCGAACTTCGGGGATGTAATGCCGGAGGAGGTTTTCGATCCCCGACTTCAGGGTGGCCGTCGAACTCGGGCAACCCGAGCAAGACCCCTGAAGGTGCAAGGTGACGACACCGTCTTCGAAACTCTGGAAGGTGATGTCGCCGCCATCCTGGGCCACCGCGGGACGGACGCGGGTCGCCAGAAGCTCTTTGATCTGGGCGACGATTTCGCCGTCATCGCCAGATGCAGTTTCGGCCGTCTCGGCGGCGGCGCTGATGAGCGCCTGGCCAGCCGTGAAATGTTCCATGATGACGCTGAGGATCGACGGCTTGAGCAACTGCCAGTCGCGCGTCTCGTCCTTGGTCACGGTCACGAAGTCGCCGCCGAAGAACACCCCGCGCACGCCATCGACCGCGAACAGCGCGGTGGCAAGCGGCGAACGGGCGGCGGCGTCGGCTGTGGTGAAATCGGCGGTGCCCGATGCCATCACCTCGCGGCCCGGAAGAAACTTCAGGGTCGCCGGATTGGGAGTCTGTTCGGTCTGGATGAACATCGAATGGGCAGTCCCGATGATGAGCAGGAACGAGGTCTTAAAAAGCCGTTAAGAGATGGTTGGGCGAAGGATCAAAATCAACATAATTTTCTCTAACAATTTCATATGGTTAACGGGAACTTGCCTGCCTCATGCCTGTGCAGGCGCGGGCTAAGGCGAGGATTTCATTGTGAAAAGACGGCGATTTTGTCCACACCCGGCGTTAGCAACGCTTACCTATCCGGAACACAAAACCGTGCGCGGTGACGATCCGTGAGAGCAACGGCGCTGGATAGGGGGCAGTTCCAGCCGGGACGCGAAGGCGCCTAAGCCAGACGATCGAGCTCTTGGGTGCTGAGATCGCCGGGCACGATGGTCATGGGGATATGGAGCTTGGTCCACATCTTGCCGGCGAGCGCGCTGATCAGCGGGCCGGCGTTTTTGCCGCGCGCGGCGGCGGCGAGCACCAAAACGGAGATGCTTTTGTCTTCGTCGATGAGGGCGAGCAGCTCGTCGGCGACATTGCCTTCGCGGAGATGGAAGACCGGCGTCTTGCCGCAGAGGTCCTGCACTTGGGCCGACAGGCCTTGCAGCACGGTCTCGGCTTCTTGGCGCTGTTCTTCGCGCATCAGGTTCTCGACCGAGCCGAACGCCTGAAAGTCGGTCGGCGCGATGACATAGAGCAGCGCCACCCGTCCGCCGGTGCGCTTGGCGCGCAACGCGGCATAGCGCAGCGCGACGGTATGCTCCTCGCTCTTGTCGACGACGACGAGAAAGACGCGCTCGACCGCGCCGGACGGCGTGACGGGCGTGGCCGGAGGCAGGACGCTGTCGTTCATCGGGACCTCCATCGCAACCGATTGGAATGAATCATGCGGGTCTCCATGGGGGAATAAGCGTTACGTGCGGCGGAAGACGAGCGCGGCGACCCAACCGGCGAACAGGGCCAGCAGCACCGCAAGCGCGCCATAGGCCATCGGCCATTGATAGGCAAAATCATAGACCTCCGCGCCGAAGCCGACCTTGCTGACGACGAGCGGCGTCGATTGCGCGCTGATCACCGCGCCGCCGCGCACGAGATAGACGTCGGCGGTGTAGCTGCCCGTCGGCAAGCTGGAAGGGAAATAGACGCGCACGCGGAATAGCCGCGCGCCGAGGAACACCACTTTGCCGGGGTCTTCGACATAAAGCTCGGCGCGCTCCTTGTTGCGGATCAGCGCTTGGCGAAACTCTTCGGCGAGCGCGACATTTGCCGTATCCGACGCCCTTTGCGGCGCCAGCCGCAGCGTGTCGAAGCCGATCTCATGGCGCATGCGGACGCTGGGCGAGAGAATGTCGTTGAGCGGCCGATTCGACGACACGCTGTAAAAGGTCGGCACGTTGACGAAGGGCATTTCCCGGTCGTTGACGAAAATGCCGGCGACGCGGCCCTTGCGCCGCACGACTTCCCTGCCCGACGGCCCGCGCAGCACGACGACGACGTCGCCGTCGCCCTCGATGGCGCCGAACAGCAAAACGTCGGCGCCGACGAAGCCTGTCGTGATGGCGATGAAATGGTCCGAGAGATCGGCGACCAGCGCTTGCGCGCGGGCCTGAGCCGCCGGCAAAGAGAGCGCCAGCAGCGCAACAATGCCAAAGGCCATATGTCGGAAGCGCCGCATCATGGCCCGTAAGCCAGGCTGAAGAGATCGGATGGCGGCAGGAACAGATCGACCAAAATCTTCAAGCCGACCGCCAGAATGATGACGCCGAGCAGAGCGCGCAGCTGCTCGCCGCGCAGCTTGGCCGAAAAGCGCGTGCCGAACTCGGCGCCGATCACCGCGCCGACCAGCAGGATGAGCGCCAGCAGCACGTCGACCGTCTGATTCTCCGTCGCCTGCAGAAAGGTGACGTTGGCGGTGACGAAAATGATCTGGAACAGCGACGTGCCGATGACGACCAAGGTCGGCATGCCGATGAGATAGATCATCGCCGGCACCATGATGAAGCCGCCGCCGACGCCCATAATGGCGGACAAAATGCCGACGATGACGCCGAGCACCAGCGGCAGCAAGGCGCTGACGTAAAGCCGCGACTTGGGAAAGCGCAGCTTGAACGGCAAGCCGTGCATCCAGGTGTGCTGGTGCAATTTGCGCTGCGGCAGGCCGGCGGTGCCCTGGCGGCGCATGGCGCGCCAGCTTTCGATGATCATCAGCGGCCCCAGGCTGCCGAGCAGCAGGACGTACATGATCGAGATGGTGAGCTCGAGTTGGCCGAGCGACCGCAAGAAGCCGAACAGCCAGACGCCGAAGACCGAACCGACGATGCCGCCGACGACGAGGATGCCGCCCATCTTGAAATCGACATTGCCCCGTCGCCAATGAGCGATGGTGCCCGATACCGAAGCGGCGAGCGTCTGGTTCGCGCCGGTCGCGACGGCGACAGCGGGCGGGATGCCGATGAAGATGAGAAGCGGCGTGGTCAGAAAGCCGCCGCCGACGCCGAACAGACCGGAGAGGAACCCCACCCCGCCGCCGAGCACAAGGAGAACAAAGACGTTCTCCGAGATCTCGGCGATCGGCAGGTAGATGTCCATAGGCCTGATCCGCTCCGCTCGCCGAAAGCGCCAAGCGGGCGTGGCGGCGGAATCTTAGGGTTGTCCTAACGCATGATCCGCCGACTATACGCGCCGCGTTTCGGTGCGTCGTTCAAAAATCGCGGAGTGTCGATAAAAAGCCGGAAAAATCAGGGCCGCAGCAGGCCCATGATGTCCTTCACTTCGTTCATATGGCGCGCGCCGATCTCGCCGGCGCGGTCGGCGCCGCGCTTGAGAATGGCGTCGACATAGGCGGTGTCGGCGGTCAGGCGGCGCATCTCGTCGCCGATCGGGCCGAGCGTGGCGACCGCGAGATCGACCAGCGCGCCTTTGAACTCGGAGAACAGCTTGCCGCCGAACTCGCCCAGCACCTCGGCGCGGCTGCGGCCGGCCAAGGTGGCGAAGATGGTGACGAGATTGTCGGCTTCGGCGCGGCCTTCAAGGCCGGCGACTTCGCTCGGCAGCGGCTCGGGATCGGTGCGCGCCTTGCGCACCTTCTGGGCGATGGTGTCGGCATCGTCGGTCATGTTGAGGCGCGAATAGTCCGACTCGTCGGACTTGCTCATCTTCTTCGAGCCGTCGCGCAAGCTCATCACGCGCGTCGCTTCGCCGAGGATTTGCGGCTCGGGCAGGGGGAAATATTCGACGCCGAAGCGGCGGTTGAAGGCGCCGGCGATGTCGCGCGCCAATTCGAGATGCTGCTTCTGGTCCTCGCCGACCGGCACATGGGTCGCTTTATAAAGCAGGATGTCGGCGGCCATCAGCACCGGATAGGCGTAAAGCCCGAGTCCGGCGTTGTCCTTCTGCTTGCCGGCCTTTTCCTTAAACTGGGTCATGCGGTTGAGCCAGCCGAGCGGCGTCAGGGTGCCGAGCAGCCAGGCGAGCTCGGAATGGCCGGGCACAGTCGACTGGTTGAAAATCGTGCAGGCGTCAGGGTCGATGCCGGCGGCGATATAAGCGGCCGTCACCTCGCGCGTGTGCTTGCGCAGCTCGTCCGGGTTCTGCGGCAGGGTCAGCGCGTGAAGATCGACGATGCAAAAGACGCAATCGTAGTCCTTCTGCAGCTTCACCCAGTTGCGGATGGCGCCCAAGTAATTGCCGAGATGCAGGTTGCCGGTGGGCTGGACGCCCGAAAAGATGCGGTTCATGTGGCCCGAATGCGCGAGAGCTTATGGGGCCGCTGTTATCGCGCCGTGACCTCTGGGGGTCAAGGCCAGCCCGATCAAGCAGGGGGGCTCAAGGATGGGCGCGCAAATCCCGGAGCGTGCGGCGCTGCAAGCCGGCGGCGTCGAAATTGTCCGGCGACAGCCAGCGCTCGAAGGCCGTGCGCGCCGCCGGCCAGTCGCGGTCGATCAGCGAGAACCAAGCGGTGTCGCGGCTGCGGCCTTTATAAACCGTGGCTTGGCGGAAAACGCCCTCATGATGGAAGCCGTAGCGCTCCGCCGCGCGGCGCGACAGCGAATTGAGGCTGTCGCATTTCCATTCGACCCGCCGGTAACCCAATTCGTCGAACGCCCGGCGCAGCAGCAGATAGATCGCTTCGGTGCCCGCCACGGTTTTCTGCAGCAGCGGCGAATAGCAGACATGCCCGATCTCGATCACGCCATTGGCGGGATCGATGCGCATGAAATTCGCCATGCCGACCGCTTTGCCGCTGACGGCATCGACGACGACGTGATGAAACGGGTCGGTTTTGGCCGCTTCGTCGCGCAAGAACGTCTCGTAAGCTGCCAATGTCTTGAACGGCCCTACCATGAGGTAGGTCCAGTTGCTGTCGTCGCGCGCCGTCCGATGGGCGGCGTGCAGCTCTGCGGCATGACGAGCCGGGTCGAGCCGTTCGAGCCGGCAAGTGCGGCCGACCATCGGCGCTGCCGGCGGGCGCGGGCGCGCCGTCCAGTTCGCGACCGGCGGGCCGATGGGTTGACCCAAGCTATTGAAAATCTCAGCCATGGTCGCCTTACGTCAAATCAGGGCCGCCGGCCGCTTCCGGCGGCGGGGCCTTCGCGGGCCGCCGCAGCAAGCCCTTCAACTCGCGCAGGTCCATCGCGCCCAAGAGCTGCGCCGCGAGGCCGTACACCGCCATGCCGACGCCGACAAGGATCGCGAGCGCGCCGATGCGCAACGGCTCCGGTCCGGCGAACCATGGCGTCAGCAGCCAAGAGAGGCCAAGCAATGCGGCAGCCATCAATAGGCTGGCCGCGAGCATCGGCCAAATCCGCTTCTTGGCGCGCGCATCGATGCGGAAATGACCGCGCGCCGCCAAGCCGCGCGCCAGCAAGATGGCGTTGATCCAGCCAGTGAGGCTGGTCGCCAGCGCGATGCCGAGATGGCCGAGATCGTAGGGCCGGAGCGCCAGCATGAAAGCGACGGCGAGTGCGGCGTTGCCGATCATGCAGCCGATGGCGATGCGCACCGGCGAAGCGGTGTCCTCGCGCGCGAAATAACCCGGCGTGAAGACCTTGACCAGCACATGGGCCGGCAGGCCGAT
This sequence comes from uncultured Rhizobium sp., assembly GCA_964628235.1. Lineage (GTDB taxonomy): Bacteria > Pseudomonadota > Alphaproteobacteria > SMXQ01 > SMXQ01 > CAMAVH01. The sequence continues at coordinate 34,705 of CAZVLU010000018.1, read as the reverse complement.
GGCGTAGGCGGCGAGCGCTGCGGCAGTGGCCGCCACTTCGACCGCGCCGAACGCGCCGCGTTGGAACAGCACCTGGATGATCGGATGGGCGAGCGCCGCAAGCGCCACGGCCGCCGGCAGCGTGAGCAACAGCGCCACTTCGAGCGCGCGATTCTGGTTGTGCTGCGCCGCTTCGATCTCGCCCATGCGGATTTGGCGCGCCAGGATCGGCAACAGCGCCGTGCCGATGGCGATGCCGACGACGCCGAGCGGCAACTGGTTCAAGCGGTCGGCGTAATAGAGATAAGACACCGCGCCCGACGGCAGGAACGAGGCGATGGCGATATCGACCACCACGTTGATCTGATAGATGCCGGCGCCAAGCGCCACCGGCAGCATCAGAATGAGCAGCCGCTTCACGTCGGGCGTCAGGCGCGGCCAACGCAGCCGAAGCCCGAAGCCGGCCGAACGCATGACGAGGTACAGCCATATCATCTGCGCCAGGCCGGCAGCGGCGACGCCCCAAGCCGCGCCATGGGCGGCGCTCGGCGCGTACCATTGCCAGCCGGCGAGGCCGGCGATCATCACGATGTTCAAGACCACCGGCGTCGCCGAAGTGGCGGCGAAGCGCTCCAGCCCGTTGAGCACGCCGCCGACCAAGCTGACCAGCGAGACGAACAACAGATAGGGGAAGGTGATGCGCGTCAGCTCGACGGCGAGGGCGTATTTCGCCGGGTCGGCGGCAAAGCCCGGCGCGATGGCGGCGAGCGCCCAGGGCATGAAGATTTCCGCCAGCAGAACGACGACGACGAGCGCCAGCAACAGCGCCGCCTGCGCCTGCTCGGCGAAGGCGCGGGCCGCCTCTTTGCCCTCGCCGGCCAATTTGCGCGCGAACATCGGCACGAAAGCGGCGCTGAAAGCCCCTTCGGCGAACAGGCGGCGGAACAGATTTGGCAGCTTGAAGGCGACGACGAAGGCGTCCGCCGCGGGACCTGCGCCGAGCAAGGCGGCAAGCAGCATGTCGCGGCCGAAGCCGAGCACGCGGCTCACCATGGTGAAGCCGCCGACGGTGGTGATGGCGCGCAGCAGCGCCATGCTACGCCGACCGCGCGAGCGCTAAAAAGGCGGCCCTAATCACCACGTGCCTTCGTCCGACTCGCCGGCGCGCTGCGCCAGCACGCGGTCGATGCGGCGGCCGTCCATATCGACGACCTCGAAGCGCCAACCGCTGACGCTGATCGAATCGCCGACCTGCGGCATGCGCTTCAAATGATGCAGGATGAAGCCGGCCAAGGTGTGGAAGGTCGCGTCGCTCGGCAGCGTCAGCAACAAGAGATCGGCCAGCTCGTCGCGCATCATGGCGCCGTCGAGCAGCCAAGAACCGTCGTCGCGCTTGACGGCTTGATCGCTTTCCTCGCCGGCCTCGCGGAAGGCGCCGGCGATAGCTTCGAGAATATCGCCGCTCGTCACGACGCCTTGGAACACGCCATATTCGTCGACCACCAGCGCCATATGCACCGGCGCGCGCTTGAGCACTTCGAGCATTTCGAGCGCGTCGGCGCTTTCATGCACGATCGGCGCGTCTTTGACATGGCCGCGGATGTCGACCGGCTGGCCCGACAGATAAGCGTTGAGCAAATCCTTGGCCTGGACGATGCCGATCACTTCGTCGACGCTGCCGTTGCCGACCGGCAGGCGCGAATGGCGGCTGGCGGCGAGCTTCTGGCGGATGTCCGATTGCTTGTCCTCAAGATCGACCCAGTCGACTTCGTGGCGCGGCGTCATCAGCGCGCTGACCGGGCGGTCGCCGAAGCGCAGCACGCCGCTGATCATCTGCTTTTCGGCGGGCTCGAGCACGCCGGCGCTTTCGGCTTCCGCGACCAGCATCTTGATCTCTTCTTCCGTCACGACGTCCTTCGACCGGCCCTCGCGCCCGATGAGCTTGAGGACGAGGCGCGAGGAGGCGCCGAGCAGCATCACCGCCGGCGCGAAGACGCGGCCGATGATGAGCAACGGCTTGGCGACGAAAGCGGCGACGCGTTCCGGGTTGCCGAGCGCGATCTGCTTGGGCACCAGTTCGCCGATGATGAGCGAGAGATAGGTGACGATCGTGACCACCACGACCAAGCTGACGGCGTCGGCCCAAGTCTCCGCCATGCCCTGCGCGGCGAGAAAGCCGCCGAACCGCTCGGCCAGGGTCGCGCCGGAGAAGGCGCCGGCCAGCACGCCGACCAGCGTGATGCCGATCTGCACCGTGGAGAGGAATTTGCTCGGGTCTTCGGCGAGGCGGATCGCAGTGGCGGCGCCGCGCACCCCCGCCGATTCGAGGGCGCGCAATTTGGCGAGCCGGGAGGACACGACGGCCAATTCGGACATGGCCAGGAAGCCATTGAGCAGAATCAGCAGTACTACGAGCGTCAGCTCGGCGGCCATCATGGGTCGGGGATGCTCGAATAGTTGAACGGGACGGCGATCATAGCAGAAAATCGCCAGCGTGTTTATCTACCTATTTCAATAGCTTATGACAAGGCTGCGGGCGACGCTGATTCTTCCGGGTCGCGCACGGCGGCGAACAGGCGTTCGCGCAGTTGGGCCAGCTTGGCCTCATGGGTGATTTTGAGGCCGAACAGGTCTTTGACGTAGAAAACGTCGACCGCGCGCGCGCCATAGGTGGAAATCTTGGCGCTCGAAATCTGCAGCGCCATGTCGGTGAGCGCCGTGGTGACGTCGAACAGGAAGCCGGGCCGGTCGCGGCCGTTGAGCTCGATCACCGTATGGGTGGCCGACGCCTCGTTGTCGATCAGCACGCGCGGCAGCACCTGGAAAGCGCGGGCGCGCGCCGGCCCCGTGCGCTTGCCGGCGAGTTCCTCGCCCGGCCGCACCTTGCCGGCCAGCACGCCTTCGATGCTGCTGCGCAATTTCCGCACCCGTTCGGGCCGCTCGAAGGCGCCGCCCTCGACGTCTTGGATCCAAAACGAGTCGAGCGCCATGCCGTTGGCCAGGGTGAAGACGCGGGCGTCGACGATGTTCGCGCCGCTCATCGCCATGGCGCCGGCGATGCGCGCGAACAGGCCCGGATGGTCGGCGGTGTAGATGGTGACTTCGGTGACGGCGCGATAGGAATCGGCGACGACGTCGATGGCGAGCGGCGTCTCCTCCAGCTCGGCCTCGCGGATCAATCGCGCATGATGGACATGGGCCTTGGTCTCGAAGCCGAGCCAATAGGGCAGATAGCCGCGCGCCGCATGTTCGGCGAACTCATCGTCGGGCCAATCGGGCAGCGCCGCGCGCAACGCGTCCTTGGCGGCGGCGACGCGCGCGGCGCGGCCTTCCGCCATCAGACCGCCCGACATCATCTCGCGCCCGGCATAGAACAGATCGCGCAACAACGCCGCTTTCCAGCCGTTCCAAACGGATGGCCCGACGGCGCGAATATCGACAACGGTGAGCAGCAGCAGCAGACAGAGTCGCTCGGGCGACTGCACGACATCGACGAAGCTGCGAATGGCCGAGGGATCGCTGATGTCGCGCTTGAAGGCCGTCTTGCTCATGGCGAGGTGATGGCGCACCAGCCAGGCGACCGTTTCGGTCTCTTCGTCGCTGAGCCCCAAGCGCGGGCCGAGCTTCAAGGCGACATCGGCGCCGAGCTCGGAATGATCGCCGCCGCGGCCCTTGGCGATGTCGTGCAGCAACACGGCCAAATAAAGCGCGCGGCGCGACTGCACGCGGTGGAATTCCTCGGTGGCAAGCGGCAACTCGTTGGCCAGCTCGCCCATCTCGATGCGATGCAGCATGCCGATGGCGAAGAGGGTGTGCTCGTCGACGGTATAGACGTGATACATGTCGTGCTGCATCTGCGCGACGACGCGGCCGAAGTCCGGCACGAAGCGGCCGAACACGCCCGATTCGTTCATCCGCCGCAGCATGAACTCCGAATTGTCCGGCGCCGCGAGAATCTCCATGAACAGGCGATTCGCCTCGGCGTTGTTGCGCAGATCCTCGTCGATCAGCGGCAGGCTGCGCGTGATGAGCTGCAGCGCGCGCGGATGGATGTCGAGCTTGTGGCGCTGCGCCGTATGGAACAAGCCGATCAAGCGCACCGGGTCTTGCTTGAAGGCGTTCTCGTCGATCACGTCGATGCGGCCGCCCAGCGCCTTGAAGCCTTCGAGCATCTGCGCGCTCTCGCCCTTGTTGCCCCACAACGGGCCGCCCCAGAACGGCAGGATCGAGCGCGGCTTGCGCTTATGGTTGTCTTCGAGATTGGCGCAAACGATGCGCGTCAGATCGCCGACTTCCTTGGCGACGAGGAAGTAATGTTTCATGAAGCGCTCGACGCCGCGCGCGCCCGCATGGTCGCGGTAGCCCATCAGGCGGCCGACTTCGGCCTGCATGTCGAAGGTCAGGCGCTCTTCGGGGCGGCCGGTGAGATAATGCAGGTGGCAGCGCACGGTCCATAGGAAGTTCTGCGCCCGCTCGAAGCCATGGGCTTCGCGCACCGACAGCACGCCGAGCTTGACGATGCGCGCCACGTCGTCGATGCCGTAGATATATTTGATCAGCCAGAACAGCGTGTGCAGATCGCGCAGGCCGCCCTTGCCCTCTTTGACGTTGGGCTCGAGCACGTAGCGCGAATCGCCGACGCGCTGATGGCGCGCGTCGCGCTCGGCCAGCTTCGCCTCGACGAACACGGCCTCGCTGCCGGCGACGACTTCCTTGCGGAAACGCTTGCGCAATTCTTGCGACAGCGCCGCGTCGCCCCACAGATGGCGCGTCTCCAATAGCGCGGTGCGAATCGTGATGTCGGTCTTGGCCTGGCGCATCGACTCGTCGACCGAGCGGATCGCCTGGCCGACCTTGAGGCCCAAGTCCCACAGCAAGTAGAGGGCGTATTCGATGACCTGCTCGCCGTGCGGCGTCTTCTTGTAGGGCACGAGAAACAGCAGATCGATGTCGGACTGCGGCGCCAGCTCGCCGCGGCCATAGCCGCCGACGGCGCAGACCGCGAGCTTCTCGCCCTTGGTCGGGTTGGCGACTGGATAGATGACGCGGGTGGCGAAGGCGAGGATGGCGGCGATGATGCCGTCCATCAGCCGGGCGTTGGCGGCGACCGTGTCGGCGCCGCTCGCCGCCGTCTCGTAGAACGCGCGGCGCACCTCGGCACGACCGGTCTCCAGCGTCTCGCGTAGCAGGGCGAGAGCCTGAGGCCGCAATTCGCTCGGTTTGGCGGTAAGCGCCAGTTCCTCTAGCCGAGTCGACAGCCGCGCCACGGCGGCGGACGACGGCATCCGCGCCCGCGCCGCTTTCGACGGCGGCTCGGGAATCGTCACCTCGTCATGGAGGTCGCTCTCCGGCAGGATCTGGGCGGTGTCGGTCATGGCTCTAGAGATGCGCTTCGGGGCCGGTTTTTACAATGCGAGCCGTTCATAGGCCCATGCGCCCTTTAAAGCCAACTTAACATGGAACCGGACTCGCCGCGACGCCGCTAACGCTCTGTTCCATCGCCGCAATTGACCGCTCGGCCGCACGGCGCGACAGTATGCACTGCACAATGGAGAGGCTCATGACCGCGCCAAGAGATGTCTTCGATTTGACCGGACGGGTCGTCATCGTCACCGGCGGCAGCCGGGGCTTGGGCCGCGCGATGGGCTGGGGCCTGCTCGCCCATGGCGCGAAGGTCGTATTGGCCGGCCAGGACAATGCCCGCATCACGCAGACGGCGCGCGAGGCGGAAGCCGAATTCGGCAAGAGCAACGTGCTGGGCCGACGCTGCGACGTGCGCAGCCAGACCGACTGCGACGGGCTGGTGCAAACGACGCTCGACGTCTTCGGCAAGGTCGACGTGCTGGTGAATAACGCGGCGCTCGGCCAACGCTATGTCGGCGACTCGCCGAAATCCGCCTCGACGAAATTCTGGGAGGCCGACCCCGAGCGCTGGCGCGACGCCATCGACGTCAACGTCACCGGCGGCTTCTACATGGCGCGCGCCGTGACGCCGCACATGCTGGCGCAAGGCTGGGGCCGCATCGTCAACGTCACGACGAGCCTCGGCACCCTGCAGCGCAAATTGAACTCGCCCTATGGCGTGACCAAGGCCGGCATGGAAGCCGCGACGCTGATCTGGTCGCAGGAATTGGCCGGCAGCGGCGTGACGGTGAACAGCCTGATCCCCGGCAGCGCCGCGCGCACCGACATGGTGTTCAACGCCAAAGGCCCGCTGCTGGAGCCGGAGGTGATGGTGCCGCCGATCCTGTGGCTCGCCTCGACGCTGTCGGACGGTATGACCGGCGGCCGCTACGTGGCGAAGGAGTGGGATTCGTCGCTCGCGCCGACCGACGCGGCGTTCAAGGCGTGCGAAGCGCCGGTGCTACGGGAGCCGCCGCCGGATCGGCGGTAAAATATGAGTCTGATATGTTGAAGCGCATGAAACGAATATTGATTTGCGTTGTAGCTGCGAACTTCGCGAGCATCTCTTATGCGCACGCAACTCAAGACTATGTCGAAATGAACTTCATCAACCTTCAACCAAAGCAAGTCACCTTACTTGCTGTCGGCGCAGACTATCTGTTGGCTAAATACACTATGTGCGTGGCAGGGGATTTTTCTGAATCTCAAGGGGCGAAAATTGCTTTTATCAGCGAGCCCGTTATCGGTGACGCTGAAAGAGCGCTCGCAAAAGCTGAGCGCACCCTCGATTATTATCGATCCTTTATGGTCACGGTATTCTGGGCCGAACCTGTGACCGTAAACTTCGATGCGTATATCACCTACCCGAAACGCTGCTCACTTAATTAGTCCCCGCAACTCATAAAGCAGATCCAGCGCGCCGCGCGGCGTGAGGTCGTCAGGATTGACGCGCGCGAGTTTGCGTTCGATCTCGGACGGCTCGGCGGGGGCTTGCGGTTTCGCCGCGGCGACAGCGGTCGAGAACAGCGGCAGATCTTCGGCCAGTTGATTGACCGCCTTGGTTTTGCCGCTCGACTCCAAACTGGCCAGAACCTCTTCGGCGCGCAGCACGGCGGCGGCGGGCAGGCCCGCCAGTTTCGCCACATGGATGCCGTAGGAGCGGTCCGCCGCGCCCGGTCCCACTTCATGCAGGAACACCACGTTGCCCTGCCATTCCTTGATGCGCATGGAATGGTTGGAGAGCTGCGCCAGGCGCGCCGAGAGCGCGGTGAGTTCGTGGTAATGCGTGGCGAACAGGGCGCGGCATTTGTTGATGTCGTGCAGATGCTCGATGGTCGCCCAGGCGATGGAAAGGCCGTCATAAGTCGCGGTGCCGCGGCCGATCTCGTCCAAGATCACTAGCGCGCGGTCGCTCGATTGATTGAGAATGGCGGCGGTCTCGACCATCTCGACCATGAAGGTCGAGCGGCCGCGCGCCAGATCGTCGGCGGCGCCGACACGGCTGAACAGGCGGTCGACCGCGCCGATCACGGCGCTCTCGGCCGGCACATAAGCCCCGGCTTGCGCCAAGATGGCGATGACGGCGTTTTGGCGCAGAAAGGTGCTCTTGCCCGCCATGTTGGGGCCGGTGATGAGCCAGAGTTTGCTCGCCCCAAGATCGCAATCGTTGGCGACGAAGGCGGCGCTGCCGGCGGCCTCGCGCGCCAGCGCCGCTTCGACCACCGGATGGCGGCCACCCTTGATAGCAAAGGCCAGGCTGTCGTCCACCGTCGGGCGCGTCCAGCGCGCTTCGATGGCGAGTTCGGCAAGCGCCGCCGAAACATCGAGCACGGCGATGGCTTGCGCCGCTTGCGCGATGGCGGTCGCGCGGTCGCGCACGGCGGCGCACAGCTCGTCGAAGGCTTTGAGCTCGAGCGCCAAGGCTCGGTCGGCGGCGCGGCTGATGCGCGTTTCCAGCTCGGCCAGCTCCGGCGTGGTGAAGCGCACGGCGCTGGCGATGGTCTGGCGATGGATGAAGAAACGCTCTTGGCCGTCCGGCCCGGTGGCGGCGGCAATCTTGTCGGCAAGGTTCGGGCGCGTCTCGATGAAATAGCCGAGCACGTTGTTGTGCTTGATCTTGAGGCCGGGAATGTCGGCGGCGGCGGCGTAACGCGATTCCAAGCCGGCGATCAGCTTGCGGCTGTCGTCGCGTAGAGATTTCGCGTCGTCGAAATCGGGATCGTAGCCGCCGGCCAAAAAGCCGCCGTCGCGGGCGAACAGCGGCAGCTCTTCGGTCAGGGCGCGGCGCAACAGCCCGACCAAGTCGCCCTCGGTGCCGAGGCGCGAACAGGCGGTGGCGATGGCGTCGGGCAAGTCGTCGAAGCCGTCCTGCTTGCCGGGAGACTCGAAGCGGCGGCGCAGCGCAGCGCCTGCGGCGAGCGCATCGCGGATGGCGGCAAGATCGCGCGGGCCGCCGCGCCCTACCCCCAAGCGCGACAAGGCGCGCACCATATCGGGCAAGCGACCGAGCACGGCGCGGACGTCTTCGCGCAAGTTGCGCGACTGGACGAAAAAGCCGACGGCATCATGGCGGCGGCGGATGCGCGCGACATCGGTCAAGGGCGCTGCCAACCTTGACGCCAGCAGCCGCGCGCCGGCGCCGGTCAGCGTGCGGTCAATGACGGCGAGCAGGCTGCCGTCGCGCGAGCCTGCCGGCCCCTGCACCAGTTCGAGATTGCGCCGCGTCGCGGCATCGATTTCCATCACCGCGCGCGCCGCGAGTTGACGCAGCGGCGCGAAGGCCGGCAAGCGGCCCTTTTGCGTCAGATCGACGTAATCGACCAGCGCCCCGGCGGCGGCCAGCTCGGCGCGCTCGAACGAGCCGAAGCCGTCGAGCGCCGCGACGCCATAGAGCGTCTGCAAGCGGCGGCGCGCGTTCTCGCTGTCGAACAGGCTGGAGGGCTGCGGCGTCAGCGAGCCGGCGCCCTCGGTAGCAGCAGCGGCCACATCGGGCCGCGCCAGCAGCTTGTCGGCGATCAGCAGTTCGCCGGGCGCGATGCGCGCCAAGGCGGCAGGCAATTGCTCCGGCGTGACCGCCTGGACAGTGAATTCGCCGGTCGAGAGATCGAACCAAGCGAGGCCGAGCGATCCGGCCGCCTCGGCCAAGGCGGCGAGGAAATTATTGCGCTTGGAATCGAGCAGCGAGTCTTCGGTGAGCGTACCCGGCGTGACGAGGCGCACAACATCGCGCTTCACCACCGATTTCGCGCCGCGCTTCTTGGCTTCGGCGGGATCTTCGATTTGCTCGCAGACGGCGACGCGAAAGCCCTTCTTGATGAGGCGCGCGAGATAGGCTTCCGCCGCGTGAACCGGCACGCCGCACATCGGAATGTCTTCGCCGTTATGCTTGCCGCGTTTCGTTAGCGCGATGTCGAGGGCGCGCGAGGCTTGCACCGCGTCGTCGAAGAAAATCTCGTAGAAGTCGCCCATGCGATAGAACAGCAGCGCGCCGGGATGGGACTGTTTGATCGCGTGATACTGCGCCATGAGCGGCGTCGCATCCCCCAGCGAAATCGGCGGCGCAGCGACAACGGCCGCCGCCGATTCGGCCTCGGCGATAGCATCATCGGTTTTATCGATAGCGTTGTTAGGCTGATCCAAGTTTTGTTGCACTGCAATAATAAGGCGCGCGCGTTTGTATAAAAAAGCGACAAGCACGCAGCACAAGGCGGGGCGGGAGAGCTGTCTCTAACTTAACGACGCGCGCCGACAGGCACAACGGCGTGGCGAGACTGACGCAAGACCGCCATCGATGAGGTACGGTCATGCAACAATGCTATCGAATTTTGGTGACAGTGCGGGCCACCCTTGGCAAGTTTCCCGCTTATTTCAAGCCGGCGGCTACCGGCGCCTTGCCGAGGGTCGAAAAAGACGCGTCACAGACGGCTGATGCCGCGCGCCGCGACCCAAGGATGCTCAGCACTGATACCTGCCCCGACGCCGACGCGCGGGGCGCGACTTGAACAAGTAGCGATGGCCCCGCCCGTCGCGGCCATCGCCAAAGGATTTGTACCGTGGACAACAACAATCACGTCACCGACGAAGAAGCCCTGTTGCTGCATTCTTCGGGACGCCCCGGCAAGCTGGAAATCGTCGCCACCGTGCCGATGACGACGCAGCGCGATCTGTCGCTCGCCTATTCCCCCGGCGTCGCCGTACCGGTGCTGCATATCGCCAAGGACCCGTCCAAAGCCTACGACTACACGGTGCGCGGCAACATGGTCGCCGTCATCACCAACGGCACGGCGATTCTCGGCCTCGGCGATCTCGGGGCGCTCGCCGCCAAGCCGGTGATGGAAGGCAAGGCGGTGCTGTTCAAGCGCTTCGCCGACGTCGACTCGATCGATCTCGAGGTCGACACCCGCGACGTCGAGGAGTTCATCAACTGCGTGCGCTTGCTGGGGCCCTCGTTCGGCGGCATCAATCTCGAAGACATCAAAGCCCCCGAGTGCTTCATCATCGAGCAGCGCCTGCGCGAGCTGATGGACATTCCGGTGTTCCACGACGATCAGCACGGCACCGCGATCATCGCCGCCGCCGGCCTGATCAACGCGCTGCATGTCACCGGCCGCGACATCAAGAATTTCAAGATGGTGGTCAACGGCGCCGGCGCCGCCGCCATCGCCTGCGTCGAACTGGTCAAGGCGCTCGGCGTGCCGCACCAGAACGTCATCCTGTGCGACACCAAGGGCGTCATCTACGCCGGCCGCACCGACGGCATGAACCAATGGAAATCGGCGCATGCCGTGCCGACCGAGGCGCGCAGCCTGACCGACGCCATGAAGGGCGCCGACGTGTTCTTCGGCCTGTCGGTCAAGGGGGCCGTGACGAAGGAAATGGTCGCCGGCATGGCCGCCAAGCCAATCATCTTCGCCATGGCCAATCCCGATCCCGAGATCACGCCCGAAGAGGCGCGCAGCGTGCGCGCCGACGCCATCATCGCCACTGGCCGGTCGGATTATCCGAACCAGGTCAACAACGTGCTCGGCTTCCCCTACATCTTCCGCGGCGCGCTCGATGTCCGCGCGCGCACCATCAACGACGAGATGAAGATCGCCGCCGCCCACGCGCTCGCCGAGCTGGCGCGCGAGGATGTACCCGACGAAGTGGCCGACGCTTCGCTCGGCAAGAAGCTGCAGTACGGCCCGGACTACATCATTCCCTCGCCGTTCGATCCGCGGCTGATCGTCGCCGTGCCGAGCGCCGTGGCCAAGGCCGCGATGGACTCGGGCGTGGCGCAAAAGCCGATCGCCGACATGAACGCCTATCGCCGCACGCTCTCGGGCCGTCTCGACGCCACCTCGGCAGCGCTCAACTCGATCTTCGAGACGGTGCGCGCCCATCCCAAGCGCGTCGTCTTCGCCGAGGGCGAAGAGGAGACGGTGATCCGCGCCGCCGCTTCGTTCCGCAACGCCGGCTACGGCACGCCGGTGCTGATCGGCGTGAAGGATCGCGTCGAAGAGAAAATCGTCGCGCTTGGCCTCAAGGCCGGCGCCGGCATGGAGATCTACAACGCCGCGTTGAATCCCGACAACAAGCGCTACGTCGATTATCTCTATGAGCGCATGCAGCGCCACGGCGTGCTTTATCGCGATTGCCAGCGCATGGTGCATCAAGACCGCAATATCTTCGCCGCCTGCATGGTGGCGCTCGGCGACGCCGACGCCATGGTGACCGGCATGACGCGCTCGTCCTTCGTCGCCTACAGCGAAATCCGCCGCGTCATCGACGCCAAGCCGAACGAGCGCGTGATCGGCTTGACCATGATGCTGGCGCGCGAGCGCACGGTGTTCATCGCCGACACCATGGTCCATGAAGTGCCGACCACCGCCGAATTCGCCGACATCGCCATTCAAGCGGCAGCCAAGGCGCGCCAGCTCGGCCATGAGCCGCGCGTCGCCTTCGTCTCCTTCTCGAATTTCGGCGATCCGTTGCGCGAGAAGGGCAAGCGCGTGCGCGAAGCGGTCGAACATCTCGACACGATGAAAGTCGATTTCGAATATGACGGCGAAATGTCCGTCGACGTCGCGCTCAACCCCGAGCTCAAGACGCTCTATCCGTTCTGCCGCCTGTCGGCGCCGGCCAATGTGCTGGTCATGCCGGCGCTCGATCCGGCGATCATCTCGGCCAAGCTGCTGCAGGAACTCGGCGGCGGCACCGTCGTCGGCCCGTTGCTGATCGGCTTGTCCAAGCCGGCGCAGATCGTGCCGATGGGCTCGAACGTCACGGAACTGGTGAACGTCGCGGCGCTGGCCGCCTACGACGCGATCAAGAGCTGAGACGCAACATCGCCATCCAATCAGTGTCATGGCCGGACTTGGTCCGGCCATCCACGCCTTTTTCTTATCCACATCGTAAGGCGTGGATACCCGGACCAAGTCGGGAATTATATACTTGACGAAAGTTGTGGCCTGATTTAACTTCCGCTTATCAACGGGGGAAATCACATGGCCGATATTTTCGATGACATGACGCCGCGCGACGTTGCACTCGCTTCCGCGTCTGCCGTTCGCATCCTTATCGAGTTTCTTGTTCTGGCCGGCGTCAGTCGCCAGCAAATCGAAGATGCCTTTAAGGCCAAAGCCGGCGAATTGATCGGCCGGCAATACGAAGACAATGCCGCAAACCTCTTGCGAATGATGGCCGGTATCGCGGGCAAATAGCCGGCGGTCGCGTCACCCGCTCAAAATCATCCCAATTCTGAATGACAGCCATGAACCTCTCCAATCCCATCTTCCAAGACGAAGCCAAAGCCCGCGAACACCTTGAGGGTCTGCGCTGGGCCGATGGCCGTTTCTGCCCGCACTGTGGCGAAGCGGAGAAGACCAGCCCGGTTGAGGGTAAGTCGCACCGCCCGGGCCTGTACTACTGCCTGTCCTGCAAGAAGACCTTTACCGTCACGGTCGGGACGCTGTTCGAGCGCTCCAAGGTGCCGCTGACGAAGTGGGTTCTTGCCTTCCATCTCATGAGCGCCAGCAAGAAGGGTATGAGCGCCCATCAGCTTCATCGTATGCTGGGCGTCACCTACAAGACCGCTTGGTTTATGGCGCACCGCATCCGCGAAGCCATGCGCCCCGCTGACGGCAGCGAAGGTCCGCTCGGCGGCGAGGGCAAGATTGTCGAAGCCGACGAAACCTTTGTCGGCGGCAAGGAAAAGAACAAGCACCGCAGCAAGCGCGCCAAGACCCGCTTGGGCGGTAGCTGGGGCAAGGAAACCGTGTTCTCCCTAGTGGAGCGCGGCGGCAATGTCCGCTCGGTTCACACTGTCAGCGTGACCGCCGCAACCTTGCGCCCGATCCTGGTCGCTCAGGTGGACCGCAAATCCTTCCTAATGACCGACGACGCCGGCCAATACCGTTACATGGGCCGCGAGTTCGCGCGCCATGAGGTCGTCAATCACGGCATCGAGGAATACGTGCGCGGCGAAGCCCACACCAACACCGTCGAGGGTTATTTCTCAATCCTTAAGCGCGGCATCAATGGCGTCTATCACCACGTCAGCCAGCAGCATTTGAAGCGCTACTTGGGCGAGTTCGATTTCCGTTATAATGAGCGCAAGACCAGTGACGGCGAACGCGCCGCCAAAGCGCTCAAGGGCATCGAAGGTAAGCGCCTGACCTATCGGCGGATTGACCACGCTAGCCAGCAATAAGCAGAAGGCCAAGCGCTTCCTGCGCTGGCGAAAAAGGCAAAATGCCCCTGATTGACCCGGAAACATTCTTTGCCGAATTGGAGCAGACGGGCGAGGCGACTGTCCGCAATCGTCTCGCCTCTAACGCTATCTATGGCGGCGACAAGCGTCCGCTAGTCGTCGAATGGCTGGAGCGCAAAGATCGGGAACGCAGCGATGCCTTCCAAGCTGAACAAACCTCGATTGCTCGATCGGCTAAAGATGCGGCTTGGGCTGCGGCGCAAGCAGCGGAACGGGCCGCGACGGCTGCCCACACAGCAAATACTAAGGCAACGATCGCACTGGTGATCGCGGCAATCTCTACGATAGCTGCAATCATCGGCCTATCCTTTAAGTCGGAAAGCTAACGAAAAACTCCGGCTCATTTGCCCGGGGTTTTTTAGAGCGTGACGCCCTGACACCTCCGCTGCTGCCTTGAGCGCTCAAGGCCCCGCGCGAGTTACGGCCGAACCGATCTCGGGGACGTCACAAAATCAGTATAGCGCCATCATCATCAGTATAGCGCCATCATCTTGGAAACGGGACGGTCGCCTCCCGCGCCCCTCAGGCACCCGGGGAAGTCAAGCCCGGACCTGTTGACGCGGGAGGCTCCCAGGTCCCTCAGGCACCCGACGACAAAGCCGTACCTGTTGACCTAGAAACTGCCGGCAAGAGAAAGGCGCCGGGCGAACCAAGATCACAAATCCTGGGGCAGCGGCGCCTTCTGCGGAGGCCGCGCGGACCAGAGTAACAAGCTCTGGGGCTGAAACGGCAACCACGGACAGAATATAACCCTGTGCCTGGGTTGCCTCAAGGCTTGGCTTTTTTGGCCTTTTTCATAGGCTTCTGTGGCGGCTTCGGCGTAAACGGCGCGGGCGGCATCCGCAGCGCGTTCTTTAGCGCCTCGTCGCGGCGCTTGCCTTGATCCGTCTTTGATTCTTTCGGGGGCTTCGTCATGTCGGTCAGGTTAGTGGAAATCAAGGACGAGGTTCAACGCCTACCTGCACGTTACGCGACCGAGATAGGCCGGCTTATCACCCGCTTCGCATACCTGGAATATCGGCTAAAGCTGATCGGCTACCGCCTCTTGGACCTGGACGCCCGTTATGGACGGGTAGCCGTTAGAGAGCCGCGCGCCGCCGATTATGTCTCAATGCTGCGCGAACTCGTTGCGCTGCGCCACATTACTGTTTCCGTGGATTTGGCCGCGCTTCAGACCGAACTCGCAGCGCTAGAAAACTTCCGTGATCGTCTCGCGCATGGCATCTGGCGGCTGCATAGCGAGTCAGGCACTTACTCACTTGATGTCACAAAGGGCAATTACATCTCGCCTTGGGGACAGGAAAAAACCAAGGCGCGGATTCATCCGCAAAGGGTCTTTCTCACTCCTGCCGACATTCGAGCAAAAGTCGCTGCGGCCGACGCCGTGATTAAGAAGCTCGCGCGGCTTTACCGCGAGGTCGAGCGTCAGCGCCGCGCATCGCTTGGAATACGTCCACCGCCGCGCTCTCCAAAGAAAAACGCAAATCCTCGGAGTCGTAGCTGAGAAGCGCAGATACGCCGGCCTTAATCATCTCATCCGTGACTGCTGCGCCGGCCTGTCGCTTCTGCTTTTCGCTCATCGGGCTTTTCTCAGGTATATAAGTCCCCACAAGGCCGGGCATGACGCTAGGGTAACAGCGAGTCGGTTACCCCGATGCGGCTTGACTTCACATCGCGGGCGGGAGATTGAGGCAAGAGACCTCATCGGGATCCGTCCCCAGCAAGGCTTGCCATGCCGTTGCCCGTCGTTTCGTCCGGCCGCCAATTTCTCACCACGCTCGCGCTGCTCTCGCCGACGCTGGTGGTGCTGATCTTCCTCGCGATGCATGACGAACTGGCCTGGGGCCATGTCGTCACCGCCGGCGGCGCGGTGGCCGTGGCGCTGTTTTTCATGCTGCGCCGGCATATCTTCGAGATCTCTATCGTCATCGCCACGGCGGAAGCGCTGTCGGATCCCGACCGGGCGACGCGCCCGACGCCGCCGCGCCTCAACGGCGGGCTGACCAACGATCTGCTCGCCGCCGTGCTGCGCCTCGACCGTCTGTGGCGCGAACGGGCCGACGCTCTGCACAGCGGCATCGGCGAGAACAAAGGCGTGTTCGACAGCCTGCCCGACCCCTTGATCTTGCTCGATGCCCGCCGCCGCGTGACCTTCGGCAACCAAGCGGCGCGGCAATTGCTCGGCACCATCGCCGTCGGCGCCGATCTGGCGATGGCGCTGCGCGATCCCGCCGTGCTGGAGGCGGTCGACGGCGTGCTCGCCGATGGCGTCGGCCGGCAAGCCGAGTTTCGCAGCGTGCTGCCGTCCGAGCGCCACTTCGCCGTCCGCATCGAAAGGCTGCGCGCGCTGGAGAGCAACGTCACGCCGGGCGGGGCGACTTGCGTTCTGGCCATGGTCGATGTTTCGGCGACCAAACGCAGCGAGCAGATGCGCAGCGATTTCATCGCTAACGCCAGCCATGAACTGCGCACGCCGCTCTCCAGCCTGATCGGCTTCATCGAGACGCTGCAAGGTCCGGCGCGCGACGACACCCAAGCGCGCGAGCAATTCCTCAAATTGATGCATGAGCAGGCGCAGCGCATGGCGCGTCTGGTGCGCGACTTGCTGTCGCTGTCGATCATCGAGACCAGCGAGCACAAGCCGCCGGCCGGCCAGGTCGATGTGGCGGCCTTGCTGCAGACCGTCGTCGACATCTTGCAACTGCAAGCGCGCGCCAAGGGCATCACGGTGAAGGTGACGGTCGAGGACGCGCCGCTGCCGCCGGTCGCCGGCGATGCCGATCAGCTCGCCCAGCTTTTCCAGAACTTGATCGACAATGCGATCAAATATGGCGCGCCCGACAGCGAAGTGACTGTGCGGGTATGGCAGACGTCCCTCAGCGGGGCGGACGGGGCGCAGCCGAGCGATTTGGCCATCCCCCGGGCGGCGCTCGCCGTCACCGTCGCCGACCGCAGCGACGGCATCGCTGCCGAGCATCTGCCGCGCCTGACCGAGCGCTTTTACCGGGTCGATACCGCCCGTTCGCGGGCCGTCGGCGGCACCGGTCTTGGCCTCGCCATCGTCAAACATATCCTCGCCCGCCACCGTGGCCGGTTGCAGATCGAAAGCGAGCCGGGCCATGGCAGCCGCTTCATCGTTTATCTGCCGATCTACGCGCCCGAGTCTGACGCGCCGGGTAAAAAGCCTTCCTAGACAACGACTTATGCTTGTTGAAGTTTTTGACGCACGCCTGCCGGCTGCCTGTCATGTGGATGTCATATATCTGTAGTATTTGTGTCCCTGTAGGCCCTTAGATTGCGCCCGCAAGCTCAGGGCGCGCCTCTGCCCTGGTCGAGTTCCTCGGACATTCGTCCACCCGATCCACAACGACAGGAGTCCCCTCCATGCGCATGACAGCGAGCCTCGTCGCCGCGGCTGCAGCTCTTTGCACGGCCTACACCGCGAGCGCGGCCGACATCTCCGGCGCCGGCGCTACCTTCCCCTACCCGATCTACGGCAAATGGGCCGATGCCTACAACAAGGAGACCGGCGACCGTCTGAACTATCAGTCGATCGGCTCCGGCGGCGGCATCAAGCAGATCCAGGCCAAGACCGTGACCTTCGGCGCCTCCGATATGCCGCTCACCGCCGAGCAGCTCGAGAAGGACGGCATGGTCCAGTTCCCGACCGTCATGGGCGGCGTGGTTCCGGTCGTCAATCTCGAAGGCATCAAGCCGGGCGAACTGGTGATCGACAATGCCACCCTCGCCAATATCTATCTCGGCAAGATCACCCGCTGGAACGACCCGGCGCTGGTGAAGCTGAATCCGAGCGCCAAGCTGCCGAACCAGGCGATCGCCGTGGTCCATCGCTCGGACGGATCGGGCACGACCTTCGTCTTCACCGAATTCTTGAGCAAGGTGAACGACGAGTGGAAGAGCAAGGTCGGCGCCAACACGTCGGTCAAGTGGCCGGTCGGCATCGGCGGCAAGGGCAATGAAGGCGTCGCCGGCACCGTCAGCAACACGCGCGGCGCGATCGGCTATGTCGAATACGCCTACGTGAAGCAGAACAAGATGACCTACATGAAGATGATCAACCGCGACGGCAACGCCGTCGATCCGGGTTCGGAAGCCGTCCAGGCCGCCGCCGCTGGCGCCGACTGGGCCGGCACGCCGGGCATGGCCGTGATCATCACCAACGCGCCGGGCCGTCTGAGCTGGCCGATGGCGTCGGCCACCTTCATCATCATGTACAAGCAAGCGCAGGATCCGGCCGCTTCGGCCGCGGCCCTGAAGTTCTTCGACTGGGCCTACACCAAAGGCGACAAAATGGCCGAAGAGCTCGACTACGTGCCGATGCCGGACTCCGTCGTCAGCTTGATCCGCAAGGTTTGGACCGAGCAGATCAAGGCCCCGAACGGCACGCCCGTCTACAAGATGTAATACCGCGTCGCGGGGGCCGGAATTAATCTGGCCCCCGTTCTTTCCCTGCCGCATCCATTCGTTTTTTCCTTTTTCTTCTCTGCCTTTTCTTCATCACAATATTACGGGGCCATCGTGGCGGAACTCAGCCTAGAGACGACCAACAGTCTGTCGGGAAGCGTCGACCGCCGCGGCGCGCTCAAGCGCTTCGCGCTGACCGACGCCTTCTTCCGCAGCTTGACCCGCGTCTGCGCCATTTCGGTGCTCGTCATCCTCGGCGCGATCATGCTGTCGCTGTTCGAGGGGTCATGGCTGGCGCTCAGCACCTTCAAGCTCAACTTCCTCGTCGACGACGTCTGGAACCCGGTGACGGTCGAATTCGGCGCATTGGCCCCGATTTACGGCACTATCATCACCTCGTTCCTCGCCATGCTGATCGCTGTGCCGCTCGGCCTCGGAATCGCCATCTTCCTTACCGAGCTATGCCCGCCGTTGATCCGACGCCCGATCGGCATCGCCATCGAGTTGCTCGCCGGCATCCCTTCGATCATCTACGGCATCTGGGGCCTCTTCGTCTTCGCGCCCTTCTTGCAATCGACCGTGCAGCCAGCCCTTATAAATTTCTTCGACGGTGTGCCGGTGATGCAGAACCTGTTCGCCGGCCCGCCTTACGGCATCGGCATTCTCACGGCGTCGCTCATCCTCGTCATCATGATCCTGCCCTTTATCGTCGCCATCACCCGCGACGTGTTCGAGACGGTGCCCACCGTGCTGCGCGAATCCGCCTACGGCGTCGGCTGCACCACCTGGGAAGTGACGCGCAACGTCGTGCTGCCCTACACCCGGGTCGGTGTCATCGGCGGCTGCATGCTGGCGTTGGGCCGCGCGCTCGGCGAGACGATGGCCGTCACCTTCGTGATCGGCAACGCCCACCGCATCACCGAATCGATCCTGTCGCCCGGCACCACCATTTCGGCGACCATCGCCAACGAATTCGCCGAAGCGGTCGGCGACGTCTACTTCTCGTCGCTCATCGCCCTCGGCCTCGTCCTCTTCTTCATCACCTTCATCGTCCTGGCGATTGCGCGCTACTTGCTGCTCCGCCTCGAACGCCAGGCGGGGAACTAAGCCATGGCCGACACTTCACGCAATATGACGCTTTATCGCCGCCGCTCGCGCCGCAACGGCATCTATATGAGCCTGTCGCTCGCCTCGGCCGCCATCGGCCTCGGTTGGCTCGCTATCATTCTCGGCACGCTCGTGGTCAACGGCGTCGCCGGGCTGTCGCTCTCGCTCTTCACCGAAATGACGCCGCCGCCGGGCGGCTCGGGCGGCGGCTTGGCCAACGCCATCGTCGGCAGCCTGATCTTGACCGCTCTCGCCGTCCTGATCGGCACGCCGATCGGCACCCTGGCCGGCACCTACATGGCGGAATATGGCCGCTACGATAAGCTGACCCCGGTCATCCGCTTCATCAACGACATCCTCTTGTCGGCGCCCTCCATCGTCATCGGCCTGTTCATCTACGAGATCGTCGTGACCCGCATGGGCCATTTCTCCGGTTTCGCCGGCGCTCTGGCCTTGGCGGTGATCGTCATGCCGGTCATCGTCCGCACCACCGAAGACATGCTGCTGCTGGTGCCCAACACGCTGCGCGAAGCCGCGGCGGCGCTCGGCACGCCGACCTGGTACATCATCGCCAAGGTCGCCTACCGCGCGGCGCGTGCCGGCATCATCACCGGCGTGCTGCTCGCCATCGCCCGCATCACCGGCGAAACCGCGCCGCTGCTCTTCACCGCGCTCAACAACCAGTTCTGGAGCACCGACTTGATGGCGCCGATGCCGAGCCTGCCGGTCGTCATCTTCCAGTTCGCCTTGAGCCCTTACGAAAACTGGCGCGACCTGGCCTGGGCCGGCGCGCTTCTCATAACGCTCGCGGTGCTGACCCTCAGCATCCTCGCGCGTGTCCTTTCCAGCAAATCGGGTGGCGAACGATGAGTAGCATGATGACCAACACGCTCGGCGCGGCGAGCGCGCACCGCAGCAACGAAGATACGCCGGAGAAAATCTCCATCCGCGACCTGTCGTTCTTCTACGGCGATAGCAAAGCGCTGAAAAACATCTCGCTGCCGCTCTACGAGCGCACCGTGACCGCCTTCATCGGCCCCTCGGGCTGCGGCAAGTCGACGCTGCTGCGTTGCCTCAACCGCATGTACGAGCTTTATCCGAAGCAGCGCGCCGAAGGCGAAGTGCTGATGGACGGCGAGAACATCCTCAACCCGAAGCAGGACCTCAACCTGCTGCGCGCCAGGGTCGGCATGGTGTTCCAAAAGCCGACGCCCTTCCCGATGACGATTTACGACAACATCGCATTCGGCGTGAAGCTCTACGAGAACCTGGGGCGCGCCGAAATGAGCGAACGCGTCGAATCGTCGCTGCGCCGCGCTGCCCTCTGGGACGAGGTGAAGGACAAGCTCAACGCCAGCGGCCTCAGCCTCTCAGGCGGCCAGCAGCAGCGCCTTTGCATCGCCCGCACCATCGCCGTGCGCCCGGACGTGATCCTGTTCGACGAGCCTTGCTCGGCCCTCGACCCGATCTCCACCAGCAAGATCGAAGAGCTGATCGACGAGTTGAAGGACCAGTACACGATCGCCATCGTGACGCACAACATGCAGCAGGCGGCCCGCGTGTCGGAATTCACCGCCTTCATGTATCTCGGCGAGCTGATCGAATACGACCGTACGGAAAAAATCTTCACGACGCCGAGCGTCAAGAAGACCGAAGAATACGTCACCGGCCGCTTTGGCTGATCGCGGGCATCAGGTAAGAAACGAAAGCATGGCCATGACCGACCACACCGTAAAATCCTACGACGACGAGCTGAAGAACCTGCACGAGGACATTCTGCGCATGGGCGGCATCGCCGAAGCGCAGTTCGCCTCGTCGATCCAGGCCGTCACCAAACGCGACGCCGACGTCGCGGCGCTCACCGTGAAGGGCGACGTGAAGCTCGACGAATTGAACAACATCATCGACCAGCGCGTCGTGCGCATGCTGGCGCTGCGCCAGCCGATGGCGAGCGACCTGCGCGAGATCATCTCCTCGCTCAAGATCGCCGCCGACGTCGAACGCATCGGCGATTACGCCGCCAACATCGCCAAGCGCTCCATCGCCATCGCCGAAATGCGGCCGGTCAAGCCGCTCGCCAGCATCCCGCGTATGGGCCGCCTGGTGCAGCATCTGATCAAAGACGTGCTCGACGCCTACAACGAGCGCGACGCCGAGAAGGCCAAGGCCGTGTGGCTGCGCGACGAAGAGGTCGACGACGCTTACAACGCGCTGTTCCGCGAGACCCTCACTTACATGATGGAAGACCCGCGCAACATCACGCCTTGCACGCATCTGCTGTTCGTCGCCAAGAACATCGAGCGCATCGGCGATCACGCCACCAACATCGCCGAGACGATCTACTTCATCGTCCACGGCAAGACGCTCAACGAAAACCGTCCGAAAGGCGACTCGTCGAGCTTCCTCGTGGTCAACCCCGAGGACGGCGCGCCCAAAGCGTAAGGATACCGAAGTCCGATGAAACCGCTCATCCTCCTGGTCGAAGACGAAGAAGCGCTGGTCACCGTGCTGCGCTACAACCTTGAGCGCGAAGGCTTTGAGGTGATGACTGCGACCAACGGCGAGGAAGGGCTGATGTTGCTCGACGAGCGCCGGCCAGACATCATGCTGCTCGACTGGATGCTGCCGCTGGTTTCGGGCATCGAGATCTGCCGCCAAGTCCGCCGCAAGCCGGAAAGCCGCGACATTCCGATCATCATGCTGACGGCGCGCGGCGAAGAGGGCGACAAGATCCGCGCCCTCAATTCCGGCGCCGACGACTACATCACCAAGCCCTTCTCGCCGAGCGAGCTGATCGCCCGCGTCCAGGCCGTGTTGCGCCGCGCCCGCCCGGCCCTCGCCGCCGAAGCCTTGACCTACGGCGACATCGTCATGGATCTGGCGGCGCACCGGGTGTTTCGCAACGCCAAGGCCGTGCATCTGCGCCCGACCGAGTTTCGCCTGCTGCGCTTCCTGATCGAGCATCCGGGCCGCGTTTTCTCCCGTGAGCAATTGCTCAACGCAGTGTGGACCCACGACACCTACATCGAGCCGCGCACGGTCGACGTCCATATCCGCCGCTTGCGCAAAGCGCTCAATGTCGGCGACCGCGAAGACGTCATCCGCACCGTGCGCGCCACCGGCTATTCGCTGGAAAGCGACGGCTTCAGCGCCACTGCAGAAGCCAGCTAAAGCCCGGCGCAGGTTTAAATTACCGCCCCTCCGCCAGGATCGGCATTGCGGGCGGCCAAAGCCGCCTTGGGCGGAAAACGCTTCAGCAACCACAGCATCAGTCCCATCGCCGGCAGCGCCGCCGCCGTGGTCAGCAGGAAAAATAGCGGCCAGCCCATGCCTTCGGCGAGCCAGCCGGACGACGCGCCGAGCGTGCGCAGCGGTACCGTGGCGAGCGAGGAGAGCAGGGCATATTGCGTCGCCGTGAAAGCGATGCGCGTCAAGGACGAGAGATAGGCGACGAAGGCGGCGTCGGCCAGGCCGTCGGTGAAGTTCTCGACGCCGACCTGCAGCCACAGCATGCCGATGTCGCCGCCGCCGTAAGCCAGCGCGACATACATCAAGTTCGAAGCCATCTGCAGAACGCCGGTACCGATCAAGGCGCGCGCCGTGCCGAGCCGCGCCACCAGCAGGCCGCCGAGCGCGACGCCGGCCAACGTCGCAACCAAGCCGAAGACGCCGCTGACGCCAGCCACCGTTTCGCGCGAATAGCCGAGCGAGCGGTAGAACGGCGCGGTCATCGTCCCGGCCAGCGCCTCGCCGAGCTTGAACAAACAGACGAACAGCAAAATCCACAGCCAGCCGTCATGGCGGGCGAAATCGGCGAGCGGCTCGACCACGGCGCGCTTGATCCAGGCGACGGCTTTGGCGAGCGGCCCGTCGCCGGCCAACGCCGGCTCTTGCGGGGCCGGCGGCTCGCGCATCACCAAGCAGCAGATGACGCCGATGACCATCAGCGCCGCCATGGCGAGATAGCTCAACTCCCAGCCGCCGACGCCGACCAGCATCAACGCGCCGGCATTGCCGGCCAGTAGCGCGACGCGATAGCCCCAGATATAGGCCGCCAAGCCGGCGCCCTGCGCCTCGGGCGTCAGGCGCTCGATGCGATAGGCGTCGATGACGATGTCCTGGCTCGCCGACAGATAAGCGACGATCACGGCGACCGCGATGGTGGCGCCCACAGCGGTTTTCGGATCGGTGAAGCCCAAAGCCGCAATGGCCGCGACGAGCATAATCTGGATCGCCAGCAACCAGCCGCGCCGTCGGCCAAGACGCGCGAAGCCCGGCGGCGGCGGCAAACGGTCGAGCAGCGGCGACCATAGGAACTTGAAGCTATAGGCGATGCCGACCGAGGCGGTGAGGCCGATGATGCTCAGCGCCACGTCGGTTTCGCTCAGCCATTGGCGCAGCGTGAAGCCGGTGAGCGGCAGCGGCAGACCGGCGGCGAAACCGAGAAATAGCATCACCGGCACGCCGGGCGCGCGATAGATCGCCAGCGCGTCGCGCCAACGGGACCGCGGGGCGGCGACCGACGCCGTCATCAGCCGGCCAGGAGCGGGCCGAGTTTGGCTTTCACCAGATCGGCGAGTTTGACCGCCGGACGCGCGCCGTAATGGCCGATGATCTCGGCTGCGGCGATGGCGCCGACTCGCCCCGCCACCGGCAAGGGCAGGCCGCGCGTGTAGCCGTACAAGAAACCGGCGGCATAAAGATCGCCGGCGCCCGTGGTGTCGACCAGCTTGGCGATCGGTTCGGCGGAGACGGCATGGGTCTTGTCGCCGGCGACGATCACCGCGCCCTTTTCGCTGCGCGTCAGCGCCGCTATGTCGCAATCGGCGCGCACCTTCGACACCGCTTCATCGAAGTTGGTCGTCTCGTAGAGCGACAGAATCTCCGCTTCGTTGGCGAATAGGATATCGACATGGTCCTTCACCAGCGCCTTGAAATCGGCGCGGTGGCGATCGACGCAGAAAGAGTCCGACAAGGTGAGCGAGACTTTACGGCCGGCCTTGTGGGCGGCCGCGGCGGCCCGCAGGAAAGCCTCTTTCGCTTGCGGCTTGTCCCACAGATAGCCTTCGAGATAGGTGACGGCGGCCGAGGCGATCATCGCCTCATCGACGTCGGCCGGGCCGAGATCGGTCGAGGCGCCCAAGAAGGTCTGCATGGTGCGCTGGGCGTCGCTGGTCACGAAAATCAGGCAGCGCGCCGTCGGCAAGCCGGAGGTTGCGGCGGGCGTCGCGAAGGCGACGCCGGTGGCGCGGATGTCATGGGCGAAGATGCCGCCCAACTGGTCGTCGCGCACCTTGCCGATGAAACCGGCGCGGCCGCCGAGCGAGGCGAGGCCCGCCATGCTGTTGGCCGCCGAGCCGCCCGACGCCTCGATCGCCGATCCCATCACCTTATAGAGGCTTTCGGCACGCGCCGCGTCGATCAGGGTCATCGCCCCCTTGGCGAGGCCGTTATCCTTGAGAAAGACGTCGTCGGTTTGGGCGATGACATCGACGATGGCGTTGCCGATGCCGATAACGTCGAGAGAGGCGGGTTGGGACAAGACGGCTCCTATAAGCGCGGCGGAAATGAAAGCCGGCGCAGTATAGCCGCCGCTCTCCTCCGAACAATGGCGGGAAAGCCAGAAATCGCCGCAAAATCCGTCGCAGACGGGCGGCCCGCGCGCTATACAGTGCCCAACGGCGGCCCGAGCCAAACGGCCGCCTAAACCGACGGCCACAGCGGGAGACCGCGTCATGTTTGGGCGCAAAAAACCAGACGACCAAAGCGGGCGCGCCGAGCCGACCGGCGCGGCCAACGGGCAGAGCCGCACCGCGCCGAACTTCGGCAGCGCCGGATCGCTCAGCTTGCGCAAACCGACGCCGGCCCAGCCGAGCCCGGGACGCGAACCCGACATTCTCGGCGCCAGCAACCCCCGCGATCCTTTGGGCGCGCTGTCGCGCCGACCCGACCCCTTGCGCGGCACGTCCCAGGCGCAAGAGCACAAGACGCTGGTCATCGCCCGCGACATCGCAATTGAGGGCAAAGTCGCCCCTTGCGAGCGCCTGATCGTCGAAGGTCAGCTCGAGGCCGCTGTCGGCGACTGCCGCGAGTTGGGCGTGGCGCGCGGCGCCAGCTTCAAAGGCTCGATCCGCGTCGAGGACGCCGATATCGCCGGCCAGTTCGATGGCGAAATGACCGTGCGCCGCCGCTTGCGCATCCGCGCCTCGGGCCGTATGCGCGGCCGTATCGCCTATGGCCATATCGAGATCGAGCCGGGCGGACAGATCGACGGCGAAGTCGCCCGCTTGCAGCCCGTGGCGCCGCAGCCGGCGTCCTCCGCCGTGCAAAGCGCCGCCGCTTCCGAAGATGCGGTGGATGACGGCGACGAACTCCGCCTCTAAGACGTTCTCGTAGGATTTATGCCGTGCCGCGCATGTCGCCGTTTACGCTCGCCGCCATCATATTCGGAGCTTCCGCTCTGCTCGCCGCTTGCGGCACGCCGCAGCCGCCGGGTGCCGCGCATATGAGCTGGTACGAGAGATATCCCGATTGGAAGCCGGGCGATCCGCTGCCCGACGGCGCGCCGCCACGGCCGCCGATGGCGCAGGACGCGCCACAGGACATGACGCCGAGCAGCGCGAGCGCGACAACCGCAACGCCGCAACGCCAAGCCGCCTTGCCGCCAGCCGCGCCGCCGCCTGAGCCGCCCAAGCTCGAAGAGCTTCGCGGGCTCGATGCCGGCCAGCTCACGCAATTGCTCGGCAAGCCGACGCTGCTGCGCGACGAAGCGACGGCACAGATGTGGCAGTACCGCGGCGAGACCTGCGTGCTGCACCTGTTCCTTTATCCCGGCAGCGGCACTGCCGGCGGCGAGAAGCGCGTGCAATATGTCGAAGCGCGCCCGCGCCAAACCGGCGCGCCGGCAGCGACCGCGGGCCCGAGCGAATGTCTCGCTACCTTCGTCGGCGCCCGCCGGCTGCGCTCTTAAGGCCATTATGCTAAGTTCGGTATAATGACGAACCTCGACGCACCCACTCCCACCGAGACGCAGGCTTATGTGCCATCGGCCATCAGCGAGGCCGGGTTCCTGCGCAATCTGTGGTATTTCGCGCTGCCCGCCCGCGACTTGGCCAAAGGCCAATTCAAACCGCTTTGGATTCTCGGCGAGCCGCTGCTGTTCGGACGCACCGACGGCGGCGAGGTGTTCGCCATCCACGATGTCTGCCCGCATCGCGGCATCCCGCTGTCCTACGGCAGTTTCGATGGCCGCGAAGTGGAATGTTGCTATCACGGTTGGCGCTTCAGCCCTGATGGCCGCTGCACGGCGATCCCGTCGCTGGTCGACGGCCAAAGCCAAGCGGCGCGCGAGAAGATCCGCGTGCGCAGCTACGTTTGCCGCGAATCGCAGGGCATCGTCTGGGTCTATATGAGCGACAAGCCGCGCGCCGCGATCGACGAAGCGGCTTTGCCGCCGCCCCCATCGCTGCCGGGCGTTACAGCCGAGCAATTGCACATCGTCGATACGCTGGATTTTCCTTGCTACATCGATCATGCGGTGATCGGGCTGATCGACCCGGCCCACGGAGCCTATGTCCATAAGTCCTGGTGGTGGCGCCCGAGCGCGTCATCTTATGAAAAGACCAAGCGCTTCGGGCCAAGCGAACACGGTTTCACCATGCTGCGCCACAAGCCGTCGAAGAATTCGCGCGCTTATAAACTGCTCGGCGGCGCGCCGGAAACCGAAATCGCCTTCCGCCTGCCCGGCATCCGCATCGACCACACCACGGCCGGCAAGCACACTCTGGTCAACCTGACCGCCGTGACTCCGGTCAGCGAGAACATGACGCGCGTCAGCAATCTGATTTACTGGACGACCCCCTGGCTCACGCTGCTCAAGCCGGTCCTCAAGCGCTTCGCCCATGCCTTCCTGCAACAGGACCGCGAGATCGTCCTGATTCAGCAAGAAGGCCTCAAGCTGCGCCCGAGCCTGCTGCTGATCGACGACGCCGATCTGCAGGCCAAGTGGTTCTATCGTCTGAAACGAGAATGGCAGGCGAGCCAGGCCGAGGGGCGCGCCTTCATCAATCCGGTGACCGAGCAAACGCTGCGCTGGAAGAGCTGAGCGCTTTTAGAACGCCGTCGTCTTCGCCGGGAATTTGCAGATCTCCTTGACGACGCAGCCCGGGCAATTGGGCTTGCGCGCCAAACAGACGTAACGTCCATGCAGGATCAGCCAATGGTGCGAATGCAGCGCCCATTTGGCCGGGATCGCTTTCAGCAGCTTCTCTTCGACCGCCAACGGCGTTTTTCCCTGCGCCAAGCCGGTGCGGTTGGAAATGCGAAATACATGGGTGTCGACCGCCATGGTCGGCTCGCCGAACGCGATGTTGAGCACGACATTGGCGGTCTTGCGGCCGACGCCGGGCAGCTCTTCCAGGGCGGCGCGATCGTGCGGCACTTCGCCGCCATGCTTGGCGATCAGCATCTCGCTTAACGCGATGACGTTCTTGGCCTTGGTGTTGAACAGGCCGATGGTGCGCACATGCTTGATCAGCCCCTCGAGACCGAGCGCCACCATTTTCTGCGGCGTATCAACCACGGCGAACAGGTCTTTGGTCGCGCGGTTAACGCCGGCATCGGTCGCTTGGGCCGACAGCACGACGGCGACGAGCAGCGTATAGGCGTTGACGTAGTTCAGCTCGCCCTTGGGCTCGGGATTGGCCGCCGATAGCGCGGCGAAGAAGGCATCGACCTCCTCGGGGCTCAAGCGGCCGGACAGTTTGCTGGCGCCCTTGCCGGGCGGCATGCGGCGTTTTTTGCGCGGCGGCGCTTTATCGCTGGCGCCCTTAGCCTTTGCGGGAGCGGGGACAGGGCCGGGAGATTTGGCGCGAGGCGGACGCGGCATGGTTTCGCAGAATGAATGAGGGATTGGCGCTTGCCGCACTGTAATCCGCAGCCCCACGTCTCGGCCAGCCCCTCGACTCTCTGCCGGCGAAGGCTTATCTCTCGATCATGACCGCAGCAATGCACCCCGGCAGCCCGACAACGCCCGCGACCTTCGGCGAAACCGACGAAGTGCCGTTGTTCGATGCCGTGCTGCGACCCAACCGCAGCCTCGGGACGCGCGGCTTTCTCGTGCTGATGGCGGCGCTCGGCGGCTGCAGCTTCGTCGCCGGCATGGCCTTCGTCATCGCCGGGGCCTGGCCTGTCATAGGTTTTCTCGGCCTCGACGTGCTCGCCGTCTATATCGCCTTTCGCCTCAATTACCGGGCGGGGCGGGCTTATGAAGCAGTGCGTTTGACCGAGAGCCGGCTGTCGCTGCGGCGGGTCGATTGGCGCGGCCGCGTCCGACAGGAGGAGTTCCAGCCCTATTGGCTGCGCGTCGAGCTGGACGAGCCGGAAACGCACGCCGGCCAGGTCCTGCTCGTCTCCCATGGCCGGCAGAGCGCGATCGGCCAGTGCCTCTCGCCGGCCGAACGGGCCGACTTCGCCGACGCCCTGCGCGCCGCCCTCGCCCGGTTGCGCCAGCCCGGCGGCTAAAGCGAACGACATGTCCGCCCTCCTGCCCTCGCGGCGTCTCGCCGACATCCTGACCTTGCTCGTGCTCACCGCGCTGTGGGGCTCGGCCTTCGCCGTCATAAAAATCACCGTCGAAGAAATTCCGCCGATGACGATCGCCACCGGGCGCATCGTCGTCGCGTCGTTTTTGCTCGTCGGCTTCCTGCCGCTGATGGGCGTGAAGCTCTCGGCGCTGTTCAGAGCCGACCGGCGCATGTGGGCGCAGTTCTTCATCCTCGGCCTGCTCGGCAACGGCATCCCCTTCACGCTCGTCGGCTTCGGCCAGGAGCGCATCGACAGCAGCCTCGCCGCCATCCTGATCGGCACCATGCCGATCTTCACCGTGCTGCTGGCGCGCGGCTTCGGCGTCGAGCGCCATTTGCGCGCGCGCCACTTTTTCGGCATCGCCGTCGGTTTCGCCGGCCTGATCGTGCTGATGGGGCCCGAAGCGCTCGCCGGCTTGGGCGATGCGCGCAGCCTTGCCGCGCTGATCGGCCAGCTCGCCGTGGTCGGCGGCGCGTTGAGCTATGCCGCCAACGCGGTCTATGGCCGCGTGCTGACCGAGGACATGCCGATCAGCCTGCTCGCCGCCGGCAACATGCTGGCCTGCGCCTTCGTCATGCTGCCGGCGACCTTGATCGTCGAGCGCCCCTGGACGCTCGATCCGAGCTGGGCGTCGGTCGGCTGGGTGATCTGGCTCGGCGTCGGCTCGACCGCCTTCGGCGTCTGGGTTTATCTCCGCCTCTTGCTGTCGGCCGGGCCGACCTTCGCCTCGCTCATCAACTACATGATCCCCGGCCTTGGCATCGTCGTCGGCACGCTGTGGCTCGGCGAACGCGTCGGCTCGCGCGAGCTTGTGGCGCTCGCTCTTATTCTCGTCGCCATGGCTCTGATTCGCACGCGCGCACGCCAGCCGATAGCGGACGAAAAGACCGCGCTCTGAAACGCCGTTTCAGCCGGAAATAACGGTGGAAAAGCCCTCGCGGCGCGGCCCTTCAGACTGGCGGGCGGCGGGCCGCTGGATTAGCTTAAGCGCGTCATTTCCGGTCCAATTCAACCAATTCGGGATTCTCACAGCATGCCGATCGCCGACCTGCGGCTCGCCCGCCTGCGCGACATCATCAAAGAGCATTCGCTGCTCAGCGGACGCAATTTCAAGCTCGCATCGGGCAAGGAGAGCGGCTTCTACTTCGACATGAAAAAGTCGACGCTGCACCCCGAAGGCAGCAACCTCATGGCCGACTTGCTGCTCGACGAGATCGAGAAGGCGAACGTCACCCATGTTGGCGGCGTCGCCATGGGCGCGGTGCCGATGGTCGCGGCGCTCTGCCTGCGCAGCCATCAGCGCGGCAAAAAGCTCGAATTCTTCTATGTCCGCAAGGAGGGCCCCAAGGACCATGGCGCTGAAACGCTGATCGACGGCTATTTTGGCCCCGGCGCGAAAGTCGCCGTGCTGGAGGACGTCACAACCACCGGCGGCTCGGCCTTCAAAACGATCGACATCGTCAAGGCGCAGGGCGGCACGGTTGAAATCGTCCTCACGGTCGTCGACCGGCTGGAAGGCGCGCAAGACGCATTCAAGCAGCGCGGGCTGAAGCTCATCACGCTGCTGACCAACGAAGACTTTAAGTAAAAATAGACGATCACATATCTAAATACCGTCATGGCCGGACTTGGCGTCCGACCGTAGGTCGGCCTAACGGCGGACGGCCATCCACGCCTTTTCTTTGATCGGTAGCACAAGGCGTGGATGCCCGGACCAAGTCCGGGCATGACGATTTTAAGTCGGCGAAAGCCAAGCCGATAACCGAGGCATTTCCCCCATGAACGAACGCGCGATCAGCCGCCGCGTGCAGGCCGCCTCTTTCGCCGCGGCCTTCGAGCATTTCATGATCACGCCGGCGCTTGGCGACATCGCCGCGCATTTCGGCGCGACGCTGGCCGCCACCACCATCGCCGCGACGACCTACTATCTCGCCTACGGCCTGATGCAATTGCCCTGGGGCTTGCTGTCGGAACGCATCGGCCGCACCCGCGCCGCCTTCATCGGCATCCTGATCGGCGGCGTCGCCACCCTGGCCGCTCCCTTGGCCCCCGATTTGACGACGCTCGCGATTTTGCGCTTTCTCGCCGGCGCCGGCATGGCCGCTGCGGTGCCGTCGATGATCGCCTGGATCGGCGACGCCCTCGATCACGCCGCCCGTCCGCGCGTCGCCGCCAGTCTCAACGCAGCCTATGCCGTGGGCTCGGCGCTCGGCGTGATCGCTGCCGGCTTCGTCACCGATCACATCGGCTGGCAGGCGGCGATGATCGTCGGCGGCGTCGTGCCGTTGGCCTGCGCGTTGCTGCTGCGCGGCTTGCCCGAAGTTCGCGGCGCGCCCATGCCGATCCTGTTCAGCCTGAAGACCGCGCTGACGACGCCGGCCGTCCTCTCGGTCGCCGCCATCGCGCTCGTCGAGGGCACAGTGCTGTTCGGCGCCATCGCCTATCTCGCGCCGACCCTGCTCGTCGCCGGCGCGCCCGCCTCGATCGCCGGCGCAGTGGTCGGCGTCTATGGCGTCAGCGTCGTGTTGTGGGCTTGGCTGTTCCGCCGCGTCGGCAAGCATCTCGCTGTATGGATATCGATCCTGCTCGGCGGCGTGATGCTGACCGCCGCCTGGGCCGCCGTCGCCGTCGATCCGGCCTTGATCGGCGTGCTGGCGGCCTCGACGCTGTCAGCCGGCGCGGTGGTCTTCATGCATGCGCCGCTGCAAGTCTGGGCGACCGCCGCCGCGCCGCAAGCGCGCGGCTGCGCCGTGGCTTTGTTCGCCGGCTGCCTGTTCATCGGCGGCGCGGTGGGAACGGCGGCCTTCAAGCCGCTGTTCGAGCGCGGCGACATCGCCGTGATGTTCGTGATCGCCGCCGTGATCGCCGCTGGCGTTAGCTTGACCGCGACCTTGATCCGCCGGTCGATGGACAAGCCAAAGGCTTAATCGGCGAAACCGAGAACGTCTTGCCCTACTCGGCGAAGCCGAGAACGTCTTGCATGCTGTAAAGCCCCGGCGCTTTGCCGCGGCCCCACACAGCGGCACGCACCGCGCCGCGCGCGAAGATTTGCCGCGCCGAGGCCTTGTGGGTCAGCTCGACGCGCTCGCCGTCGGCGGCGAACACCACCGTGTGATCGCCGACCACATCGCCGCCGCGCAAACTTGCGAATCCGATATCACCCGACTTGCGCGCGCCGGTGATGCCGTCGCGGCCGCGTTGCGCCACATCGGCAAGCTGGACCTTGCGGCCATCCGCCGCCGCCTGGCCGAGCATCAGCGCCGTGCCGGACGGCGCGTCGACCTTATGGCGATGATGCATTTCGACGATCTCGATGTCGAACTCGTCGCCGAGCAAGCCGGCGACGCGCTTGGTCAAACCGGCGAGCAAGTTCACGCCGACCGAAAAGTTCGCGGCACGGATGATGGCGGTGTGGCGCGCCGCCTTGGCGATCTCCGCGTCATGCGCCGCTTCCAAGCCGGTGGTGCCGATGACATGGATACACTTGCCCTGGGCGGCGAGCGCCGCATGGGCGACGGTGGCGGCGGGCGCGGTGAAATCGATCACGGCGTCGGCAGCGGCGAACAGCGCCACGGCATCATCCGTGACCAGTACGCCGAGCGATTCGCCGCCGGCAAGCAGGCCGGCATCCTTGCCCAGCGCCGCGCTGCCGGCACGTTCGGTCGCGCCGATCAGGCGGCAGTCGCCCGGCTGCGCGCGCACCTGCTGCACGAGCATGGCGCCCATGCGCCCGGCGGCGCCGACGATGCCGATTTTCAACGGATCCATTGGACTATCCCTCAGCCTGAAACGGCGGGGATTTAAGCATGGCGCGCAGGAAACGTCATGCCGCGAGATTGCGCTACGCGCATCACCCCCTCCCCAGCCCTCCCCGCAAGGGGGAGGGATGTCGGCCAGCGCTTATGCAAAAAGCCCTCCCCCTAAACGGGGGAGGGTTGGGTGGGGGTGAAGCAAGCGAAAGACGCGACGCGCGCAGGCCTACTCGCGCAGATCGTCCCACAGCTCTTTGATCTTGGCGAAGAAGCCTTCGGTCTCGGGGCTGGTGTTCTCGCGCTTGCCGGCCTTGTCGAATTCGGCGAGCAACTCTTTCTGCTTCTTGGTCAGGTTCATCGGCGTTTCGACGGCGGCATGGATGTACATGTCGCCGCGCGCCGCCGAGCGCATCACCGACATGCCTTTGCCCTTGAGCCTGAACTGGTGGCCGCTCTGGGTGCCGGCCGGCACCGCGACGCGCGCCTTGGTGCCATCGACGCAGGGCACTTCGAACGAGCCGCCGAGCGCCGCGCTGGTCATGCTGATCGGCACGCGGCAATAGACGTTGGCGCCGTCGCGCTGGAACAGGCGATGCGGCGCGACCGACAGGAAGATGTAAAGATCGCCGGACGGGCCGCCGCGCACGCCCGCCTCGCCTTCGCCGGTCAGGCGGATGCGGGTGCCTTCCTCGACGCCGGCCGGAATATTGACCGATAGCGTCTTCTCTTTGCGCACACGGCCAGCGCCCTGGCAGACGCGGCAGGGTTTCTCGATGACGCGGCCAGCGCCTTGGCAGGTCGGGCAAGCGCGCTCGATGGTGAAGAAGCCCTGGCTGGCGCGCACCTTGCCGCGGCCCTGGCAGGTGCCGCAAGTGACGGGTTTCGAGCCCTTCTCGGCGCCCGAGCCTTCGCACTCGTCGCACGGCGCGCTCGACGGCACCTTGATCGTCGTTTGGCGGCCGTGGAACGCTTCTTCCAGCGTGATCTGCATGTTGTAGCGCAGATCGGCGCCGCGCGTGGCGGCGTTGGCGCCGCCGCCGCGACGGCCGGTGAACTCGCCGAACATCTCGTCGAAAATGTCGGAGAAGCCGCCGAAGCCGAATTCCGAAGCGCCGCGCGGGCCGCCGCCGCTCTCGAAGGCGGCATGACCATAGCGGTCATATGCCGCGCGCTTATCGGGGTCCTTCAGGACATCGTAAGCTTCGTTGATCTCTTTGAATTTCTGCTCGGCCGCGGCGTCGCCCGGATTGCGGTCGGGATGATGCTGCATGGCCAGCTTGCGGTATGCCCGCTTGAGGGTCTCGCCATCCGCGTCGCGCGAACATTCGAGAAGCTCGTAGTAATCGACTTTGTCCATGTCAGTGCGAAGCTCGTTCTGCGCGTGAGGATAAAATTGCGATGACGGATATCCTCACGCGCAGTGCGAATTAGGACTGCTTGTTCTTCTTGTTCTCGTCGACCTCTTCGAAGTCGGCGTCGACCACGGTCGTGTCGTCGGCCGGCTTCTCTCCAGCGGCGGCCTGCGGACCGGCGTCGCCGGCGGCGGCCTGCTCCTGCGTCGCTTTGTACATGGCTTCGCCGAGCTTCATCGACGCGGTGGCCAAAGCTTCGACCTTGGCGCGGATGTCGGCGACGTCGTCGCCGTCCTTGACCGCCTTGAGATCGGCGATCTTGGTCTCGATCTCGGCCTTGATCGCCGCGTCGACCTTGTCGCCATGCTCGGCGATGTTCTTCTCGGTCGAGTGGATCAAGGATTCGGCCTGATTCTTGGCCTCGACCGATTCCTTGCGCTTCTTGTCTTCGGCAGCATGAGCTTCCGCGTCCTTGACCATCTTCTCGATGTCGTCGGGCGAGAGGCCGCCCGAGGCCTGGATGCGGATCTGCTGCTCCTTGCCGGTCGCCTTGTCTTTCGCTTGGACGCTGACGATGCCGTTGGCGTCGATGTCGAAGGTGACTTCGATCTGCGGCATGCCGCGCGGCGCCGGCGGGATGCTCTCCAGGTTGAACTGGCCGAGAATCTTGTTGTCGGATGCCATCTCGCGTTCGCCCTGGAAGACCCGGATCGTCACCGCCGTCTGATTGTCCTCGGCGGTCGAGAACACCTGGCTTTTCTTGGTCGGGATCGTCGTGTTGCGGTCGATCAGGCGGGTGAACACGCCGCCCAGCGTCTCGATGCCGAGCGACAGCGGCGTCACGTCGAGCA
>CAZVLU010000017.1:0-57058 GCA_964628235.1 uncultured Rhizobium sp. | reverse complement strand
CATCTGCCGACCGTTCCAGGATACCGCCGTACCGCTACTCCAAGCGCGCAGGACCTGACGGTTTCGAGCGTCGCTGGCTTCTCTGGTCAGGACGAGAAGGGGCAATGCGCCGTCATGCATCGCCGGCAGGACCGGGATCGCCATCGACGCGTTTGCGGCGAGACCGAAGAATGCCCCGACATTGGCAAGGCTGGCGACCTCCGCCGTCACCCAGCCCGCTCGCTGCAAGGTCGTTGCTAGCTCCGCGGAATCGCCGGCCCATTGCACAGCGAACGGTTCCTCGCTTTCCCCGGCAAGGTCGATCCGGGCTTGCGGCAGGTCGCGCCAACGGCCCCCACGCCAGTCGGCTACGGACAGAACCTGCACTGGCGCTGATCGCACCGCGTACATGTCGAGACCTTTTTGCAGAGTTGACGAGGCGTGCCAGGACCCGAAGATGGCGATCGTCGCGACACAGCTTGCGGCAAGCGCGCCGGGCCTGACAGGGCCGAGATCGGATCGCCGGAAGACGAGGGCGAAGATCGTTGCGATGCCGAAGCCAAACAGCAACCCGCCCAGAACGTCAGATGGCCAATGCGCGGCGAGATAGACCCGGGAAATCGCGATCATTCCAACCAGCGCGCCGTAGAGCCCGACAGCCCAGAACCGAAGTCGGGACGTGACCCCGCGCAACGCGATCCATGCGAGAATGCCGAAGAGGGTCGCGGACATGGTCGCATGGCCGCTGGGGAAGCTGAAGACCTGCGCGCCTTCGTAGATCGAGATCGGCCTTGGAATGCCGGCCCACGCCTTGATCAGTGTTGCGAATGACGTTGCCATGACGAGGGAGATGACAAAGCCGGCAAGGATGCGCCATGAGCGCCTCCACGCCAGCCAGGCCGCTGCAACCAGCGCAACCGCGGTGATCGCTACTGTGTCGCCAAGCGACGTGATGATCACCATCACCACGTCTCCCCACGCTGTTCTGAGCGACTGGACGAAACTGCTGATGGCGGCGTCCGATCGGGCCAGTTCACCCCGCGCCACAACGTCTTCGACGAGTGCGACGAAGCCGATCACGAATATCGCGAGGACTGCGGCGAGCGGGATGATCGTCCGGCCATCCTCTCCAGGGTCGAGGAGCGCCAGAAGCAGCGATCTCGGCCGGCCAAGGGACATCCGCTCGACGCGGGCGACGACCGCGCGCCGAGAACGAGAGGCAAGCGGCACTAACCGCAGGAGAACAAGGCGGAGCAGCCACGCCGAGGCGATGGCAAAGACCGCAAGGAGCGAAAGCGTCAGTGCGAATCGGCCGCTGATACGGCCGAGAATGCCGAACGACATGCCGACGGCCGCTCCGGGAAGGATGTGCGCAGGAGCCCAGATGACGGCCGACAGGACATTGACCGAATAGAACCGAAGGGGCGGCATTCTGAACATGCCGGCAACGACAGGGATGATCGCGCGCAGCACCGGAACGAACCGCCCGATGACGATGCTCATGCTGCCGTAGCGAGTGAAGAACGCTTCGCCCTTGACCAGGAGATCGGGCCGGCGGGAAAGCGGCCACATGCCGGCAACGCGTTCCTTGTAGCGATGCCCGAACCAATAGGAGAGACCATCGCCGGCGACGGCGCCGAGCGTGGCGGCGATCAGAATGGGCCATAGCGGAAGGTGTCCGAGCCCGACGACCGCACCGATTGCGATCAAGATCGTGGTGCCGGGCACCAAGGCGCCGACGAAGGCGATCGCCTCCGAAGCGGCGACGAAGAATACGATGACCGCCGCCAGATTCGGGTTGCCGGAAATGAAATCGGTGAGGGTCTGGATGTAGGCGGTCATTCGTTTCCTTTGGGGAAGCTCATCCGAACGGCGAGACCCGGCTTGTTGTCGTGCAATTGGAGCTCGATCCCGTGCAGCTCAGCGATCGCGGAAACGAGAGCCAAGCCGAGCCCGTTGCCGTTCGTGGTTCTGCTATGATCCAATCGGTAAAAACGCTTCAAAACCTTGGCGCGCTCGCCCTCTGGAATACCTTCGCCGTTGTCAGCCACGCATCCGACGACACCGTCCGGCTCTCTCCGCAACGTTATCGTGATGAGCGACTTCGGCGGGGTATGGCGGATCGCGTTGTCGAGCAGGTTGGATAGCATCTGGATGATGAGTTCGCGATCCCCGCGGAAAAACACACAGCCCTCGATCGACGTTTGTAGCCGTCGGCCGGAATCTTCGATGACGGCGGCGTAGGCTTCCTCGATCGCCTGGAACGCGCCGGAAAGATCGACTGTCATGAAGCCCGCCTTGCGAGACCCCGCCTCTATCTGGGCAATGCGCAACAGGGCGGCGAATGTGGCGAGGATGTCGTCCGTCTCACTCAGGGCCCGATCCACGGCATGACGGAATTCGTCAAGGCTGGTTGCCTTGCGGTACGCAAGCTCCAGGCCCTGCCTCAACCGGGAAAGCGGCGTCCGCAGGTCATGGGCCACGTCGCTCGAGACTTGGCGCATACCCTCCATCAGGTGCTGGATGCGCGACAGCATTGCGTTGACGTTCTCGGCCAGCCGATCGAACTCGTCGCCGGAACCCTGGAGCGGCACGCGCTCTTCGAGCCGGCCCTGCATGATCTGCGCGGCGGTTCGGTTGAAGTGATCGATCCGTCCCAGAAACGCGCGGCTAAGGACGAGGCCTGCGCATAGCGCTAGCGCGATCGACAGAAGGCCGGCGATCGAGAATGCCAGGATGAGGACCGACAGCAGCTCGTCGCGTTCGTCCATTTCATGGGCGACGACGAGCAGAGCGCCATCAGAAAGCGGGCTGCCGAGGGCAATCAGGCGCTCGCCTTCATCGTCACCATCGGCGATCGGATCATCGAATGTCCGCCAACCCTCGGAGGCGACGCCGGCGGGCAAATCCCCGGCGAGTCGGCGACCGCCTGCGGAAACCAGAACATAGTGGGCCTCGTCGCGCTCCGCCGCTATGCGCATATCGATGATCGACGCCACGCGATCCAGCCCATCCGTGCGCCCTTCCTCGATGAGGGTGGCTGCGTTGGCCTCGACAGCGGAGCGTATCTGACCAGACGAATAGTCTTCCAGCACGACATAAACGACGGCGAAGAGAATCGACACCGAAAACGCGAACAGTGCCGCATAGGCGATCGCGAGGCGGAAGGCCGCCGTCCTGAACACCTTACCCCGGTTCACGGAGACTGTAGCCCGCGCCGCGGACCGTGCGGATGAGCTCGGTCGGAAAGTCGCGATCGACCTTAGCGCGCAACCGGCTGATATGGGTCTCGACGATGTTGGTCTTGGGATCGAAATGAAATTCCCAGACATTCTCCAGCAGCATAGTCCGGGTGACAACCTGGCCTTCATGCCGCATCAGGTACTCAAGGAGCTTGAACTGGCGCGGTTGCAGATCGATGCGTTTCCCGGACCGCTGCGCCGTGCGCTTCATCAAATCTAGTTCAAGATCGGAAATTCTCAAGACCGCCTCGATTTGCGCCATGGGAGGGCGGCGCATAAGCGCTTCCAGCCGCGCCAGAAGTTCGGCGAAGGCGAATGGTTTGACGAGATAGTCGTCGCCGCCGGATTTCAGGCCCTCCACCCGGTCGTCTATGCCGCCCATCGTTGTCAGGAAGAGAACGGGGGTATTCACGCCTGCGCCCCGGATGGTCTTGACCACGGCGAGCCCCTCGATGCCGGGAAGCATCCTGTCGACCACGAGGCAGTCGTAGCTGCCGTCGGCCGCCAGAAACAGCCCGTCGCGTCCGGACGCGGCATGGTCCACGACATAGCCTTCTTCCTTGAGGCCGTTGATTACGTAGGACGCGGTCTCCGGGTCGTCTTCAATGAGCAGTATCTTCATGGCAAGATGCCTATCATGGTCTCGGTTATTCTGAACAGGCAAAGATATATGCAAAGCGAACGCCTCCCGGCCACAGCCGGGAGGCGTTCTTGAAGAAGCGCGATCAGTCGTTGTCCTCGCCGTTTTCGGAGCCTTCGCGTTCGGCACCCTCGTCGCCTTCGTCCTGGTCATCGTTGTCGTCCGCGTTCTGCGCGACCTTTGTGACCTTACCGGATTGGGCATCCACCAGAACCGTCTGTTCGCCATTCGCGCCGAGGACCTCGACCTCATAGGCATAGCTGCCGTTCTCGCCCTCGAACCCGGCATCGACGGCCTTGCCGCCACCTTCCTTTTCGGCGATCGCGATCGCGTCGGTGAGGCTCACCTTGGCGCCTTCGAGTGCAGCGAGTTCCGTGGCGTCGGACTGCACGGCAGGTGCGCCGGTCGTGGCGGAACTCTGGGCGAGAGCCGCTCCGACACCACCAGCGGTGAGCGCGGCGATCAGGGCAAGGGGGATGTATCGGGACTTCATCATGATGTCTTACTCCGGTGGCGACGGTCCGAACCATTTCCGACCGTTGAAAAGACTTTGCTCCTTCCCGCGTTCGTATTGCTTTTCCGGAACTATACGTTTTCGCAATGTCGTCGGGGTGGCGACCGATCCCTTCGCTATATGTGATGCGGCGTCACATATGACTGTCTCCGATTGCGTATCGGGGACGTAAGCTTTTAGATCGCTTACGTGATCCGAAGGACCCGCTAAAGATCATCATCGTGACGTTAAAGTTGCTGACCGGCTTCGACGGGCCGATCCTGCAGACAATGTACTTGGACAAACCTTTGCGCGATCACACGCTGCTACAGGCCATCTGCCGCACCAACCGGCCCTATGGCGAGCAGAAGACTCATGGGTTGATCGTCGACTATCTCGGCATATTTGACGACGTCGCGCAGGCGCTAAAGTTTGACGAGGAAGGGGTGCAGAAGGCGGTCTCGAACATCGCCGAGCTGATCAATGCCCTGCCGACCGCCCTGCAGAAGTGTCTCGCTTATTTCGCAGGCGTGGATCGCAGTCTGACCGGGTATGAGGGCCTGATAGCCGCGCAAGAATGCATCCCAAATAACGATCTGCGCGATACCTTCGCAGCGGATTTCAGCGTGCTGGCGCGAATTTGGGAGGCGCTATCGCCCGATCCCGTGCTGACCAAATACGAAACCGAGTATCGCTGGCTGGCGCAGGTCTACGAGTCCCTGAAGCCGTCGACCGGCACCGGACGGCTGCTCTGGCACCGGCTGGGCGCCAAGACCATCGAACTGATCCACGAGAATGTGCATGTCGATGCCATACGCGATGACCTCGACACGTTGGTTCTCGATGCGGAGTTACTTGAAGCCGTTCTCGGAAATCCCGATCCCGAGAAGAAGGCCAAGGAAATATCGATCAAGCTTTCCGGTCGGCTGCGCAAGCACACTGGGAATCCGAAATTCAAGGCGCTAAGCGAACGCCTGGAAGCCTTGAAGAACCGACACCAGCAGGGTCTTCTGCTCTCCGTCGATTTCCTCAAGGAGCTGCTAGCGCTTGCAAAGGACGTTGTGAGGACCGAGCGCGAAACGCCCGAGGAAGAGGATATCAACCGGGGCAAGGCTGCGCTGACGGCGCTTTTCGAAGAAGTAAAAAACGGAACTACACCGATCATGATTGAACGGGTGGTCAATAAGATTGATGAGATCGTTCGTGCCGTTCGCTTTGATGGTTGGCAGGCAACACACGCTGGCGAGCGGGAGGTTAGGAAGGTCCTTAGGCAGACGCTTTTTGCCTTTAAGCTTCACCAGGACATCGATTTATTTGAAAAGGCGTACTCCTATATCCGGGAATATTATTAGGGGAATAGGGGTCGTGATGAAGTGTGTTCTTCATTTCACGTTAGGCAACAATAGCTGTGCAGTAGTGCAGGGTTAGGCCTCACGCTACCTTCCATATGGCCGATTATGCAATGCTGAGTCGGGCCTGCTAAAAAGTGGTTTTAAGTCATGGCCACCGCGTTCTGTCTTTCGCTTCATTTCTTTGTTTACGTCCCCGAACGGCGATAGCCTGTGCCAGTGGACGCGGCCGAGGCCCGGCACTGGGCTAGATTCTTCGGCGCGGATAGCCTTCCGCAAGTTTTGGGTCCTGCTCGTCTAGCGAAATTTTAGATAGGCGGGCAATTTAGAAATTTGGTGCACTCAATCTAGAGCAATACTCGAAGACCTGATAGAAACACACAACGAGGTCTCCCGTTCGCATACGCGCTGTTGTAACTGCGGCGTAAGAGCTAATGTCTGCTCAAATCGTGGTCGCCGGACTATCTATGGTTGACCTGGCGTGATTGGAAGGGGGACCTCGTGCCTTACTGGGGAGCGTTGTTCGGCAAACCCATTCGCATCGACATTCCAGCCGAATTTGCCGATGAAACTGCGCTCCTGGCCTACTTAGGCATGGGTACCGCTGAGCTTAAAAAGATTTGGTATTATCGAGTCCGAATGTACCGGAATTTCTCGATTGCCAAAAGTCCGCATAAGGTGCGGATGATTAGCGCGCCTGACGACAGGCTCAAATTTCTTCAGCGAAAGCTCGCTGATAAACTTACCGAATTATACCGGCCTCGCGATCCTGTTCACGGCTTCGTTGCTAAAAGGTCTGTTAAAACCAATGCGCACGCTCATCTGCGCCGACGCTTTGTCGTCAATCTTGATCTCAAGGACTTCTTTCCGACGATCTCGCAGAACCGGGTCGAGGGAATGCTTTCTTCATTGGGACTTAACTCGCGTGTTGCAGAGATCATCGCGCATATTTGCTGCAACAAAGGACATCTTCCGCAGGGAGCGCCAAGTAGTCCGGTGCTCTCAAATATGCTCTGTTTTCGACTAGACAAAAATCTCATGGGTATAGCCAGGAGTGCGCGCTGCATTTATACGCGCTATGCCGATGACATTACATTTTCGAGCTTCCAACCGCCGACAGCCTTGTTTGATCCCACACCTCCGTCAGCGGGACGCTTCTCACCCGACCTATTAGCCCCGTCTTTGCGGGGCGTATTCCTACAAAACGGTTTTGTACTTAATCCAGAAAAAGCGCATTACGCTGATCGTCACTCAAGGCGTATCGTCACTGGACTGAAGGTCAACGAATTACTTAACGTTGATCGACGATATGTTCGCAACATTCGCGCTGCGTTGTATTCAGTTGACGTTCTAGGCCCCGTGGACGCTGAGAAAAAATTTCACGCCGAGCATGGTGGACATGCGCTATTGGAAACCTACCTTCGCGGGAAAATTTCTTTTTTGATCCACGTTAAAGGCCAAGCGGACCCGGTAGCTCGCGGCATAGCGGTTCGTTTCAACAATTGCTTTCCAACGCGCCCAATAAGGATAACGCCGAGCCAGGGTGAAATGCTCGATAGAGGGGTTTGGGTCGTTAAGCATGCGGATGGGAAGCTGGACGAAAGGCAGGGCACTGCATTTTTTCTCAAAGGGGTGGGCCTTGTAACCGCTGCTCATTGTGTTGAAGGCGTTGTTGAGGCGGAACTACTGCATCCCTCGAAGCTCGCGAATATCTTTAAGGTTCGCGCTAGCAAATGGGACAAGGACAGGGATCTAGCCATACTCGAACACGCAATCCCTGAGACTGAATATTTCGAGCTGGATGCGTGCACAAAACCTATCGCGACCGGGCACGCAATGGCTTCCGTTGGCTATCCCAAATGGGGTTACGGTGATCGTTTGAATATAAGGCCAGGCGTTGTTAGCACTGTCACCGTGAAAAGCACGGTGCGATTGATCGAGGTGACGCAGCAACATACTCCGGGAATGTCGGGCGGGCCGCTGCTTGATTCAAGCGGCGCGGTTGCTGGGATTATTCACAAAGGTGGGCCAGATTTAGGTCGCAATTTCGCCGTTCACATTGAGGTGTTGAATAACTGGCTCAAGTAATATGAGTGGCCGGTGAACATGCCTCATGATTTTCGCCATCGCGGCATTCCGTACTTCACGAGTGACGGCAACCATGCATCTGTCATAACTATGCTCCCCACGTTCTTCCCATCATTGTAGCCGGTCGAGTAGCCAAGTAAGTTTTCCGTCGCAAACTGGATGGCTAGTGATGACCTTTACTGACAGCATCCCTGAAATTTCAGTGGATGATTTTTCCCGACGCATTACTCAACGAAAGGGTGGGCTGATGTGGCTCCTGGGGGCGGGAGCATCAGCGGCAGCGGGAATACCGACAGCCGGCGACCTAATATGGGAGTTTAAGCAGCTTCTATATACCAGCCAGAAAAAAGTATCGCGGAATGCCGTGAGCGATCTTTCGAGCCCCTCGAACCGAAAGCGCCTCCAAGAACATATAGATGCGGCGGGTAGTTTTCCTACTGCGGGAGACCCCGAGGAATATGCCGCTCTATTTGAAGAGGTGTTTCCTGCCGAAGTCGACCGTCAAACATTTATCAATAGCAAGACCAGCGGTGCGAAGCCGTCCTACGGTCATATGGCCCTTGCGGCGTTGATGAGAGCAGGACATGTACGTCTATTGTGGACTACCAATTTTGATACGCTGATCGCTGATGCCTGCGCGAAGGTCTATGACGGTACTGGGCATTTAACGACCGCAAATCTGGACGCTCCTAACGTCGGTGCAGAGGCCGTCCAGAACGAAAAATGGCCGATTGAGATAAAGCTTCACGGCGATTTTCGATCTCGCCGGCTAAAGAACACGATCGATGAGCTGCGACACCAAGATGCAAAGCTGCGTCAATTACTTCTAGAATGCTGTGGACGTTTCGGTCTTGTCATTGTCGGGTATAGCGGACGAGACGAATCAATCATGGAAGTGCTTGATGCGGCCCTTACGCGCGAGGTGCCATTTCCGCGAGGGCTTTTTTGGCTCAACAAGCGTGGCGGGATTCTCTTACCGCGAGTCGCCAGGTTTATAAATCAAGCACAAACGAAAAATGTCGAAACGGCAACAGTTGGCATTGAGAATTTTGACGAGACGCTTAGAGATTTGACCCGATTAACGCCTGATGTGGACGCGGCGCCGCTTACGGCATTTGCCAGCGAACGAAAGAAATGGTCGCCCGCGCCAAGTCCCGCAGGAAAAAGAAGTTGGCCGGTTTTACGTCTTAATGCGATCGAGATCACTGAATGCCCGCCAGTGGCCCGCCGCATCTCGTGCAGTGCGGGCGGCTATGCAGAACTGAGAGAAATATTTGCGGACATCAGTGACCGCGTGATTTTTGCGAGAAATCGAAGTGGAGTGCTCGCATTTGGCCCTGATGAAGAAGTACGAAGGAAACTTGAGACATATAAAATTGAGAATTTTGATCTGTTCACAATTGAAATGCACAGAATGCGGCATGAGACACATGAGCGCGGATTAGTTAAGTCGGGTCTTACTAGAGCCCTGGCGCGAACAAGGAATTTAAACGCTCAACATCGTCGCTCCTTCGATTATCTCTATCCGAAAGATGTGAACTCCTCAGCGCTTTCGTCTTTACGGGAGATTGTTGGGTCGCTCAGTGGCAAAATTACAGGTCATCCAGAGCTAAATTGGTTTGAAGGTGTCGAGCTTAAACTTGATTGGGCTGACGAGCGCTTGTGGCTGCTACTTGAGCCACGGATTATTTTTCAGGGGCTTGATGCTGGTAACAAGTCTTACGCCGCAGACTTTGCGCGAGAGCGTTCGGTCAAACGTTACAACGCCACCCTCAATAAGCTAATCGATTTTTGGGGGCGCTACCTCGCAGGAAGTGGTGAGGAGATTGCTGCATTTGAAACCGTCGCCGGCGTGAACGCTAAATATCGTTTGTCAAAAGATTCTGCATTTTCCTGGAGGGTTACTGCATGACCTCCGAAATTCGCTCCCACACGGGTTTGGCCGAACCCGATCTCTCATTTCATCCCGATAGAATTTCTGACCGCGATATTCATCCGCTTCGCGGACTGGTTAGGTTTGGCCCTTATTCGGCAGGCATGCTCCCTGATCCAATACGGGTTGCCACAATCGCGCCGTTTAATGAAGGGCCGCGTTTGTACTCATTTATGAAAGAGTTAGGTGACACACATCGAGCCACAGAGCGGCCCGGATATCTCGTTAATTGGCCGGGCTTCAAAAGCGTTTTTAGAGTGGGCGTGGCTGGAGCAAATAAGCCATGTCACTTGGAATTGGACGCTGGCCTCGACGGGGAAATAAAAGAATCCCCTACGCCACACGTGATCTTGACCGAACGCCTAGTGCGCGCGATTCAATTGCTTGAGATGAGTCGAAGCGAATTCGACATTGTTTTCATCTACCT
Organism: uncultured Rhizobium sp.; assembly: GCA_964628235.1. Taxonomy (GTDB): domain Bacteria; phylum Pseudomonadota; class Alphaproteobacteria; order SMXQ01; family SMXQ01; genus CAMAVH01. Next base: position 46,907 of record CAZVLU010000017.1, on the reverse strand, counting down.
ACCGCAAAGGTGGTCCGTTTGTTATGACGGGGTTGCCGACGATTTCAATTTACACGATCACCTAAAAGCCACTACGGCTGCTCGTCGCATGCCATTGCAAATTGTCCGCGAAGATAAAGCCCTTTCCTATAAGGATCGCGCGAGTGTCATGTGGCGCGTCGGGCTAGCAATGTATGCGAAGGCAGGAGGAGTTCCTTGGAAGTTGTCTGACGTAGAACCGGATACGGCCTACATCGGAATATCTTATGCGTTGCGATCTTTAGATTCTCAGGGTCCGAGGTTCGTAACTTGTTGCAGTCAAGTTTTTGACGCTGAGGGCGCGGGTCTCGAATTTGTCGCCTATGACGCTCATGAGTTCGACATGCAACGAGATAATCCTTTCTTATCCCGTACCGAAATGTTTCGCGTCATGACCCGCTCTATGGACCTCTATATGCGCCGTCACGCCGGACGCGCACCACGCAGGGTGATGGTCCATAAGACTACTGAATTCAAAACGGAGGAAGTTGAAGGCGCTATGGAAGCACTTCACTTATGTGAGGCGGTAGACCTGGTTCAGGTCGTCGAACATTCAGGGTGGCGCGGCGTGCGACTAGACGGAAAATCTAAAGCAGCATCATTCCCAGTCTCGCGTGGGACTGTGGCTAATCTTAATTCACGTGAAGCCCTTCTCTGGCTGCACGGTAACGTCAGCGGAATAAATGAGGCGGGTAATTATTTTCAAGGCTCTCGCGGAACGCCGACACCATTGCGCCTAATCCGTCATGCGGGCCACGGGCCTTGGGATGATACAGCGCGGGCAACTTTGGCGCTGTCGAAGATGAATTGGAACAACGATGCGCTATACGATCCGCTGCCAGTCACTCTTGGGTATGCACAGGTACTCGCGCGGGTAGTGAAGCGAATGCCTGGGCTTGGCAGTATGCCGTACCAATTCAGGTTTTTTATGTAGAACTAAATTTTGAGGCTAAATCGCTTACATTAATTTAGAGACGAAATTTCGCGGAAGATTCCATCTCGAATGTATCGATTGAGTACTAGGTCGGATGCATGGCCTGTGTGGTTTTGATTTTCCAAATTGGGCACACCGAGGACGGACGCGCTGCTAATTAATCCGGCTCTTAGGAAGTGTCCCGAATATAGTTCCGACACCCGACACTTTTCGCACGGCTTTTGATTATTAGTAAGATTGCGCCACTGGACAGGCACTGATTGGAAATGCTAACCGCTACCGCTCAATTCGCGAAGTGTGGCAACTCCTTTTGATAGGCACGCAACGTCGCTTCCGCGACAGACGCATCCAAGAACGTCTGAATATTATTGTCCTCTTCAGGCTGGTTAGATTCCTTCGATAATAGAAGATTATCAAAGCCCTGGACTTCCCACCCAACAAGAGCGTGCATGCTCTCGGGGCGCGCCGCCTAGGACCTCCGCCCCTGCCTGATCGGCGGCATCGCCGATGAGGCTTATGTCGGTGCAAGCGCCGCAATCTCTGCGGTGCCGAACCCGGAGGTCCAATATGCCCAAACTTACCGACACGCAGCTCGTAATTCTTAACGCCGCAGCCGGACGCGACAGCCACGCTGTCATGCCGCTGCCGAAATCTCTCAAAGTGAATAAGGGCGCTGCGACCAGCGTCCTCAGGTTGCTACTGACGAAGGGACTGATCGAGGAACAGCCGACGACATCACGTGCGGGGTTTTGGCGCCAGGACGAGGCCGGACAGCGTTACCTGCTCACGATTACCGACACAGGTATGGCCGCCCTGGATAGCGGGCCGGTACGAGAAAGTCAGAAACGGCCTGCTGCCCCTAAGAAGAACAAAGCACCGACTCAAAATAGTGCTGCGCAAGGCAAGCCGGCTAACGATGGCGCAGCAAGCAAACGCCCAGGCGGCAAGCTCGCCACAATTCTAGAATTGCTCCAACGTTCTAAGGGCGCTCCCCTTGCGGACATCGAGAACGCCACTGGCTGGCAATCTCATAGCGTGCGCGCCGCCCTGACGGGTTTGCGTAAGCGCGACATCGTGATTGAGCGCGAGAAGCAAAACGGCGTCACCCGGTATCGCGTGGCTACTGCTTAAGCGAGGTCAGCATGGATATCTCGATGCTGGCCGACCTTCCACGTGCCGATCTGGTTGCACGATGGCAAGAGCACTATGGCGCTCCACCGCCCAGAGGTATGAGCCAACGCTTGATGATCGGAGCTCTTGCCTACGCCCAGCAAGCTAAGCAGCAGGGCGGCGCAAGTGCCGCCCTGTCGCGCCGGCTCGCAAAGCTGATCGCCGGAACGCCGATTAGCGAGGCTCCGGCCCCACGAATGCTTAAATCCGGCGCTCGGCTGGTGCGCGAGTGGAATGGCAAAAACCATACTGTCGAGGCCGTCGATGATGGCTTCCTCTGGAAGGGCACGCACTTTCGCTCCCTCTCAGCGGTGGCGCGCGCCATTACCGGGGCACGCTGGTCAGGCCCGCGATTCTTTGGGATCGATACATGAGCTCCCGTTCCATCCCATGCGCGATCTATACCCGCAAGTCGACGGACGAAGGGCTCGACCAAGCCTTCAATTCACTCGACGCCCAACGCGCCGCCTGTTCCGCTTACATCCGCAGCCAAGCTGGCGAAGGCTGGACTGAGGTCAAAACCCTCTACGATGATGGCGCACAGTCAGGCGGGACTATCGAGAGACCAGCACTCAAGCGTCTGCTCGCCGATGTCGCGGCCGGCCGGGTAAAGGTCATCGTGGTCTACAAGGTCGATCGGCTGACGCGTTCACTGGCCGATTTCGCCAAAATCATCGAGATCCTGGAAGCCCACGAGGCGTCCTTCGTTTCAATCACTCAGCAGTTCAGCACAACCACTTCGATGGGGCGCCTGACCCTTAACGTGCTGCTGTCGTTCGCCCAATTCGAGCGTGAGGTCACCGCTGAACGTATCCGCGACAAAATCGCCGCTTCAAAGAAGAAGGGCATGTGGATGGGAGGCGTGCTTCCTCTCGGCTACGACGTACGCGACCGCAAGCTCGTCATCAACGAACCCGAAGCCAAGACGGTTCAGACCATCTTCGAGCTCTATCGCAAGCATGCCAATACGCGCCTCGTAAAGGACGCGGCAGATCGCCTGGGACTTAGGACCAAAGAATTTGTCCTCGTAACCGGACGTCGCCAGGGTGGACGGCCCTTTACGCGCGGTCACATCAACAAGATCCTGATCAACCGGCTTTACATCGGCGAGATCACGCATAAGGGCGCCAGCTATGCCGGCGAGCATACCCCGATCATTGATCACCCCCTCTGGGATGCTATCCAGGCCCAACTTGCTCGGAATGCTGTGGTGCGACGCACGGGATCGAACGCGCGCGAACCAAGTCTGCTTACTGGACTCGTGAAAACTGGAGATGGCGCTCGGCTTGTCCCGTCCCACACCAGCAAAGGCGGTCAGCGTTATCGGTATTACGTCACGAGGACCGAGGACACTGATGGCGCGCGCCCTTGGCGGTTGCCGGCGCCAGCCCTGGAGAAGCTAGTCACCAACGGGATCAGCAGTTTTCTGTTAGATCGCCAGCGCATCGCGGAAGTGATTGGGACCGAGGCGGCGGTGGACAGCATGGAGCCTATTTTTACCCGCGCGGCCGTCATGGCTGCCGACCTACGCGCGCCGGCTTCAACGCCACTGCGAGAAACGCTTCTCCAGCTTCTGCAGGGGTGCGCCATTGCCCAGGACCGGCTTAGCATCACACTGAATGCTCAAGCCCTCAGGAAGCGGCTCGGTATTTCAGACCATACAACTGCCAAGGACATCACGATCACGGAGCCAATCACGCTTCGGCGGCGTGGGATCGAGGTCCGCCTCGTCATCGAGAACTCAGGCCAGCCGGGCAAGCCTGATGAAAAGCTCGTCGAGCTCGTGGTCCAGGCCCATCGCTGGTTCAATGACCTCAAAACCCGTTCGAATGTTCGTCTTCGCGAACTCGGCAAACGCGACGGCGCAGACCGTGGCGACATCAGCCGTATCCTACCGCTGGCGTTTCTGGCGCCCGACATCGTCGAGGCGATCCTCGACGGACGCCAGCCACCCGAACTGACGGCCGCCCGCCTCAAACGGATGCGCGATCTGCCGTTAGATTGGCAGCAACAGCGGCGATATCTCGGGTTCGAATAGGACCCTTCAGTGCATCAAACGCAAAAGCGTTGGCTGGAAAAAGGCCCGACAGAGACGGGGGCCGTTTTGGACCCGTGGCGCACGATCCCGACCAATGGATTTGGTCTCCGCACGGCAAAACCCCCCGGCAACCTGGGGGTTTTAGCTAAATCTCTGGGCGTGGCGAAAGGAGCAAGGGTGGAGTGGTGGAGCCGAGGAGGATCGAACTCCTGACCTCCGCATTGCGAACGCGGCGCTCTCCCAGCTGAGCTACGGCCCCAAATCCCGGGTGCGAAGCGGACGCCTAACTAGGTCGGCTTCGCGAGGGGCGGATAATGTTCGCGGCCCCCGCCCCTGTCAAGTGTCGGCAGGGCCGCCCGGCCAGGGCTTTTTCCGCCCTGTTTCCCAATCATCACAAGGCCCTGGCGCGGCCTTGCGCCGCCCGGGCGGCGCGGCTAGGGTTGCCACCATCGCCCGTCGCGCCCGGCCCTGTTCCGACATTCCTTTTCAACGGCTTGCGCGGCCAGCCCGATCCCGCCCGGCGCGCGGGGACGCAGCCCGCCCGGCCGGGCCAGGCGCGTCAAGAGAGAGGACGCAATGAATTCCCTGCTGATCCTGATCGACACGGTGATCAACCTCTATATCTGGCTGCTCATCATCTGGATGGTGCTGAGCTGGCTGATCAACTTCAACGTGATCAATATGCACAACCGCATCGTCTATCTCGTCGTCGATTTCCTCGACCGCATCACCGAGCCGGTGCTGCGGCCGATCCGCCGCGTGCTGCCCGGCATGGGCGGCATCGACCTGTCGCCGGTGGTGCTGATCCTGCTGCTCTATTTCTTCCGCAACTTGTTGTTCGAATATTGGCCGCGCTAACGCCGCCAGCCGGACATTCGATCGCTGGGGCAACGCATGGCTAACGCCAAGATCATTGACGGCAAAGCCTTTGCCGAAGGCTTGCGCGCCCGCGTCGCCGAGGCCGCCGCCGCGTTGAAAGCCGCGCATGGCCTGACGCCCGGCCTCGCCACGGTGCTGGTCGGCGACGATCCGGCGAGCCATGTGTACGTGCGCAACAAGAACACGCAAACGCTCGCGGCGGGTATGCAGTCGTTCCACCATCCCTTGCCGGCGACCATCAGCCAGGCCGATCTCTTGGCGCTGATCGGCAAGCTCAATGCCGACCCCGCCGTGCATGGCATTTTGGTGCAACTGCCGCTGCCCAAGCAGATCGACGCCGACAGCGTCATCGCCGCCATCGATCCGGCCAAGGACGTCGACGGCTTTCATCTGATGAATGTCGGCAAGCTCGCCGCCGGGATCTCGGGGGGCGCCGTGCCCTGCACGCCGATGGGCTGCCTGATGCTGCTGAAGGACGCGCTCGGCGATTTGTCGGGCAAGAGCGCCGTGGTGGTCGGGCGCTCCAACATCGTCGGCAAGCCGATGGCCCATCTGCTGCTCGGCGAAAGCTGCACCGTCACCATCGCCCATTCGCGCACCCAAGACCTCGCCGCCGTCTGCCGCCAGGCCGACATCCTGGTCGCCGCCGTCGGCCGCCCGCTGATGATCCAGGGCGATTGGATCAAGCCGGGCGCCGCCGTGATCGATGTCGGCATCAACCGCGTGGCGGGAAGCGAGCCGGGCAAGACCAAGCTGGTCGGCGACGTCGATTTCGCGTCGGCCGTCAAGGTCGCCGGCTTCATCACCCCCGTCCCGGGCGGCGTCGGGCCGATGACGATTGCTTGCCTATTGCGCAGCACGCTGCTGGCCGCCTGCGCGATCCGGGGCATCCCAGCGCCAAAGCTTTAAGTTTCATGGGACCGACGGCCTAAGCCATTAAGACACTGGCAGGTTTTTCCTGTTTTCATACAATGGCATGCGGGCCATCGGGGCCCTGCGAGGAGCATCGTGACCAACCGCAGAGGCACCAGCCTCGCCTTGCTGATCATCGGCTTGGCGGGCGTCAATTTCTTCTATCTCTCGGACATCCTGTTCGACGAGGACATGATTTTGCTCGGCACAAAATCGGTCGTCAGCATCGTCGTCATGAACCTCATCACGCTGTGCGGCATCATCGCCGTGATGCGCGACCGCTAAGGCGAATCGGCCTTTCGACTCAAGTTTTTATCGCCCATCGCTCGACTCGAATCGGCGAGTCGGCGCGAATCTCGCGTTAAGATTCTGGGGATGAATGCGAGTCGGCCAAGAGTTTCAAATCGAAGCGGCGCATCGCTCGCGGCGAGCTTGATTCCTTAACGCTGCTCAGACCCGAGTCGAAAAAAAGGCGCGACCGATTTGGAATCAGTCGCGCCTTTCGATTCGTTAACGCGCGATCAGTCGCGTGCGATTTTGCGCAGCTTCAAACGCAGCGCGTTGAGCTTGATGAAGCCTTCGGCGTCGCGCTGATCGTAGGCCCCGGCGTCGTCCTCGAAGGTGACATGCTGCAGGCTGTAGAGGCTGACCGGCGACTTGCGGCCGACCACCGTGGTGTTGCCTTTGTAAAGCTTGAGCCGCACCGTGCCGGTGACGCTCTCCTGGCTCTTGTCGATCAAAGCCTGGAGCATTTCGCGCTCGGGCGAGAACCAGAAGCCGTAATAGACCAGCTCGGCATAGCGCGGCATCAGCTCTTCCTTGAGATGCATGGCGCCGCGATCCAGCGTCAGGCTCTCGATGCCGCGATGGGCGGCATGCAGGATGGTGCCGCCGGGCGTCTCGTAGACGCCGCGCGATTTCATGCCGACGAAGCGGTTTTCCACCAGATCGAGCCGGCCGATGCCGTTGGCCTTGCCCAACTCGTTGAGCTTGGTCAGCAGGGTCGCGGGCGACAGACGCACGCCGTCGATGGCGACGGCGTCGCCCTTCTCGAAATCGATCTCGACGTAGGTCGGTTTGTCGGGCGCGGCCTCGGGCGAAATGGTGCGCTGATAGACCATCTCGTCGGGCTCTTGCCACGGGTCTTCCAGCAGCTTGCCTTCGCTCGAGCTGTGCAACAGGTTGGCGTCGACCGAGAAGGGCGCTTCGCCGCGCTTGTCCTTGGCGATCGGAATCTGATTTTTCTCGGCGAACTCCAACAGCTTGGTGCGGCTCGTCAGATCCCACTCGCGCCACGGCGCGATCACCGTGATGTCGGGTCGCAGCGCGTAATAGCCGAGCTCGAAGCGCACCTGGTCGTTGCCCTTGCCGGTCGCGCCATGGGCCACGGCGTCGGCGCCGGTGGCGTTGGCGATCTCGATCTGGCGCTTGGCGATCAACGGCCGGGCGATCGAGGTGCCGAGCAGATACTGGCCCTCATAGAGCGCGTTGGCGCGAAACATCGGAAACACGAAGTCGCGCACGAACTCCTCACGCAAATCGTCGATGAAGATGTTCTCGGGCTTGATGCCCATGAGCAGCGCCTTGTTGCGCGCCGGCTCCAATTCCTCGCCTTGGCCCAAATCCGCCGTGAAAGTGACCACTTCGCAGCCGTAGGCTTCTTGCAACCAGCGCAAGATCACGGAGGTGTCGAGTCCGCCGGAATAGGCGAGAACGGCTTTCTTGACGGTCTTTTTGGCAGCCATGTGATTGTCCTGAAACGGAAATTTCGCGCCCGCATTTGTCGCGGCGGCGCGAGTATCGACAAAAGACTCTCGGAAGGCAAGCCAGCGAAAAGCCCCGTTTTGCAGGGGTTTAGCCGGCGTTACTGCTCGATGGTGCGGGGCTGGCTGCCGTCCGGCTTGTCCTTTTTGGATTCTTCTAACACCGCTTTGTTGGGCGGCGCGCCGAGCGACGGGCGCATGTCGAACTTGTATTTGGCGTAGGGCCCGTCCTGGCGGACGTAATGCAGGAACAGCTGCAACTGGGTGTCGCCCTCGAAGACCTCGCGCCAATGGGTGACCTCGATGCCTTTATAAAGCAGCAGGTCGCCCGGCATCAGATCGGCGGCGACCTTCTTGCCCGACAGCGAGACGAGATTGAGCGGCCAAGACTCCTTGCCCGATTGCGCGATGGTCGCCGAGACGGAGACTTCGCAGGACGGCCGGTCGGTGTGGCGGGCCAACGAAGCGCCCTTGGCGTAGATGCGGCCGAAACTGTAGGTCGGGAACAGCTTATGGCCGGTCTGGATCTCGACGAAGGGCAGCAGCATCTGCATCAGGGTTTCCGCCGCGTCGACGCCGAACGCCGAATAGCCGGCGCCGACCTGGCTGTCGATCTTGAGGCGGCGGGCGTTATAAAGAATCTGATATTCGGTGGCGATGAAATCGCGCAGCGCCGGCGGGATCGCCTGGCGGCAGATGAGATAGCCTTCGCGCGCGAATTGCTGCGCGGCGGGACTGAGTGTCGGCGCGTTCATACCGCCGATGTAGGCCGGAATCCGCGCGCTGCCAACAGCTTTCGCACTGGTCGGCCTTTGCCGCGTTAAGGCTTTTTGCCGTCACGGAAAATCGCGAAGGGCGGCGTCGACGGCTTGGCCGGGGCCGCCGCAGGGGCGCCGAGATGCGGTCGACCGTCAAAGCGGTGGGCGGCGTAGGGGCCGTCCTGGCGCACGTAATGGAGGAAAACTTGCAGTTGCCGCTCGCCGGCGAAGGGTTCGCGCCAATGGGGCACTTCGAGGCCCTTGTAGATCATCAGGTCGCCGGGCGACAAGGTGATGGCGACGGTCTCGCCGGTCAGCGTCTCGCATTGCAGCGGCCAAGGCTTGCCGCCGCTTTCGGCGATCGCGAGCGACAGGCTGATCTCGCAAGCCGGGCAGTCGATATGGCGGGCGAGCGCGGCGCCGGTCAGATAGATGCGGCCGTAGGAGTAAGTCGGGAACAGCTTGTATCCCGTCTTTTCTTCCATGAACGGCAGCAGGTAGCCCATCAGGGCTTCGGACACCGGCAGGCCGTAAGCGACATAACTGTTGTCGACCTGGGGGTCGCCGCGCCGCAGCCGGTCGTTGGCCAGCAAGATGTCGTATTCGCCGCGAATCAGGTCGAGCGCTTGCTGCGCGACGACGCCGCGATAGACGGCGTAGCCTTCGCGTTCGAACGCGGATGATTTATCCATGACGCACTCTGGGTAGATATGGGAGCGCATACAGGCTTAAGCCGCACATATGACAGCCCAACGACGCGCTGGCAGAAAATTACGCTACAAGGTTGGAATGATGGGTAAATTCCTTGTGAGTCTGACGACCGCCACGCTCTTGCTGGTAACCACCCCCGCGCAAGCGCAGATAGCCGCGCCGGAGCGCATGCTCGCCGCCGTCAACGCGGCGCGCGCAGGCGCGGGGCTGTCTCCGGTGACCATGAACGAGCGGCTCACTGCCGCTGCTTGCCGCCAGGCGCGCGATCTCGGCGCCCGGGCGCTGCATGACGTGGCCGCCTTGAGCCATCAGGGCAGCGACGGCAGCGATCTCGGCGGGCGGCTGCGCGACGCCGGCTACGGTTTTCGCGCGGCGGCGGAGAATCTCGCCGCTGGCGTCGTCGACCCGGCCGAGACGGTGCGCTTATGGCTCGCCAGCGACGGCCATCGCCGCAACATGCTGACCGCCGGCTTTCGCGAGGTCGGCATCGGCCATGTCGCGCCGCGCTTGAGCCCCGGCGGCAACCCCATCGGGCCGATGGCGGTCTGGGTGCTGGTGCTGGCGACCCCGATGGGCGAACCGATAGAGGCAAAAAATCCTAAGGATTGCAGGCCTTAAGAAAACTTAGGCGGTCGGGCTGCGGAGGTACGGGGTGACAAGGGCTTCACTTGTTATTAATCTCCGCCGCTGAAATTGCTGATTGCAAGATTGCCGATCGATTTAGCAATCTCGCCGTCCTGGGCAGGATGATCGCAGACTTCCGGAGGGGCACCATTGCCGACTGATCGCATCCGCACTTTGCGCCGCGCTGGCAGCCGCGCCGTCATCTTGGCCGGCGTCGCGGCCGCAGCGCTCTTCGCCGCCAACGCCGCCCACGCGCAAAACGCGCCGGCGAGCGCCCGCGAACAGGCCGCCTTCGACGTCCGCTTCCTGCAGACCGAATTCATGGTCGCAGCGCTGTCCTGCGGCCGCAGCGAGTTCCAGGGCTACTACAACAGCTTCGTCACGCGCTTCGGCGCGCCGCTCAAGCGCCATGGCGACGTGTTGAAGGCGCATTTCACCCGCGAATACGGCAAGCAGGGCTTGAACAAGCTCGATAGCTTCGCCACCAAGCTGGCCAACGAAGCGTCGTTGCGCAGCATGCAGCAAGTGACCTTCTGCCAGGACACCGGCTTGGTGATGGAGCGCATCGCGGCGATCGATCCGGCGGCGCTCGACAGCTTCTCCGCTTCTTTTGCCCGCAGCATCGAGACCGTCACCGCCAACGCGGCTAAGACGCCGCGTTAAGCCATCGCCGGTTATAAGCCATCACTGGCGCGACATTAAAATAGGCCCGCAACCGCGGGCCTTTTCTGTATCTGCCGTCCGCGACGCGGACAAAGAAAAAGGGCCCGGCAATCTGCCGGGCCCTTCTTATTTCGACGCGTGGTCGAGAGCGTGCGTCTCTTAGAACACGATCTCGACGCGGCGGTTACGCGGCTCGCGGACGCCATCGGCGGTCGCAACCAGCGGGTTGCTTTCGCCGCGGGCAACCGTGGCGATGTCGTTGGCCGGGACGCCCATGCGGACCATTTCGGCCTTCACGGCATCGGCGCGGCGCTGCGACAGACGCTGGTTGTACTGCGCCGAACCGGAGGTGTCGGTGTGGCCCGTGAGAGTGACGCGGGTCGTGCCGGCCCGCTTGGTGTTGGCGGTCGCCTGCTCGATGACGCGACGGGCGTCAGCGGTGATGTCCGACTTGTCGAAGTCGAAGAACACCTGGAACGAGCGGACCAGAGCCGGGGCCGGCGCGGGGGCCGGAGCCGGCGCGGGGGCCGGCGCGGCAACCGGAGTCGCCATCGGGGCCGGAGCGGCCGGCGGCGTGCCGAAGCTGTAGCGGAAGCCGACCGTGAACAGGTGATCGGTGTACTCGCCATCAACCGTGCGGCCGGTCGAGGTGTTGAAGGACGGATCGTCGAACGTGCTCATGTAGCGGTAGTCGGCGACGAACTTCCAGTTGTAGGAGATCGGGGCGGAGACGCCGACGATGCCCTGATAGGCCAGCGCGGTTTCGCTGTCGTTCGCCGTGCCGTTGCCGCCGCCGAGCGTGCCGATGTTGTCGGCGCTGATCCGCGCGCCGCCGATGCCGGCGCCGATGAACGGGCTGAAGCCCCAGAGCGAGCCGAAGTCGTAATACAAGTTGGCGAACAGGCTCGACGCCTTCATCGCGCCCGACAGCGTGTCGGCGGTGTTGCGGCGATGCGAGAGTTCGAGTTCAGCGCGAACGCTATCGAAAATGCCCGTGCCGACGGCGCCATAAACGCCCCAGCCATTGTTGAAATCGGTGCCAGTGGTGTTGCCGCTGCCCGAGAAGTCCGAATCCTCGAGGAGGCTCAAGCCGCCGCCGAATTGCAGATAGAGCGGCGAGGTATCGGCCTTCGCCATGACCGGCGCCAGAGCGAGAGTTGCCGCCACGGCAGCCGCAGTCATTCCGTACTTCATTAAAAAATCTCCCTTGTGCCTACGGGATGTTCAGGTCGCACCATCAACGGCGCGCCCCTGTCGTTCGTTCCCCCGGCGTGCCGCCGACCCGATGAAGGGCAAGTGACGCGTTTAACTCGCTTTTTTTACGTCTTTGGCATCGCGCTGCATACTGCCAAAAAAACTATTGGGAACGGCCGTTGCCGAGAGGCAACAGTATTGCTCGGACTGAAATGAAATATGCTGAGAATCGCCGCCGTAGACACAAAATCTAGTCGGAAATAGGCGATAACCCACTAGAGGCAGGGTCGACCGGGCCGCTTTGACTACGGCGTTGGCGCTGGCTCTCGGTGCGCAATTGGCCGCAGGCGGCGAGAATGTCGCGCCCGCGCGGCGTGCGAACCGGGGCCGATAGCCCAGAATCGTTGAGCAATTTGGCAAAAGCGGCGATTTGCTTATTGGTCGAGCACTCGTAGGCGACCCCCGGCCAGGGATTGAACGGGATCAAGTTCACCTTCGCCGGGATGTCCGTCAGCAGGCGAACCAGTTCGCGCGCGTCGGCCAAGCTGTCGTTGACGTCCTTCAGCATCACATACTCGAAGGTGATGCGCCGCGCGTTGTTGGCGCCGGGATATTTGCGGCAGGCGTCGAGCAACTGGGCGATCGGGTATTTGCGGTTGATCGGCACCAATTCGTCGCGCAATTCGTCGCGCACGGCATGCAACGAAACTGCGAGATTGACGCCCAACTCCTCGCCGCATTTTTCCATCAAGGGCACGACGCCCGAGGTCGACAGCGTGATGCGCCGGCGCGAGATCGAGATGCCGTCGCCATCCATGACGATCTTCAACGCCTTGGCGACATTGTCGTAATTGAGCAAAGGCTCGCCCATGCCCATCATCACGATGTTGGAAATCAGCCGGTCGCTCTTGGGCGACGGCCATTCGCCGAGGTCGTCGCGCGCCGCCATCACCTGCGCGACGATCTCGCCGGCGCCGAGATTGCGCACCATGGTTTGCGTGCCGGTATGGCAGAAGCTGCAGGTCAGCGTGCAGCCGACTTGCGACGAGACGCAAAGCGCGCCGCGATCCTCTTCGGGAATATGGACAGTCTCGATCTCCTGGCCGTCGCCGAAGCGGAACAGCCATTTGCGCGTGCCGTCGGTCGATTTGTCGGCGCGGCTGGCGAGCGGGCGCTCGAGCGTGAAATGCGCGTCCAACTCCTCGCGCAAATCTTTCGCCAGCGTCGTCATCTCGGAAAACGTCTTGGCGCCGCGAAAATAGATCCAATGCCACAACTGGCGGGCGCGGAACTTCTGCACGCCCAGCGGCTCCATCTCGTCGTACAACTCCTCTCGCGACAGGCCGATCAACGGCTTGCGTCCGTCGCGCGACGGTGCGGCGACGTTGAGCGTCGGCTTGATGACGATCGGTTTGACGATCGCCTTCTGAGAGGCGGGGCTGGACATGGCGCACCATATAGGGCGCGCCTGTGGAAAAGTCACGGCCTGCGGAAAAGCCCGGCAAAAACACAGGCTTGCGTATGAGGCTTGGCGCTAGGTCAAGCCGCAGGCTGTCTCACCGTCAGGTGAGCCCGCAGGCCTTCGTGATTTCGCGGTAGGCGGCGGTGAAGCCGCGCAGCGAATAGCTGTCGACGGTCTTGGTGCCGCGCTCGGAGACCCCGACCACGCTCATGGCCGCGCCCTTCATCATGGCGCCGACGAGGGTCTTGTCGTCGGCCGGGCCGCGCGTCCAGGCCGCCTCGCCGTTCGGGAACAGATTGAACTTGGCGTCGCCGATGGAGAGCTGCACGTCGGCGCCGGCCCTCAGCGGATAGCCGAACTGCACGTTGACGACGTCGCGTTCCTTGTCGGCCGGACGGTGGGTGACGAACACCAGCACGTCGCCGCGCTTGACGTTGCCCGGCTCCTTCTTGGTCGGCTGGCTCGCCATGTAGCAAGTGCGCTGATTGGCGCCCTCGATGAGCTGATAGGCTTCCCAATCGTTGAAGGTGCCGAGCACGCGCGGCGCGACCGCGTCGGCGGAAGACGCCCCAAAAGCCGAAAGCAGCGCGAGGGCGCAAACGCGCGAGGTCGTGGTCATCTGCTGGATCATGGCGGAAAGTCTAACGGCCGTTGGCCGGCTTGCCAACCTTGAGCGGCCAGTCCGCCGGCGCGGCCTCTTCAACAGGGCGTGAGACGGATTTGCCGGAAATGCCATCTGGATTACGGATGATCTGCTTGCCATGGACATGGACCGGCGGCGCGGCGAGCGGGCCGCCCGGCGCGACAGGGCGCTCGGCATAGCGGCCGAGCGACAGCAGCCGGTCGTACATGACGATGGAACCGGCCACCGCCACGTTGATGCAGAAGCTGGTCGGGATGCGGATGATATGATCGCAGCGCTCCACCAAGGCGGGCGACAGGCTGCCGCGCTCCGGCCCGAGCACATAGGCCGCGCTGCGCGGATGACGGAATGACGGCAGCTCGACCGAGTCGGCCATCAGTTCGATGCCGACCAGCGAACAGCGGTCCGGCAGGCGCAAATCGTCCACCCCGGCGAAATGGTAGTGCGGCACTTCGGAGGCGCTGTCAGCCGTGTCGGACAGCCGCGCCTCGCCGGACGACCAGACGCCGCCGAGGGTGAAGACGAAGCTCGCGCCGAAGGCATGCGCCGAGCGAAACAGGGTGCCGGCATTCATCGGCTTGCTCAGGCCTTCGACGCCGATGGCAAAATATCCTCGCATGGCGCGGAGAATGGTCCGCCGTTATGCCGGGCGCAAGGCTGATATGCGCCGAAACCGGCCCAAAGACGGTTGGTGCTGTTGGCAGCGCCGTCCACGACTCCTACACTCCCTATCTCATCATGACTGAAGCCCCCGCCCCCGCGCCTCAGCCGCGCGCCGATTCCGCTTTCTCGCTGCGCCGCGCCTGGCAGGGGCTGCCGGGCCCGGCGAAGGGCGCCCTCTGGATGAGCTTCGCCGCCTGCAACTTCGCCGTCATGTCGGCGCTGGTGCGCTATCTGTCGCAGACGATCTCGCCGCTGGAAGTGACGTTCTTCCGCAACTTCATCGGCTTTCTCTTCTTGCTGCCGCTGCTGGTGCAGGCCGGCTGGGCCAACTTGCGCACCAGCAACTTGAAGCGCTACAGCCTGCGCGCCGTGCTCGGCCTGATCTCGATGTACACATGGTTCATCGGCCTGGCCTACTTGCCGCTCGCCGACGCCACGACGCTGTCCTTCATCGCGCCGATCATCGCCAGCATTTTCGCCGTGGTTTTTCTCGGCGAGCGCGCCGGCTGGCGGCGCTGGAGCGCCATCATCGTCGCCTTCGGCGGCGCTGTGCTGATCTTGCGCCCGGGCTTTCAAGAGGTCTCGCCCGCCGCGCTGATCCTGTTGCTCGGCACGGTAGCGACCGCCGGCTCCGTCATCACCGTGAAAGCGCTCTCGCGCACCGAGCCGGCGAGCGCCATCCTCGCCTACATGAGCATTTACATGGTGCCGATCTCGCTGGTGCCGGCATTATTCGTATGGACGACCCCGACCCTCGAGCAATGGCCGTGGATCATTCTGCTCGGCGCGGTGGCCACTGCCGGACAATGGGGCATGACGCACGCCTACGCCGCCGCCGATGCCACTGTTGTGCTGCCGTTCGACTACGTGCGCCTGCCGATGGTGGCGGTGATCGCCTATTTCATATTCGCCGAACGGCCTGACGCCATGACCTATCTCGGCGGCGTCATCATCGCCGGCGCGACGATCTACATCGCGCGCCGCGAGTCGCGGCTGGCGCGTTCGCGCAAACTCGCCGCCGAGACGCCCAAAGCCTCGTAACGCGCCGCCACTATTTATCGCGCGGGCTATTTATCTCTCGCTGGGGCGATTTCGTCGATGAAACGCGCCAGCGTCACGTCGCGCGCGCTCACGCCCTCAACGTCATGGCTGGTCAGCACGATCTCGACGCGGTTGTAGACGTTGAACCATTCCGGGTGATGATCGAGCTTCTCGGCCTGCAAGGCGACGCGCGCCATGAAGGCGAAGGCTTCGTTGAAATCGGCAAAATGGTAGCTCTTGCGAATCGCGTCGCGGTCGGCGACCTCGCTCCAGCCATGCAGATCCTTGAGCGCCAGACGGCGCGCCTCTCCAGCCAGCTTGCCCGTCATAGGATGCCTCCCGTTTTCACCGATTGTGCGCTATCGTCGCGCATCATGCCAAGTTCCCCTAATGACATTCAGCTTCACGCGCCGAGCCTCGCCGATCTCGAAGATCTCGCGGGCCAAGCCTTTCTAACGATCCCCGAAGAATTCCGCGCCCTTGTCGGCGACGTGGTGATCCGCGTCGAGGATTTTCCCGACGCCGAAACCGAAACGGAAATGGAACTGGAAAGCCCGTTCGACATCCTCGGGCTCTATCGCGGCGTCTCGCTCGACCGCAAGGGGCTGATGGATCAGCCGTCGCAGATGGACATGATCTTTCTCTATCGCCGGCCGCTGCTCGATTATTGGTGCGAAACCGGCGAGGCGCTCGACCATGTCGTGCGCCACGTGCTGATCCATGAGATCGGCCATCACTTCGGCCTCAGCGACGAGGATATGGAGCGCATCGAACGCCAAGCCGATCGGGCTTGAGTCGATCGGCTTCAAACCGCTCGCAATAGGTTTCGCACGCGTCAGCCCCTTAAAAGCCGCTGTACGCGGTCGCGCATTGCCGGCACCACTTCAGCTTCGAACCAAGGATGTTTGCGCAGCCATAGGCGGTTGCGCGGGCTCGGGTGCGGCAGCGGGATGAACTGCGGCAAATAATCGCGCCAATGCGCCACCGTCTCGGCCAATGTCTTGTGACGGCGCAGGCCGAGGTAATAAGCCTGGGCATAAGCGCCGACGAGCAAGGTGACGCCGATGTCGGGCATCAGCGCGCGCAGCGGCGGATGCCATAGCGGCGCGCATTCGGGACGCGGCGGCGAATCGCCGCCCTTGCCTCGCCCCGGATAGCACAACCCGACCGGCACGATGGCGATGCGCGCCTCGTCGTAGAACTGCGCGCGGTCCAACCCGAGCCAGTCGCGCAGGCGATCGCCGGACGGGTCGTTCCACGGAATGCCGGTGGCATGGACCTTGGTGCCGGGGGCTTGGCCGACGATAAGCAGGCGCGCCGTCGCCGAGGCGCGCAGCACCGGCTGGGGACCAAGCGGCAAATGGGCCTCGCAGATGCGGCAGGCGCGCACCTGTTTAAGGAGCGCTGCAAGCTTGCGGGATGACGCGGCAGGCGATGACGGAGCCATAGGGCCATGCTAGACCAAGCCGCATGACCGTCGCATCTATTCGCGTTCTTTTCGTCTGCATGGGCAACATCTGCCGCTCGCCGACCGCCGAAGGCGTGTTCCGCGCCCAGGTGGCGCGCGCCGGATTGTCCGACCGCATCACGACCGACTCGTCGGGAACGCATGGCTATCATATCGGCGAGCCGCCCGACCCGCGCAGCGTCGCGGCGGCTAAAGCGCGCGGCATCGATATTTCCGATTTACGCGCCCGCATGACGCGCGCCGAGGATTTCGCCCGTTTCGACTACGTGCTGGCGATGGACCGGCAGAACCACGACGCCCTGCTGACGCTCTGTGCGCCCGAAGAGAAGCGCCGCTTGCGGATGTTCCTCGATTTCGCGCCGGAGCAGCGCCGCCGCGAGGTGCCCGATCCCTATTACGGCGGCGCCGACGGCTTCGAGCATGTGCTCGATCTGTGCGAAGCCGCTTCGCGCGGCCTCCTCGCGCATCTGCGCGCAAAGCTTTAAATCAGCCGGGCTTTAAGCCAGCAAATACTCCGCCTCGGCGCTGTAGATCGAGCCCGCGGACGAAAGCTGGCTCGAGAACAGCGTGAACTGATCGACGCGGAACGGCGCGGCGCGAAACAGATTGTGCGCGGCGATGAACATGGCGAGGTCGCGCTCTGGCGTGCGGTGCAGCCGCGCCAAGGTCACATGCGGCGTGTAGCGCTTCTCGTCCGACGGGAAATCGGCGCGCGTCAGCGCCTTGTGAAGGCGGCTTTGCAGCGCCATCAAGGGTTCGTTGCGATCGACGCCGATCCACAACGACGTCGGCTCGCGCCCGCGCGCGAAGCTGCCGACGCCGGCCAGCGCCAGATCGAACGGCGCCGGCGCAATGCCGGCGAGCAGTTCGTCGATCTCTTCGAGGCGATGGTCCGCCACCTCGCCGATGAAGCGGAGCGTGACATGAAAATTGTCGGGGTCGATCCAATGCGCGCCGGGCAGGCCGGACTGCATGATCGCCAAGCGCTCGCGCAGCTCGTCCGGCAGCTCGATGGCGACGAATAAGCGGATCATGGCGTTACGGTTTCAGCGGCCCGATCAGTTTTTCCACCGCCGGCAGTATCCGTTCGACGATGACGGCGACGCCTTTGGCGTTCGGGTGGATGCCATCGGCCTGATTGAGGGCGGCTTCCGCCGCGACGCCGTCGAGGAAGAAGGGGTAGAGCGCCGCGCCATGCTCTTTGGCGATACGCGCATACAGCCCGTTGAACTCTTTACCGTAAGCTGCGCCGAGGTTCGGCGGCGCGTACATGCCGGCGAGCAACGTCGGTTTGCCGCGATCTTTCAGCGCCTTGAGGATGGCGCCGAGATTGTCGGCGGTCGATGTCGGCTCCAAGCCGCGCAAGCCGTCGTTGGCGCCGAGCTCGACGATGACCGCATGAGGATTGTCGGCCAGCGACCAATCGAGCCGCGCGCGGCCGCCGGCCGAGGTGTCGCCGGAGACGCCGGCATTGATCACATTTACGTTATGACCCTTGGCACGCAACGCACGTTCCAATTGCGCGGGAAAGGCTTCGTTCGCCGCCAAGCCGTAGCCCGCCGCGAGGCTGTCGCCCAACACCAACAGGCGAATCGGGCCAGCGGACGCAGATGCGCCCGATTGCGCCAAAAGCGGCGCAGATTGGCTCACGACGCCTAAGAAGATCGCAGCCCACAGCACGACTATTGCGTTGAAACGCTTGGCCAAGCCACCATATCGCCGCAATGTCTTATCCATCGTCGTGCCTTCTCGTTAAGCCCGTTTTCCATAGATGAGCGAAGATGACCAGCTCTGCAAGTCCCGCCGATAAGGCGATCATCCGCCTCGAAGGCGTCGAACTCTCGCTGCCGAGCGCCGCCGGCATGGTGCATATCCTGCGCGGCATCGATCTCGCCGTGCATGAGGGCGAAAGCGTCGGCGTCGTCGGACCCTCGGGATCGGGCAAATCGACCATGGTGATGATCATGGCCGGCTTGGAGCGCGCCAGCAAAGGCCGCGTGACCGTGGATGGCGCCGATTACGCGGCGATGAACGAGGACGCGCTGGCGCTGTTTCGCCGCAACGCCATCGGCATCGTCTTTCAGTCCTTCCATCTGGTCCCGGCGATGACGGCGCTCGAAAACGTCGCCATTCCGCTGGAACTTGCCGGCCGCAGAGACGCTTTCGAGCGCGCCCGCGCTGAGCTTGAGGCTGTCGGCCTCGGCCATCGCTTGAGCCACTATCCGTCGCAGATGTCGGGCGGCGAACAGCAGCGCGTCGCATTGGCGCGCGCCTTCGCCACCGAACCGAAACTGATCCTCGCCGACGAGCCGACCGGCAATCTCGACGGGGCCAACGGCCGCGCCGTCGTCGATCTGCTGTTCGGCGCGCAAAAGCGCCTCGGCACCACGCTGGTGCTGATCACCCATGACGCCAGCTTGGCCGAACATTGCCATCGCGTCGTGCGCATGGAAGACGGCCGCATCGTCAGCGAGACGCGGGGCACGGCGCAATTGCCTGACAGCGCAAAAAGCGCTGCCCAATGAGCATGGCGACGATAAGCGCGGGGGGCGAAGCCGGCGCGGCGAGCTGGTCGCTCGCGGCACGATTTGCCCTACGCGAATTGCGCGGCGGCATCGCCGGCTTCCGCTTGATGATGGCCTGCTTGGCGCTCGGCGTCGCCGCCATCGCCGGCATCGGCTCCTTTTCGGCGACCATCGGCGAAAGCCTGGACAATGACGCCCGCGCCCTGCTCGGCGGCGACGTCGAATTGCGCCTGACCCACCGCCAAGTCACGCCGGAGCAACGCGCCTGGCTCGAAAAGGAAGGGCAAGTCTCGGGGCTCGCCAAGATGCGCGCGATGGCTGCGACGATCGGCGACGGAACGCCGCAGCGCCGCTTGGTCGAGTTCAAGGCGGTCGATGACGCCTATCCGCTTTACGGCAGCGTGCGGCTCGACGCGGATATCTCCTTTGAAGCCGCCATCGCCGCCGAGACACGAGACGGCGAGACTTACTACGGCGCGGTGGCGCAGCCCGACCTGTTCAGCCTGTTGAAAGTGAAGCCTGGCGACGTCCTGCAGATCGGCGAAGCCAAATTCATCCTGCGCGCCGGCCTGCTGCGCGAACCGGATGCTGCCGGCGACGTGTTCAAGCTCGGCCCTTCGCTGCTCGCCAGCGCGGCGGCGCTGAAGGCGAGCCAGCTCGAGCAGCCCGGCAGCCTGATCGCCTACGAATATCGCCTTGCCTTGCCGCCCGGCACGAACCTCGCGGCTTGGAGCGAACGCGTGACCCAGGCGTTTCCCGATGCCGGATGGCGCGTCCGCACGCTCGACGAAGGGGCGCCCGGCCTCGGCCAGCAGCTCGACCGCCTCAACCTGTTCTTCACGTTGATCGGCCTGACCGCCTTGCTGGTCGGCGGCATCGGCGTCGCCAACGCCGTCAAAAGCTATCTCGACGGCAAGACCGCGACTATCGCCACCTTCAAATGCCTCGGCGCGCCGGCGGCGCTGATCTTCCGCGTCTATCTGCTGCAGATCATGGTGATGGCGCTCGGCGGCATCCTGCTCGGCCTGCTGGTCGGCGCTTTCTTGCCGGCGCTCGGCCTCGACGCCATCCGCGCCGCCTTCCCGATCGACTTCGCCTTCGGCCTGCATGCACAACCGCTGCTGCTCGCCGCCGCTTACGGCATCCTCACCGCGCTCACCTTCGCGCTCTGGCCGCTGGCGCGCGCCCGCGAAGTGCCGGCGGCGCATCTGTTCCGCGATCTCGTCAGCCCCGACCGGGTGTGGCCGCGCGCCAGCCTGATCGCCGCCACGGCTGTCGCCGCCCTGGCGCTCGCCGCGCTGGCCTATCTCACCGCGAGCCAAAAGAACTTCGCGCTCTGGTTCATCGTCGGCACGGTGACGACGCTCCTAGTGTTTCGCGGCCTCGCCATCGTCGTCACGCGCGCCTCGCGCGGCCTCGGCCATCGCCTGACCGGCGCATCGACCCGCCTGCCGCTGCTCAATTTCGCGCTCGCCAACCTGCATCGGCCCGGCTCGCCCGCCGGCATCATCCTCTTGTCCTTCGGCATCGGCCTCACCGTGTTCGTCACGCTCATGCAGATCGAGGGCAATCTCAACGCGCAGATCAACGAGCGCTTGCCGGAGCAAGCGCCGTCCTACTTCTTCGTCGATATCCAGTCGCAGCAGGCCGAGGAATTCGACAGGATCGTCGCCGCCATCCCCGGCGTCGAATCGAGCCGCCGCATGCCCTCGTTGCGCGCGCGCATCGTCGGCATCAACGGCGTCGAGCCGAACGAGGAGAATGTCGCCGAGGAGGTGCGCTGGGCGGTGCGGTCGGATCGCGGCCTCACTTACAGCGCGCGGCTGCCAGAAGGCACGAAAGTCGTCGCCGGCCAATGGTGGGCCGCCGATTACCAAGGTCCGCCGATCATCTCGTTCGATGCGCGCATCGCCGCCGGCATGGGCATCGGCGTCGGCGACACGCTCACCTTCGACATCTTGGGACGCAACATCACCGCGACCATCGCCAACCTGCGCGAGGTCAATTACCAGACGCTCAATCTCAACTTCGCCGTGGTGTTCGCGCCGGGCACCCTCGAAGGCGCGCCGCAGACCCATCTGGCGACCGTCAGCGCCGCGCCCGAAGCCGAGGACGCGCTGCGCGAGGCGGTGCTGTCGCGCTTCGCCAACGTCACGGCGATCCGCGTCAAGGAAGCGCTGGAGACGGCGTCGGCCGCCTTCGGCCGCATCGCCGACGCGGCCCGAGCGCTGGCCAGCCTGGCGTTGATCGCCGGCGTGCTGGTGCTGGCCGGCGCCATCGCCGCCGGACGACGCGCGCGCATCTACGACGCCGTCGTGCTGAAAGTGCTCGGCGCGACGCGCAGGAACCTGCTCGGGGCCTATGTCATCGAATATGCCGCCATCGGCCTCGCCGCCAGCGTCATCGCCGGCGCGCTCGGCACGCTGGCCGGCTGGCTGATCGTCACGAAGGTCATGCGGGCTGAATGGGTCTTCCTGCCCGGCACGCTGGTCGGCACCGCAGTCGTCTGCACCCTGGCGGTGATGGCATTCGGTTTCGTCGGCACCTGGCGAGCCTTGGGGCAGAAAGCCTCGCCCATTCTGCGGGCGCGCTAGGACTCGATCTAGCGGGTAGCGGCCGATCGCGCCGCAATATCTGGCCGTTCACAGCATTGTCAGGTCGCGAGCGAGTATTTTACTGCCGAATCAGTCCCTTATCGCAAGCCGCCCGCACCCGGCTCGGTCCGGTTTCCGTTGAAAAACCGCCCCGCTATGCGCATATTATGCGTAGAGCGAACGCCTCTTTGCGTTAACCCGATAGTTTACGAGGGATTGAGATGACCACTCCTGCCCCCGACAAGCGCTATATGACTCGCGCTGAGGCCCATGCCGCCGACATCGACGTCGGCCTGCGCCAGTACATGCTGCAAGTTTACAATTACATGGCGTCCGGCGTCGCCCTGACCGGCATCGTCGCCTATGTCACCGCCGCAACCCCGGCCCTGTTCAACGCCATCTTCGGCACCCCGCTGATGTGGGTGGTGATGCTGGCGCCGATCGGCTTCGCGATCTTCTTCGGCATGCGCATCCAGCACATGAAGGCCTCGACCGCCCAGGCGCTGTTCTGGGTGTTTTCGGCGCTGATGGGCCTGTCGCTCGCCACCGTCTTCGCCATCTATACCGGCGAGAGCATCGCCCGCGTGTTCTTCATCACGGCCGGCACCTTCGCCGCCATGAGCCTCTACGGCTACACGACCAAGCGCGACCTCTCGCGCTTCGGCTCGTTCCTGATGATGGGCCTGATCGGCGTGGTGATCGCGTCGGTCGTGAACATCTTCATCGGCTCGACCGCGTTGCAGTTCGCCGTCAGCGTGATCGGCGTGCTGGTCTTCGTCGGCCTCACCGCCTATGACACCCAGCAGATCAAGGAGATGTACGCCGAAGGCGACGACGGCGAGATTTACAAGAAGAAGGCGATCATGGGCGCGCTGCGCCTGTACCTCGACTTCATCAATCTCTTCATGCTGCTGATGCAGTTGTTCGGCCAGCGCCGTGAGTAGTTTGGGCGAGTAACGCTTCGCCGATCGAAACGGAAAAGCCGGAAGCGCAAGCTTCCGGCTTTTTTCATGCGCGCCTTCCGCTACAGTCTCTCTCAATAAAAAGAGACTTCAGGGAGACATGCATGACGCTACAGCCCCGCCTCGGCGCGCCGCCGCCGCGCATCGCCGATCATCTTGTGCCGCTGCTCACCGCCGAAGCGCCGCGCTTTTCCGCCGCCGAATTGCAGCGGCGGCGCCAGGCATTGACCGAGGCCATGGCCGACGCCGGCGCCGACCACGCGCTGTTGATGGGCGGCGACAAGCGCGGCTCGGCGCTGCAATGGCTCACCGGCTGGCCGGCCAACACCAACAGCAATCTCGCCGTTTTCACGCCGAGCGAGCGCGATATCCTGCTGGTGCCCTACCCCAACCATGTGCCGCAAGCGCAAGTGTTGGCGCCCGATTGCGAGGTGATCTGGCGCGCCGAGGGCTCGACGGCGGTGGCGATGGAGATTCTCGCCAAGCGTGGCGCCAAGAAAGTCGGCATCGTCGGCAATTGCGGCGTCGCCTTCATCGAGCGCTTGGCCAAGGCCGGCATCACGCCCGTCGACCTCACCCGCGCCTATGCCAAAATCCGCCAGATCAAATCCGACGAGGAGATCGACTGGCTGCGCATCGGCTGCGCGTTGACCGATCTCGGTCTCGAAAGCCTCGCCGACAATCTGCGGCCCGCCATGAACGAGCATGAATTGCAGGCGCTGATCGAGCGCGGCTATCTGCCGTGGGGCGGCTTGACGCAGATTCATTTTCTCGGCCTCACCTCGATGGCCGATCCCGACTGCTGCGTGCCGTCGCAACTGCCGCGCAACCGCGTGGTCAAGGCCGGCGACGTGATCTTCACCGAGATCGCCGCGTCCTTCTGGGCCTATCCGGGACAAGTGCTGCGGACCTTCGCGGTCGAAGCCGACCCGACGCCGCTTTACCGCGACCTTTATGCAGCGGCCGAAGAGATGTTCGATGAAGTGACGAAGGTCCTGCGCCCCGGCGCCACGGCGACCGACGTGCTCGAGGCGGCCAAATGCCTCGACAAAACCGGTTTCGCCATCTGCGACGATCTGGTGCATGGCTATGTCGGCGGCTATCTGCCGCCGATCATCGGCACCTACGAGCGTCCGTCGGGCCCGGTGCCCGACTTCGCCTTTCGCGAGAACATGACGATGGTGGTGCAGCCTTCGGTGATGACGCGCGACGGCAAGGCGGGCGTGCAGACCGGCGAGCTCGTACGCATCACCAGGAGCGGCTTCGAATCCTTGCACCATGCGCGCCCGGGATTCCGCCGTCTCTGCAGATAATAAGCTCGGCGGCTGAGCCGGCTCAGCGATCAAGCCCCTCTTGCCGGGCGCGAATCTCCGCCGGCCAGCGGCTCTTGATATAGGCCAGCACGGCCCAGATCTCGTCGTCGCTCAAGCTCGCGGCAAAGCCCGGCATGTCGCTCTCGTAACCCTCGGGGGCCAGAGGCGGCACAACGCCCTGTTTGGTCAGCGCGAACAGTTGCGTGTCGGGATGATGCCAAGTGTGGCCTGTCGCGTCGTGCGGCGGCGCCGGCAAGCGGCCATCCGGCTTGCGCACGCGCCAATTGGGCTGGCCTTCGAGATTGACGCCATGGCAGATCGCGCAGTTTTCGCGATAGACGATTTCGCCGCGCGCGACTTGACGACTGTCATAAGCATTGGCGCTGCGCGCGGGCGCATCGGCGCCGGGTTGCCACAGGAGAAGGGCTGCGGCGATGGCGGCGATGACCGCGCAGAACGCCAGCATGCCCCAGAGCGAACGGCGCATCGCCACGATTACCGCGCTATCTGCTTTTGCATCTCGGCGGCCATGATCTCAGGCGATGCACCGGCACGAAACACGCTGCGCAACTTGCCGTCCGGCCCCATGAGATAGACGAAGGCCGAATGGTCCATGGCGTAATTGCCTTCGGCATCGACCGGTCCCTTGCCGTAATAGACGCGGTAGGCTTTGGCCACGGCGGCGATCTGTTCGTCGCTGCCGGTCAGGCCAACGATGCGCGGATGAAAAGCGACGACATATTCCTTCAGCGCCGCCGGCTTGTCGCGCGCCGGGTCGATGCTGACAAGTAGAGGCTGCACCCGCTCGGCAAGAGGGCCGAGGTCGTCGAGCGCCGTCGCCATGGCCGACAGTTCGGTCGGGCAGACGTCGGGGCAATGGGTGAAGCCGAAGAAGATCAACAAGAACTTGCCGGCATAGACCGCGTCGGTGACGGACTGGCCATTATGGTCGATAAGCTGGAAGGGCCCGCCGAGTTCGCTGCCCGGCGGCAGGCGCACCAGGCCGGGAGCGAGCGGCGCGCCGCCTTGCGTCACGACGGCGGCGGGGCGCGGCTGCAACCAGAGAACGACGGCGGCGGCGATCAACGCCGCGAGGGCAGCAGCGAGACCGACGATGATAAAGCGTTTGCGCGGCGACGTTGGCGTAGGGGCGGACGGGGGAGCTGTCATACTCCTGCTTTAGTCGCTAGTTCCACGCGATGCAACCGCGCGAGTTTCAATTCGCCGAGAGATTGGCGAATGATGCTGACCGAGGCTTGCAGCGCCAGAAAGGCCATGATTGCCGCAACGGCAAGATCGGGCCAGGCCGTGGCGGTGGCGAAGACGCCGCTGGCGGCAAGCAGCACGGCGAGATTGCCGATGGCATCATTGCGTGAACAGAGCCAAACCGAACGCATGTTGGCGTCGCCTGTGCGATATTTGTAGAGCAGTAAAGCGACGCCTACGTTGGCCGTAAAGGCGAGGACGCCGATGACGCTCATCACGAAAGCATCGGGGACTGCCGCAAACACGATATTATAGATTGCTTGGCCGATCACCCAGAGGCCGAAAATACCCATGCTGAGCCCTTTGACAAAAGCCGCACGAGAGCGCCAAGCAACAGCTAGTCCAAGCACGAAAAGACTGATGCCATAGTTGGCCGCGTCGCCGAGAAAATCCATCGCGTCGGCCAGCAGCGAGACAGATTGGGCATTGACGCCGGCCAAGCCTTCGACGACGAACATGCCGGCGTTGACGATCAAAGCAATCCACAGCACGCGGCGATAGCCGCTATCAGCCGGCGCGACAGTCTCGACCGGGCAGCAGTCGTCCTTGGCGTGCAGCAGGCGCTGCAGTCGGCTAGGCGACGGCGGGGCCGCGGCGTCATGCGCCTGGGCGTGGTCGTGCGCACAACAATCATCGACGACCGGAAGCGGCGTTTTGGCGGCGTTATGGTCGCAGCAATCCTGAGCCATGCTCAGCCCTCGACTTCGGCGTCGGCATGGTCGTCGGTCGGCTCGCTGACGTGATCGAGCATGTCGACCAACATGTAACTGATATGCTCGTCGGCCGGCGAGTAGAACGCCTGCTTGCCCTGACGCGTTTTGCGGAGGATGCGCGCGGCGCGCAGGAGGCGCAGATGATGGCTGACGAGGGACGGCGACGCCCCGACATCGACCGCGATGTCGCCGACGGCGCGCGGCTTGCCAAGGCAAGCGACCAGGACCTTCAGACGCGTCGGATCGCCCATCAACCGGAAAATCTCGGCCAATTGAAGGATGTGGCTGTCTGCATAGCAATTGGGACATAACATACATATAAACATATGTTCATATGTATGAGGGGTCAAGTCGTCCGAAAGCCTCGATTCGCGCTATTCTCCGAGTTCCTGTTCCCCCTGCGAGTGTCCCGATGACCGACCATGCCGACAAGCCGGCCGATTCCTTCACGCCCAAGCCGATGGAAGGTTCCCCCGACCAGAAGCCGCGCAAGTCGGCCACTCCGTCCGGGCCCGCCTATAACAACCCCGAGTTCATGGGCAGCCAAGAGGCGCGCACGTTGCGCATCCTCGCGGAATATCTCGAACCCGAGAAACGCTTTCGCGACCAGGACATCAAGGACACCGTCGTGTTCTTCGGCTCGGCGCGCATCCTCTCGCGCGAGCAGGCCGAAGCGGCGTTGGCGGCGGCGCGCGCCGGGCTCGACAGCAATGAAGACGCCGAGACGCAAGCCGAGCGGCTGGAGCGCGCCGAACTCGCCATGGCGATGTCGCGCTATTACGAAGACACGCGCGAACTAGCGCGCCGCATGACGCTATGGTCGAAGTCGCTGGCCTCGAAAGGCAAGGGCCGACGCTTCGTCGTCTGTTCGGGCGGCGGGCCGGGCATCATGGAGGCGGCGAACCGCGGCGCGTCGGACGCCAAAGGCATGAACATCGGCCTCAACATCCAACTGCCGTTCGAGCAGCACGCCAACCCCTTCATCACCCACAGCTTGAACGTCGACTTCCATTACTTTTTCATGCGCAAGTTCTGGTTCGCCTATCTCGCCAAGGCGATGATCGCCATGCCGGGCGGCTTCGGCACCTTCGACGAGCTGACCGAAATCCTGACGCTGATCCAAACGCTGAAGATCAAGAAGAAGATGCCGATCGTGCTGTTCGGCACCGAATTTTGGCGCGACGTGATCGACTTCAACGCCTTGGTCAAATACGGCACGATCAGCCGGCGCGACCTCGATCTGTTTTACCGCACCGATTCGGTCGATGACGCTTACGAGCATCTCACCACAGAGCTGACGCGGCTCTATCTCGACGACACCGCCGCCACCATGTAGCCCGCCGCCGCCGCGCGCGGCGACGCACAAGATGGAACGCCCGCCTGACGCTACGTTTCACCGATTCGTGATATGGTCGTCGGCAGGCCGTCTTGCGCCCCCGCCGAGGGCTTGGCAGTATTTCGCCCCTGCAGGCAATTTTTCAAAAGAACTGGCGCATGAGCTCCCCGCACGGCCTCATCGCATCCGCCCCCGGCATCAAACCCGCCTTTCGCCCCCTTACCGATCTTGCCCTTTCCCGATTTTGATGGAGGAGAACCGATGACCCGCCTCGCCCGCCACCCCCTGCTGCGCAGCGCGCTCGCCGCCAGCGCCATCGCTTTGGCGAGCCCCGCCTTCGCGCAAGAGGTCCGGCTCGACGTGCCCTATGTGCCGACGTCGCAAACCACCGTCGACGAGATGCTGAAGATCGCCAACGTGACGGCGAAGGATTACGTCATCGATCTCGGCTCGGGCGACGGCCGTATCGTCGTCTCCGCCGCCAAGCTCGGCGCCACCGCCATGGGCGTCGACATCAATCCGCAGCGCATCAAGGAAAGCCACGAAAACGCCAAGGCCGCCGGCGTCACCGACAAGGTGAAGTTCTTCCAGCAGGACCTGTTCCAGACGAAGTTCAGCGATGCCACCGTGCTGACCATGTATCTCCTGCCCAGCGTGAACGTGCGCTTGCGCCCGACCATTCTCAACGACATGAAGCCGGGCACGCGCGTCGTCAGCCACGACTTCGACATGGGCGATTGGAAGCCCGACCAGCAGAAGGATCTCGGCAGCGACCAAGTCTATTTCTGGATCGTGCCGGCCAAAGTCGACGGCGCCTGGACCGCGAAGATCGGCAACGACAGCTACAAGCTCGATCTTAGCCAGAAGTACCAAGAGGTGAGCGGCGTGGCGACCGCGACCGGCAAATCGGCGAAGGTCGAAAACGGGCGCTTGGCTGGCGAGACCTTCACCTTCGAGTTGGTTGACGGCAGCAACCGCCGCACCTTGAGCGGCAAGGTGTCGGGCAACAGCATCACCGGCAACGGCTGGTCGGCGACAAAGGGCTGAAGATCGCCCTTAATGAACTGAGACGAAACGGCTGAGGCGACCCCTCAGCCGTTTTTCTTTTTCTGCTCGGCGGGAAAGACCAGCGACTTGATGACGACCGGCACGGCGCCCGACGACGGGATGAGCGCGCCGATGTCGATATAGTCGAATTCCTCGAGCGTAATGCCGTCGATCGAAACGACCGGCGCGGCGATTTTCATCTCTTCCTTGAGGTGCAACCCCAAGAGGCCGCCGATGTCGCCGTCGTTGACCATGACGATGGGATGGCCTTGATCTGTGATCGATTTCAGCGCCAACGCGACGCCTTTGCAGAAGCCGTCGAGCCGCGCGAAGCTCGCCGAGCCTTTCCAATGGAAGGCGACGGCGACCGGCGTTTCCGACTCTTCGAGACCGAGCCGCACCAACGCCTTGCGCACGCCGGCGGCGACCGCTGGCGGATCGAGAACGTCCGCCGAGAGATCGAAGTCCGGCACGATCACCGGCAAATTGCGTACCGGCACCGCATGACCCGGTGCGATGAAGATCGTGCTGCCGCTCACCTGAATGGTGTATTGCGACGCTCCGATCACGGTGGCGCGGATGCCGTTGGTCGGCACTTCGATGGGGATGTTCAGCGTCTCGACGCGCTGACGGATCGCTTTCGCGACGCGCGGGCCGAGATCGCCGAAATTGCGCGGCTCGCGGGCATAGATGAATTCCGACACGCCGCCCGAGAAGGTGACGATATCGATCTTGCCCTGATAGCTCAGCTCGGGCAGGCGCAGCAGATGCGTCCTATCCGCCGCGAGCGGCTTGAGCTGCACCAGATCGAACAATTGATCGGCCATGCGCCCGACGATGCCATCGAGTTCGCCGTCCGTCATCTGCCGGCCGAGCACCAAATCGATGCCTTCGAGTTTGGCGTAGTAGCGCCCGGCCTCTTCGATGCGCGTGACGCGGCCCTCGGCATCCATGGCGATGAGGCGGGCGCCGACGTCGATGGCGGTGACCTCTTTGACCTTGCCGCCTTCGCAAATCGCGACCTTGCTGGTGCCGCCGCCGATGTCGATGTTCATGGCGGTGCCGCGGCCTTCGTCGGAACGGCCGGCGGCGCCCGAGCCGTGCGCCGCCATGGTGGTCTCCAGCGCGTCGCCGGCGCTGACGGCGACGAAACGGCCGGCTTCGCGCGCGAACAGATCGGCGATGGCGCGGGCGTTCTGGCGGCGCACGGCGACGCCGGTGAGGATCAACGCGCCGGTATCGACGTCTTCGCGCGTCAGCCCCGCCTTGTCGTATTGCGCGTCGATGAAGCGGCCGAGCGCGTCGGAATCGATCGTCGTCTCGTCGATATAGGGAGTCAGCAGGATTTCCGATTCGGCCAGCACCTCGCGCTTGGTGATGACGTAGCGGCTGCCCTGATGTTCGAGTTCCAGGCGCGAAAAGACGAGATGCGAGGTCGAAGAGCCGATATCGACGCCGACGCTGGTCAGCGTTAGGGTTTCCTCATCGGAAATATGCCGGCGCGCGGCGGTAAACCCCGCCGAGACGCTGTCGTCGTCGCCGCCGATACCGCCGCCGAAACCCTCAAGAATGCTCCGCCCGTTGCCGCTCATTGGCCGCCTTCCCGCTCATTATGATTTTTTACCTGTCCTGATCCCATCAAAGGTAACGGAAAAACCCCATAAAAGAAAAGCAGGAGCTAAGCTTTTCAAGTGGATAAGGCATTAGCGGCGTGACACATCCATCAGCCTCACAAAACACGCGCGTTTCTGTCACGGTTTTGAGTCACCCGCGTGAGGCGATTCGCCATGAAGATGGCGGACAACGCTCATGCAACATCACACGGGGGACAGGACTGCATGTCATTCCTATCGGTCAGTCGCGCCCCCGTTTGGGCGCCCAGCGCGTTGCGCGCCGCTTTGCTGGCGGTCGCAGCCGGCTTTGCCTTGTGCTGGGCCTGCGCCGTCAAGGCGCAAGACGGCAGCCGCATCCTCGGCACCGTGACTCAGGGCGAGGTCGACGACGTCACGCGCGGCACCGTGATGCCGTTATACGACAGCCAGCCTGACGCGGCCCCCGCCGCCAACGCGCCGACAGCATTGATCCCCGGTTACGGCGCGCCACTGGCAACTCCGCGCCTCGCCGACGAGGAGGCCGCGCTCGGCGGCGACGCCAATGCCATGTACCGCCTCGCCGGGCGCTACGAACGCGGCGACGGCGTCGTGCGCAACGAGGCTATCGCGCTGTCTTGGTATGGCCGCGCCGCCGATGAAGGCATCGCCGACGCGGTGCCGAAGGTCGTCGCCCTGCGCGACAAGCTGCAGCGCGAGGATGGTCGGGCGGCGCGATCGCCCAGCGCCCCGATAGCAACCGCCGAACCGCCCACGAGCGCCCGAGCGCCCGATAGGCCGCCGCAAACAGCCGCGCTTCCGCCGTCAGTCGCGCCACAAGCGGCGCCACAAGCCATATCTGAGGCAAAGCCGGCGCCAACGCCTGCTCCGACCCCGATGCCGGCGCCTGCCGCGACGGCCCCTGTCGCCCCGTTGCCGGCCGCACCCGCCGCGCCGCCAACCGCCGACGAGCATTTGCGGTTGGCAGCAGCGGCGCGCGACGACGTTGAAGCGGCGCGGCTTTACCGCGCCGCTGCCGAACTCGGCAGCGCCGAGGGCGCGTTCAATCTCGGCTATCGCCTGGCCAACGGCCAAGGCGTGGCGAAGAACGACGCCGAAGCGGCGCGCTGGTACCAGGCCGCCGGCGAGCAGGGCTCCGCCGCCGCGCAGAACAATCTCGGCTTCATGTATGCCAGCGGACGCGGCGTGGCGCGCAGCGATGAAACGGCGATTGCGTGGTACCGCAAGGCCGCCGAACAGAACTATCCGCCGGCCCAGACCAATCTCGGCATGATTTACGACAGCGGGCGCGGCGTCGCGCCGAACCCGGCCGATGCGCTCGCCTGGTATTCCAAGGCGGCGGCGGCGGGTTACGGCCCGGCGCGCCTGCGTCTCGCCGATATGTACGCCACGGGACGCGGCGTGCCGCGCGACGAGCGCATGGCCGAGTTCTGGCGGCGCAGCGCCGAGAGCGCGAATAACAAGCCATGACCCGCCGCCTCGCCTCCCTTAAACCCGATCTGCGCGACCGCTGGACCTTCGATGACGATGCGGCCATCGCGCCAGAGGCGCGCATAGATCAAGCGCCAGAAGCGCGAGAAGAGGCGCTGACGCAGCCGCATGCCGGCCTGGCGCCAATCCAGCGCGACTTCTTGTTCCTGCCATCCACGGTAGCCGCGCCCACCGATGCGTCGACCGTTCATCATGATGAAGCGATTATGAGCGAAGCTGACAGGATATCTGTCGCGCCCCCGCCGCCGCAAAGCGTGCCCCTCGCGACCGCCTCATCCTTGCCCTCGCCTTGGACGACGATCCAGGTGTCCGACAAAGCGCGCGCGCGGGCTGCCGCTGCCGGCCTCCATCGCTATGTCGAAGAAAGGTCGGCAAAATCACGTCGCTTGATGTGGGTCAGCTTGTCGGCCATCGCCCTTCTGTTCGTCGGTGCCGCCATCGGCCTGCAGCAGTTCGCCGCAACGCCTGGGGCGGTCGCAACGCAAAGCGCTGAAACGCCGTTTCCCGATGTGAGCGCCGAGCGCCCCAGCTATATTGAGGTGCCGCCAGCCACGCCGCGCGCTGAGACGCTGACAGGTGACGCGCCGCTGATTGAAGTGGCGCCCTGAACGGCTCGACGCGGGCTTAGGCAACGCGCGTCGTTGGGAAGTAAAGTTCAAGCTTGTAGATTGAGGGAAAATGGTGCCGGCTCGCGGAATTGAACCGCGGACCTACTGATTACGAATCAGTTGCTCTACCCCTGAGCTAAGCCGGCAAACCCTGGCAGGCCGCAAGTCGCGGACCGCGCGCGAGACAAACGCCTCGAAGGGGGCGGTTTGTAGCATAGCCGCCGCCATCTGGAAACCTTGCAGCCGCAACCGCTCAAACACGCCGGCGCGAACCCCGATGGTTTCCTTGATCTAAATCAAGCCTTTGATAAAAAAGGATGATTTTTACTTGAGTCCATTCTGGCGGCTTGCCCGAGAGCCGCCCCCTGCGTTAGGGTCGGATGAACGCGCAGAGCGCGCGCCGCCGTTCCATCCCTATCGAGCCTCCGTCGCCGCCATGAACATTCGCCCGTTTTACGTCTATCAGAAGTCCGTTTTCCCGGCCGAGTTCTGCGACACTGTGATCGCCGAAGGCGAGAAGCTGCCGCACAAAGCGACCGGCACCGTCGGCATGTTCGAAGGCGAGCGCGAAGACACTTCGATCCGCAGCACCGAACTGACCTTCTTCCCGCAAGAACCCGCCTATGGCTGGCTCTACGATTACATCCTGCAGTTCATCAATGCCGCCAACACGAAGTACTGGAACTTCAAGCTGTCGGCAGTCGAACCGGTGCAATACGGCGTCTATAACCCGGGCCAATATTACCACTGGCATGTCGATCAGCATCCGCACCCTTACAAAGACGGCGCCAACAAGGGCCTGACGCGCAAGCTGTCCTTCACCATGCAGCTCACCGACGGGAACGACTACGAAGGCGGCGATTTGGAGTTGAAGGACCCGGGCGAGGAAAACAAGGTCGCGAAGATCGAAGGCATCCGCGCGCGCGGGTCCGTCGTCATTTTCCCGTCCTTCATCATGCATCGCGTGACGCCGGTGACCAAAGGCGTGCGCCGCTCGATGGTCGGCTGGATCGTCGGCCCGCCGTTCGTTTAAGCTTTCGCCGAAAGCGCGGTTACGACGAAGCTGACGGCGCTTCGTCGCGCAACGTCAGCGGCGCGGCGGTTCGCATGGCCGCCGGCGCTAGCGCGCTGACCGGCGTCGGGCTCGCCCAATCCAATGTGTCGAAGCCGTCGCACGATCCGCAGATCGGCGACCAGTCCGCCGTGCGCGCATTGCAGGCGCGGCAGGTCCAGGCTTCGTCGGGCCTAGCGCTCGACGCATGGTCGAGCGCGCGGCGCGCGGCGCTCTCGTCACGATGCTCGACCTGCTCCAATTCGGCGA
The DNA here is from genome assembly GCA_964628235.1 of uncultured Rhizobium sp. Lineage (GTDB taxonomy): Bacteria > Pseudomonadota > Alphaproteobacteria > SMXQ01 > SMXQ01 > CAMAVH01. The sequence continues at coordinate 13,180 of CAZVLU010000017.1, read as the reverse complement.
GCAAGCGCCAAGCGCGCGCCGGCGGATCATTCTCCGGCAAGTTCGCGGCGACAAGTTGGCCGCGCGCGGTGCCCCAGAGCTTCGCCGCCATCGCCGCGCGCGCCAGCGCTAAACGGCTTTCGACATGGTCCGGCGCCAGCTTGACCAATCGCTCCATGCGGCCAAAGGCCTTCAAAGGATCGGCCTCATAACGCGCATCGAGATAGAGCGCGGCCAGTTCGGCGTTCGGCGCCAACGGCCAGGTCGTCTCGATGGTTTTCACCGCCTCGCGGCGGGCGCCGTCGGCGATCAAGAATTTCGTCAGATGGACGGCGAGCGGCGCCGAGTCCGGCAGCAGGCGGTGCGCTTTACGCGCTTGGCGCAGGGCGCTTTGGCCGTCGCCGCCGCGCGCCGCATCGACGCTTTGCAGATAGGCAAGCAAAGCCGACTGGCGCTGAGATTGGGCCGACGTCAGCAAGCGGCGGCGCTCGCCGCGCGTCACCGCGTCCTCGGCGGCACGCCAATCGCCGGCGCGCAACGACAGCTCGAACATGCTGCCGATCAACCAGGGCGCATCGGGTTTAAGCGCGGCAGCGCGGCGCGCAAGCTCTAGCGCCTTCGTCTTTTCGCCGGCGCGTTGCGCCTGGGCGAGCAAGCCGCGCAAGCCGACGAATTCGATCTCCGGCCGTTCCAGCATCGCGGCGTAACAGCGCGCCGCCTCGGCCTCGTCGCCAGTCAGTTGCGCCGCCTGCGCCGACAAGAGAAGCGACAAGGCGGCATCTTCGGGCGCCGCGAGGCTGCGGGCGCGCTCAGCGGCGAGCCGCGCGGTGGTCGCGTCTCCCGCAGCGACGGCGATCATGCCGCGCGTCAATTCCGCATGGCCGGCGACACGGCGGCGATTCTGTCGCCAATCGCGCATACGGCGCGGCGCGCCGAAGATGCCGCGCCATAACCGCCATAACAGCAAGAGCAGGGCGAAGATGAGCAGCGCCGCAGCGACGACGAGCCCGACCGGCGCTTCGACATGCCAGCCGAGCCATTCGAGAACGACGACGCCCGGACGCAAGGCGAACCAGCCGGCCACCGTGATGGCGACGGCGAGTACCGCGATATAGGCGACGAAGCGGATCATCGCGCCGCTCCTGTCGATGTCGAACGCGCGGCGAGACCGCTCTGCAGCAATGCGCCCGCCAAACGTTCGGCAGCGCGGCGCGCGCGCGCATCGGCAAGCCAATCCTGCAGCGCCTGACGCGTGCCCGCCGTGAGCGAGTCGCGCGTGGCCAGCAATTCGACGGGACCGATGGCTTCGGCGACATCGCCGGCGGCGAGGCGACGCTCGGCGCGCGACAACAAGCGGTCAGCCGGATCACCGGCATTGAGGATGGCGGCATCGTCGGCGACGCGTCGCACCACGACAGCCGACGACAAGCTGCGCCACAGCCGCGCGAACAGGCCGGTGTCAGGCGCGCCCGCTTCGGCGCGCATCACTTCGGCGGCCAAGGCCGTCAAACGGCTGCGCAACGCATCCAGCCCGACCAAACCCTTCGCTGCGGCCGGCGCCAGCAGATCGGCCTCCATCGCAAGACCCAATTCTTGTGCCAAAGGGCGCAGACCGGCGGTGGCGTTCGCGAAAGGCGTGCCGGCATCGAGCGATTCGCGCAAGGCCAGGGCGGCGAAGGCCATGCCTTCGACACGGGCGGCGCGAGCGCGTTCCGCTTCTTGGGCCGCCGTTTGGGTCTCCAGCTTTTGCGTCAGCGCGCTCAGGGTTTCGTCGAGTCGAGTCAACCGCGCAGCGACGGCATCCGTGGCGTAGCGGAAGGTATCGGGCGCCACCACGGGGCGATCGGCCAAGCGGCCGAGGCGCGCTTCGAGATCTTCGAAGCGCGACAAAACCTCCGGCGAAGGCTCCGCAATAGGCGCTTCATAAGCCTGCGTGACGATGGGCTCGCGCTCCGACTCGCGCAATCGCGCCGTCGTCAAAGCCAATTCGCGGCGCAGCGCGTCGATGGTGGCTGCGCTATCGTCCGCCGCCGGCAATGAGGTTTCGCTAGCGGATGTTTGCGCCGCCGGAGATTCTTGCGGCGCAGACTGTTCGATCAAGCCCGGCTTGCTGGCCGTGACCGACTGCCACGACGGCAGCCAATCGAAGGCGAGGATCTGCCGGACCGCCGCCGGCTTCACGAGATAGGCGGCGACGCCGCCAATCAGCAAAACAGCGACGACGGCCAGCGCCAGGCGGCTGCGCCAGGAGGGGCGATCCGCCATCTCTGCCTGGGTCGGCGACGCGCCATGGCCATGCGAAAAAATCGGCGGCGGCAACGGCGATGTCTCATCCGTTGTCGGCGCAGCGGCGGCGTCCGACAGCGGTACGCTGGCGCCCTTCGGCCGCGTTTCGCGTTCGACGAAACGATCGAGCGCCGAGAGCAGCGCGTCCTGCGTCGGCTCGGCAGCCGTCAGAATGTCGCGCCAGCTTGCCGCACCAGGCAGATCGTCGACCGCGTCGGCGACTGCGGCGCTCAAGCAAATCGCTGTGGTGCGGCCGAGCGCCGGCGCGATATCGCCGGCGAGGGCGGCAAAGGCGGTTGCCGTGCGCGGCGAGAAAAAGAGCGCCGCCTGCACCTCGCCGCGCTTGAGAGCGTCGGAGTTCTCGACCGTCAGAGCTTCAGCGGTTTTCGCCTCGTAGAGCACGGCGCGCGTCAGCGCGAAGCCTTGCGCGTCGAGCAACCCGGCGAGATCGCCCGCCACGTCGGAACCAGCGACATGCAACAGCGGGCCGACAGCGGGACGCACCCGCATTGCCACCAGCGCTGCGAGACTTTGGACGTCCCCTGAGGCCGAATGGACATCGCCGAAGCCGGCCTCCTTGGCGGCGCGCGCCGTGGCGTCGCCCACTGTATAGACCGGCAAATTGCGCAGCGCCGATATGTCGCCGCCATTGCGTGCGAGAAGCGCCCGCACCCCGTTGGCGCTGGTAAAGAGCAAAGCCTGCACGCCATCGGCGACAACCGGCTCGCCGGACAGCATCGCGATGTCGAGCAGCGGCTCGAGCAAGACTTCATGCCCGCGCGCTTGCAGCAGCTTGGCCAAATCCTCAGCGTCGGCGCGCGGACGCGTGACGAGAATTTTCATCGCATCAACTCCGCAAAAAAGCCGGGCCCGGCAGTGCGGCGCAATTCGCTGCCGGCATCAAGCCCCATAGGCTGGGCGTCACGCGTCATACCGCTGCGCGCGGTATGGAAATATTTGCGTCCATCGAGCGAGAAGATCGCCACGCGCAACGAGAGGACTTGGCCGTCCGTCTCGGCGAACGCAGCGATGGGCGTGCGGCAGGAACCATCGAGCGCGTGAAGCGCGGCGCGTTCCGCCGTCACCGTCACCGTCGTCGCGGCATGATCGAGCGGCGCCAGCAAGGCGCGCGCCTGATCGTCGTCGGCACGGCAGACGATGCCGATGGCGCCTTGGCCCGGCGCCGGCAGCATCTCGTCCATCGCCATGACGCGCGCGCCGGCAAGGGCGCCGTCGCCGACCGTCATGCCGAGCCGCTTGAGGCCAGAGAGCGCCAGCAAAGTGGCGTCGGCCTCGCCGGCGGCGAGCTTATTGAGCCGCGTCTGCACATTGCCGCGAAAAATGCCGGTGCGCAGGTCGGGCCGCGCGCGTAAAATCTGCGCGCCGCGCCGCAAGGACGCGGTGCCGATCAGGCTGCCGACCGGCAAATCGGCGAGCGCCGCGCCGCCACGGCCGATCCACACATCGCGCGGATCTTCGCGTTCCAACATGACGGCAAGGACGAGCCCATCCGGCAAATGGGTCGGCAAGTCTTTCATCGAATGGACGGCGAAATGGGCGCGCTTGGCCAGCAGCGCCTCGTCGAGTTCCTTGGTGAAGAGGCCTTTGCCGCCGATGTCGGCGAGCGGACGGTCGAGGAATTTGTCGCCCGTGGTGCGCAACGCTTCGATGGCGACAGCCATCGCGGGATCGCGCGCCATCAACAAGCTGCGCACGAGATTGGCCTGGGCGAGCGCCAAGGGGCTGCCGCGCGTGGCGAGGACGAAAGCAGGGGAGTCGGACGAACTCATGCCTTGGGTTTAGTCGCTTCCCGCGCGCCAAGCAACCCGGCCTTTCCCGGCCGGAACGCGTGCGGTGGCGGGTCCCGCCGCGAGCGTGTAAAGTGCCGCGCCATGCTGATATTGGGTATCGAAACAAGCTGCGACGAAACCGCCGCCGCGATCGTGCGCGACGACCGTACCGTGCTATCGAGCCGCGTGCTGTCGCAGACCGCCGAGCACGCGCCCTATGGCGGCATCGTGCCGGAAATCGCGGCGCGCAGCCATCTCGACCACCTTGACCGGCTTGTCGCCGAAGCGCTCGCCGAAGCGGACATCTCGCTCGCCGAACTCGACGGCATCGCCGCCACCGGCGGGCCGGGGTTGATCGGCGGCGTCATCGTCGGCATCACCACGGCCAAAACGCTCGCGCTGGTCCACAAGAAGCCGCTGATCGCCGTCAATCATCTCGAAGGCCATGCGCTGACGGCGCGGCTTTCTCACGATCTGCCCTTCCCCTATCTGCTGCTGCTCGCCACCGGCGGCCATTGCCAATTGCTGATCGTCGAAGGCGTCGGGCGCTATAAGCGGCTCGGCACCACGATCGACGACGCCGTCGGCGAAGCCTTCGACAAGGCGGCCAAAATGCTCGGCCTCGGCTATCCGGGCGGGCCGGAGATCGAACGCGCGGCGGGCGAAAGTTCCGCCGCCGAGCGACGCCGCTTCCCGCTGCCACGCCCGCTCACCGGTCGGCCAGGCTGCGACTTCTCCTTCTCCGGCCTCAAAACGGCATTGCGTCTCTGCATCGAACATCTGTCGCCGGAGGATTTGGAAGGCGGTCTGCCCAAGCGCAGCGTCGTCGCCGCCATCGCCGGCGCTTTTCAAGACGCCGTCGCCGACGTCATGGCCGACCGCGCCGGCAACGCGATTAAGCAGTTCCTCGCCACCAACCCGCCGGCCGGCGCGCGCCATCTGGTGATCGCCGGCGGTGTCGCCGCCAACCAAACCCTGCGCGCACGCCTGACGACGCTCGCCGATGCGCAGGGCGCGCGGCTTGTCGCGCCGCCGCTGGCGCTGTGCACCGACAATGCCGCGATGATCGCTTGGGCCGGGGTCGAACGCCTCCGCCTCGGCTTGACCGATGGTCTCGATTTCGCGCCGCGGCCGCGCTGGCCGCTCGATCCCGCAGCGCCTCGCGCCGTCGGCGCCGGCATCAAAGCTTGAGCTTAGCCGGCGCAACCGAGGATGCAGACCGCCAGCGTCGCGCGCTGCGCGCCGCCGGCTTCGCCCTCGTCTCGGCGCTGTGCTTCGTCGGCGTGCCGATCTGCGTGCGCTACCTCTCGGCCTGGCTCGGCTCGGCCGAAATCGTCACCCTGCGCAATGCGATCGGTTTTTTGCTGTTGCTGCCGTGGGCGACGCGCGCAGTCTGGCGCGCCGGTTGGACCGCGCTGGCGCCCGGCCCGCTGAAGTTTCATGTCCTGCGCGCCTTGTTCAATGGCGTCGGCATGATCGTGTGGTTTTGGGCCATCGCCAACATGCAGATCGGCGACGCCATGGCGCTGCAATTCACTCTCCCTCTATGGACCATGGTGTTCGCCGCGCTGCTGCTCGGCGAGCATATCGGGCCGCGCCGCATCGCGGCGCTTCTCGTCGGATTCAGCGGCGTGCTGGTGATCATGCGGCCGGGCTTCGCCGAGATCGGCCTGCCCGCTGTCGCGGCGCTGACATCAGCAGCGCTTTACGCGCTGGCGGTCGTGCTGATCCGGCGTCAGACGCAAAGCGCCCCGCCCACCATCATCATGTTTTACACCACGATCTTGATGGCTCTGGTCGGCCTCGGCCCAGCGCTGTTCGATTGGCGTCCGGTGCCGGCCGCCGCCGTGCCTTGGCTCGTCACCCTCGGAATCGTCGGGTTCCTAGCGCAGTTCTTCCTGGCTCATGCCCTCAAGCTGGCCGAGGCGAAAGTCGTCGTCGTTTTCGATTTCCTGCGCATGCCCCTCGCCGCCGCCGCCGCGTTCGTGCTATTCGGCGAGCTGTCGGACCTCTGGACATGGATCGGCGCCGCGATCATTTTCGGAGCGACCTACTATACCGCGCAGCGCGACGCAAAAGCCGCGCGCCGCCCTTCAGCGACGAGCGAGACTTCAGCATGAGCGCAGCGACAACCCAGGACGACAATATGACGCGCATCGGCGTGATCGGCGGCGGCGCCTGGGGCACTGCCTTGGCCGCAGCTGCCGCGCGCGCCGGGCGGCGGGTGATTTTGTGGGCGCGCGAACCCGAGGTCGTGGCCGACATCAACGAGCGCCATGAGAACCGCATCTTTCTGCCTGGCGTGACCTTGCCCAACGCCGTCAGCGCCACCAGCGACGCGGCGCGCGTCTGCGACATGGACGCCGTGCTGCTCGTCGCCCCGGCGCAATTCCTGCGCGCCAGCGCGGCAAGCCTCAAACCCCACTGGCGCGACGGCCTGCCCGGCGTGATCTGCGCCAAAGGCATCGAGCGGGGCAGCGGCGCGCTGATGAGCGAAGCGGTGCAAGAGGCGTTGCCGCAGGCGCGCCTCGCCGTGCTGTCGGGGCCGACCTTCGCCGGCGAAGCGGCGCGCGGCCTGCCGGTCGCCGTGACGCTGGCCTGCCAAGACGCCGATCTCGGCGCCAAGCTCGTCGCGGCGCTCGGCTCGCAACGGATGCGGCCTTACCTGTCGGACGATCTCGTCGGCGCGCAGATCGGCGGCGCGGTGAAGAACGTGATGGCCATTGCCAGCGGCATCGTCAGCGGCCGCGGCCTCGGCGAGAACGCGCGCGCGGCGCTGATCACGCGCGGCCTGCATGAAATGGTACGGCTCGGCGTCGCCCTCGGCGGCCGTAGCGAAACGCTGATGGGCTTGTCGGGTGCCGGCGATCTGATGCTGACCTGCATGAGCGCCAAGTCGCGCAATTACTCGGTCGGCATGGCGCTCGGCGAAGGGCATGACCTGGCGAGCGCGATCGGCGGCAAGACCTCCGTCGCCGAAGGTGTCTTTTCAGCGCCGGCAGTGTCGGCGCTGGCGCGGCGGCACGGCGTCGACATGCCGATCTGCTTCGCGGTGGATGCGGTGCTGCACGGCGGCGGCGACATCGATGCCGCCATAGACGGGCTGCTTGCGCGGCCCTTTACCGCAGAGTATTCGGGGAAATAGGCGGAACCGCAGGACTTGGCGCAACGACGCCCCGAGTGAGGGTGTCCTGAGTCACGATACCGGTCGCCGTGATCGACTCGCGGCCCATGACGGGCGACGTCATCGGCTGGTTCGAGATGGGCGTCGCCACCATGGCGGAGGCCGGCAAAGGCGCTGGCGACTTGATCGCCATCATCGGAATGGCGCGGCTGGCGTCGGCGATTTGGCGCGCCAGCAGATGCGCGGTGCAGCCGTAGCTAAGATCGTTCATATGCAGGCCGTCGGCGGTGATCATCATCGGCATCGTCATGCTCTCGCGCGCCACCCAATTCTGCATGATCTCGAAACGGCGGAACACGCCGACGTTCTTGGTGACGGCAGCGCTGCGCACCGCTTCGACGCGCAACAGATGATCGGGCTTCTCGTTGAAGCGCGGGGCATATTGCGGCGACATGACGATGACGTCGATGCCGGCCATCTCCAGCGTGTCGATGCCTTCGAGAATAAGCTCGCGCATGGAATAGATCGTGTCGCCGGCGAGGCTTTCGTTGGTGCCGACCTGCCAGATCACCAGATCGGGCTTCTCAGGCAGCACGTCGCGCTCGAAGCGGGCCATCATCTGCACAGTACGTTCGCCGCCCACGCCGCGATTGACGACGGTGAGGCGGGCGCGCGGCCACAGTTCGGCAAGCTCGACGGCAAGCCGCGACGGATACGAGTGGCTCGGACTCGAGGCGCCATGGCCCTGCGTCGATGACGAACCGATGGCGACGATCTTGATCGGCAGGTCGTTGCGCAGCTTGAGGCCGACACGCGACAAGGGTTGGTCCTGCGCCGTGAGCGACGCGGGGACAGCGCACCGCGAAGCGTCGAAGCGCGCGCCAGTCTCGGGCGAGTCGGCAGCCTGCGCCAGGCCGCAGTAAGCGGCGGCGGCCAAACAGGCTGCGGCGATCAGGGCGGACGAGGAGCGCGACACGGGCGGCGATAACCTGCTGTGAACCAGGAACTGCTGTTGTTCTATGCCCGATACGCTGTCGCGGTTTAGCGGCGAACGGCTTTCTCGATCATATCGCCCAACTGCAAGGCGATGCACTCATGAAGCTTGACGGCGCGGCTGGCGCGTTCTGCGCGCGGCATATTGTCGAAGTCGAGCCGGCCTTCCGATGCCCAGTATCGCATCATCTCCAGCCTGTCGAACAGGACGGCATCCGACTGGACGGCGGCAGCCTTCATCATTTCAACATAAGGCCAATGATTTACCAACAATTCCATACGCCGCGAATACTGCATATTGACAAAAACCACGTCGATTCCCTCTTTATCAAGGATTTCAACACCTTGTGAAAGGGCTTGGCCGAAATCCTCGACCTCCATATTGCGCGCGGCATCGACCGTGCCGGTCTGCCAAATCACCAGGGTTGGCTCCTTGCTGATCACGTCGTCCTCGAAGCGGATGGCCATCCGCCGCGCCGACTGGCCGCCGACGCTGGCGTTCATCACCGTGACAGGCAGAGTGAAGCGCGCCTCCAGGTCGCCTTGCAACCGCGCCGCGTAGGCCTCTCCGCGCGCCGCCGACCCGGTGCCGGCGCTCGACGAGGTGCCGATGACGACAATGCGCAGCGGCTTGCCGGCGCGGTAGCTATCGCGGGTGTGTTTGAGAAATCCGACCGGCTTGAGATCGTCGGGCACAGCGCAGAACTCTTTCAACGGCATCGCCGCGTCGTTCGCTAGCGCGCCAGGCGCGACGCTGCCGCCGAATGCGAGCGCTGCGCTGGCGCAAAGCCATGCCATCCTGCGCCAACAGAACCGTCCTAAACGCTCCCAAACTATCTTCATTCGGCAGAACCTCCCCCCAGAGCTTCCATCGGCGCACGCGCCGGTTCGGCGGCGGGCTTGCGCGGCATGCGCTCCTTGGCGCGATACCAGGCGAGCATCGCTGCGGCGACGATCATGATGGCGATGCCGGTCGCGTTGACCAGCAATTGATAGGCGAGCGAGTCGCCGAGTTCGACCAGCACGATCAAGCCGGCGAACGACAGGAACACGCCGAGGCAAAAAACATGCAGCGAATGTTGGCCGCAAATGATGAGCGGATGCAGCGCGCGCCAGCGCAGGATCGGGCTGTCGGCGCGCAGGAAATAGGTGGTGATATAGGCCAGCGCCAGAAGATTGACGAAGCGCCAGCCCGACAGATTTGTCTTGTCGGTCGGGAAAATCAGCATTTCAACCTGATGCGCGAGGTAGCGTCCTGTCAGGTCGCGCTCCCATAGGAATACCATGGCGAAGCCGAATAGGGCGTAGGCGGAGGCTGCGGCCAGCAGCCAGAGGTTGCGCGGCACGCGAAACGTCGCGTCTCGCATCGAAGCGCCGAGGATGGCACCGATGACGAACAACAACTGCCAAGTGAGCGGGTTGAAGTACCAGGTCGCGTCTTCCGGATAGCCCGGCAGATTAAGGCGATAGACGCGCGCGACGACATAGAGCGCGATGGACAGAGCCAAAGCGGCAAGGCGGCTTTTGCCGATCAGCCACAGCACGATGGGGAAAAACCCCAACAGCACGATGTAAAGCGGCAGGATATCCATGTAGACGGGCTTGAATTTCAGCATCAGCGCTTCGAGAATCGCGATATGCGGCTCGTTCAGGAAGCTCGCGATATTCATTTCCTCGACATACATCGAGTTGTCGAATCGCATCGCGGTCCAAGCGACCTGGGCTGTGAAGATGATAAAGAGGAACAGGTGCGCGACATAAAGCTGCCAGACGCGGCGCCAAATGCGCAGGCTGGAGAACATCACGCCTTCGCGCCGGATCGACGCCATATAGACAAGGCCGGCGGCATAGCCCGAAATGAAGATGAAAAGTTCCGACGCGTCGTTGAAACCGATGTTGCGGATCGTGTAATCGGCGATGCGATTGCCGGGGATGTGGTCGATAAAGATGCAAAGCAGCGCGAGGCCGCGAAAAAAATCGAGCCGTAGGTCGCGCGCGCCGGGCGCCGGAACGGGCGCGCTCGCCGGGCGGCGGACAGCGACCGGCGGGCGGGCGGGCGGCGGATTTTCGGAACTGGGCATCGACATCGGGCGGTGGCGCCGTTTATAGGGGTCTAAAAGAGGCGCGACTCTGCACCTGAGCCTGTTGGTTGGCAAGCCGGCAGCCTGTCGGCTACATTGCGGCACCCCAACAAGGAAAGCGCCACATGCTGTTCATCGTCCATTGCGTCGACAAGCCCAATAGCCTGGACCTGCGTCTCGCCACCCGGCCCCAGCACATCGAATATATCCATGAGCACGAGGATAACGTCTTCGTCGCCGGCCCGACCCTTGGCGAAGACGGCGTCGCCATGACCGGCACGGTGCTGGTGGTCAACATGCCGGACCGCGCTGCGGTGCAGAGTTTCATGGACGGCGACCCCTATTACAAGGCCGGCCTGTTCGCCAGCCGCACGGCGACGCCGTGGAAGCGCATCACCTACAATCCCGACGCGGTGAAATAACGCGATGGCCTACTGGCTGTTCAAGTCCGAGCCCGAAGCCTATTCGTGGGACCGGCTGGTGAAGGAGAAGCGCACCGGCTGGTCCGGCGTGCGCAACTACCAGGCCAACAACAATATGAAGGCCATGAAGCTCGGCGATCTCGGCTTCTTCTATCATTCGGTGAGCGAGAAGAGCGTCGTCGGCGTCGTCGAGGTGTCGAAGCTTCATCATCCCGATCCGAGCGACGAGACGGCGCGCTTCGGCATGGTCGAGATCAAGGCGCTGAAGCCTTTCCCGAAACCCGTGACGCTCGATCAGGTCAAAGCCGATCCGCGCTTGCAGGAGCTGGCGCTCATCCGCCAGTCGCGCCTGTCGGTCATGCCGATCGATGCCGCGTCGTGGAAGATCATCTGCGGCCTCGGCGGCTATAAGGGATAGCGAATCAGCATGGTCGATCATCCCAGCACGCATACGCCGGTCGCCGTCTCGCCTGCCGCCGACGGCCCGCCGCCGCCCGTGCTGACGGTGAAGCCCGGGGACGCGCTCTGCCGTCTCGACGAGATGGCCGATCCGGGCAGCCGCGCCTTCGTCATGCAGCGCGGCGGCGAGGATGAGGAAATTTTCGTCGTCCGCCAAGGCGACGAGGCCTTCGCCTACGTCAATATCTGCCCGCATCGCTTCGTGCCGCTCAATTGGAAGCCGCATATTTTTCTCAATCACGAAAAGACGCGCATCCTCTGCGTCGTCCATGCCGCCACCTTCGACATGCGCGACGGCACTTGCCTCGGCGGTCCCTGCCCAGGCCAAGGACTCGAACAGGTGGCGCTCGAGGTGCGGGACGGCACGATCTATCTCGCGCCCTAGAAGATTCCAAGCGCTGTGCAATTATGACGCAGCGCAACAAGGCTGCGCACGGCTTGTCTCTCTTGGCGCTTATGCCAATATCGAGGCCGATATCGGGTAAGAGCCGGGTGGCCATTGAGGCGCCGGCCGTGGGGAGCCTTGCAATGAGCGATTCTCAACTGTTTCCGGTGCCGCCGGCCTTGGCCAAGTCCGCTTGGATCGATGGCGCGGCCTACGAGAAAATGTATGCCGACTCGATCAAGAACCCCGACAAGTTCTGGGGCGATCACGGCAAGCGCCTCGACTGGATCAAGCCCTACACGAAGGTCAAGAACACCACCTTCAGCGGCAACGTCAGCATCAAGTGGTATGAGGACGGCAAGCTCAACGCCTCGGCCAATTGTCTCGATCGGCATCTCCAAGCGCGCGGCGAGCAGACGGCGATCCTCTGGGAGGGCGACGATCCCACGCAGGACGCGCGCATCACTTACAAAGAACTGCATCGCCAAGTCTGCAAACTTGCCAACGTGATGAAGTCGCACGGCGTCCAGAAGGGCGACCGCGTCACCATTTACATGCCGATGATTCCCGAAGCGGCCTACGCGATGCTGGCCTGCGCGCGCATCGGCGCGGTCCATTCCGTGGTGTTCGGCGGCTTCTCGCCCGACAGCCTCGCCGGCCGCATCCAAGACTGCGATTCGCGCTATATCGTCACCGCCGACGAAGGCGTGCGCGGCGGCAAGAAAATCCCGCTCAAAGCCAACGCCGACGAAGCGCTGACCAAATGCCCGGACGTCAACAAGGTGCTGGTGGTCAAGCGCACCGGCGGCGACATCGGCTGGGTCGAAGGCCGCGACGTCTGGTATCACTTGGCGATGGCGGAGGCGTCGGACGACTGCCCGCCGACCGAGATGAACGCCGAAGACCCGCTGTTCATCCTCTACACCTCAGGCTCGACCGGCAAGCCGAAGGGCGTGCTGCACAGCACCGGCGGCTACATGGTGTTCGCCGCCATGACGCATCAATACGTGTTCGACTATCACGACGGCGACATCTACTGGTGCACCGCCGACGTCGGCTGGGTCACGGGCCACAGCTATATTCTCTATGGCCCGCTCGCCAACGGCGCCACGACGCTGATGTTCGAGGGCGTGCCGAACTATCCCGACGTCTCGCGCTTCTGGCAGGTGATCGATAAGCACAAGGTCAACAGCTTCTACACCGCGCCGACCGCGATTCGCGCGCTGATGCGCGAAGGCGACGCCCCGGTCAAGAAAACCAGCCGCGCTTCCTTGCGAATCCTCGGCAGCGTCGGCGAGCCGATCAACCCGGAAGCCTGGCTGTGGTATCACCGCGTCGTCGGCGATGAGCGCTGCCCGATCGTCGACACCTGGTGGCAGACGGAGACCGGCGGCCACCTCATCACGCCGTTGCCGGGCGCGACCGCGCTCAAGCCCGGCTCGGCGACGCGGCCATTCTTCGGCATCAAGCCGGAGATCGTCGATGGCGAGGGCAAGCCGCTGCTCGGCGCAGCCGAAGGCAATCTTTGCATTCTCGACAGTTGGCCGGGCCAGATGCGCACGCTCTATGGCGACCATAAGCGTTTCATCGAAGCCTATTTCACCACCTTCCCCGGCAAGTATTTCACCGGCGACGGCTGCCGGCGCGACGCCGACGGCTCT
>CAZVLU010000016.1:34343-63115 GCA_964628235.1 uncultured Rhizobium sp. | reverse complement strand
CTTTCGCGACGATCTATTCGACCTTCCTGCAGCGCGCTTACGACCAAGTGGTGCACGACGTCGCCATCCAGCGCCTGCCGGTGCGCTTCGCCATGGACCGCGCCGGGTTGGTCGGCGCCGATGGCGCGACCCATGCCGGCGCCTTCGACATCGCCTATCTCGGCTGCCTGCCGGGCTTCGTCATCATGGCCGCCGCCGACGAGGCGGAACTGGTCCATATGGTCGCGACGCAAGCCGCCATCGACGACCGCCCGAGCGCCTTGCGCTATCCGCGCGGCGAGGGCTTCGGCGTGCAACTGCCGGCGATCGGCCAGGCGCTCGAGATCGGCAAGGGCCGCATCATGCGCGAGGGAAGCTCCGTCGCCATCGTCAGCTTCGGCGCGCGCTTGCGCGAGGCCATGGCCGCCGCCGACACGCTGGCCGGCTTCGGCCTCTCGACCACGGTGGCCGACGCGCGCTTCGCCAAGCCGCTCGACACCGACATGCTGCGCCGCCTGGCGCGCGAGCATGAAGTGCTGATCACCCTCGAAGAGGGCAGCGTCGGCGGCTTCGGCGCGCAGGTGATGCAATATCTCGCCATGGAGGGCTTGCTCGACGGCGGCGTGAAAATCCGCCCGATGTGCCTGCCGGACGTCTTCATCGACCATGAGAGCCCAGCCAAGCAATATGCCGAGGCCGGGCTCGACGCGCCCCATATCGTCGCCACCGCCATGGCGGCGCTGGGTCGCAACGACGACTACCTGTCAGGCGCAGCCTTGGCCACCGGCAGCGGCCTCAAGCGACCGTAGCGCGTCAGCAGTTACGAAATAGATATCACCTACGCGTCATGCCCGGACTTGGTCCGGGTATCCACGCCTTTTTGGTTGAAGCGTCGTAAGGCGTGGATGCCCGGGCCAAGCCCGGGCATGACGACTTGTTTGTTGAAGCATCTCAGTCGCTTTACGGCTTTATCAAGAACCGCAATTCGGCTTTCGTCCCATTTTTGTCATCTCTCGCGCCCATGCTGCGCGGGTCTCCTGTTCGGATCGCCTCGATGCTCGTCTCCTCCGCCCAACCCGCCGCGTCGCGCTTTCAATTGTGGCGCGCCGAGGCCAAAGCCATGCTGGCGCTCGGCGTGCCGCTGGCGCTCAGCCAACTCGGCCAAATCGCCATCCACACCACCGACGTGGTGATGCTCGGCTGGCTGTCGCCCGAGGCGCTGGCGGCGTCTGGGCTGGCCGCCAACGTGTTTTTCGTGCTGTTCTTGTTCGGCCTCGGCGTCGTCAGCGCCGTGTCGCCCATCGTGTCGCAAATCCTCGGGCGGCCTTCGCCACGCGGCAAATTGCGCGACGTGCGCCGCGCCGTGCGCCAGGGCTTCTGGGTGGCGACGCTGCTCGCCCTGCCGTTCATGGCCGTCTGTTGGCAGATTCGCCCCATTTTGACGCTGTTCGGACAAGACCCGGCGCTGATCGATCTGGCCGAGCCCTATATGCGCGTGCTGCTGTTTTCGATGCTGCCGGCCTTGTGGTTCGTGGTGCTGCGCTGTTTCGTCTCGGCGTTCGAGCGCACGCGGGCGATTCTCGTCGTCACCGTGATCGGCGTGTTGGCGAATGCGATCGCCAATTACGGGCTGATTTTCGGCAATTTCGGGCTGCCGCGCCTGGAACTGGTCGGCGCCGCCGTCGCCTCGGCGACGACCCATGCGCTGATGGCCGTGGCGCTGTTGGTCTATGTGCTGACCGACCGGCGCTTTCGCCGCTACGCCGTGCTCGGCCGGCTGTGGCGACCCGATTGGTCGCGCTTTCGCGAGATTTTCCGCATCGGCCTGCCGATCGGCAGCATGTGGGTGCTCGAAGTCGGCGTGTTCTCCGGCGCGATCTACCTGATGGGCCTGATCGGCACGACGGCTCTGGCGGCGCACCAGATCGCCATGCAATGCGCCTCGATCTCCTTCATGGTGCCGCTCGGGCTTGCCCAGGCGGCGACCGTGCGCGTCGGCCTCGCCATCGGCTCGGACGACTTGGCGGGTGCCAGGCGCGCCGGCTTTACCGCGCAAGGGCTCGGCGTCGGCTTCATGTTGATGACCTGCGCGCTGTTCCTGCTGGCCGGCGAATTTCTCATCGGTCTGTTCCTCGATCCGGCCAATCCGGCGACGCCGCCGGTGCTGGCGCTCGGCGCGACGTTGCTCGCCATCGCCGGCTTTTTCCAGGTGTTCGACGGCGGCCAGAGCGTCGCCGCCGGGGCGCTGCGCGGCTTGAAAGACACCCGCTGGCCGCTCGCCATCGCGCTGGTCGCCTATTGGTTCGTGGCCTTCCCGCTCGGCGTGATCCTCGGATTTCCGCTCAAGGGCGGCGCCATCGGCATCTGGTTGGGACTCGTCGCCGGGCTGATCGTCGCGGCCGTGCTGCTCACTTGGCGCTTCCATTGGCTGACCAAGCGGCGGACGGCATGAGCGAAAAGAAAGCCGCAAAAACGAGGCTCGATCAGTTGCTGGTCGATCGCGGCCTCGCCGAAACGCGGACCAAGGCGCAGGCGGTGATTCTCGCCGGCCAGGTGTTCAGCGGCGAACGCCGGCTGGAGAAGCCCGGCCAGCCGGTTGCCGCCGATTTGGAAGTGACCTTGCGCGGCGCGCCGCATCCTTGGGTGTCGCGCGGCGCATTGAAGCTGGTCGGCGCGCTCGACCAGTTCTCGCTCGATGTGGCGGGCAAGACCGCCATCGATGTCGGCTCCTCGACCGGCGGCTTCACCGAAGTGCTGCTGTCGCGCGGCGCGGCGAAGGTTTACGCCGTCGATGTCGGCAAGGGCCAGCTTGCTTGGGGCTTGCGCAACGATCCGCGCGTCGTCGTCATGGAAGGCGTCAACGCGCGCCATTTGACGGCCGAGGATTTGCCGGATGCGCCCGAGGTGGTGGTGTGCGACGCCAGCTTCATCGGCCTCGCCACCGTGCTGCCCGCCGTGCTGAATATCGCCAAGCCGGGGGCGCTGCTGGTGGCGCTGATCAAGCCACAGTTCGAGGTCGGCAAGGGCCGGGTGGGCAAGGGCGGCATCGTCCGCGAGCCGGAATTGCACGCCGAAGTTTGCGACCGCATCCAAGCCTGGCTGGCCCAGGACATGGGCTGGGCTGTCATCGGCCTGACCGACAGCCCGATCACCGGCCAGGACGGCAATCGGGAATTTCTCATCGCGGCGACCAAGCCGCCCGCGCCCGAAGCGTGCTAGGATCAAGAATGTCTGACGAACTCGAACTGACCGTGCAGAGCCTCGGCGCCGAAGGCGACGGCATCGCCACGCTCGCCCATGGCGGCACCGATGGGGCGCGGGTTTATGTGCCCTTCGCGCTGCCTGGCGAGCGCGTTCGCGCCCGCGTGACGCCGACCCCGGACGGGTTGCGCGGCACGGTCGTTGAAATTTTCCAAGCCTCGCCCGACCGTGTCGCGCCAGTTTGCGCGAATTACATGAAATGCGGCGGCTGCGTCATGGAGCATTTGGCGCCCGCGCCTTACGCCGCTTGGAAACGCGGCCTGCTGGTCGACGCGCTGGCCTATGTCGGCTTGGGCGACGTGCCCGTCGGCGAACTGGCTACCGTGCCGCCTGGCTCGCGCCGCCGCGCCACCTTCTTCGCCCATCGCCAGCCATCTGGGATCATGCGTCTCGGCTTTCAGGCGCGCGCCAGCCATGACGTGATCGATTTCAACGATTGCGCCGCGCTGTCGCCGGCCTTGCTCGCCCTGTTGCCGCCGTTGCGCGACCTATTCACGCGCATCCTGCCGCCCGGTGGCCGCGCCGAGGCGATGGTCAATCAGCTCGACGACGGGCTCGACTTGATCCTGCGCACGCCCGGCAAATTGCCGGCGTCGACGCGCCAGATTTTGGGCGAATTCGCTGGCGCGCGCGGCCTGCAGCGCCTGTCTTGGCAGTCGCTGGTGGCGAGCGGCCCGGTCGGCACGCCGGAAACCGTCGTGTCGCGCCGCCCTGCGTTGGTCACCTTCGGGAAGGCGCAAGTGGCGTTGCCGCCCGGCGCGTTCCTGCAGGCGACGAAGGAGGGCGAACGGCTCCTCGTCGAAGCCGTGATGGCCGCCTTCAAGGATGCCAAGGTCAAACGCATCGCCGATCTATTCTGCGGCGCCGGCGCGTTCAGCTTCCCGCTGGTGACGCTCGCTTCGGTGCTCGCCATCGACGGCGACGCCGGCCTCGTCGCGGCGTTACGCAAGGGCGCCGACGCGGCGGGCATCGGCAACAAGCTGGCGACCGAGACGCGCGATTTGATGAAGCGGCCGTTGATCGCCGACGATCTCAAGAAATTCGACGCGGTGGTGTTCGATCCGCCGCGCGCGGGCGCTGCGTCGCAGGCCGGCCGCTTGGCCGCCTCGAAAATTCCGCTGGTGGTCGCGGTGTCGTGCAACCCGAGCAGCTTCGCGCGCGACGCCAAATTGCTCGTCGAGGGCGGCTATCGTCTCGAATCGGCGCTGCCGGTCGATCAATTCCTGTGGACGCCGCATCTCGAAGTCGTCGGCGTTTTCCGCAAGGGAAAATGACGGCGCTGCGCTGTTGACCGGGTCCCGTTCGCCCGATATGCAGGATGGAAAATAACGGGAGGGTTTCTTGCGAATTTGCATTTTCGGCGCGGGCGCCATCGGCGGTTTCATGGGCGCGGAATTGGCGCTGGCCGGCGCCGACGTCACGCTGATCGCGCGCGGGCCGCATCTGGCGGCCATGCAGAAGGACGGCCTCAAGCTGATTCGCGACGGCCAAGAGAAGATCGCCAAGGTGCGCGCGGTCGAGACCGCCGCCGAAGCCGGCCCGCAGGATTTCGTCGTCATCACGTTGAAGGCCCATTCGGTGCCGGGCGTCGTGCCGGCGCTCAAGCCGTTGCTCGGCCCTGACACCGCCATCGTCTGGGGCGTCAACGGCGTGCCCTGGTGGTATTTCTACGGCCTCGAGTCGCCGCACAAGGACGCGCGGCTCGCCAGCGTCGATCCCGGCGATGTCCAGTGGGACGGCCTCGGTCCGGAGCGCATGATCGGCTGCGTCGTTTATCCCGCTTGCGAAGTGACGGCGCCCGGCGTCGTGCAGCATGTCGAGGGCGACCGCTTCACGCTCGGCGAACCCTCAGGCGAGAAGACCGCGCGCGTGACGGCGCTGAGCGAAGCCTTGGTGAAAGCCGGTTTGAAAGCGCCGGTGCGGCCGCGCATCCGCGATGAAATCTGGATCAAGCTGTGGGGCAACCTCTGCTTTAATCCGATCAGCGCGCTCACCCATGCGACGCTCGATGTCATCGCCACCGAGCCGGGCACGCGCGCCGTGGCGCGCGCCATGATGCTGGAAGCGCAGGCCATCGGCGAGAAGCTCGGCGTGAAGTTCGGCATCGATGTCGACAAGCGCATCGCCGGCGCTGCCGGCGTCGGCGCGCATAAGACGTCGATGCTGCAAGATTTGGAACGCGGTCGGCCGATGGAGATCGACGCGCTGGTCACGGCGGTGCAGGAGATGGGCCGCCTGGTCGAAGTTCCGACGCCGACCGTGGACACGGTGCTGGCGCTGATCCGCCAGCGCGCCGTCGCGGCGGGGCTTTATCACGCCTAAGGCCGCTGTTTCTTAAGCCGGAACGCTGGCCGCAAAACGCCGCGCCGTGCTAAAATCACGATTAGCAAGACCTCGCCACAGCGAGGCGTTTCATTCTAAGGGAGAGTGCCATGGCCACAGCCGTTCAGACTGGCGTGCAGGATAAATTCGTCACCATCGATGGCCTGCGCATCCGCTATATCGAGGAAGGCGAGGGCAAGCCGGTCGTCTGCCTGCACGGCGCGTCGCTCGGCTCTTCGGCCGATGTATTCCGCCGCAATCTCGGCCCGCTGTCGCGCGGCGATTTGCGCGTCATCGCTTTCGACCAGCCGGGCTTCGGCCAGTCGGACAATCCGACCGACCACGGCGCCGGCTTGCGCAAGAAGATGATCACGAAATTCATCGACGCCCTCGGCCTCGGCAAGACCGCCCTCGTCGCCCATTCGCAGGCCGGCAACGCGGCGGTGCAGATCGCGCTGGCCGAGCCGGAGCGCATCAGCCATGTCGTCGTGCTCGGCACCGGCAGTCTGCTGCCGCCGCTGGAGACGAAGCCGGAGGCCGGCGCCGACCGCCAGGCCGCCGTGCAACAGCGCCTCGAGCGCCGCATGGCCGCCTCCGAGCCGACCATCGACGACACGCGCAAATTGCTCGAAGCCAACCTGTTCCATCATGAGCTGATCACGCCGGACGAGCTGGCGCTGCGCCATGCGAATAGCGTCGGCAAAAATTTCGAGGCCTTCGTCGCGCGCAACGAACTCAGCGAGTCGAACAAGGCCAAGTCGAAGGAGAAGAGCGGCCCCGAGCCGTGGGAGACGCTGAGCGATCTGAAGATGCCGCTGCTGCTGATCTACGGCAAGAACGACCGCGCCAACGCCTTCGAGAAGGCGACGCTGCTTAAAGAACGCCGTCCGCAGCTCGATCTGCATATCGTCGACGGCTGCAAGCATCTGGTGCCGTGGGACGCCGCCGACGAGGTGCATCGCCTGACCGTGCCGTTCCTGCAGCGCTGAGATCCGCATGACGCTTTGGCTGCGTTTCGCGCAAGGAGAGTGCACGGGGTTCGGCACGCTCGAGGGGGATGGGATTTCCGTTCACGAGGGCGACATGTTCGGCGCCAACGTGCCGGCGGGCGAAAGCCTGCCGCTGACGGCCGTGACCTTGCTGACGCCGTGCGAGCCGCAGAAGATGGTCTGCCTGTGGAATAATTCGCGCGCCGTGGCGGCGAAGAACAACCTGACAGAGCCTGCCGAGCCGCTCTATTTCCTCAAGGCGCCGAGCGCTTATCTCGCCAGCGGCCATGTCATTCCGCGTCCGCTGTCTTACGAGGGGCGGGTGATCTACGAGGCCGAGCTCGGCGTCGTGATCGGCAAGCGCTGCAGCGGCGTCGATGAAGCGGCAGCAGCCGATCACATCTTCGGCTTTACCTGCGTCAACGACGTCACCGCGCTCGAGCTGCTGTTCAAGGACGCCTCCTTTCCGCAATGGACGCGCGCCAAGAACTTCGACGGTTTCGGCCCGTTCGGCCCGGTCATCGCCACCGGCCTCGATCCGGCGGCCCTTACGGTGAAGGCGCTGCTCGACGGACGCGAACGGCAAAGCCAAGCTGCGGACGATATGTTCTTTTCGCCGGCCAAGCTCGTCAGCCTCATCTCGCGCGATTTGACGCTGCTGCCGGGCGACATCATCGCTTGCGGCACCACGGTCGGCACCTTGCCGCTGAAGCCCGGCGCCAAGATCGAGATCGCCATCGAGGGCGTCGGCGTCTTGTCCAACGTCATGGGCTAGCCGGAGACGCGCTCGGCGAGATCGAGCGCGAGCTCGACGATGCGCAGGCAAGCGAGGACGATGCCCGTCCAAACCACGAGTTTCTGTTCCAGCATGATGCGGCCATAAAAAAACCACGCCGGGCTGGCGTGGTGAGCGGCAGGGGCATTCTGCAATCGCGCGCAGATGCCCTCCCTAATTTGTTCACGTTATGTTTTTTACAAAGCGGGAGTCAATCGGCCCGAAGGCGCCTATTCGATTGATCCAGCACATGCGGGGAACTGCCATGCTCCGCGGGAACTCGATGAAAGGATTCCTATGACGAGGTTGGTGCTTGCGGCTGTCGCGCTCATGTTGACAGCTTGCGCAACGCAGGACGGCAAAATAAGCGCGACAGCGCCGCTCGTCGGCACCAATTGGGTGTTGGCCTCTATCGGTGAACAGCCGGTAACCTTGGCGACCGGCCAACGGGAGCCGACCCTGCAACTGGCAAGCGACAGACGCGCCAACGGCTATGCCGGCTGCAATATGTTCAACGGCGCTTATCAATTGTCCGGCGACAAGCTGAGCTTCGGCCCGCTCGCTATGATGCGGATGGCTTGCGCTGCCGGCATGGATATCGAGTCGGGCTACGCCGCCGCGCTGGGCGGGGCCAAGGGCTACAAGATTGCGGGTTCGACGTTGGCGCTCACCGACGAGGGCGGCAAGACGCTGGCGAGCTTCGTCGCGAAATAATTCCATTCGTCATGGCCGCACTTCTTCCGGCCATCCACGACTTTCTTTATGGCGACATTTCAAGGCGTGGATGCCCGGGACAAGCCCGGGCATGACGGTTTTTTACGAAAGATCGGCGCGTTAGCCGATCGTGCCGCCGCCGTCGCCCACCTGCCCTCTGTGGCGCAGGTAGTGATCGGCCAGCACGCAAGCGAGCATGGCTTCGCCGACCGGCACGGCGCGGATGCCGACGCAGGGATCATGGCGGCCTTTGGTGACGACTTCGGTGTCGTTGCCGTGGATGTCGACCGTGCGGCGCGGCATCAGGATCGAGCTGGTCGGCTTGACGGCGAAGCGCACGACGATGTCCTGGCCGGTCGAGATGCCGCCGAGGATGCCGCCGGCCTTGTTCGACAGGAAGTCGATCTTGCCGTCCTTCATGCGCATTTCATCGGCGTTCTCGTCGCCCATCAGGGAGGCGGCGCCCATGCCGGCGCCGATCTCGACGCCCTTCACCGCGTTGATGCTCATCATGGCGGCGGCCAGATCTGCGTCGAGCTTGCCGTAGATCGGCGCGCCGAGGCCGGCGGGCACGCCCGAAGCGACCAACTCAATGATGGCGCCCACCGAGTTGCCCGATTTGCGCACGCCGTCGAGATAGCTTTCCCAGCTCTGCGCCGCCTGGCGGTCGGGGCACCAAAAGGTATTGTCCTGCGTGGCGTCCCACTCCCAGCGCGCGCGGTCGACGACCTGCTTGCCCATCTGCACCATGGCGCCGCGGATGACGAAGCTGTCGCCGAACGCCTGCTTGAGAATTTGCCGTGCCACGCCGCCGGCGGCGACGCGCATGGCGGTCTCGCGCGCCGACGAACGCCCGCCGCCACGATAGTCGCGGATGCCGTATTTCTGGTGGTAGGTCAGGTCGGCATGGCCGGGGCGAAACTTGTCTTTGATGTCGCCGTAGTCCTTCGAGCGCTGGTCCTCGTTCTGGATGACGAGGCCGATCGAGGTGCCGGTGGTCTTGCCCTCGAACACGCCGGATAGGATCTGGACGCTGTCGCTTTCCTGGCGCTGGGTGACGAAGCGCGAGGTGCCGGGCTTGCGCTTTTCCAGCCAAACCTGGATGTCGTCTTCCTTCAGCGCGATGCCCGGCGGGCAGCCGTCGACCACGCAGCCGATCGCCGGCCCGTGGCTTTCGCCCCAGGTGGTGACGCGGAACAGATGGCCGAAGCTGTTGTGCGACATCGGGCTTTAAACCGTGGCGATGTCGGGCGCGTCGACGGCCTTCATGCCGACGACATGGTAGCCGCAATCGACATGCAGCACTTCGCCGGTGACGCCGCTGGCCAGATCGCTGAGCAGGAACATGCCGGACTTGCCGACGTCTTCGATGGTGACGTTGCGCTTGAGCGGCGCATTGTACTCGTTCCATTTCAGGATGTAGCGGAAGTCGCCGATGCCCGAGGCGGCGAGCGTCTTGATCGGGCCGGCCGAAATGGCGTTGACGCGGATGTTGCGGCCGCCGAGATCGACGGCGAGATAGCGCACGCTGGCTTCCAGCGCGGCCTTGGCGACGCCCATGACATTGTAATGCGGCGTGACCTTTTCGGCGCCGTAATAGCTCAGCGTGACGAAGCTGCCGCCCGACGACATCATGCGCGCCGCCTTTTGCGCGATGGCGGTGAACGAGAAGCAGGAGATGTTCAGGCTATTGGCGAAGTTGGCGGGCGAAGTATCGATGTAGCCGCCCTTCAGCTCATCCTTGTCGGAATAGGCGATGGCGTGGACGACGAAGTCGAGATGGCCCCAACGTTTTTCGAGGTCGGCGAAAACGGCGTCGATGCTCGCCGTGTCGGTCACGTCGCAGGGCAGCAGGATGTCGGAGCCGATGCTCTGGGCCAGCGGCGCCACGCGCTTCTGTAGGGCCTCGCCTTGATAGGTGAAGGCCAGTTCGGCGCCATGGTCGGCCACGGTTTTGGCGATGCCCCAGGCGATCGACCGATCATTGGCGACGCCCATGATCAGGCCTTTTTTGCCGGCCATGAGGCCGCTGCTGCTCGTCATAGATTCCTCATACGGACTGGGTCGCCCGACGGGGGTGGGTGACGGGGTGCCGGCGACGGGCCGTATGCTACACGAAGAGCCGGAAAATCAAAAGGTTGCGAGGGGTTGCGGGGGCCTTGAAAAGGCTCTGAAAAGGCCGAAAAGGGCGAGCGGATGGCTGGCTCTCGGTCAACTCTGATCGACGTCGGCGAGGATGGCGGCGAGGTTGGAGCGGCCCGGCTCCGGCAGGTCCTCGACTGCCGTGACGACGCGGCGCAGGGTGACATGCAGACTGTTGAGCTGATCGACCAGGCTAAGGACGACAGGCACGGCCTCTTCGCCGATGGCCAACTCGCGCGTCAGCTCGACGATGAAGCCGACGCGCGCCGCGTCGACGTCTTCGAAGCTGTAGCTGTCGCCGTCGCGGACAGGCGCGACCCAGCCTTCCTCGATCCAGGCGGTCAAGACATGGCGTTCGATGCCGGCGCGCGCGAGGATATCGTCAAAACTCATCGGCATAGCGTTCGCTCCCTGGCTATTTCGCGCTCTGCTTGGCCCAGTCCTCGAGAACGGCGCGCAAAGCGGCGTCATCGGGGACATTGACCAGCAGGCGGACGAAATGGTCGCCGCGCACGCCGCCGCGCGACGGCACGCCCTTGCCCTTGAGGCGCAGGGTGGCGCCGCTGTTGGCGCCCTTGGGCACCTTCATCGACACCGGTCCGTCGAGCGTGTCGACGGAGAGCGCGCCGCCCAGCACCGCGTCGCGCAACGGCACCTTCACCTCAGAATGAATATCGTTGTCTTTGCGCGTCAGCACCGGATCGGGCTCGACGGTGATCTCGACAAAGGCGTCGCCTGCCGGAGCGCCGCGCTGGCCGGGCTGGCCCTGGCTTTTCAGGCGCAGCTTTTGGCCGTCGCTGGTGCCGGGCGGAATCGACAGGTCGAGCGTCTTGCCGCTGGCCAGGCGCACGTTCTTCTTGGCGCCGAGCGCCGCCTCGCGAAAGCCGACCGACAGCTTGTAATTGACGTCGGCGCCTTGAAAGCCGGGCGCGGCGCGACCGCGCTTGTTGCCGAACAACTCCGAGAAGATGTCATCGCCCGAGAACATGTCGTCCATCTTGAAGCGGCTTTGGTATTTGCCGCCGCTCGCTCCGGCTTGCGCCCCGCCGAAGCCGCCACCGAAGCCGCCGCGCCCGCGCATCTCGGCGCCGCTGGCGTCGATCTCGCCGCGATCGAAGCGCGCGCGCTTGTCGGCGTCCGACAGGAAGTCGTAAGCCGCCGAGACTTCCGAAAACTGCTCAGCCTTCTTGGCGTTGCCCGGGTTGAGATCCGGGTGCAGCGTCTTGGCCAGCTTGCGGTAAGCCTTTTTGATATCGTCGGCGCTCGCCGCCTTCGTCACGCCGAGCACTTGGTAGGGGTCTTTCATCGCCGTCGGTTCCTTACATCCGCCCTCTCTGCCGGAGCGCTCCGCCCATTGTGGCACAAAAGCAAAAGGCCCGGCAGTCGCCTGCCGGGCCTCGATGCACCGCGCCGGGGGCGCAAAGTTATATGGGCGTTATTTAACGACCTTCCAAGTGCCGTCGGGCTGGCGGCAAGCGGTGCCGTAAGCGCTCTCGGCCTTGCCGCCGATGCTGACGGTCTGCTGGAATTCGCGGCAATAGGCGCCGCTCGAAGTGTCGGTGCCTTCGCGCACCGGCGTGATGGTGCCGTAGTTGCCGCTCTGCGGATTGCTCCACTGGATGTTCTGGCCGATCGGGGCCGATTGGGCGCGTTGGTTAGCCTGATTGGCGTAGGTCATGTCGGCCTTGTCGAGCGAACGGCCGACTTCGCTGCCGACCAGCGCGCCCAGCAGGGTGCCGACAGCCGCCGCCGCGATCTGGCCCGTGCCGCTGCCGAACTGCGCGCCGGCGACAGCGCCGCCGATGCCGCCGAGCAAGGTGCCACCGGTCTGCTTCTGGCCGCCCATGCTCTCGCAGGCGACGAGCGAGAGGCCCATCAGGCCTGCCAGGGAAACGCTGAGAATCTTCTTGGTCATTGCGGTCTTCTTTGCGGTTTGGACGTCGTGGGCGGGGGTCTCAAGGGTCGCGAGCGGGAAGGTCATCTGCCTCACCTTATGGATGGTTGGCTAAGCGGGCCGTCCTCATATTGAACGTCGGACCCCCGGAAAGCCATTGTCGCAGTCTGGGTCGAAGCCAGCGCAAACGCCGGTTCCGATCCGCCGAAGTAGTAATAGCGATTTGCGGCGAAAAAAGGGCCGAAGTCATGCTAAAGCAAAGTGTTAACGCCATCATTTCGTCATAAGTTCCCGAGCTGGAAAACCGCCCATGAGCGCCCTGGAAGACAGCGATCCATTTACCTTGTTCGGCGCTTGGTTCGCCGAGGCTGAAGCCGCCGAAGTGAACGATCCCAACGCCATGTCGCTGGCGACAGCGACGCCCGGTGGGCTGCCGTCGGTGCGCATGGTGCTGCTCAAGGGGTTCGACACGGGCTTCGTTTTTTACACGAATTTCCACAGCCGCAAGGGCGTTGAACTGGCCGCCAACGGTCAGGCGGCCTTGCTATTCCATTGGAAGTCCTTGCGTCGCCAAGTGCGCGTCGAAGGCCCGATCGCCGAGGTGACGACGGCAGAGGCCGACGCCTATTTCCACTCGCGACCGCGCGACAGCCAGATCGGCGCCTGGGCTTCGCTGCAGTCCGAGCCGATGGCCGAGCGCTTCGAGCTGGAGCGCCGCATGGCCAATTATACCGCGCAATATGCCGGCAAGCCGGTGCCGCGTCCGCCCCATTGGTCGGGCTATCGCGTGACGCCGGAGAGCTTTGAGTTCTGGCTCGACCGGCCGTTCCGCTTGCATGAGCGGATCACCTTCACGCGGTCCGCAAACGGCTGGAAGAGCGGTCGGCTGTATCCCTAAGCGCGCTTTAAGCGGGTTGATCCAGCGCAATTCTTTCCGATGCCAAGGCGATTAGGGTGGAACAGCACCCCGGTCGAACCCGTTAAGAACGGGACCGCTTGGCAAGGAGATCATCCCATGACGATCAAAAGCATCCTCGTTCCGCTGTCGGACGCGCGCACGGGCAAGAACGCCCTCAAAGCGGCGGTCGGCCTGGCCAAAAGCTTCGATGCCCATGTGACGGCGCTGCATGTCCGCCCCGATGCGCGCACCCTCGCTGTCGATTATGTCGGCGAGGCGGTGTCGGGCGCGATGATCGAGGACATGATGAGACATGCGCAGGAGCGGTCTGCCGCAGGTCTCAAAAGCGCGCGCAAATTGTTCGATGCGGCTTGCACGACCGGGGGCCTCAAGATCGCCGAACCCGGTACTGGGGCTAAAGGGCCGAGCGCTTCTTGGCGTCAGGAGGCCGGCGATGAGGATCGCTGGTTGCAGGTTCATGGTCGCTTTGCCGACATCGTCGTGGTCGGGCGCGCCGTCACCGACGCCGATCTCGCCGCCAAGCTGTCGCTGGAAACCGCGCTGATCGAGAGCGGCCGGCCGATCTTGCTGGCGCCGCCCAAACTACCGGCCAAGCTCGGGATCAATATCGCCATCGCCTGGAAGGCGAGCGCCGAAGCGGCACGCGCCGTCGAAGCGGCTAAGTCCTTCTTCCCGACCGCCAAGACGGTGACGATCTTGAGCGCCAAGGAAGCGGACGCCGATCAGCGCCCCGACGAACTGGCGGCCTATCTCGCCTGGCACGGCATCAAGGCGACGGTGTCCAGGTTGCGCGCCAGCGATAATCTCGGCGCGTCGCTGCTGTCCGCCGCCACCAAGGCCGGCGCCGACATGATGGTGATGGGCGCTTATGGCCACAGCCGGATGCGCGAGATGATTTTCGGCGGCGTCACCAAGCATGTCATCGCCAAAGCCAACATTCCGATCCTGATGGCCCATTAGCGGAGGCAGCGATGTTGAAGAAAATCCGTCTGGAACTGGGCCGCACGCCGGAGCGGCCCGAGGGCGATCCGAACGTCGCTTACGAGATCGTCGCGCCGCTCGACAGCAGCGGCCATCTCGATGCCGAAGCTTGGCGCAGCCATCGCGCCCATTGCGTCGTGGCGCATCTGCGGCCGGGCTTGCCCGTCGAGCAGGGTGCGCTGCTGCACCGCCCGGGCAACGTCTGGGCCTTCTCCTACCGTCCGGGCGAGGAGGACAACGAGCCTTTGTTCAAGCTCGACCACCACCAGTTCAAGGCCGGCGAATATGTCTCGGTCACCGGCCATGACGGCAAGCAGCGCCCCTTCAAGGTCGTCAGCGTCGAAGCAGCCTGACTGTTGGCCCCTGGCGCCGGGCGGCGGCCTCCGCTAACGTCGCGGCCATGAGCGAATCGTCCAGCCCATTGCCGACAGTCATCTTGACCGGCGCCAGCCGCGGCATTGGCCATGCCACCGTCAAACGCTTCAGCGAGGCGGGCTGGCGCGTCATCACCTGCTCGCGCGAGGAGGTGCCGGACGATTGCCGGCGCGACCCGAACTGGCATGCGCATATTTCCGCCGATCTGGCCGAGCCGGACGAGCAGGCCGCCTTCATCGACAAGGCGATGGCGCTGCTGGCCGACGGACCGCTGCAGGCGCTGGTGAACAATGCCGGCGTGTCGCCGAAAACGCCCTATCAGGAACGGCTCGGCGTGCTCAACGGCGATCTCGATGCTTGGCGCGAAGTGTTCGAGCTCAATCTGTTCGCGCCGTTGCGCCTGTCGCGCGGCTTGGCGAGCGCGCTGCACAAGGGCGCCGGCGCGGTGGTCAATGTCACATCCATCGCTGGTCACGCCATTCACCCCTTCGCGGGATCGGCCTACAGCATTTCCAAGGCGGCGCTGTCGTCGCTAACGCGCGAGATGGCGGCGGAGTTCGCCGAGTTGGGCGTGCGGGTGAATGCGGTGGCGCCGGGTGAGATCGAGACGGTGATGCTGTCGCCGGCGACCGAGTCGCTGCTGCCGCGGATTCCCTTGAAGCGTCTCGGCAAGCCCGAGGATGTCGCTTCGGTGATTCTATTTCTCTGCTCCGCCGACGCGGCTTACGTCAGCGGAGCGGAGATTTTCGTCACCGGCGGCCAGCACCTCTATTAGAATCACGGGTTGTGCTGCGCCGCACTATAAAGATGCCAAGATATCAAATGGGTAAGCGCGCATGATCTCTGCGCCTCGCTCGCTGCTATCGCATTTGTGATGATGCCGGCAATATGATTTCGCACATAGTATCGATATGGCTGGCATGAAACGACTATTCGCATATTTGGCCGTTCTGGCAATTGTGCTGGCGGCCTATGGCTCGCTTAAGGACGTGTCGGCGATGTCGCTGGCCGACGATGCTCTCGCGTCGGCGGCCACGGCGGCGGCAATGCCTTGCGGCGACTGTCCCGTGGCGGTCTATAACGGCGACTGTCCCGTGGCGGTCTATAACGGCGACGAACCGCCCTCGTGCGATGTCGATTTCGCCGATTGCATGCCGCATTGCGTCGCCATGTCGGTCGGCCAAGCAACAGTGCCCAGGCTCCTGTCGCATCGTCTCTACAGGCCCGTGTTCGTCCGGTTAGAGCAAGCGCTGCCTGTCTCGACGAAAAGCTCGGAATTCTTCCGACCGCCCCGTCTTTCGATTCTCTCCTGAACATTGCAGCGCCGCCCGGCGTCCGGGCGGTTTCGGTGCCATGGCGCGGACTCTCCTAATCCGCGCCGGTTCGCGCGATATTGCGGACTAGCGCATGCTTTCGAGGATCGAAGATGACCAAACCCTTCCCTTGCATTTCCGGCGGTTGCGCGATTTTACTGACCGTCGGCGCGTTTATCCTCTTCACGCCAGTCGGCGCGACGTTCCTGGCTAGGCCCATCGCTGCCGCCAGCCTGACATGGGAAGCTGTCCAGCCTGAGGTCATGGTTGGTAAGGCGGTCCGTTTGGAAGTCCGCCTGACGGGTGACGCCGCAAACCTGGTCGCCACACCTATCGCCGTGACTTCCAGCCGCCTCGACATGGCGCCGGACGGCATGGCGGCGATGACGGCGCAATTACGGCCCGTCGCGTCAAGCAGAGCCGGCATTCTCGCCTTCGACGCCGATCTCGTTATGGCAGGGCGCTGGGCCCTGACCGTCGCGGCCCAAGTCGAAGGGCAGACTCAACCAGTGTCGGGCAGCGTGGTGTTTACCGCTACCGAACGACTGCCGGACGCTGCGCCAGAGCGCCTGCCTGGCGGTGCGCGAAAGCCGGTCTATTACCGCAATCCGATGGGATTAGCCGATATCTCTCCCCAACCCAAAAAGGACTCGATGGGGATGGATTACATCCCCGTCTATGCTGAAGAGTTATCCGGCCCTTCGGGGACGGTTCGTATCGCTCCGGAACGGGTGCAGCGGGCTGGCGTGCGCACGGAAGTCGTCATGCTTCGCCATTTGGTCAGATCGATCCGGGCCGTCGGCACCATCGTGCCGGACGAAAGCCGCGTCGCTATTGTGACGGCAAAATTCGACGGCTTTATCGAGCATCTTTTCGTTCCTTTGACGGGTGCAGATGTCCGCGCCGGCCAGCCTTTGGCCCGAGTCTGGATTGAAAGCCGTGAGATTCTTCAAAAGCAGGCCGATTACCTCACCGCGCTGCGAACCGGCGCAGCGCGCTTAGGCGACGTCGAGCGCGCAGAGCAGAACCTGCGTCTGTTCAGCATTTCTGAGCAAGAAATCGCGCAATTGCGGCGGAGCGGACAAGCGCTGCGTACGATTGTCATGACGGCTCCGACGAATGGCACGGTGCTGGAGAAGCCGGCCATCGTCGGGATGCGCTTTGCGGCAGGAGACATGCTCTTTCGCACGGCTGATCTCTCGACGGTTTGGGCGATGACCCAAGTCGCCGAACGCGACTTAGCTTGGATACGGCCAGGGCAACCAGCACGCCTAGTCATGAAAGCCTATCCAGATACCACGGTGGAGGGCACGGTCGCCTTCGTTTACCCGGAAATCGACATGGCAACGCGGACCGCCCGCGTCAGAATCGAGTTGCCGAACCGCGACGGTAGACTGCGCGGCGGTCTCTACGCCGACGTGACGATCGAGGCCCAGGCGGGCAACGGCGCGGTTCTCGCCGTACCCGATTCGGCCATCATCGACAATGGAACTAAACGTATTGTGTTCGTCGATAAAGGCAGCGGCACTTTCGAGCCGCGCGCGCTGACGGTCGGTCAGCGCGGAAACGGTTATGCTGAAGTGCGCGAAGGTCTGGCCGAAGGCGAACGAATCGTCGTCACCGGCAATTTCCTGATCGATTCTGAGAGCAATTTGCGCGCCGCTTTAGCTTCGTTCGTGGCGCCGGAGGCGGTCCAATGATCGCGCGTTTGATCCGCTGGTCCGCGACCAACATCTCCTTGGTCGTCATCGGCGCGATGTTCGTAACGTTAGCCGGCATTTATGGCGTGACCCGCATTTCGCTCGACGCGATCCCCGACCTGTCGGACACGCAAGTCATCGTCTATACGGAATATCCTGGGCAAGCGCCGCAAGTCGTCGAGGATCAAATCACCTTCCCGTTGACGACGGCAATGCTGAGCGTGCCGCGTTCTCGTGTGGTTCGCGGGTTCTCGTTCTTCGGCGTGTCATTCGTCTACGTGATTTTCGAGGACGGCACGGACATTTACTGGGCGCGCAGCCGAGTTCTGGAATACCTCAATGTCGCAGCGCAAAAATTGCCGACCGGGGTGACGCCTAATCTCGGGCCGGATGCGACCGGCGTTGGCTGGATATATCAATATGCCGTGACCGGTGAGAACCGCGATCTTGCCGAGCTTCGTTCGCTGCAAGACTGGCAAATCCGCTTCGGCCTCGCCAAAGCGTCCGGCGTTGCCGAAGCGGCGAGCGTTGGAGGCTTCGTCAAACAATATGCCATCGTCATCGATCCTCTACGGATGAAGGCGCTCGGAATCACGCTCGATCGCGTCCGTGCGGCGGTTCAAGCCAGCAATATGGACGTAGGCGGCCGCGCGATCGAGTTGGCTGAAACCGAATTCATCATCCGGGGCCGCGGTTACATCAACAGCATCAGGGATATCGAGCAAGTCACCTTAAAAGCTGAAGGCGGGACGCCGGTGACGGTCGGCGACGTTGCGCGGGTCGAGCTTGCGCCCGACGAGCGGCGCGGCATCGCCGAATTAAACGGCGAAGGGGAAGTCGCTAGCGGCATCGTGATACAGCGATATAGCGCCAATGCGCTCGAAGTCATCGCCGCTGTAAAGAAAAGGATAGTGGATCTCGTTCCGAGTCTACCGGAGGGCGTCGGCATATTGCCCGTTTATGACCGCTCTGAATTGATCGAACGGGCGATCGACACCTTGACGACGACGTTGATCGAAGAAAGCATCGTCGTGGCGCTGATCTGCTTCTTGTTTCTTCTGCATGCGCGCAGCGCCTTCGTCGCCATCATCACGCTGCCCATCGGCGTTCTAATGGCGTTGGCTATGATGAGTTTATTCGGGATTGGCTCGAACATCATGAGTCTAGGCGGCATCGCTATCGCCATAGGCGCGATGGTCGATGCGGCGATTGTCATGATCGAAAACGCTCATAAACGTCTCGAACGCGCGCCGCCGGATGCGTCGCGAACTGAAGTGCTGATCCACGCAGCCCAGGAGGTCGGCCCGGCTCTGTTTTTCAGCCTTTTGATCATAACCGTGTCTTTCTTGCCTATTTTTGCCTTGGAGGCGCAGGAAGGCCGGCTGTTTAAACCGTTGGCTTATACGAAAACCTTTTCGATGGCGTCTGCCGCGATTCTGTCGGTGACGTTGGTGCCGGCGCTAATGATATTACTTGTGCGAGGCCGGATCGTGTCTGAGGACCGCAATCCGATCAATCGAGCGTTGATTTGGCTATATCGTCCGGTCATCCGCCTCGTGCTCAGGGCGAAGGCTGCGACCATAGCCGTTGCCTTAACAGTCATGGCCGTCTCTATCGTTCCGGCGACGCGGCTCGGGAGCGAGTTCATGCCGAACCTCAACGAGGGAACGCTGATGTACATGCCGACCACCTTGCCCGGCCTATCGGTGACGAAGGCGGCCGAATTGCTCCAGACGCAGAACAAGATCATCAAAACATTTCCAGAGGTGGCTTCGGTTTGGGGCAAGGCCGGCCGTGCGCAGACTGCAACGGATCCGGCACCGATCGAGATGTTCGAGACGATCGTGAATTTGAAACCGCCAGAGCAATGGCGCCGTGGCTTGACGGTCGATAAACTCGTCGCCGAGATGGATGCATCTTTGCAATTTCCAGGCGTCAGCAACGCTTGGACTATGCCGATCAAAGCGCGAATAGACATGCTATCCACAGGAATACGAACGCCCGTCGGCGTTAAGATATTCGGTAAAGACTTGCAGGAATTGGAACGCTTGGCGCGTGAAGTTGAAAGCGTGATTAGGACGGTTCCTGGAACGTCTAGTGCTTATGCGGAACGGGTCAATAGCGGTTACTTTCTTGAGATTACACCAGACCGCGAGCGCATTGCCCGTTATGGATTGTTAGTCGAGGACGTGCAGAAGACGATCGGTAGCGCGCTGGGAGCCGAGCCGGTCACTATGACGGTGGAGGGCCGCGAGCGCTATGCCGTCGTGCTTCGCTTTCCGCGAGAAGCGCGAAGCGACCCGGATGCGATCATGTCGGAAGTTTTGGTTTCGTTGCCAAACGGTTCGGCCGTGCCGTTGGGCGACGTTGCCGCCGTCCGGCGCGCCCAAGGACCGACGACCATTCGGACAGAGGATGGTCAACTCGCGGTTTACGTATTTGTCGATATCCGCGACCGCGATCTCGGCGGTTATGTCGAGGAAGCTCGCCGCGCGGTTGCCGAACGAGTGACCTTTCCCACGGGGTATTTTGCGACGTGGAGCGGGCAGTTCGAGTATCTGGAACGTGCTGAGGCGCGGTTAAAGATTGTCGTGCCGGCAACATTGCTGGCTATATTCCTGCTGCTTTATCTGAGCTTTCGTAGGCTTTCCGATACTTTTATCGTCATGCTGTCGCTGCCGTTCTCGTTGGTCGGCGGTTTTTGGCTGATGGACTGGATGGGCTTCAACATGAGCGTCGCCTCGGCAGTCGGATTTATCGCGCTAGCGGGCGTCGCGGCAGAAACCGGCGTGATCATGCTAATCTATCTGCGTCAGGCCTTGCGCGAAACGCAGGCACGGTGCCTGTCCGAAGGGCGGGCGTTCCTGCTCGGCGACCTGCATGACGCTATAATGGCCGGCGCGGTTGAGCGCGTGCGACCCAAGATGATGACGGTGGTCGCCATTATGGCGGGCCTGTTGCCAATTCTTTGGAACACGGGCGTCGGTTCCGAAGTCATGCAGCGTATCGCGGTGCCGATGATTGGGGGCATGTTGTCATCGACGGCGCTCACGCTTGTCGTAATTCCCGCGCTGTTTGCCCTGATACATCGGCAGGGCGATGGGCATTCGGACGCATAATCGGCATTGCGCCATAGCAAGGCCACACCGCTATCCTAGGCGCTATTGCTATCAATGAGATCAAGGCCGGGATGCTGTCACTGGAGGCTAATATCTCTATTGTTCAGGCCAGCCCTTCGGCTTTGAGCGCTTCCTGCACCTGCGGCCGTGCGGCGACGCGGTCGAAGTATTTTTCCAGGGCGGCGGGCATCGCCACTTCAAACTTTTTGCCCCAGCGCATGACAGTGAAGAGATAGGCGTCGGCCACAGTGAAGCTGTTTCCCGTAAGGTAGTCCTGTCTGCCGAGTCTCTCGCCAATATGGACGTAGCGATTGGCGAGTTTTTCCTTGGTCGTGGCCTTGATGGCGTCCGGAATGTTCTGGTTGAACAGGTTACTGAATTGCTTGTGCAACTCGGTGCTGATGAAATTCAGCCATTCCTGCAGACGATAGCGCTCCATCGTGCCGTTGGCCGGCGCCAGGTTGCTGGCGGGGACCTTGTCGGCGAGGTATTGCATGATCGCCGGGCCTTCGGTGAGAATTTGGCCATCGTCGAGCTGCAGCGCCGGCACGTAGCCCTTCGGATTAATGGCGAGATAATTGCTGCCGTCTTCTGCCGTCTTGGCCTTGATGTCGACCTTCAATGCGCTATGCGGCAGACCCGCTTCGCACAGGACGATATGCGGCGACAGGGCGCAAGACCCCGGGCTATAGAAAAGCTTCATCACGGACTCCTAGTCATAATCGAGACGATGGGGCGGGCGGACTCACTCGGGCGAGGCGGCCTGAGCGGTGTCCATGGGGAAGGCGTCGAGGCCGGCGATTTCGCGGATCAGCTTGCTGCGCACGGCGTTGGCGAAATCCTCGAAGCCTTCGGCGGGCAGCGAGAATGCGCCGGGGCCGCCGATCACCTCGCGTTCGTAGAAGACGTCGAGCATCGGTTCGCCGAGGATCGGCAGGCCGTTGATGACGATGCCTTGGGCGACGACGAAATCGCGCGCCGGCGCGGCAGGCCGGCCGTTGCGGGTGCGGCCGTCGCCCGACAGATCGATGACGCGGCGCTCGGCCTCGTAACCGTTATTCTCGAACAAGGTGGCGGCGTGATAGAGCGCGTCGCCGACGGCGGTGCCGCCGCCCATGAAATAGGCGCGCGGCATCCGCTCCAGCTTGTCGGCGAAAGCGGCAGCGCTCTCGGCGCTGTCGATCAGCGTCCAGTCGATGACGATCTGCTGCATGCTGGCGGCCGCCCATTCGACGAAGACGACGGCGATGCGCCGCATGCCGCCGCCGCGAATCGCGTCGACCACGCGCTTGTCGCGGAAGGCTGTGGCGTAGCCCTGGCGTTGCAGGATGAATTCCTGATCGTCCACGCTCCGCGAGACGTCGGCGCTGAGCACCAGTTCGATGTCGACCGGGATGTCAGCGGCCTGGGCCGGCAATGTCGATGCAAAGCCCGAGAAGGCCAGCACCGCGATGAAAACTGCGATGCGGCTCATGCTCATGATCTACTCGCGGCTTTGGGGGAGAGCGGCAAGCTTGCCGCCAAGGGATTCAAACCAAGCGAGCCGTTGCTCGGCCTGGGCGATGTCATGTTCGAGCCAGTCGGAAAAGGCGCTGCCTTTGGCGGCGGCCTGCTGGTTGCAGAGCCCGACGAGGCGGGCCAGTTCGGCGCGGCAGGCTTCGGCCAAAAGCACAGCCTGATCGCGTTGCGCGGCCGGCGAGAGCAGGGGCAGGAAGCGCATTTTGAGCGCCACGACGAGTTTGTTGAGATCGTTGAACGGCGAGCGCACGGTTGCCTGCATCAGCGCATCGAGTTCGCTGCGGCCTTTGCTGGTGATGATCAGTTTGGCGACGCCGTTCTCTTCGCATTGATCGGCGAGCCCTTCGTAGCGCAAGAGCTCGAGCGAGGCGCCCATGGCTTCGGGCGAGGGACCCATGATGTGCGAGACGAAGACGCGCAGGTCGCGCGCAAGATCGCCGTAGGCGATGGGAGCTTCGGCCAGCATGCCGAGGGCTGCCAGGCGCAGCGCTTCGCGGGGCATCAGAGAATGGTCTGGGAACATCGTCTGGCCCTGCCTTTCCCTTATGCCGCGCGCCGGATGTCGAGGCGCGCCCAAACCTCGGCAAGCGCGGCGACGAGACGATCCATCATCTCGTCGCTATGCTGCGGCGTCGGTGTGATGCGCAGGCGCTCGGCGCCGCGCGGCACGGTCGGATAGTTGATCGGCTGGATGTAGATGTTGTGGCGCTCGAGCAGTTCGTCGCAGGCCAGCTTGCACAGCCGCGCGTCGCCGACGAGAACCGGCACGATATGGCTTTCCGACGGCATGACCGGCAGGCCGGCTTCGGCGAGTTGGCGCTTGAGTCGCGCCGCGCGCTCTTGTTGGCGCAGGCGCTCGGCGTCGCTGACCTTCAGGTGGCGGACGCTGACAAGCGCGCCGGCGGCGACCGATGGCGGCATGGATGAGGTGAAGATGAAGCCCGGCGCGAAGCTGCGGACCACGTCGATCAGCGCGCTGCTGGCGGCGATATAGCCGCCATGCGCGCCGATCGCCTTGGCCAATGTGCCTTCGATGACGGTGAGGCGATGGGCGATGCCCTCGCGGTCGGTGATGCCGCCGCCGCGCGGACCGTACATGCCGACGGCGTGGACTTCGTCGATATAGGTCATCGCGCCGTACTTGTCGGCGATGTCGCAGATGGCCGAGATGGGGGCGATGTCGCCGTCCATCGAATAGACCGACTCGAAAGCGATCAGCTTGGGCGCCTTGGGATCGGCGGCGCGCAAGAGCTGTTCGAGATGGGCGACGTCGTTATGGCGGAAGATGCGCTTCTCGGCGCCGGAATGTTTGATGCCCTGGATCATCGAGGCATGGTTGAGCGCGTCGGAGAAGACGATGCAGCCGGGCAAGAGACGCGCCAGCGTGCTGAGCGTCGCCTCGTTCGAGACATAGCCCGAGGTGAAGAGCAGCGCGGCTTCCTTGCCGTGCAGGTCGGCGAGCTCGCGTTCGAGCAAAACGTGATAGTGGTTGGTGCCCGAGATGTTGCGCGTGCCGCCGGCGCCAGCGCCGCATGTGCGGATCGCCTCGGCCATGGCGTCGAGCACGGCCGGATGCTGGCCCATGCCAAGATAGTCGTTGCTGCACCAGACGGTGACTTCGTCGCCATTAAGGCCGTTGGGGCCGCCGCCGTGATAGCGGGCGCTCGGAAAGGCGCCGGCGCGGCGTTCGAGATCGGCGAAGACGCGGTAACGCCCTTCGGCTTTCAGCCGGGCGATGGCGTCGGCAAAGAAGGCATTGTAGTCCATGGCGGGTGACGCTCGGGGGTGCTCGATACGGTGGCGCATCCGCTCAAACTGTCGGCGGCGCGGCCAGCGAAATAGTAGCAGGGCGGGGGGGCTGCCGCCACCCTATCCACAGGCCCCACTCGAGCGAGTTTCTTTAGGGAAACCTGTGACTTAGCGGAATCATTCGGCCCAGGTAGGCTATGGCGCGCGTTCAGCTGCCGCCACCCTATCCACAGGCCCCACTCGAGCGAGTTTCTTTAGGGAAACCGGTGACTTAGCGGAATCATTCGGCCCAGGTAGGCTATGGCGCGCGTTCAGGCGGTAGCAGCCAGTTCGGCATGGGCCCCGTCGAGCGCCTTGCCGAAACGTGCCAATAGGGCGGCGATTTCGTCGGGCTGGATGATGAGCGGCGGCGAAAAGGCGATGGTGTCGCCGAGCGCGCGGGTGATCAGCCCGTGCGCCTGGGCATGGCGGATAAGCGCCGCGCCGGCCTTGCCGTAGGGCTCGAACGGCGTCTTCTTCGCCTTGTCCGCCACCAGTTCGACGCCGGCGACGAGGCCGATGCCGCGCACCTCGCCGACCAGCGGATGATCGGCGAACTTGCGCAGGCCGTCCTGCAGCAGCGGGCTCATCTGGCGGATATGGGCGACGATGTCGCGTTCCTGGTAGATGCGCAGGGTCTCGAGCGCGACGGCGGCCGGCACCGGATGGGCCGAGTAGGTGAAGCCGTGGCCGAAGGTGCCGATCTTGCCGCTCTCCGAGACGAAGGCTTTATAAAGCTTCTCGTTGATCATCACCGCCGAGATCGGCATGTAGCCCGACGACAGCGCCTTCGCCAGCGTGATCATGTCGGGTTGCAGATCGAAGGTGGTGCTGCCGAACATGTTGCCGGTGCGGCCGAAGCCGGTGATGACTTCGTCGGCGATGAACAGAATGTCGTATTTGCGCAGCAAAGCCTGAATCTTGGCGAAGTAGCTGCGCGGCGGCACGATCACCCCGCCGGCGCCCTGCACCGGCTCGGCGATGAAGGCGGCGACCGTGTCCGGCCCTTCTTTCACGATCTGCGCTTCGAGATTGGCGACGAGGCGGTCGGCGAACTGCTCCTCGCTCTCGCCCGGCAAGCCGAAGCGGTAGTAATGCGGGCAGTCGGTTTGCAGGAAGCCTTCGCGCGGCAGATCGAAGCTGCGGTGGTTGGCCGGCAGCGCGGTCAGGCTGGCGGCGGCGACGGTGACCCCGTGATAGCCCTTTTGGCGGCTGATGATCTTCTTCTTGGCCGGGCGGCCGACGGCGTTGTTGTAGTACCAGACGAACTTGATCGCGGTATCGACGGCCTCCGAGCCCGAGTCGGCAAAGAAGACATGCGACATCGGCACCGGCACCATAGCGATCAGCGTTTCTGCCAGCTCGATGGCGCGGTCGTGCGACTTGCCGCCGAACAGGTGGTAGTAGGGCAGTTTGGTCATTTGCTTGGCGGCGGCGTCGGCCAAGCGCTTCTCGCTGAAGCCGAGGCTGGCGCACCACAGGCCGGACATCGCTTCGATATAGCGGGTGCCCTGTTCGTCGATGACATGCACGCCGTCGCCGCCGGTGATGACCAGGGGCCCGATCTTCTCGTGCAGTTCGAGATTGGTGTAGGGATGCAGCACGGCGGCGATGTCGCGCGCGGCGAAGCTGTTGACGCCGTGCGGCGGGGTCAGTGTGTCGGCCATGGAGTCCTGCGCGAAGCTGTGCGAAATGCGTTTCGCGCAGAGTGTCGCCAAGAGCGCGGCAGCGCAAGTGCGGAATGAATGCGAAACGTTTGTTCCGGCGCTTGAAACCGCGGCTTTATGAGCGTCCGTAGGTATCCTCGATGCGGACGATGTCGTCCTCGCCGAGATAGCCGCCGGATTGCACTTCGATGAGATGCAGCGGCACCTTGCCGGGGTTCTCAAGGCGATGCTGCGTGCCGATCGGGATGTAGATCGACTCGTTCTCGTTGAGCATGACGATCTCGTCGCCCTTCGTCACTTGGGCGCGGCCGCTGACGACCACCCAATGCTCGGCGCGGTGATGGTGCCATTGCAGCGACAGCTTGGCGCCCGGCTTGACCATGATGTGCTTGACCTGATGGCGCTCGCCGATGTCGATGCCGCGATAGCTGCCCCAGGGGCGGAACACCGTGGTGTGGCTGCGCGGCTCTTCGCGCTTCATGGCGTTCAGATGTTCGACGACCTTTTTGACGTCCTGCGCCTTGTCCATCTCGGTGACGAGCACGGCGTCGTCGGTGACGACCACGACAAGATTGTCGACGCCCACCGTGGCGAGCAGCTTGCCGCCTTCGCTGCGCAGATAGCTGTTCGCGCTATCGATGGCGACGACGTCGCCGAGTTTGACGTTGCCGTCGCCATCCTTCTGGCCGATCTGCCACAGCGCGTCCCACGCGCCGACATCGTTCCAGCCGATGTCGGCCGGCACCACGCCGGCGTCCTTCGTGTGTTCCATCACGGCATAGTCGATCGAGATCGACGGCGCTTGCGCAAAGGCGCCCTTGTCGAGGCGGAAAAAGTCGAGGTCGTTGGCGCCCTTGGCGATGGCGTCTTCGCAGGCAGCGGCGATGGCCGGCTGCAAGCGTGTCAACTCGGCGAGATAGCGGTCGGCGCGGAACAGGAACATGCCGCTGTTCCAGTCGTAGCCGCCATCCTTCAAATAAGCTTCGGCGGTGGCGGCGTCGGGCTTTTCGACGAAACGGTCGACGGCATAGCAGCCGTCATGGCCCTCGAGCGCCGGGCCGCGGCGGATGTAGCCGTAGCCGGTCTCGGCGCGCGCCGGCAGGATGCCGAAGGTCATCAGCTTGCCGGCGATGGCGGCGGGCAGAGCGGCGGCGATGGCGGCCTGGAACTTGGCGCCGGCGGCGATGACGTGGTCGGCCGGCAGCAGCAGGAGCGGCGTTGCGGGATCGCTTTTGGCCGCCAGCAGCGCGGCGACCGTGACGGCCGGCGCGGTGTTGCGCGCCACCGGCTCGAGCACGATGGCCTCGGGCGTCACGCCGAGGGCGCGCATCTGCTCGGCGACGATGAAGCGGTATTCCTCGTTGCACAGCACGATGGGCGGCAGGAAGCGGGTCGCGTCGTCGACGCGGCTGACGGTGTCGGCCAGCATGGTCTTGGGCCCGGCCAGCGGCATGAATTGCTTAGGCGAGAGGAGACGCGACATCGGCCATAGGCGTGTGCCGGTACCGCCGGCGAGGATGACGGGCCGAATTTTCGTATGCGTCGCCATACTTCTTCCTTGCGAAAAGGCGTCGATGATCCCCGGACTGTAAATTAGCTAGCGTAAATTCGGGGGTCCGCCAAACGGAAAAGCGGTGTCGCGGGGCGGTGGCGAGGAGGGCTATGTTACGGTATAATCAGAAAAAAGCCGCTTTCGGTCCGGGCGGACGGCAAGCTTTGCGGGCCCTCAAGCCGTGGTCGCGAGACCCGGCAACGCGGAGGCATCTATGGGCTACAAGGATATCCTGGTCCATCTCGACAGCTCGCCGTCTTGTCAGGCGCGAGTCGATGTCGCTATCTCCTTCGCCAAATCCTTCGGCGCGCGGCTAACCGGCCTCTATGTCGTCGGCCTGGCGCCGATGCATCAATATGCCGAGGCCGATCTCGGGCCCGAACTGGTCGAAGCGCATGATAAATATATGCGCGAGGCGTCGCACGAAGCCGAGAAGCTGTTCATCGAACGCACGCGCAGCGCCGGCGTCAGCGCCGAATGGCGTCAAGTCGAAGGCGCTTTGCCCGATCTCGTCATGCTGCATGCGCGCTTCGCCGATCTGGTGATCGCCGGCCAGCGCAATCCCGAACGCCTCGATCCGGGCACCGCGCCGGAACTGCCCGAGCAGTTGGTGCTCGATGTCGGCCGTCCGGTCATCATCGTGCCGCACGCGGGCCTGTTCCCGACCGTCGGCGAGAAGGTCATGATCCTGTGGAAGACGAGCCGGGGTGCTGCCCGCGCCGTGAACGACGCGCTGCCCTTCCTGCTGAAAGCGAAAGAAGTCTGCGTCGTCGCGATCAATCCCGAGTCCGGCATTTCCGGCCAGGGCGACAATCCGGCGGCCGATGTCGTCACGCATCTGTCGCGTCACGGCATCACGGCGACG
Organism: uncultured Rhizobium sp.; assembly: GCA_964628235.1. Classification (GTDB taxonomy): domain Bacteria; phylum Pseudomonadota; class Alphaproteobacteria; order SMXQ01; family SMXQ01; genus CAMAVH01. The sequence continues at coordinate 35,242 of CAZVLU010000016.1, read as the reverse complement.
GCGCGCATCGCCAAGGCCGAGCGCGGCACCATGGGCAAGACCATGCGCGACATCGCCGGCGATTTCGGCGCCGACATGATCGTCATGGGGGCTTTCGGCCGCGCCCGGTGGCGCGAGATGATCCTCGGCGGCATGACGCGCAACATGCTGGCCACCATGCCGTTGCCGATCTTGATGTCCCGCTAATCTATTCGGAACGCGGGTCTAAGGCGTCCTGCAAGCCGTCGCCGAGGAAGTTGAAGGCGATGACGGTGGCGAAGATCAGCATCCCCGGATAGACCGCGAGCAGCGGCGCGCTCCAGATCAGCTCTTGCGCGTTGGTCAGCATGTTGCCCCAGCTCGCCGCCGGCGGCTGCACGCCGAGGCCGAGAAAACTCAGCACCGATTCCAGCAAGATCACGTTGCCGACCGAGAGCGTCGTCGCCACGACGATGGGCGACACCGCGTTGGGCAAGATATGCACCAGCATGATGCGCCAGGGGCCGGCGCCGAGCGCCAGCGCCGCGCGAACGAAATCGCGCTCGCGCAACGCCAAGGTCGCGCCGCGCACCAGACGCGCCACGGTGGTCCAGCCGACCAGCGAGATGATGGCGATCATGCGGTAGAGGCTGATGCTCTCGTCGTTGGCGACGGCGGGCGGCAGGCCCAGCTTGTTGAGATCGACGGCGGCGAGCACGATCAGCAGCGGCAGCAGCGGCAGGGCGATGACGCCATCGGTCAGGCGCATCAGCAGCGCGTCGAGCTTGCCGCCGAAATAGCCGGCGATCAGGCCGAAGGCCGTGCCGATCACCGCCGACACCAGCGCGGCGGCAATGCCGACAGCCAGCGATACGCGGCCGCCATAGAGCAGACGCGACAGCAGGTCGCGGCCGAGCTCGTCGGTGCCGAGCGGATGGGCG
>CAZVLU010000016.1:0-34333 GCA_964628235.1 uncultured Rhizobium sp. | reverse complement strand
GCGGCGTTCGGATCGTGGCCGAGCAGCTGGGCGATGAGCGGCGCTGCCAGCGCTGCGAGCGCGAAGACCGCGAGCAGCAGGCCGCTGGCGACCGCCAGGCGGTGGCGCAGGAAGCGCCGCCACAGGACATGGGCGGGCCGTTGCGTCGGCTGCAGAGGAAGCGGCGCTGCAAAGCTCATGTCCGCGCCTCGCCGTTCGCATAGGAAATGCGCGGATCGAGCCAGACATAGGCGAGGTCGGCGATCAGGTTGCCGATCAGCGTCACCAGCGTGGCGAACAACAAGCCGATCAGGGCGAGGTTGTAGTCGTTGCCCATGATGGCGTCGTAGATCATCTTGCCCATGCCCGGATAGGCGAACATCGTTTCGGTCACCAGCGCGCCGGAAAACAAGCTGCCGAAGCTGAGCGCGAGAATCGTCACGACGGGAATGAGCGCGTTGCGCAGCGCGTGGCCCCAGACCACGCGGGCGGGGCTGGCGCCCTTGGCGCGCGCCGTGCGGATATAGTCCTGGCGCAGCGTCTCGATCATGGCGGCGCGCACGAAGCGCGTGTAATGGCCGATGCTCGACAGCGTCAGCGTCACCACCGGCAGGACGAGATGAGCCAAGCGGTCAGTAAAGCTGCCGTCGCCGGGCGTCGCCACGCCGCCAGCGGGCAAAAGACCGAGCGCGACGGAAAAGCCCATCATCAGCATCAGCGCCAGCCAGAACACCGGCAATGAAATGCCGGCGAAGCAGAGCAAGTTGATGGCGTGGTCGAGCTTGGAGTGCGGCTTGATCGCGGCATAGACGCCGGCCGGCAGGGCGATGGCCACGGACAGCACGAAGCTGGTGCCCATCAGCAACAGGCTGTTGAGCAGGAACGGGCCCATCACGTCGAGCACCGGGCGCAAATGCAGGCGCGAATTGCCGAAGTCGCCGCCCAGCGCCGATTGCAGCCAGGCGAAGTAGCGCGAATAGAGCGGCTGGTCGAGGCCGTAGAGCGCCTTGATGCGCGCGACGTCGGCGGAGGTGATGCGCGGATCGGCGGCGATCAGCATGTCGGCCGGGTCGCCCGGCATCAGGCCGATCAGCAGGTAGATGGCGAAGGACATGGCGAGCAGCAGGACGAGCGACTCGCCGAGCCGGGCGGCGATGAAGCGCGTCATGGCCCGCTTAGCCTAGCGCGGCCGCCGAACGCCGCCCGCGCGCTCAATGTTTCTTTGCGGCCTTGGCTTGCTCATGGCGCGCATAGGCGGCGATGAGCAAGGGGTTGGAGGAGCGTTTATCCGACGATTGGGCGCCCCCGAAGGCCGATTGCTCGACTTCGAGGGCGCGGAGCAAGCCCTCGGCCACGTCGATGCGGCCTTCGTCGCAGGCTTGGCCATGGGCCAGGATGATTTTGTCGCTAAGGCGGCGCGTGTAGTCCATGACGTCCCCGGTCGGCTGTATTGGTGAGGGATGGCCAGATTAGCGCCTTTCGCGCGCCGGCGCAGCGCCTACTGCGCGCCGTTCTACTGCGCCGTCCAATTCTCGACCCAGAGCGGCGAAATGTCCTGATGGCCGGTCGGCTCGATGCCTTTCAGCCATTTCGGGAAAATGAAGGCATCGGCGCGGAAGTAGAGAGGGATCACCGGCAGCTCCTCGGCATAGACCGCCTGCAGCCGGCTCCAGAGCGCTTTGCGCTTGTCGCGGTCCAGTTCGACCTCGATGGCGTCGATTAGCTTGTCGGCTTCAGCGTTGGCGAAACCGGTGTAGTTCTGGCCGGCATAATTATTCTCCGGCTTGGTGATCTGGTCGGAATGTAGCGTGGTGCGCGGCACGCTTTCGGGCGCGGAGAACCAAGCGTACATCGCCATCGCGCCGTATTTGCGCTTAGTCACCGTCTCGCCGAAGAAGACCCGCGCCGGCTCATTGCGGATGCGCACGTCGACGCCGAGTTGACGCCACTGGCTTTGCAGCACCTGCTGCACCTGTTCGCGCGTCTTGTTGCCCGACGTCGTCATGAATTCGAGCATCAGCGGCTCGCCCTTGCCGTTGCTCCGCATGGCGCCGCGCGTCTTGGCGGTCCAGCCGGCCTCTTCGAGCAAGGCGGCGGCCTTGGCCACGTCGCGCTTGTAGCTCGGCGTCGTCGAATCGAAAACCCAGTCGAGCGGATTGACCATGCTGCTGGCGACGGCCTGGCGACCGTCGAACAATTGTTTGCTGATCGCCTCGCGGTCGATGCCGAGAATCAGCGCATGACGCACGCGCTTGTCCTGCAGGATCGGGTTTTCGAGATTGAGATCGATATGCTCGTAGGTCAGGCTCGGCTTATAGAGGATATCATAAGTCTTGCCGTGGCGCTTCTCGAAGGCGAGCGCTTGATCGAGGGTCAGGCCCAATTCGCCTGCGACGTAATCGACGCCGCCCGACAGCAGATTGGCTTCGAGCGCGGCGGTGTTCTCGATGGCGCGCACGACGATGCGCTTGAAATGCGGCGGCCTGCCCCACCAGGTCGGGTTCTGCGCCAGCACGATATGCGAGCCGATCACCTTCTCGACGATCTTGTAGGGGCCGAAATAGAGGCCGGGATTGGTCGTGTCGGTGTCGTAGCCGTTGCGCGTGCGGTAGGCAGAGGGCTCGGCGAAACGCGCGCGTTCGAGATGTTCGGGCAGCAGGTTGAAGTCATTGATGGCGTTATATTCGAAGGTCAGCCGGTCCATATGCATGGTGAAGGTCTTGTCGTCCTTCACGTCGATCTTGAGGATGCGGCGATACATTTCGCCAGAGGTCACGCCGCTCTGCGGATGCAGGCCGACTTCGTAGGTGAACAGCACATCCTTGGTGGTGACGGGTACGCCGTCGCCCCAGGTCGCCTTGGGCTGGATCGTGTAGGTGACGGCGATGCCTTTCTTGCCGTCGGGCAGATCCTCCGGCACGGCCAGGCCGTTCTCGATGGTCGGCAGAGTCACGCAGAGCATGCAGATGAGCTGCCAGTCCTTGTCGTAGGCGGTGAATGGCCGGCGCGCCATGTTGAGCACGTAGGTTTTGGCCAACATCGATTCGATGCTGGGATGCAGCGTGGCCGGATATTGCGTGAAGCCGATGGTGAGATCGTCCCTCGCCGCAGCGGGGCGGGAGGCGCAGAGCGCGCTTGCGAGGAGAGCGGCCGAAACTATGGCGAGGGCGAAACGTCTCATGATGGCCATCAGAACCTCCTTGATACGCAAGCGGCAGCAAACCTTAGCAAAGTTCGCCGCATTGCAGAGGGAAAAGCGCAGGCAATGCGCTGCCGTCGCCCTTGTGATTGCGTCCTATGGCCAAAGTGCTAGGAGAGAGGCATGGAACCGCCTTCCTTGCCCAAGCCGACGCCACTCATCTGGGTTTTGACCGATCCGGTGGTCGGTCACGCCAGCCAAAGCGTCGGCGTCGCCGAAGCCTTGGGCCTGTCGTTCGAAACGCGAGCGATGTCCTATGGCCGGCTCGCGCGTCTGCCGGGCTTGCTTGGTCCGCGTCTGCTCTGCGGTCTCGACGATGCCAGCCGCGCCGCTTTGGCCGCGCCGTGGCCGGATCTGGTCATCGCTACCGGGCGGCGGCTCGGCGGCATCGCGCGCTGGATCAAGCGCCGCGCGGCGCGTGGCGGCCAGCGGGTGTTCCTCGCGCAGATGATGGATCCGCAATATGGCCGCAGCGACTTTGATCTGATCGCCGTGCCGCAGCATGACCGGCTTGTCCCGCAGGCCAATGTTCTCGCCACGCTCGGCGCGCCGACGCGTGTGACGGCGGCGCGGCTCGCCGAGGCCGCCGAGGCTTGGCGCGCGCGGCTAGAATATTTGCCGCGTCCGCGCATCGCGTTGCTGGTCGGCGGGTCGGCGGGCAAACGCAAGTTCGATGCGGCGATGGCCGCTGACCTTGGCCGGCGGGCGTCGGCGCTGGCGCAAGGCGGCAGCTTGATGGTGACGACGAGCCGGCGCACGGACGACGCGGCGGCGGAAGCTCTGGTGGCCGCCATAACTGGGCCGTTCTATCTGCATCGCTGGAACAGCGCCGGCGAGAACCCCTATTACGCGCTGCTCGGCTTGGCTGACGCGGCGATCGTCACCGGCGAATCGGTATCTATGGCGTCGGAAGCGGTGGCCGCCGGCAAACCGCTGTTCATCTATGCGCCGCCGGCTTTGACCAAACCGGCCTTCGCCGAGTTTCACCGAGCGCTTTATGCCAAAAACCTGGCTAAGCCCTTGAGCGATGGCGCGGCGTTGGGTGGCGGTACAGGCCGCGTATTGAATACAGCGCAAGAGATCGCTGCGGAAATCCGCAGGCGCTGGCGATAGGCGCAATTCGCCACGAATTGCAGGGAAGTTTAAACAGAGCTTAACCGCGCCCGGCCACACTGCCGCGCATGGAAGCTGTCGCCGTCATCGGAAAGCTCAAGCGCGTCGCGCGCGATCAACGGGGATCGGCGGCGCTCGAGTTCGCTTATGCTTTGCCGATCATCGCCACGGCTGTCGTCGGCCTGTTGGAACTGTCGATGATCATGTTCGTCTCGGCGCTGATGGAAGGCGGCCTGCGTGACGCGTCGCGCTTCGCGATCACCGGCGCCGTGCCGGCGGGCATGAGCCGCGAACAGGCGATCGTCAACATCGTCAACGACCGCACGCTCGGCCTGCTCGATTTGACGACGGCCGACGTCAGCCTGCGAGTTTACACAAGTTTCGACCAGGTCGGGCAGCCCGAGCCATTGACGGTCGATGTCAACGGCAACGGCCGTTACGACCCCGGCGATAGCTATACCGACGTCAACGGCAATGGGAGCTGGGACGAGGATATGGCGGAGACGGGCAATGCCGGCGATTCCGGCGAGGTGGTGGTTTACGATCTCGCCGTCGATTGGCCGCTGTTGACGCCGCTGCTGGCGCCCTTCATCGGCCAGAACGGTCTGATCAAGCTGGGCGCGTCGATCGCGGTGCGCAACGAGCCCTATGCGCCGGGAGGCACGCCATGATCGCCGCAGGACTGCTGCGCCGATTGCGCGCGTTGGCTGGCGACAATCGGGCCGTGGTGCTGACGGAAATGGCTTTGGCCATGCCGGTGATCATCGTCATCGCGCTCGGCGGTTTCGAAGTGGCGCGCTACAGCCTGCTGCAGCAAAAACTCGACCGTTTATCGGTGACCGTGGCTGACATGGTATCGCAGTCCACGTCTCTAAGCGCTTCCCAACTCGACCAGATTTTCGCGGCGACGGGGCCGATCATGACGCCCTTCGCGATCAGCGACGATGGCGTGGTGATCGTCTCCTCGGTCACAGCCACGAGCGGCCAAGGCGCCCGCGTCGCCTGGCAGCGCAGCGGCGGCGGCACGCTGGTCGAAACCAGCACGGTGGGGGCGGTGTCGCAGCCGGCCATCCTGCCGGCCGGATTCGTCGTGCGCGACGGCGAAAACGCCATCATCGCCGAGACCTATTACGACTACGTGCCGATGTTCGCGCCGGCTTTGGTGCCGCCACGCCGGCTCTATCACGTGTCGTTGTTTCGGCCGCGCTTCGGAACTTTAAGCGCGCTCAACTAGCCTCACTTCGACAGCCGCAGCTCCGACAGGTTGTTCGCGACCTCGCGAAACACCGTCTGCAGCGTCGCCGCGTTCGGCGCGTAATTGTAGAACGGCTTGTCCGGGCTGGTGGCGACTTCTTTCAGCAGCGCCTGCATCGCCGAATTGTTGTTGGCGAATTGGATGACGTAGATCGTCACCCCGGCGCTCTTGGCGTTCTGCGCCAATAGGCGCAAGCGGGCGTCCATGCTGGCTTGAGCGGCGGAATTGATGCCGAAAGCCGCTTTATAGCCGTCGCCATAGCCGCCGACGTTCTCGCCGTCGGTCAGCAGCACGATGGCCTGCTGGCGGCGATAAGGCGGGTTGGGATCGGCCTGGTTCCATGGCGCTGCGGGCGTCAGGACGCGCCAGGCCCAGCCGAGCCCGGCCGGCGCGTTGGTGTTGCCGTCCGGCGCGGTGAGCTGGTTGATCGCGTTGGTGATGCCGGTCTTGGTGTTTTGCAGGGCTGTGATGCCGCGCGTGAAGCAGGGCGTGCATTCGTTGTTCGAGGGCGCCGAGGAGCAGCGCGTGCTGCCCGACGAGGTCGGCTCGCCTTCGGCGCCGATCGGCTGCCAGCCCATCCAATCGCCTGTCGCGTGCAGCAGATCGCCTTCATAGATGTCGGCATCGTTGGTGGCGTTGCCGTCGTGCTTGTAGCGGTTATAGACGCAGCCGCGCCAATTGCTCGGCGGCGCGTTGATGAGCGGCACCGGCGAATTGTTGGCGTAATAGAGCAGGCTCTGGTTGGCGCCGGTGATCGGGTTCTTGAAGGTCGGCACCGTCTGCGTCGTCGTCAACGCGGAATTGAACGCCACGCCGTTGCGCGTGACGTTGACCTTGCTGTTCCACGGTACCAGGCCGATTTTCAGCAGGTCTTTCGTCTCGTCGTCGCCGAACAGGATGCCGACCAGGGTGTTGGCGGCGTTGCGCGCCGCCTGAATGCGCGTCAGGCCGCCGCCGGCGGAACTTGTCATCGAGCCCGAGACGTCGATAGCGAGGACGACGTCGAGCAACTGCTCTTGGCGCGTCACTTCGACTTCCGAGCGCACCTGCATGGTCTCGATGCCGAGCACGCGCAAGAATGTGGTGCCGAGCGTGGCGCTGGCTTGCAGAGTCAATTTCGAGCTGGCGTCATCGACCGCGATGGCCGGACCGGTCACTGTCGCGCCCATGTAGCCGGGCGGGAAATTGGCGGCGAAATACATTTGGATGTCGGCGTCGCGATCGGCCGAGAAGATGACGCGACCGCCCGCGAGGCCGGCGGCGTCGAGCGCCTGCGACAGGCGCGATTTCACCAGATAGCCGCGAGTCGTGTCGACGGCGAGGCCGAGGAAGCCGACGAGCGGCACGATGGCGGTGGCCATGAAGATGGCGATGCCGCCGCGCTCGTCGCGCGCGATCAGGTCGAGCGCGCGCCGCGTCGCGCGCCAAAATCGGCTGGTGAAGGATGCTGTCATGGCGTCTCTCCGCATCGCGAACAGAAGGGCAGAGGCGCAAGATGCCAAAACCGCCTTACCAAGCCGTGAAGAATAGACAAAGTAAAAGACGCATTTTAGCGATTGGCCTGCAACGCAGCGCTGGTTGCATAAAATGCCATTAAATATATGTGGATCGGCATAGCCGCTCGACGGATTCACGAAGTGCCGCGCATTTTAGAAAAACTATTTCTGTATTCATGGAAAATAATAGAGTCATGGATTATGAATGACTCGAAATTTATCTAAATATGCTGAGATTTATTTTGCGAATACGAAAGTTTTTCTTTGGTCTTTACTATCCATTAAGGGCGAGGGCGTAACTATCCGCTCACTGCGATCCCATCCCAAGGAGGAGACTTAAAATGCTTATCGCCAATCTGCGCAGCCTGATCGCCGACGAGTCCGGCGCCACGGCCATCGAATACGGCCTCATCGCCGCTCTCGTCTCGGTCGCCGCCATCGGCGCTCTCGGCGCCATGGGCGACTCGCTCGAGACGATGTTCGAAAACGTGTCGAACGCGCTCGACACTGCCGTCACCACTGCCCCGGCTCCGGCCCCGGCGCCGGCTCCGTAAGAAGTCACCGAGTTTCGGGGTCGCGCGCGCGGCCCGGCGGAAACGGCCCCCCGGCGCGGATGCGCCAGGACCGTCGCACGACCCCGAACCCTCGTCTTTTCAGTCCGCCTATCGCTTCACCCAGGGACACTCGCCGCCATGTTCGTTCCCACCGTGCAACAGATCATCCTACTCGGCTGCGCCGGGCTGCTGCTCTGGGCGGCGACGAACGACGTCCTGCACTTCCGCATTCCCAACCGCCTGTCGCTCGCCATCGCGGCGCTCTATCCGGTCTACGCGCTCGCGGCCTGGCTCGCCGGCGCTCCGGTCTATGCCGTCGGCGGCGCAGCCGCCGGGCTCGGCGCGTTGATCGTCGGCTTCATCCTGTTCAACAGCGGCTTGCTCGGCGGCGGCGACGTCAAGCTGATGAGCGCCGTCGCGCTGTGGGCCGGCCTCTCTTGCCTCGTGCCCCTCCTGCTGGTCGTCGGCGCGGCGGGCGGCTTGCTGTCGCTCGGCATGGTCGCCGCCAAGGCGGTCTCTTACATGCGTCAGCCGGCGACGCGGCCGGCCGGATTGCCGGTGTGGCGCGCCCTCGTGCGGCAGCCGGCGCCTTATGGCGTCGCCATCGCCATCGGCGGCCTTTTCACGCTCGGCCGTTTGGCCGGCGTCAGCTTCGCGCTTTAACCGGCAAGGACGCCTGCCATGAGCCTGCGCAACATCCTGCTTCTGATCTTCGCTCTCGCCGCAGCCGGCGGCACGGCCTTGGTGGCGCGCGGCTGGATGATCTCCGAGCGCGCGGCGCTCAACGCGCAGCAAAAGCCGGTGCCCGTGCCGGCCTCGCAATTCATCCTCGTCGCCAAAGCCAACCTGCCGGTCGGCCGCTTCGTCAAAGCCGACGATTTCCGCTGGCAAGCCTGGCCCGAGGGCACGCTGGCGCCGAGCTATCTCGTGCGCGGCAAGCGCCAGCCCGAAGACCTCGCCGGCGCGGTGCTGCGCGCCAGCCTGACCGCCGGCGAGCCGGTGACCGACGCGCGTCTCGTCAAGCCGGGCGACCGCGGCTTCATGGCGGCGGTGATGCAGCCTGGCACGCGCGCGCTGTCCTTGCCGATCAACGCCACCACCGGCATTTCCGGCTTCGTCTTCCCCGGCGACCGCGTCGATCTGCTGGTCACCCACGCCATCGAGACCGACGGTTCGACCAAGCGCAAAACGGCGCTCGCGACCGAGACGGTGCTGCGCGATCTGCGCGTGCTCGCCGTCGACCAGGTGCTCGACGATCAGACCAACAAGCCGCTGCTGGCGAAAACCGTGACCTTCGAGGTGACGCCGAAACAGGCCGAGATCGTCCGCGTCGCCGCGCGCCTCGGCAGCCTGTCGCTGACGCTGCGCAGCTTGGCCGACGACGCGGCGCAGGACGATAGCGCCGTGCTCGACGCCGATGCCTTGGTCGCCAGCTTGGAGCAGGGCGACGCCGGCGACGAGATGGCGGCGCGCAAGGCGCTGTTGCCGCTGGTCGATGCGCAGTCCAAGGAAGGCCGCTTCACCGTCGATCACGAAGTCAGCCGCTTGCTCGGCGGTGTCGGCGGCGGCGCGCAGAAAGTCGTCATCATGCGCGGCGCCAAGAGCGAACAGAAATCTTTCCGCGACGGCCAGCCGGAAGCGCCGCAAGCCGCCTCCGCGACTGCCAACCCCGATGCCGCCCCGACTTCGATCGAACCCCCTGAGGAGATGCAGCCATGATCCGAGTTCTCCTCGCAGCCTGCTTGCTGCTGACGAGCCTGTCGCCGACCTTTGCGGCGCAGCCAGGCGCCATGGTGGTCTCGACGCAGGCCACTTCGGTCAACATCGAGATCAACAAGGGCCGCTTGGTACGGCTAGAGCAGCCGGTCACCAGCGTTTTCCTCGCCGATCCGGCAATTGCCGACGTGCAGGTGAAGTCGCCGACCTTGGTCTATGTCTTCGGCAAGAAGTCGGGCGAGACCTCGCTTTTCGCGGTCAACGACGAGGACCAGCTGCTCGCCAACTTCCGCATCACCGTCACGCACAACTTGAGCGCCCTCGACACGGCTTTGCGCCGCTATCTGCCGGAAGCGGCGATCAACGTCTCGACCCTGGGCGACGCCGTGGTGTTGACCGGCACGGTCAAATCGCCCGATCAGTCGGAAGATGCGCGTAGTCTCGCCGCGCGGCTCGCCGGCGGCGACGTCAACGTCATCAACCGCATCGCGGTGCGCGGGCCGAACCAGGTCAATCTGCGCGTGCGGATCGTCGAGGTGCAGCGCAGCGTCATCAAGCAGCTCGGCATCAATTGGGAGTCGATCATCAACGCCGGTTCGTTCGTTTTCGGCTTGGCCACCGGTCGCGACATCGTCGGCGCCGGCGGCATTTTCACCCGGAACGAAAGTTTCGACTCGCTCGTCGGCGGCTATCGCGGCGGAAATTTCAACGTCAACGCCCTCATCGACGCGCTGGAAAGCGAAGGCTTGATGACCGTTCTAGCCGAGCCGAACCTGACGGCGACGAACGGCGAAACCGCAAGCTTCCTCGCTGGCGGCGAGTTTCCGGTGCCGGTGCCCCAGGATGCGTCGACCATCACCATCGAATTCAAGAAGTTCGGCGTCGGGCTGGCCTTCACGCCGACCTTGCTGGCTGATGGCCTCATCAACCTGAAGGTGCGCCCCGAGGTGAGCCAGCTCACCAGCACCGGCGAGGTCCGCATCAACAATTTCTCGATCCCGGCGCTGACCACGCGCCGCGCCGAGACGACCGTCGAGCTCGGCTCCGGCCAGAGCTTCGCCATCGCCGGCCTGATTCAGAACAACGTGACGCACGATGTGCGGAAATTCCCGGGCCTCGGCGATCTGCCGATCCTCGGCGCGTTGTTCCGCTCGGACGGCTTTCGCCGCAACGAGACCGAACTGGTCATCATGGTCACGCCCTACATCGTCAAGCCGGTGTCCGATACGCGCATGGTCGCGGCGCCGACCGACGGCTTGGTCGCGCCGAGCGACGGCGAGCGCATCGCCAGCGGCGCGCTTTACAAATCCCAGGCGCAGGGCACGCCGCCCGGCCCGGCGCTGGCCTCGGGCCGCCGCCTGATCGGCCAAACCGGCTTCATGCTCGATTGAGGAGAAAATCATGCGCTCGACCCGCAACGCCACCGCGCTGCTCGCCCTTCTGACGCTGGCCGCTTGCACGCCGACGGCGAGCTATTGGTCGGAAGCGCAATCGCCCAAGCAGAACAAAGTCGAGATGGTGCGCTTGAATCACGATCTGCGCCTGCCGGCGTCGGGCGCGCTGAGCCCGGCGGAGACCGCGGCGCTCGACGATTTCCTGGCGCGCCATGATATCGGCTTCGGCGACAGGGTGACGCTGGCGGCTGCAGGGCGCTCTCCGGCGGCGGTGTCGTCCCATTTGCGCAAGCAGGGCATCGTCGCCACTGCCGCCACGGCGAACGCTGCCGATCTGCCGGCCGGCGCGGTGCGCGTCGAGGTCGAACGCTTCGTCGTCGTGCCGCCGAATTGTCCCGATTGGCGCAAGCCCGGCACAGCCGATTACGGCAACACGCCGATGAGCAATCTCGGCTGCGCCACTGCCGCCAATCTCGGCATGATGCTGGCCGACCCGCGCGATCTGATCCAGGGCCGCCTGCCGGGCGACGCCGATGGCACGGTCGCCGCCGCCGCCATGCAGCGCTATCGCACCGACAAGGTCAAGGCGCTGCCCAAGGGGAGCACGACGGAATGAGCGCTGTCGCTGCCCGCGCTGCGGTTGCGCCGTCCGATATGGCGGCTGAGCTATCGCTCATGGCCTTTCTCGCCGATGACGTGACGCGCCAGACCCTGGCTCGGCTGGCCGGCGAGCGCAAATGGCGCGATCCGGTGATCGAGACGGGCGGCGTCGATGCGGCGCATCGACACTTGGCCGATGGCGCGGTCAGCGATTTCCTGATCGTCGATCTGTCCGAATCCGCGGATCCGCTCGGCGCGATCGAGGGTCTGGCCGACGTCTGCGAGCCCGGCACGCGGGTCATCGCGCTCGGGACCGCCAACGACGTCAAATTGTACCGCGCCCTGATCGAGTCCGGCGTCGCCGATTATCTCGTCAAGCCGGTCTCGGCCGACGATCTGGCGCGCGCCATCGATCAGGCGATGGGGGCGAAAGCCGCCGCCGCCGATGTCGCGCAGGCACAAGTCATCTCGATCATCGGCGCGCGCGGCGGCGTCGGCGCCTCGACCATCGCGCTCAACCTCGCCTGGCTGCTGTCGCAAGAGCGCGGCCGCAAGGTGGCGTTGGTCGATCTCGATCTGCATTTCGGCAGCATCGCGCTATCGCTCGATCTCGAGACCGGCAACGGCTTTCGCGACGTATTGCAAAACCCGGCGCGCATCGATCCGCTGTTTCTCGAGCGCGCGTCGCTGCGCGTCGCTGAGCGGCTGATCATGCTGGGCACCGAAGAGCCGCTGGCGGCGACGCGTCATTGGGACGCTGGGGCGTTCCGCCCCTTGCTGGAAGAATTGACCAAGGCGCACGAGATCGTGCTGCTCGATTTGCCGCGCGCCATGGCGCTCGAGCATCCGGAACTGCTTATCGCCTCGGATCAGGTGGTGATGGTCGCGGATCTGTCTCTGCCGTCGCTGCGCGATGTTTTGCGGCTCAAGACGCTGACCGGAGAGGCAGCGCCTAAGGCGCGCACGGCGCTCTGGCTCAACCGGCCGCGGCCCGCCGGCAAGAACGATGTCCCGCCGGCGGAATTCGCCAAGACCTTAGGCACGCCGATTGGCGGCGAATTGCCCTACGATCCCAAAGCCGCCATGCAAGCCGCCGGCAGCGGCAAACCCTTCGTCGCCGTGGCGAAGAAGGCGCCAGCGGCGCACGCGCTGCGTAAGATGGCGACGGTCCTCGCTGCGCCGAAGAAGCCCGCGGCGCGCCGGCGCGGCTTGCTCGCTCGGCTGCTCAAATCATGAAGGCGCCGGTCTTCGGCCGTCGCGTTCTGCGTGCGGAAGGGGCGGTCGCGCTCTTTCCGCTGCAGCCGCGCGTCGAAGCCGCTGCCAAGCCGGCCACCGAGACGCCTCCCGAGACGCCGGCGTCGGAAGACAGCCCGGAAAAGCGCCGCCTCAAGGTGCAGTCGATCTTCCTGCAGAAGGTCAATCTCGCGGCGCTCGCCCGCGTGCCGCGTGCAGCGCTCGGCGATCAGGTCGGCAGGCTGGTCGACGAAATTCTCGCCGAACGCCGCTTGATATTGGACGCCGGCGAACGCCAAGGGCTGATAGTCGAGCTGCTCGACGGCATCACCAATCCGCAAGGCATTCGCGCCGTGGTGCCGCCAGCCGGCAACGGCGAAGAGGACAAGCTCGCTTTGCAAAAGCCGAGCCCGCGCACGCCGGCGGCGACGGCGGAGCGCGAAAATCTGGAAAGCGCCAAGGCGAAGATTCTGGCGATTTTGCTCGAACGCATCGACGTGACGGCGGCGGCGCACCTGCCGCGCAAGGAGATTTCCCGCCAAATCAGCAATATCGTCGTCGATATCCTCGGCGAGCTGAAATTGCAGCTCAACCTGATCGAGCAGCGCGATCTGGTGCAGATGCTGATCAACGACATGCTCGGCCTCGGCCCGCTCGAGCCGTTGCTGGCGGAAGACGCCGTCACCGACATCATGGTCAACGGCGCCAAGCAGGTTTATGTCGAGCGGCGCGGCAAGCTGGAGCTGACGGACGTCACCTTCCGCAACGACGCCCATGTCATGAACATCGCGACCCGCATCGTCACCCGCATCGGCCGGCGCATCGACGAGACCAGCCCGCTGGTCGACGCCCGCCTGGAAGACGGCAGCCGCGTCAATATCATCGGCCCGCCGCTCGCCATCGACGGCCCCAGCATCTCGATCCGCAAATTCTCCAAGAAGTCGATCACGCTCGACGTCATGGCGCGTCAGAAGAACCTGTCCGACGAAATGGCGAAAGCGCTCAAGATCGCCGCGCGCTGCCGGCTCAACCTGCTGATCTCCGGCGGCACCGGCTCGGGCAAGACGACGCTGCTCAACGCCATGTCGCAGCTCATCGACCACGGCGAGCGCATCGTCACCATCGAAGACGCCGCCGAATTGCAATTGCAGCAGCCCCATGTCGTGCGGCTGGAAACCCGGCCGGCCAACCTCGAGGGCCACGGCGAAATCACCATGCGCGATTTGCTCAAGAACTCGCTGCGCATGCGTCCTGACCGCATCATTCTCGGCGAAGTCCGCGATGCCGCAGCCCTCGACATGCTGCAGGCGATGAACACTGGCCATGACGGTTCGATGTGCACGCTGCACGCCAACAATCCGCGCGAAGCTTTGACGCGCCTGGAAAACATGGTGGCGATGGCCGGCGTCAACCTGCCGAGCCACGCGGTGCGCACGCAGATCGCCTCCGCCGTGCATATGATCGTGCAGATCAGCCGCATGCGCGACGGCGTGCGCCGCATCACCAACATCACCGAAGTGGTCGGCATGGAAGGCGACGTCATCACCACCCAGCCGCTATTCCAATATGAATTTCAAGGCGAGACCAGCGAGGGGCTGCTCAAGGGCGCATACAAGCCGTCGGGCCTCAGGCCGCATTTCATGCCCAAGGCGGAATATTACGGCCTAGGTAAAACGCTAATCGAGGCGGTGACGGGCGCTGCGGAGGCTTCGCAATGATGGTCCAGGCAGACCTCATCACCATCGCCGTGTTCGTCGGCGCGCTGTTCTGTCTCGGCTGTCTCGGCTTGGTGATGAACGGCGGGGCGGCGCGACGGCGCCAGCAGCGCTATCAGGGGCTGCGGCAGAAATGGTCGCCGTCAGCCGACGAGACGGAGGACGGCGCGACCTTATTACGCGGCGCACAGGAAATGCGCTTCGGCGCCACGCTGCTACGCTTCATGCCGCGCAGCCATATGTTGCGGCATCGTCTGGCCAAGGCCGGCATTGCGCTGTCGCCCGGCCGTTACGCCCTGCTGAATCTGTTGGTCGGAGCGCTCTTCGGCGGCACGTTGAAGATGGTTTTTCATATGCCGCTGCTGCTGGCGGTGGCGGTCGGCATCGCTGCCGGCCTCGGCCTGCCGCATGTCGTCGTCTCGAATATGACCGATCGGCGGCTCAAGCGCTTCCGCCAGCTCTTTCCCGAAGCGATCGATCTGATGGTGCGCGGCATCCGCTCGGGCTTGCCGATCAGCGAGACCATTGCCTCGATCGGCCAGGAAATGGCCGATCCGGTCGGCCCGGAGTTCCGCCGCGTCACCGACGCCGTCAAGCTCGGCCAGTCCCTTGAAGAAGCCTTGTGGGATGTGGCGAGCCGGCTGGAGACGCCGGAGTTCAAGTTTTTCGTCATCAGCCTGTCTGTGCAGCGCGAGACCGGCGGCAATCTTGCGGAAACTTTGGAAAATCTTTCCGAAGTGTTGCGCCGCCGCTTGCAAATGCAGCTCAAGATCAAGGCGATGTCGTCGGAGGCCAAGGCGAGCGCCTATATCATCGGCTCGCTGCCGTTCATCATGTTCGCCATACTGATGCTGATGAATTACGATTATGTCAGCACGCTTTTCATCGATCCGCGCGGCATGGTGCTCATCGGCATCGGCTTGGGCACGATCCTGGTCGGCGCGCTGGTCATGGCCAAAATGGTGAAGTTCGAAATATGACAGAACTTCTCGCCATGTTGCCGGCCGGCATCAACGCCATCGACCTGCTGACGGCGCTCTCGGGCTTGACCGCCTTTGTGGCGCTGCTCGCAGTCTGGCAGGGATTGCGGACGCAGGCGCCGATCTTGGTGCGGACCAAATCGCTATTGGCGCGGCGCGACGAGCTTTTGACGCAATATCTCCGCCAAGAGCGGCGCAAGCCGGTTGAAAACGCGCATAGCCTGATGGCGCGGATCGTCCAGAAGCTGCGTTTGCTGCAAGGCCGCAAGACCCAGGACATGCGCGAGAAGCTGGCGCAAGCCGGCTTGCGCACGCGCGAGTCCTTGGTCGCTTTTCTCTTCGCCAAGCTCGCCTTGCCGCTCGCCTTGGGTGTCGTTGCTTTGCTGCTCATCAAGGGTCTCGGCATGTTCAAGCTGTCGCCCAACGGCGAGCTATTGGCCTGTCTCGGTGCTGTGCTGGCCGGCGCGATGGGGCCGGGCATCTGGCTCAAGAACAAGATCGACAAACGCTATCAGCTCATCCGTAAGGGGGTGCCGGACGCGCTCGATCTGTTGGTGATCTGCGTCGAGGCGGGCTTGAGCCTCGATGCCGCGCTCGCCCGGGTGGCGCGCGAGTTCGGCCCCGGCGCGCCGGAATTGGCCGACGAATTCCGCCTGACTTCGATCGAATTGGGCTTCTTGCCGGAACGGCGTCAGGCGCTCGACAATCTCGCCAAACGTGCCGACTTGCCGGCGATCCGGGCGTTGGTCGGCTCGTTGCAGCAGACGGAGAAATACGGCACGCCGCTGGCGCAGTCGTTGCGCGTGCTGGCCACCGAGTTTCGTGCCGAGCGCATGTTGCGCGCCGAAGAGAAGGCTGCGCGCCTGCCGGCGACGCTGACGGTGCCGATGGTGGTGTTCATCCTGCCGACCCTGTTCATCGTGTTGATCGGGCCGGCAGTGCTGCACGTCATCGACGCGATGCGAAAGATGTAGCCTTAGGGCGCGGCGCTTTCGCTTATATCCATCGGCTTACGGGCGGGCGGCATCGGCGGCAGGGTGGCGACGCCGAAAATGGCGGCTGCGCGGCGGCTTTGCGCCATGCCGCGCAAAGTTTCGTAATAGGCCAGATTGTTCTGCACCGTGCGCTCGTCGAAATCGATGCGGATCAGCTTGGCCGCTTCGCCGCTTCGCCCCGCCAGGCCGTAGACGAGAGCGAGGTTCTGGCGCGGACGGTTGCCGGCACGCGGCTCGTCCACCAGCTTGGCCAACATGCCGATGGCCTGCTCGTAATCGCCGGCCAACGCGCTGGAGAGCGCGAGATTGTTGCGCAACGACGGATCGTTCGGCGCCAGCGCTAGGCCGCTGCGATAGCTTGCCTGCGCGGTCAGGCTGTCGCCGCTCATATCATGCGCGACGCCCATGCTGTTGTAGAGGCGCGGATCGCTTTTGAGCACCAGGGCGGCTTGAAACTGCTCGAGCGCCAGGCGCGGCTGGTTGAGCGCGATGAGGGTGTTGCCGAGGCCGCGCAGCGCTTCGGCGTTCTTCGGATCGTTCTTCAGCGCGTCGCGGTAAACCTCGGCCGCCTCGTTATGGGCGCCGAGCGCGCCGAGCGTTTGGGCCAGCTCGGCGGCGATGTCGGCGCGGCCCGACGCGAGGTCGTAAGCGTTCTTGTAAAGCATGACGGCGTTGGGCAGGTCGCCGGAGTCGCGCGCGCCGCGCGCGCTGCGCAGGAGGGCATTGGCCGTAGCGCCGGCCTCGTTGCCGGTGACGGCGCGCAAGGATGAGCTGGCGCGCGGGTCGTCGGCGCAGGCGGCTGCGCTCAAGGCGACGCTGGCCAACAGCAGGGCGCGGGCGAAACGGAACGGTGTCGAACGGATCGGTGACATGGCGCGGGCCTTATGCGGATCGGACCCGATAGGGGCCGAATTGGGCATGACCCTAATCGCCGGGCCTTACTGCATGGTAAACGACCGCTAAAATGCGCGCTAAATCAGGCTGAAATAGAACAGCCCCCTGTCGCGATCGGCGGCGAACCTGCTCGCCCTAATTCATTCGCAAAATAGCCTCATGGTTTCACCGCATGAAGACATCGCTCGAGCGGCATTTCGCAGGGTGAAGGCGGCCTCGGGGTTTTGCAAGAACCCGCCGAAGCGGCTATTCTGTCGCATAACCTAACGACAGCCGAGGAGTGATTCATGGCACGCGATTTTGAAGACTATTGCTGGAAAGACATCGTCGACGACGAGATCCTCGAAATTTACGAGGCCTATAAGCGCAAGCTCTATGTCGGCAAGAACCCGGCGGTGTTGGCCATCGATCTCTACAACAAGGCTTATCTCGGCGGCAACAAGCCGGTCCGCGAGGTCAATCGGCAATATTCCGGCTCTTGCGGCGAGAATGCCTGGAAGCCCATCGAACCGACGCAAAAGCTCTTCGCTGCGGCGCGCCGCGCCGGCGTGCCGGTGATCTACACGACTCGCCACGTCGACACGCAGGGCGTGCAGTCGACCAACCGCAACTTCGCCGGCAAGTTGGCCGACGACACCTATGACATCAAGGAAGAGCTGAAGCCGGAAGCCGGCGAGCTGGTGATTTACAAGGAGCGCGCCTCGGCCTTCTTCGGCACGCCGCTGGTCGCCCATTTGCGCATGATGGGCATCGACAGCCTGATCATCTGCGGCGAAAGCACCTCGGGCTGCGTGCGCGCCAGCACGGTGGATGCTTATTCCAACGCCTTCCATAACGTGCTCGTCGAGGAATGCACTTACGACCGCTCGATGCTGAGCCACAAGGTCAACCTGTTCGACATGCATCACAAATATGCCGACGTCATGCACATCGAGGAGGTCCTCGCCCATCTCGACGGCCTGGCGCAAGAACGCAAAGTCGCATAAATCGCGGCCATAGAAACGCAAAGGCCGCTCTCATGGGAGCGGCCTTTTTCTTAGCAGGGAGAGACGGCATGGCCGGCAACAAGAGCGCGCTGACGTTCGAGGCGCGAGACTATCAAGTCGATTTTTTGCGCGACATGATGGCCAAATACGGCATCAAGGACGAGGGCAAGGCGCTGCGCGTGTTGCTCGACTATGCCGTGCAGGACGGTGATCTCGACCTCATCTTCGACAAGAAGAACATGCGCTGCATCGCTTGCGGCGGCATGTAGGGCTTATTCCGCCCTAGTCACTCGCGGGGCAAGACCACGGCGACGTCGCTGGCGAAGCTGAGGCTGATCGGCACGCCTGGCGTCATCGGCGCGTCGCGGCCCAGCAGGCAGAACAGCTTGAGATCGCCGCAGGCGACCTCGGCCTCGACCGCCGCGCCGGCGAAAATGGCGAAATCCAGCCGGCCCTCGATCTTGTTTATGCCGGCGCCGCCGGCGATCAGGTCTTCGGGACGAATGCTGAGGAAAATCTTGGCACCCGATCGCGCGCGTTTGGTTTTGTCGATGCCGACGAAGGCGCCGAATGCCGTTTCGACGCCGACCTCTTCGCCCTCGACGGATTTGACCGTGCCGGGGATCAAGTTCGTGGTGCCGATGAACTGCGCCGTGAAGACGTTCTCCGGATAACGGTAGATCTGCGTCGGGCGGCCGCGCTCGATGATCTTGCCGTCCTTCATGACGATGATCCAATCGGAGATCGCCAGAGCTTCGGCCTGGTCGTGGGTGACGTAGATCGAGGTCAGGCCGATCTGCTTTTGCAGGCGGCGCAGCTCGGTGCGCATTTCGACGCGCAGCTTGGCGTCCAAGTTCGACAGCGGCTCGTCGAACAGCAGCGCTTGCGGCTTGCCGACGATGGCGCGGGCGATGGCGACGCGCTGCTGCTGGCCGCCCGACAGGCGCGGGGCGGGGCGGTCGGCGTGGCCGGCGAGCTGCACCGTCTCGAGCGCTTGCATCGTCAGCGCTTTGGCGTCGGCCTTGGAGATTTTGCGGCCCTCCAAGGCGTAAGCGACGTTCTCGAACACCGTCATGTGCGGCCAGATGGCATAAGATTGGAACACCATGCCGAGGTTGCGCAGGTGCGGCGGCACGAAGACGCCCTGTTCCATGTTCACCACGGCCTGCTCGCCGACGACGATCTGGCCGCCGGTCGGGCGCTCCAGGCCGGCGACGCAGCGCAACGTCGTGGTCTTGCCGCAGCCCGAAGGGCCGAGCAGCGTGACCATCTCGCCGGCGGCGACCTCGAAGCTGACGCCGTCGATGGCGTGGACGGTCTCGGTCTTGGTCTCGAAGGATTTGCGCAGGTTTTCGACGCGGATCATGACGGGTTCCCGGTCATTACTGTTCTTTGACGCCGTAGCGCTTACTGAGCCAATGCGATAGCGTCACCAAGGCGATCAGCAGGATGAAAATCAACACGCCGAAGGCGCTGAGCTGCATGAAGGAGCCGTTTTCCCAGAGATAGTAGATCACGACCGAGGCCGTGCGGTTCTGCGAGCGCGCCAGCATCAGCGCCACGGTCAGTTCGCGGTAGGCATGCACCATCACCCAGAACCATGCGGCTAGCAGGCCGGGCTTGAGGAGCGGCAGGAAGATGAACAGGAAGTTCTTCCACCACGGCACGCCGGCGACCTGGGCGGCCTCTTCCAATTCGCTGTGGATCTGCACCATCGAGGAGGAGACGAAGCGCAGCGCGAACGGCATGTATTTCGTGAGGTAAGCGAGGCCGATGATGGTCAGCGTGCCGATCACCGGCAGCGGCACCAGCAGATAGAACCACAGGAAGGCGGCGCCGAGCACGACGCTGGGCAGCGCGATCGACGAGAAGGCCAGGAAGTCGAGCGCCTTGCGGCCCGGCGTTTTCGTCTTGTGGACGTAATAGGCGATGGCGGCGACGACCAGCACGGTGAGGGTCGCGGTGCCGATGCCGAGCAAGGTGCTGTTCCACATCGGGATCAGCGCCTCGGCGGGATCGCTGAACAGCGTCGTGTAGTTCTCCAGCGTCATGCTGGCGAAGGCGGCGGCCGACGGCGGCATATAGACCGGCAGGAACGACACGTAGAGCATCATCAAAAACGGCAGGCCGGTGATCAGGAACACCAGGAACAGGGCCAGGGCGAAGGTCACCCAGCGCATGCGGCCGAGATCGATGCGGCGCGGCCGGAAATCCTTGCCGGTGATGGTCTGATAGCGCTCGCCGTGGCGGATCAGGCGGAAATAGACGAACAGCAGCAGAATCGACAGTAGCGTCATCGCCATGGCGTAGGTGGCGGAGATGCCCCAGTCGGTCGGCGTGCGCGACGTGTTGAAGAAGATTTCGGTGGCGTAGACGCGCACGCCGGCGCGGCCGCCCATCAGCAGCGGCACTTCGAAGGTGTCGATGGTGGTGATGAACAGCAGCAGCAGCGCGGCGCCGGCGGCGGGCAGGGCGAGCGGCATGGAGATGCGGCGGAAGGTGCGCCAGATGCCGGCGCCGGTCATGGTCGAAGCTTCTTCGAGGCGCGGGTCCATCGATTGGAAGGCGGCGGCGAGCAGCAGATAGGTCAGCGGCACCATCTCGATCGATTGGACCCAGACCATGCCCCAGAAGCTGTAGATGTTGAAGATGTTGCGCTCGCCGAACAGCCACAGGCCGAGATGATTCAGCAGGCCGATGTTCGGGCTGGCGACCAGAATCCAAGAAATCGTGATCAGGATGCCGGGGATGATGATGCGGCCGATCAGCAAGATGCCGATCAGGCGGGCGAAAGGCGTGTTGGTGCGCTCGATCACCCAGGCGAGGAAGGCGCCGAGCGTGAAGGCGAGGAAGGTCGAGGCGAAGGCGAAATAGAGCGTGTTCCACGTCGCCGCCCAAAAGCGCGGCTGGGCGAAGGCGCGCAGATAGTTGGCCAGCGTGAAATCGAGCGAGAGGAAGGCGGGATCGCCCGGCCGCGCCGTCTTGAAGCTGGTCCAGGCGATCATGCCGAAGGGCACGATCACCTGATAGACCAGCATGAGAATGAGGGCGAGCAGGACGACGCGACGCCAATCCCAGCCGGTCGTCCAGGCGCGGACGAAGGCGCTCATGCGCGACGGCCGGCCGGCCGGCTGCCCGGCTGCGACCGTCGGCTCCATCATCGCCACGTCATTATCGCCACGACGCGATCCTCTCAACTATTGACGCGAAGATCACGCGAGCCTTCACCCGAACTGTCAATTGACCTTGGTCACGTTGTCGTCCCAGAACTTGAGCGACTTGTCGACGACGTCGTTGGGCACGATGCCGTAGGTGACGATGTTGGTGCCGTCCGGAATGAACGGATGCTTGATGGCGACCGGGCCGCGGAAGTTCCGCGCGGTGTAGGCCTGGCTCTCTTCCGACAGCGTCCAGTCGGCGAACAGCGCCGAAGCGTAAGGGTGCTGGGTGTTCTTGTTGATCACCACGGCGCCGCCGAGGCCGAGCACCGGCGCGCTGAACACGCCCTTGCACGGCGTGTTGGGCGCCTTCGCCAGCTTCTCGTAGCAGGTGTACATGTAGTTCTGGCCCTGCGCCATATGGTCGCCGGCGATCATCAGCTCCATGCGCTGGGTATGGCCGCGCTGGATGATCGGCTTGTTCTTGCCGATGCACTGGGTCCAGGCCTGGTATTTGGCGTCGCCCATCATGGTGTAGACGCCGACGAGGAAGCGCACGGTCGGCGGATCGAACGACACTTGGCCGCGGAACATCGGCTTGCACAGGTCGTCCCAGCTCTTCGGCGCGTCGGCCTCTTTCACCAAGTTGGTGTTGTAGGTCAGGCCGAACTCGCTCCAATAGAAGGTCAGCCAGCGGTTCTCCGGATCGGCGAAGCCTTTGTATTGCGGCAGGATGCGCTCGGCGGCCTTGGTCGGATATTTGGCGACAAGGTTGCGCTCCAAAATATCGACCAGGTCGGGCACGGCCATGCTGACCACGTCGGTCAGATGGCGGCCGACGGCCTCTTCGGCGACGAGACGCTCGGCGGCGTCCTGCGAGCCGATATCGACGTAATCGACCTTGAGGAACGGATAGCGCTTCTCGAACATCTGGACATGCTGGCGCGCCAGCGACCCGCGCCAGGTGTGGATGAAGTTGAAGGTGCCTTCCTTGCGCGCGCCGTCTTCGATGCGCTTCTGGCGCTCGGCGTCGGGTAGCGTGGCCAGTTCCGCATAAAGTTTTTCGGCCGCGGTTTGCGCGGCGGCGGGTGTTGCGGCGAATGGCATCACGACGGCGGCGAGCAGGCTCGCGGCGACGGACCATTTCACGAAACGCAATGCGGCGGGTGACGTTGCGGGAATCCTGGTCGCGGTCATGGCAACCTCGCGAATGAGATGGAAGGGAGGGAAGGACGGATACGATTGCAAAAGGCTATGCAAACGATGGGCCGTATTCGGCTCGCTCCCCCTCAAAGCCGAATTGTCGAGCACTTTGACGGTTGCCGGAATGAGCGTCAAGGTTTGGTCAATTGCCGTGCGCCGAACGTCCCGCAATCAGCGTTTCGCCCTGCAAATCCTGGGTTTTCTTGCACCTTCGTCGCCCTGTGTTAGGCTCGACGCGATCACGAAAAAGGGAGATCGAGATGCGCCGTACCGTCAAATGGCCGGACAACAAGAAAATCTGCGCCACCTTCACTGTCGCCTTCGAAGCCTTCACCAAGGGCGGCCATTTCAAGAAGTCGAAATCCCTTGAGGTCAACCTCGTCTCGATCTCGCATGCCAATTACGGCGGCAACGCCGGCATCTGGCGCATCATGGAGGTGATGGGCCGCCACGGCGCCCGCGCCACCGTCGACGTCAACGGCCTGGCGGTCGAGAAATGGCCCGAAGCGGTCAAGGCGCTGGCCGAGGCCGGCCATGAAATCGCCGGCCACGGCACCACCAACGACATCAAGATGACCGACCTGACGCCCGACGAGCAGCGCAAGGAAATCCAAGCGGTCAATCGCGTCGTCAAGAACGTCATCGGCAAGCAGCCGGTCGGCTGGGTCAGCCCCGGCGGCGGCCACACCAAGGAGACGCTGAGCATCCTCGCCGACGAGGGCTACACCTGGTGCGGCGACCAGTGCGACGACGATCCGCCATATATCGTGAAGATCGACGGCAAGAAAATGGTGATCGTGCCGAAGCACTGGTTCTTCAACGACTGGCGCGCCTGGAACGGCGGCGCCAGCTCGAGCGAGAACGCCTTCCAGCAATTCAAGGACGGTTTCGATTTCGTCTATGAAGAAGCCAAACGCGGCCGCCCCGGCCGCATCGACGCGCTGGTTCACGCCGAGTTGGGCGGCCGGCCCTACATGGCGAACGCCTATGAAAAGATGATCAAGTACTGCAAGCAGTTCGAGGACGACGTCTGGTTCCCGACGCGCGACGAACTGGCCGAGTACATGTTGAACAGCGATCAGCCGGTCGAAGACTACAAGCCCATGGGTTGATTGCTGGGCGGGCTAATCAAACTGCGTGCCGCGTAGCCATTCACGAACAGGAGAGCGTCATGAGCAGCGTCATGGACAAGCCGAATGCCGCCGTCGAAAAATTCCTCGCCGGCCTCAAAGCGGGCGAGGCGCGCCTGCCGGTCGATTGGGAGCAATGGCTGCAGATCGGCGCGCCCTACGCCGAGACGGGCGTGACCCGCAAGGAGGTCACGACGCGCTTTAAACGCAACGGCTACGATTGGGACATGCACGGCTCGCTGTTCCTGCCCGAAAAGGAACATGCCTCGGGCATTTGCTTCGTCATGTTCCACGGCGGCGCCGGCAGCGAGAATATTTTCGATCGCACGCCGGACGGGCGGCCCGGCCTCGCCCGGGTGCTCGCCTCGCAAGGCTTTCCGGCTCTGGCGCTGACCTATGTCGGCCATTGGTCGCCGAAACCCAACGGCGATTGGCAAACGCCGGTGCCCGAGCGCCAGCCGATCTATCTGCTTGATCGCGACCTGCCGCTGGCCGAGACGCTCGATCGCAACCTCAAATGCACGTTCAACGTCCATATGCAGGGCGCGGCCGCCTTGGCCGATCAGCACTTCGCCGGGCGCAAGGTCATCGCCTTCGGCCATTCGACCGGCGGCCCGATGGCGGCGCTGCTGCACCTTGTGGCGAAGAAAATCGACATCCTCGGCATCGTCGGCTTCGGCTCCGGCGGGCCGGACGGTTGGCGTCGCCAATGGCGCTTGGAGACCGGTTCGGAAAAGACCACCGAACATCCGGTCGAGAAGGTGTCGCGCCGCTCGCCGAGCACCTTCAAGGCGTCGGGTTATGAGGACCCGCCAGATCTTTGCCCGTGGGGCGGCGCCGATCAATATATCGCCTGGGCCGAGCGCATCCGGTCGCAGATGAAGACGAGCCTCTGCGACAACCAGCATATGGGCAACCTCGAGATGCTGGAGCAATATGTCGCCCGCACCGGCCTGCCGCGCGAGGAATATTTCGACCACCTGGTCGATCCCGATCCGGCTTGGCTCAAAAAGGCGTCGGTGTTGTTGGTGGTCGGCGACAACGACCGCGGCCATTGGCTGCATGGCGAGACGGTGGAGAAAAAGCGCGAGCCTTGGATGGTGGCGAAGTACCGCGCCATGGGCACGAAGAAGGCCTCTGTCGCCGTCATCGCGCGCTATGGCCACGTCGGCTATTGCGAAATGTACAACGAGAAGATCGCCTATCTCTGGCTGTGGGCGCAGAAAGCCGGCTACTTCGACGCCTAGATGTTCGCGCGGCGCAGGATTTGTTAACCTCGGCCGTATAAGCTGAAGCGCCAGGTTCGGCTTCTTTCGGGTGATGGCGATGCGCGCGGCTTTCGCAGGTCTGTTTTTGACGGCGGCTTTGACGCCGTTTTTCCTGCCGGCATTGGCGAAGGCCGAGCCGTTGCGTTCGCCGTTCGATGTTGCGGCGGCGCGCGAGGCGCGCGGCCAGCCGGCCGGGTATTTCTCCTGCCCGAGCGCGCCGAAAGCCGCGAAAGATTTAGAATACGGTGGCTATTACGCCGATCGCGGCGCCGGCTCCAGCGTCGTCGACAAGCAGGCCGAAGCGGCCTATCGCGCGGCGACCGCCGGCATCAATAAATTCCAGGCTGATCTCACGGTCATGGCCGACCGCTACGCCGCGAGCAAACCGGCCGATCCGAAGTTCGCCGCTTGCGCGCTCGATTGGCTTGCCGACTGGGCTGCCGCCGAGGCCATGCTCGGTCGCGTCAGCGACCAGGGCGGCTATGTCCGCAAATGGGGTTTGGCGCCGATCTCGGCCTCATATTTGAAAATCCGCGACGAGGCCGCGCTCGATCCGGCGAAGAAGCGGGCGGTCGAAGCCTGGATCAAGCGCTACGCCAACACCGTCTATCGCGACTACGATCCCGAGCAGAAGGAAAGCCGGCGCAACAACCACGTCTATTGGGCGGCCTGGTCGGTCGGCCTCGCGTCGGTCGTGCTCGACGACAAGAAGCTGTTCGATTGGTCGATGGACAAGGCGCGGCTCGGCCTGCGCCAAGTGACGGCCGAGGGCATCTTGCCGCTCGAACTCGGCCGCAAGTCGCGCGCCTACCACTATCATGTCTTTGCCGCCGCCCCCTTGGTGATGGTCGCCGAGCTGGGGCTGCGCAACGGCGTCGATCTTTATAAAGATCGCGACGGCGCCTTGAAGCGGCTGGTCGATCTCGTCACCGCGAACTTCGAGGACGAAGCGTTCTTCGCGCAGAAAACCGGCGTGAAGCAGGATCGCAGCGGCTCGAACAAGGCCGGCAATTTCCCCTGGCTTGAGCCTTACTACGCCCGCACGCAAGACCCGGCGGCGGCAAAGATCATCGCCAAGTTCCGTCCGCTGCGCGAGACGCGCGTCGGCGGCGACTTGACGATGTATTACGGTGCGGCTTTGCCGTAGAGCCGAGCGAGAGGCTTAGGCGCCGGATCGATAAAATGGGTTTCTGAAGCCGGTTGGCGCGCACCTATCCCAAATCATGAATTTGCCATTTTTGTCGTATTAGGTTTCTTGGCGTCAGCCCTTTTAGGGCGATGAGTTTTGACGCCAAGGAGAGCCCGCCGTGGAATTACCTTCTCCCACATTGCTTTTGAGAAGCGCCGCAGCAGCCGCATTCATAATCACAATGAGCTGTTCGCCGGCGAGCGCGGAAGACCGTCGCAGCTTTTCGGTAAGGGACGACCGCGGTCGTGTCGTCGAGCGCTTAGAGCCGCGCCGAGACGATTCCTATCAGCGGTTAAGCTCGGACGGCTCTCGTCTCGGGACAGTCGAACCCGATCGGTTCGGCGGTTACACGCTGAGAAATAAACAAGGACAGCGCGAGGGTTATGCAACGCCGAGCTTAGGTGGTGGTTATGTCGTTCGCGACAAAACAGGGAAACGCCTTCATAGCGTCGCGCCAACGACATATGGCAATCACATCATCCGCGATAATGCCGGGCGCCGAGTTGGAACAGTTCAGCCCCGCTGAGTGGATGGCTCGTGGGAGCCGCGCTTTTACGAGCAGACCGTCGCCAAATTCCAGCCGGTTTCTGGCTGATCTCTCTTTAAAGTGATTCTTGTCGGACTAGTTGGGTTGTATTGCCGCTTGCCTAGCTTTCAAAATACTAACGCTAAGGTCTGCGCAGGTTGGGCCTTTCCATCGTCTTAATGCCGCCTCGTTTTTTGACAGCATCTGACGAGTGGGAAGTGTAACCAATTTATCCCTCATTGCGTGACGCAACGTTTTTTGCGCGCTTCGATTGTTTCCGCAGTTATGAAAGTATGGAGAGCTTCGGAGTTTGCAAAAAAATATAGATAGAGTTCTTCGTAAATTTCTTTAACGCGTCGGTCAAAATTTTTGTGACCAATCGAATCGGCACATTGAGATAACTCAAGCATTAACTGGATGTCAGGCGACTTTGGATACTGAATAAGTCCACGACGAACGAAATCATTGATCCCGCCAAGTTTCTTCCAGGTGCTGAGTCTCTTTGCGGCTGCCGTTAACCAGTAAGACGATTCGCGCACAGCCTTACTTTTATAATACTTGTTTTGATGTGCAGAGTTGATATTTGCCAACGCCCTGTTGAAGTACCAATCGGTTGTGCAAATTTTCTCATGTGATTTAATTAGCTTTACCTGTTCTGCTGAAATGCATCCGATATTCCAGAAAAACATGGATGTCGGCTGGCCATCGATAAACAAATAGCTAGTATCGCTGCTGTTGTTGAGTTTCTTGCGATTATAGAAAGATGACGCGCATACAAGGTTTCCTGGAGTGTCTCCGCCCTTTCGAGAGGCTGGCTTAATGTGATCGGGCCAATCATGGGCTGCGAGTAAATTTGCCCCGTAATCTGGCATCCAAACCGAGATTCCAGAAAATGCGCAGATGGCCTTATCGCGTGCGTATACAGTTGCGCGCACGCCGTCACTCAAACCCATGTTTTCCCCCGGTAAGAGTTTTTCGTCTTGGCTCCAGACCCAGATAAAGGGGTTCTCAAGCTAACGCTTGGTATGGAACATAGCTGAGGACGCGAATCCGCTAAGACACGAACACCGGCTTCTTCTTCACATAGTGCTGGGTCATTTCCGGGCGCCACTTTTCCATCATCGCGCGGTTGAGCGTCACCGGCGGCTTCTGGCCGAGCGGCAGCAGCGGCTTATATTCGACGCCGGCCAGCTCCTCCTTGAAGGTGCGCTTGGCCTCGGCGACGATCTCCGGGTTCTTCAGGCAATCGATCACCGCGCCGGCCATGGCTTTGGCGCCGGCCACCGCGCCCTTGTGGGCGATCGAATGGGCGATGGCGACGCCGGCCGCCCAATGGTGGCTGTTGATGTTGGGAATGTTCGCCGGATAGTAGAACTTCGCCTGCGGCACCTTCCACGACACGTCGCCCGAATCGCTGGCCGACGGCTTTTGCACCGAGGCGGCCTTCACCGGCAGCACGTCGCGCTTGAGGCCCTCGACCTTCACCTTGGCTTTTTCCTGCAGGGTGCGGGCGAGCTGCTGCTCCTCCTCGCTCCATTCCGGCATGCCGACGATGTCGATGTTGGCGGTGACCAACTCGGCGAGCGTCTGATTGCCGCGCGACGGCCAGACGGCGGCCATCACGTCGATCTCGACTTCGGTGTTGGTCATCAGCGCGGCGCCCTTGGCGATCTTCTCGGCTTGATCGAGCAGCTTGCGCGCCCCTTCGGCCGTCGAGTCGCGGAAATACCACCACACCGACGCGAGGCGCGGAATGATGTTGGGCTGATCGCCGCCGTTGGTGATGACGCGCTGGGCGCGCATCGTCGGCATCATATGCTCGCGATATTGCGCCATGCCCATGTCCATCAGCACGACGGCGTCGAGCGCGTCGCGGCCTTTCCAGGGCACGACGCCGGCATGGGCCGACTCGCCGTGGAAGCTGTAGGTGGCGGAGATCAGCGCCGACTGCATGATGCCGTAGCCGCAGCCGAACACCTGGCCGACATGGTCGTGGAAGGCGACATCGACATCGTCGAACCAGCCGTCGCGCACGTAGTAGGGGCGGCTGACGAGCTGCTCTTCGGCCGGCGCGCCGAAAATCTTGAGCGTGCCCTTGAAGCCGAACTTGTCCATGGCCTCTTTGGCGGCGAGGGCGCTGGCGACCAGCACCGCGCCGTTGACGTTGTGGCCTTCGCAATGGCCCGGCGCGCCTTCGACGATGCCCTTCTGCTCGGAGATGCCGGCGACCTGGGAGTTGTCCGGATTGGCGTCATATTCGGTGTGCATGGCGATCACCGGATGGCCCGAGCCGTAGGTGGCGCAGAAGCCGGTCGGGAAGCCCGAGATGCCGCGCTCGACCTTGAAGCCGTGCTCTTCGAGGATGCCGGTCATCAGCTTGGCGGTCTCGAACTCCTGCATGCCCAGCTCGCCGAAATAAAAGATGCTGTCGCCGAGCGTGGCGATGGCGTCGGCGTTCTTCTCGACATAGTCGAAGATGAATTCTTTTTCGGGTGTCAGATTGGTCTGCTTGCTCATGGTGCGGTCACCTTCTGGGTGTTGAAGGACAAATGATTCGTGCTGACGGGACAGACGCGCGATGCAGCCAGCTTGGCGTTGGCGCGCGCGGTATCGGTGTCGGCGGCATGGGCGAGGGCGACGCCCATGCGGCGTTTCTTGAAGGATTCGGGCTTGCCGAACAGGCGGAGATCGCTGCCCGGCACGGCGAGCGCTTCGGCGAGGCCCTCGAAGGCGATGGCCTGTTCTTCGAGCCCGCCATAGATCACCGCGCTGGCGGCGGGGCTGAGAAGCGTGGTGTCGACCGGCAGGCCGAGGATGGCGCGGGCATGGAGATCGAACTCGCTCTGGCGCTGGCTCGCCATCGTCACCATGCCGGTGTCGTGCGGGCGCGGGCTGACTTCGCTGAACCACACCTCGTCGCCGGCGACGAACATCTCGACGCCGAAAATGCCGCGCCCGCCGAGCGCGCCGGTGACTTTGGCGGCGATGTCCTGGGCTTTTTTCAGCGCGGCGGGCGTCATGCGCTGCGGCTGCCAGGATTCGACATAATCGCCATCGACCTGCACATGGCCGATCGGCTCGCAGAACGTGGTTTCGATCTCGCCTTTAGAATTTCTCGCGCGCACGGTGAGCAGCGTGATCTCGAAGTCGAACTTGATGAAGCCTTCGACGATGACGCGCGCTTGCGCGACGCGGCCCGAGGTCATGGCGTAGTCCCACGCCTTGTCGATGTCGCTTGCGGATTTGATGACGCTCTGGCCCTTGCCCGATGACGACATGACGGGCTTCAACAGGCAGGGCAGGCCGACCCTGGCGACGGCGGCGCGCACCTCGTTCACCGTGCTGGCGAAGACATATGGCGACGTCTTGAGGCCGAGTTCCTCGGCGGCGAGGCGGCGAATGCCTTCGCGGTTCATCGTGAGTTGCGCCGCGCGCGCCGTCGGGATCACTTCGGCCAATTTCTCGCGCTCGATCTCGACCAGCAGATCGGTGGCGATGGCCTCGATCTCCGGCACGATCAGATGGGGCTTCTCGGCTTCGATGATCTTGCGCAGCGCCGCGCCGTCGATCATGGCGACGACATGGGCGCGATGCGCCACCTGCTGCGCCGGCGCGTCGGCATAGCGGTCGACCGCGATCACCTCGACGCCGAGGCGTTGCAAAGCGATCACCACCTCCTTGCCAAGCTCGCCCGAGCCGAGCAGCATGACTCGCGTAGCCGATGAACTGAGTGGCGTGCCGATACGCATGGTCCCCGATATTCTTTTTTTGATTTCGTCGCGTGGAACGCGATGGACTTGATGTTCGGCCCCTAGCATTGCCCGACACGCATTCGCAGACAACACGATTCGGAGAACGGCCGCCATGAGCAGCGAATCGCTGACCACCTTCGATCATTTCGTCGATCACGTTTCGACCGTGCCGGTCATCGCCGGCCAAGCCGTGCAGCTCTATGTGCGCGAGAGGGCGCGCGCCGATTTGGTCCAAAATCCTGCGGGCTTCAAGGGCGCGGTGCTGATGCTGCACGGCGGCTATTGGCCCTGCACGCCGTCGTTCGATCTCGCCCATGAAGATTATAGCTGGATGGCGGCGTTGGCGCGGCAGGGCTGGGACGTTTACGCCATGGACATGACCGGCTACGGCCGTTCGCCGCGACCGCTGATGGACGATCCGCGCAATCTCGATCCGGCGCAGCAGCCGTTGCTGATCCCGGGTACGCTGACGGCGCCGGTCGAGCCGCCCTATCCGTTCGATCTCGTCACCAGCGACAGCGAGGCCGACGACATCGACCGTGTGGTGGAGTTCATCCGCGCGCGGCGCGGGTTGGACAAGATTTGCTTGATCGGCTGGTCGGGCGGCGGCTGCCGCAGCGGCACCTACATCGCGAGACATCCTGAGAAAATCGCGCGGCTGGTGATTTACGCCTCGTCGAACTATCAGCGCGACGGCTCGCGCAAGCCGGCGCAGATTCCCGAGCCGGGCGCGCCGATGACGATTCAGATGTACGACGATTTTATCGGCAAGCGCTGGGACCCGGCGATCCGCTGCCCCGATCAGGTCGCGCCTGGCATGAAGGAGCTGGCCTGGAGCCTGAGCGTCGCCTTCGATCCGGTCGGCGCGAAATGGGGAAAAGGCGGCTTGCGCGGACCCAACCGCACCTATTGGGGCTGGAACCGCGACGGCGCGGCGCAAGTGAAACTGCCGACGCTCATCATGGTCGGCGAGGGCGACCGCCTGTTGCCGTCGAATCGCGAGTTGTTCGCCGATCTCGGCGCCGCGCCCAAGGCGATGGTCGAAATCGCCTGCGCCTCGCACTTCGCGCAATGGGAGAAGCAGCGCCATCTGCTGCATCGCCTGTCGAACGCCTGGCTCGCTGACATGACGGTCGACGGCGGCAAGCCCGGCATCTATCGCGCCGACGAGAGCGGCGCGCTGGCGCTCAGCTGACGCCGCTCATCGGATGAAATGCATCGCGACGGCATAAAGCGCGCCGCCGCCGAACAGCAGCCAGAGCGGGTTGATGTCGCGGAAATAGAGGATGGTGGCGGCGCCGCCGGCGATGATCCAGGCTTCCCAGCCGGTGCCGGCGGCCTGGAAGATCGCCAGCGTGCCGGCGAGGATCAGGCCGGCGGCGACGGCGGCGAGGCCGCGCTCCAACGCGGCGTGGACGTTGGTGCCGCGATAGCGATTCCACAGTCGTGCGACGCCGTAAGCGAGAATCGACGATGGCAGGAACATGCCGATCGACGCGACGATGGTGCCGCCGACGCCCGACACTTTCCAGCCGATCAGCGGCACGATCATCGAGCCGGGGCCGGGCGCCGCGCGCGAGATGGCGAACACCTCGACGAATTGCTTCTCGGTGAGCCAGCCGAACACGCTGATCGTTTGATGGTGCAGCGGCGCGATGATCGAGACGCCGCCGCCCACCGACAGCAGCGATAGCGGCACGAACAGCAGGAATAGCGTGACCAGGAGATTGTTGCTGTCGTTCATGACGCGCTCCGCGCGTTGGCGTTCATGACGCGCTCCACGCGTTGTCGTTCATGACGCGCTCCACGCGTTGTCGTTCATGACGCGCTCTCCCCGCTTGCCGCGCGGGCGCGCTGCTCTGCCATGACGGAGCGATAGGACAGCCAGACGCTGAGCGGCCCGAGCAGCAGGACGACGATCACCATGTGTATCTTGAGGATGCCGACGCCGACGAAGATGCCGGCGACGATCAGCAGCAGCCAGATGCTGCGCGCCGAGCGCTGGGTCGATTTCACGCCCATGTGGATCAGCATGCCGATCGCCGCGGCGGCGATGCCGTTGAGCAGGTCGCTGACCCAGGCGAAATGCGAAAACTGGTCATAGATCGTCGAGATGCAGATCACGATGATCGTCGGCGGCAGCAGGATGCCCATCACCGCGGCGAACGAGCCGACCACGCCGCGCAGGCGTTGGCCGCAGAACAGCGACAGGTTGACGACGTTGATGCCGGGCATGATCTGCGCCAGCGCCAGGCTGCTCAGCACTTCGGTCTCGCTCATCCAGCGGCGCTTGACCGAAACTTCGCGGTAAATCCAGGTCGACAGCGCGCCGCCGAAGCTGAAGATGCCGATCTTGGAGAAGACCCAGAACAGCTCGAGCAGGCCGGGCGGCGGATCTAATGGGTCATCGCCGCCGAGCGGCGGGGCGGGGGAGCCGGCATTGCGGATCGGTTCGGACATGGGCCCCCAAGGATCAATGAACTGGTGCCGGATGAGGGGATTGAACCCCCGACCTTCGGTTTACAAAACCGCTGCTCTACCGCTGAGCTAATCCGGCGATGTTTTAGGATATCAATGCGTTGTATCGCCCGTGGAGAGAGCGGGCAAGCGCCCGC
Source organism: uncultured Rhizobium sp. (assembly GCA_964628235.1). Taxonomy (GTDB): domain Bacteria; phylum Pseudomonadota; class Alphaproteobacteria; order SMXQ01; family SMXQ01; genus CAMAVH01. Next base: position 1,383 of record CAZVLU010000016.1, on the reverse strand, counting down.
AGCGCCTAGCCGTTGCGCGCCAGTTCGTAGAGCGCGACGGCGGCGGCGGCCGAGACGTTGAGGCTTTCCATGCGCGGCGAGATCGGCAGTTTGACCAGGATGTCGCAATGCTCGCGCGTCAGCCGGCGCAGCCCTTCGCCTTCGGCCCCGAGCACCAGCGCCACCTTGCCGCTGAGGCGCGCGGCGGCGAGGGTCTGCGGCGCTTCTCCCGCCAGGCCCGCCGTCCAGAAGCCGGCCTGCTTGAGCGACTCCAGCGTGCGCGCCAGGTTCACCACGCGGACCAGCGGCACGATCTCGATGGCGCCCGAGGCCGCCTTGGCCAGCGCCGTGGTCTCCGGCGGCGAGTGGCGGTCGGGCACGATGACGGCGGCGACGTTGAAAGCGGCCGCCGAGCGCAGGATGGCGCCGACATTTTGCGGGTCGGTGACCTGATCGAGCACGAGAATCACCGCGTTTTGCTGCTCCGCGACGTCATCCAGCACGTCTTCGAGGGCCAAATCGGGCAGCGGATCGGCCAGAATCGCAGCGCCCTGATGAACGGCGTGAGCTGGCAGCATTTGCGAAATCATCTCGCGAGTCGCCGATTCGACCGCCACATTCGGATACATCTCTTTGAAACTGCTGCGATTTCCCCCAATCGCCGCCACCGCCTCCTCGGTCAAAAGCCCCCGCAAAATTTTTCGACGCGGGTTGTCGAGGGCGGCTTTGACGGCATGCAAGCCATAAAGCCAGTTGCCACGGCTCTGTTTGGCGCCTTTAGCGGCGGCTTCAGCTGCGCGGGGGCGTTCGCTCGGCGGCGCGCGATCGGGCGCGCGACGGCTATCGGGGCGCGTTTTGGCCAGTTTACCCGCATATTTGCCGGCTTCTGGGGGGGATTTGGGATAAGTGCCTGGCTCCGGCCGGCGATCCGTGCGGCCGCCGCCCTGCGGACGGGGCTTGGCGGATTGGCTGGCCTCCGGGGCTTTAACGTATCGACCGTCAGCCCATTTGCCGCCTTCCGCTCGATTATCGCCCGTTTTACGGGCGTCAGGCCGCTTGCCGGCCGCCGGTTGGGCGGGGCTGCGCGGCGGACGGCGGCCCTCGGCGGAGGGGGGGGACTCGGGGCGGACGGGGCCGGATGAGCGGCCTGGGTGCTTGCGCTTGGTCATGATGGCCCCTATATTCAGCGACTTAAACCAAGTTGCAAGGACGCTCCTCGCCGTTGTCGCTGGACGGGCGCGAAGGCGGCCTATGCGCTTGATTCGAGGTTGACTTTAAATACTAAATCCTCATATTGCGCGCCTCCGCCGGCTAGGCACGTCGTTGCGGAGGGGTGGCCGAGCGGTCAAAGGCAACAGACTGTAAATCTGTCGACGTACGTCTACGAAGGTTCGAATCCTTCCC
>CAZVLU010000015.1:0-64450 GCA_964628235.1 uncultured Rhizobium sp. | reverse complement strand
AGGCCCAATGCAGGCCGGTATTGAACCATTGCGGCGAGTTCGGCGCGGCCATCTGTTTGGCGAACATGAAGCATAGCTCGTCGTAGAAGGCGCGGGCGTCCTCGTCGGAATCGAAATAGCCGCCCTTCCAGCCCCAGTAGGTCCAGGTGCCGGCGAGGCGGTTGAACACTTGCGTCGCCTGGGTTTCGCCGCCGGTGCGCTTGGCTTTATCGGTTCCGGCGAGTTTGTCCTCGTCCGCCGTCTGGCGCCACAGCCAGGCCGGAACGTCGGCTTCTTCGACAGGTTTCAGCGCCGTCGGCACGCCGGCCTTGCGGAAATATTTCTGAGCGATGATGTCGCAAGCGACCTGCGACCAATCCTCAGGCACTTCGATGCCTTCGAGACGGAAGACGATCGAGCCGTCGGGGTTGCGGATTTCGCTGGTCGCGGCGCGAAACTTGAGGTCCGCGTAAGGCGACTGGCCGGCTTTAGTGAAATGACGCGCAATACGCATGGTCCCCCCAACACGAAGACGAAAATGATCTGAATTAAGCTCGGCCCCCGGACCGATACCGGTCCCTTTCCCTCCGCTCGGCAGCCCTCTTGGCGCAACATGCGGAATGGAATCCGGAGTATGCCACTACATGTTGGGCGGTCAACGACATTTTGTGTTACAACTTGTTAGAGACACCAAATATGGCACTCAGTTTTGCGCATCATTGGGTGTGGCGACTTGTCGAATGAAGGGGCGAATGCGATAGTCGCCGCGAAATTTTCCGCGCTCGGCCAGGCTTTTGCGCCATCCGGCGCTTGGCTTTACGCCGCCCTGCGCGCCCCAGTTTGGAGTTTGCGATGTCCCTAGGCACCCGTCTGTTCACTTGGCTCCGCGGCGAGCTGGTGGGCACGGACCGTTTCGGCAACCGCTATTACCGCGACAAGAGCGGCGCTAAGGCCAAGGTCGGCTCGGGCTTGTCCAAGGAACGCCGCTGGGTTCTCTATGACGGCGAGCCGGAAGCGTCCAAGGTGCCGCCGATGTGGCATGCTTGGCTGCATTACACGATCGATCAGCCCCCGGCCGAAGGCGCTGCCATGCTCTACGACTGGCAGAAGGAGCATCTGCCGAACCAGACCGGCACTCCCGATGCCTATCGTCCGCCGGGCTCCTTGCTGGCTGGCGGCCAGCGTGCCCCGGCGACCGGCGACTACGAGCCTTGGCGTCCTTCTTAGGCTTTACGCGAGCCGGTATGCTTCCCGCGTCATCCCGTTCCCCTGCATAGCGAAAGAAAGCCCGCGCCATGCGCCGCAATGTCATCGAAACCGTCCTGGGCGCAGTCGTCCTCTTGGTCGCCGCCCTCTTCGTCATCTTCGCTTACAGCAACGCCAGCCTGCGCACGGTCAGCGGCTACTCTCTGGTCGCCAAGTTCGACCGTGTCGACGGCCTGAACACCGGCAGCGACGTCAAAATGAGCGGCATCAAGGTCGGCACCATCACCGGCCAGGACATCGATCCGCAGAGCTATCTCGCGGTCGTGCATCTGTCGGTCGATCCGCGCATCAAGCTGCCGAGCGATTCGGCGGCGGAAGTGGTGAGCGACGGCCTGCTCGGCGGTAAATATCTCTCGTTGGTGCCGGGCGCCGACAGCCGCATGCTCGAAGCCGGCGCGGAAATCAAATTCACCCAGTCGCCGATCAATCTCGAATCGCTCATCGGCCAGTTGCTGTTCAGCAACCAGAAGCCGAGCGAGGGCGGCGACAAGGGCGCCGCGCCGCCGGGCGGCGCGCCGGGCGGCACGCTCTAGCATGGCCGTCAAGGACAAGGGATTTTCCCTCCCGTCGTGGACAACGCCGGAGGGCGAGCCCGTGTCCTGCACCGAAAAGATCAAGGTGCTCAATGAGAACCTCGGCGAGATTCACGGCATGGTGCAAGACGCGTTCGAAGACGCCGTGCTGATGGGCTGCGACGAGGCCCAGGTGCGCGACGTGCTGCGGCGGCTGGTCGAAGCGCTCGAAAATCCGTATCGTAAAATCTGATGGCACAGCGTTTTTACATCGCCTTAGCGGCGCTGTTCGCCGCGATTGCGGTGTCCCCGGCTTCCGCTTTGGAAGGCTCCTTGGCGTCTATGCAGGGCCTCGACAAAGTGACGGCGCGCATTTCCAGCTTCGAGGCGCCGATCGGCGCCGATGTGCGCTTCGGTACGCTCGATATCGAGGTGAAGCGCTGCGTCAAGGCGCCGCCGGAAGAATCGCCGGAGAGCGCCGCTTTCATCGAGATCAAGGAAGTGCGGCCCGACGAGACGCCGCGCATCCTGTTCTCGGGCTGGATGTTCGCCTCGTCGCCGGCGCTATCGGCGCTCGATCATCCGGTCTATGACGTTTGGGTCAAAGACTGCCTGAATGTCAAATCCGACGGCTCCAGCGGCCCCAGATAGAAGTTCGCCGGCGCTTGCAGCGCTGCCGTCAGTTGGCGGCGGTAATCGGCGCGCTCGATCTCGATGGCGCCGAAGCCGATCAGATGGCTCGTGGTGAATTGCGTATCGAGCAGCTTGTAGCCGCCACGCCGCAGCCGCGCGATGAGGTGGCAGAGGGCGATCTTGCTGGTGTCGGTCTCGATGCTGAACATGCTCTCGCCGAAGAACGCCCCGGCAATCGACACGCCGTAGAGCCCGCCGACCATGCGGCCGTCATGCCAAGTTTCGACCGAATGGGCGTGGCCCATGGCGAATAGCCCGGAATAAAGCCGGATGATCTCGCTGTTGATCCAGGTTTTCGGCCGCTCCGGCCGCTGGGCGCCGCAGGCGCGGATCACCGCCTCGTAGGCGGTGTCGCAGCGGATCTCGAAAGGATTGCGCCGCAGCGTCTTCTGCAGCTTGCGCGAGATGCGGAAGCCGTCGAGCGGCAGCACGCCGCGCTTGTCGGGATCGACCCAAAACAGCGTCGGGTCGTCGGCGCTTTCCGCCATCGGGAAAATGCCCGCGGCGTAGGTCCGGATCAGGATGTCCGGCGTCAGCTCCGACATCTGTCCGTCCCGCGCGCTCATCTATCCCGTCCTGCCCATGGAATAAGACCGCCTTGTTCGCCCCGTTACTTCTTTGGGCCGCTACTTTTTCAGGCCGACAAACCGCTCGAGCCAATGGATGTCGTACTCGCCGTTGACGAAGTCCGGCGCGTTCACCAGGCGGCGATGCAGCGGAATGGTCGTGTCGACGCCGGCGATGACATATTCCTCGAGCGAGCGGCGCAGGCGCATCAGGCATTCGTTGCGCGTCGCGCCATGCACGATCAGCTTGGAGATCAAGCTGTCGTAGTAGGGCGGCACGGTGTAGCCGGCATAGAGCGCCGAATCGACGCGCACGCCGAGGCCGCCCGGCGGATGGTAGTCGCGCACCTTGCCGGGCGCCGGCGTGAAAGTGTCCGACGTTTCGGCGTTGATGCGGCATTCGATGGCGTGGCCGCTGAACTTGATGTCGTCTTGCTTGAAGCTGAGCGGGTTGCCGGCGGCGATGCGCAACTGCTCGCGCACGATGTCGACGCCGCTGATCATCTCGCTGATCGGATGCTCGACCTGCAGGCGGGTATTCATCTCGATGAAGTAGAACTCGCCGTCCTGATAGAGGAATTCCAGCGTGCCGGCGCCGAGATAGCCGAGCTTGCGGATGGCGTTGACGGCGATCTTGCCGATGCGCTCGCGCGCTTCCGGGTTGAGCGCCGGCGAGGGCGCCTCTTCGAGCAGCTTCTGGTGGCGGCGCTGCAAGGAGCAGTCGCGCTCGCCGAGATGCACCACGTTGCCATGCGCGTCGCCGAGGATTTGCACCTCGATATGGCGCGGATGCGACAGGTACTTCTCCATATAGACTTGGTCGTTGCCGAAGGCGGCCTTGGCCTCGGCGCGGGCGTTCAAGTAGGCTTCGACGACTTGCGACTCGTCTTCGGCCACTTTCATGCCGCGTCCGCCGCCGCCGCCCGACGCCTTGATCAGCACCGGATAGCCGATGCGCTTGGCGGTGGCGCGCACGGTCGCTTCGTCTTCGAGCGAGCCTTCGGAGCCGGGCACGCAGGGCACGCCGGCCGCGATCATGGTTTCCTTGGCGACGATCTTGTCGCCCATCATGCGGATATGTTCCGACGACGGGCCGATGAAGGTGAAACCGTGCTCTGCGACCATGGCCGCGAAGGTGGCGTTCTCCGACAGCAAGCCGTAGCCCGGATGTATGGCGTCGGCGTTGGTGATGATCGCCGCCGACAAGATCGCCGGCATGCTCAAGTAGCTATCCTTCGCCGCCGGTGGGCCGATGCAGACGCTTTCGTCGGCCAGGCGGACATGCATGGCGTCGGCGTCGGCGGTCGAATGGACGGCGACGGTGGAAATGCCCATCTCGCGGCAAGCGCGATGGATGCGGAGCGCGATTTCGCCGCGGTTGGCGATGAGGACCTTGTCGAACATCACTCGATGATCAACAGAACTTCGCCGTACTCGACCGGCGCGGCGTTGCCGACGAGGATTTGGCTGATCTTGCCGGCCTTCGGGGCGCGGATCGGGTTCATCGTCTTCATCGCTTCGATGAGCAGCAGAGTCTGGCCCTGGGTGACGCGGTCGCCGACCTTGACGAAGGCGGGCGCGTTCGGTTCGGCGGCGACATAGACCGTGCCGACCATCGGCGAGGTCACAGCGCCCGGATGGCGCGAGACGTCTTCCGGCGCGGCGGGGGCCGTGGCGGCGCTCGTTACGAGCGCGCCGGCGACGGGCGCCGGCATCATCGCGGCGGCAGTCGTGGCTTTCGACACGCGCACTTTCCAGCTGCCGTCAGCAACTTCGATTTCGGTCAGTCCGGTCTCTTCGAGCAGCTTGGCCAGCTTGCGGACCAGTTCTTCCTCGACGTTGGGCTTCGCCATCACTTCGTCCTCTTGGCCTTCGGGGCGTTTTTAGGTGTCATGTCTGTTTTAGCAGCGGCGGGCTTGGCCTCGCCGACGATGCGCGCCATCGCTTCGAGGGCCAGCACGTAGCCCTGCGAGCCGAGGCCGCAGATCATCCCGCGCGCGGCGCGCGAGATATAGGAATGATGGCGAAACTCTTCGCGGCGGAAGAGATTGGACAGATGCACCTCGATCACCGGCAGCTCGCTCGCCAGCAGGGCGTCGAGCAGCGAGACGGAGGTGTGGGTGAGAGCGCCAGCGTTGATCAGGATGCCGGCTTTCTTGCCGCGCGCCTCCTGAATCCAGCCGACCAATTCGGCCTCGGCGTTGCTTTGGCGGAAATCGATGGCTAGCCCGAGCCGCTTCCCGGCGTCTTTGCACAGCGCGGCGATGTCGGCCAAGGTCTCGCGCCCGTAAATCTCGGGCTCGCGGCTCCCCAACAGGTTGAGGTTGGGGCCGTTGAGGACCAGCACGGATTGTGGCATGAGCGGCGAAATTCCTTCGACGGGCGGTTGGCCGACCTTTATCCCATGCCTTTCCGGGGCGCAACCGGCCAATGGCAAAAGCCTTGGACAAGTGCCTGATCGGGCAAGGGGTATGGACGGCGTAACCGGGGGGTTTTACAACCCGTTAACCATTTTACCCTATTTGATTTGGGTAGAATTGTCCTCAATTGGGAGTCCCCCCGTGACCGAGCCTCATCCGCGCGAACGACGCCTTGTGCTGCGGCTGCTCGATTATTGGCGGCAAATGGCAGGCGACGGCGATTGGCCGCAGCCTGAATCGGTCGATCCGGCGGCGATACCCGACATGTGGACCTTCTGCTTCATGATCGACCAGCCGACCGGCGCGGCGCGGCTCAGCTATGTCGGCGAGTATCACAAGGAGATGTATGGCGGCGACCCGACCGGCCTGACCGTCGCCGAAGTCGATAAGGACACGCTGATCGGCCGTTCGGCCTCGTTCGTGCAGGACGTGCTCGCCAAGGGCGTGCCGGTGACTTACGGCAGCCAGTTCGTCGACAAGCAAGGGCGCGGCTTGCTTTACCGCAGCATCCTGCTGCCGCTGAGCGCCGACGGCAAGACCGTCAGCGTCGTGCTCGGCGGCGCCAACTGCCGCATCCTCGGCCATGACGAAGTGATCGAGAACCCGCAGCCATGATGGTCGTGTTTGAAATTCACACCTTCCGCGAAGGCGTGTGGAAGATCGACTCGGTGTTCGACGACAAGGATCTTGCCGTCAACGAGGCGCAGCGCATGGAGCGCTCGGGCCGCTATTCGGCGATTCGCGTCGTCGAGGAAAGCTTCGACGAGCAGACCGACAAGGGCAACACGCGCACCGTCTACCGCTCGACCAAGGTCGACCGCATCAATACCGAAACGGCCGAGCGCCGCAAAGCGCCCTCGACCATCGCCGCGCCGCCGCGCAAGGTCCCGCCCAAGAAGCCCAAAGCCAGCTTCACGAAGATGATGATCATGGCCTGCCTGACGCTCGGCGCCATCGTCATCGTCGGCATGGGCATCATGTACGCCTTGCATAGTTTGGCGGGCTAGCCGATCTGGCGGATGTCTCGTTCCGCCATGCCCTGGTTCCGAAAACCGGCGCTTTCCGCCGCTTGTCCCCAGCCTTAAGGCCGAGGGACGGCCCCCAGCCTTGAATGGGGGCGCGAATCGGCCATAATCCCTGCAAAATGCGTCGCGGCGGAGCTTCCCCGCCGCCGCTCTCCAGTTCAGGGATGCCCATGCAAGTCACCATCAACGGCGAAGCCCGACCCCTTGCGGCGCCGCAAAGCGTTCAAGCCTTGCTCGACGGCCTCGGTCTCGACACGCGCAAGGTCGCGGTCGAGTTGAACCTCGAGATCGTGCCGCGCTCGGCCTATGGCGCGACCGAGGTCGGCGACGGCGACAAATTGGAGATCGTGCATTTCATCGGCGGCGGCGCGCCGGATGGCGCATCTGCGGCCGCTGATGACGGCTTCACCGTCGCCGGCAAGCGCTACAGCTCGCGATTGCTGGTCGGCACCGGCAAGTACAAGGACTTCGAGGAGACGGCGCGCGCGATCAAAGCGTCGGGCGCCGAGATCGTCACCGTCGCGGTGCGCCGCGTCAACGTCAGCGATCCGGGCAAGCCGATGCTGGTCGATTACGTCAGTCCCAAGGATTACACCTACTTGCCCAACACCGCCGGCTGCTACACGGCGGACGAGGCGGTGCGCACGCTGCGCTTGGCGCGCGAGGCGGGCGGTTGGGACTTGGTGAAGCTCGAAGTGCTGGGCGACCACAAGACGCTCTATCCCAACATGCCGGAGACCGTGCGCGCCGCTGAAATCCTCGTCAAAGAGGGCTTCAAGGTGATGGTCTATTGCGCCGACGATCCGATCCAGGCCAAGCGCCTCGAAGAGATGGGCTGCGTCGCCATCATGCCGCTGGCGGCGCCCATCGGCTCCGGCCTCGGCGTGCAGAACCCGGTCGGCATCCGCCTCATCATCGAACAGGCGAAAGTGCCGGTGCTGGTCGATGCCGGCGTCGGCACCGCGTCGGACGCCGCCATCGCCATGGAGCTCGGTTGCGACGGCGTGCTGATGAACACCGCCATCGCCGAAGCGAAAGACCCGATCAAGATGGCGCGCGCGATGAAGCTCGCCATCGAAGCGGGCCGTTTGGCCTATTTGGCGGGGCGCATGCCCAAGAAGCTCTACGCCGATCCGTCATCGCCGCTGGCCGGCTTGATCTAAAAAATAAGGAATCACAGGGATGAAGCTGCACGGGTTTTTCCGGTCGTCGGCCAGTTATCGGCTGCGCATCGCGCTGGCGCTCAAGGGCATCGCGGCCGAACAGGCATACGTGCATATCTCGCGCCCCGGCGGCGGCGATCAATTCCAGCCGGCGTTCGGCAAGCTCAACCCGCAGTTGCTTGTTCCGGTGCTCGAAGACGACGGCAAGGTCCTCGTGCAGTCGCTCGCCATTCTCGAATATCTTGAAGAGACCCATCCGACACCGCCGATCCTGCCCAAGGGGGCCGCGGCGCGCGCGCGGGTGCGCGGCTTGGCGCTGATGATCGCCTGCGAGATGCATCCGCTGAACAATCTGCGCGTGCTCAATTATCTGACGGGCACGCTCGGCGCGTCGGAAGACGCCAAGCTCGCCTGGTATCGTCATTGGGTGAAACTCGGTTTCGACGCGTTGGAGCCGATGCTGGCGGGCAGCGCGGAGACCGGCATCTATTGCCAGGGCGACATGCCGACCATCGCCGACATTTGCTTGGTGCCGCAGTTGTTCAACGCCAAGCGCTTCGACTGCCCGCTCGGCGATTATCCGACGATCATGCGGATTTGCGAGGCCTGCGAAAAACTGCCGGCCTTCGCCGCCGCTCATCCGAGCAAGCAGCCCGACGCCGTTTAACTATTGGTCATCATCCTTGCGGGCGGCGGCTTGAATGTCCTGCAGGCGGATCCAGCCGGGCGAGCCGCGCGGCAGCAGCTTTTCCGCGCGCGCGGCTTGCAGGCGGGCTTCGCGCTTGTTGCCGCGCGACAAGGCCGCTTCAGCCGAGGATAAGGCGCTCATGCCGAGTTGGTCGTCGCGACCGTAGGCGATGGCGAGCTGCGACCAAGCGAAGGCGTTGAGCGGCTCGCGCTGGGTGGCGCGGCGCAGATGGTTGATCGCGTCCTTGATGAGCGCCGGATCGTTGCGCTCGATCATCGCCTGGGCGAGGAGGACACGCAACGTCGCCTCGTTGGGCATCAATGCGACGGCTTTCTCGAAGGGCGCAAGGGCTTCCGAGCCGCGGCCGTTTTCGAACAGCATTTGCCCTTTCAATTCGTAGAAATAGGCGTTGTTCGGCTCTTCGGCGAGCAGGGCGTCGATCAGCGGCAGCGCTCTGTTCATGTCAGGCAGGCGGTAATAGGCGATGGCGCGGGCATAGCGCGCGGCCACGCTTTTGTCGTCTTCCTTGAAGCGCGACAGGGTGGTCGGCGGCGACAAGATGAAGCCCGAGAGCTTGGCGATCATCCGCCTGTGCATCTCGACGAATTCGGGTTTGTCGGGCGCGTTCGAGAATTTCGACTTGGCGACCTGGGCGCCGACCGCCTCGATACGGTCGCGGGTCAGCGGGTGGGTGCGCACGTAGGGGTCTTGCTGGCTCGAATTGAGCATCTCTTGGCCGGACAGAATGTGGAAGAACTCGCCCATGCCGCGGGCCGACTGGCCGGTTTCATCGAGAAAGCGCATGCCGGCCTGGTCGGCGGAGGCTTCTTGCGTGCGGCTGAAGGCGAGGAGGCTGCCTTGCGCGAGGCCCATGCCGCCGGCCATCACGCCGATGCCCGCGCCGCCGGCGCCGGCCACTGCCGCGCCCGCGCCGACGATCATGGCGAGAATCGCGGTGATCGAGGCATCTTTCATGCGATCTTGCAGGCGCGCGAGATGGCCGCCGGAGATATGGCCGGTTTCGTGGGCGATCACGCCGATCACCTGATTGGGCGTCTTGCTGCGCATCAAGAGGCCGGTATGGAGAAACAGATTCATGCCGCCGGCGACGAAGGCGTTGATCGACGAATCGTTGATCAGATAGATGTCGACGTCAGCGGCGTTCAGGCCCGCTGCTTCCAGCACTGGCGAGGCCCAGGTTCGGATGGTATTTTCGATTTCGGCGTCGCGGATCAAGCGCGGGGCCGAGGCCGCTTGGGCGGCGCCCGAGGTCGCTTCGATCAAGGGCAGCCCGCCGGAGCGCAGCCCGTTCCAATTCAGGCCGAGCGGCGTCAAGGCGACCGAACCGGCGGTCAGACCGGCGCAAAGGGATTTGATGAACTTCCGCACGCATTTGGCTCCAGAGCTTCCCCCTCAAGGTAGGTACGCCGCCCCGCGCCGTCAATCGGCCGCAGGGACAGGTTGGACCGCGTTGAGTTGCCTTCTAATTGCCGCAATCGGCCTCGGCGCTTGCAGCAACGCGGCGAAACCCAAGGAAGGCGAGTTGGGCTTCGTTCCCGGCTTTATCGGCGGCGTGGCGGCGGACGAGCCCCGCGCGGCCTTGGTCGGACGCGATGTGTTGTCAGCCGGCGGCAACGCGATGGACGCGGCGGTCGCCGTGTTCTTCACGATGGCCGTCACCCGTCCGTCGGTCGCCGGCCTCGGCAGCAGCGGCCAATGCGTGCTGTTTAACGAAAAGGCCAAGAGCGTTGAAGCGCTCGATTTCACCGCGCCGCCGGGCGTGCCCGGCTCGCCGCGCGGCATGTATGCCTTGCATGCCAAATACGGCCGCTTGCGCTGGGAGCAGATGGTCGCGCCGGCTGAGAATTTGGCGCGCTTCGGCTTTACGGTATCGCGCGGCTTCGCCCGCGACCTTGCGGCGGCCAGCGCCGTTCTGGCCGACAACCCGAATCTCGCGCGGCTCTATGTCGGCACGAACGGACGGCTGCCTTCGGAAGGCGAGCGCATGAGCCAGCTCGATCTGGCGGCGACCCTCGGCTTGCTGCGCCGTTCGCCGGGCGAGTTTTACGGCGGCAATTTCCTGCAAGCTTATGTCGAGGGCGCGCAGGCTGCGGGCATCGATCTGAACGCCGAGACGATGCGCCGCTATGCGCCGCAATTTCGCGAAACGATCAAGGTGAGCGTCGATTTGCTCGACAGCCATTTTGCGCCGACGCCGGGCGGCATGGTCGCGTCGCGCATGTGGCAGGCGCTCGCCGTCGAAGGGCAATATCGCCGCACGGCCGCAGCGGCGCGTCCGGCATTGGTCGCGGAGACGCAAGCCAAGGCGGTGGCGCAATCGGTCTCGGGCGTGAGCGAACTGCCGCTCGGCGCGGCGCAGGCCGGCGCCAGTTTCGTCATCGCCGATCAGGACAGCAACACGGTGGCTTGCGCCTTCACCATGGGGCGCTTGTTCGGCGCCGCCAAGCTGGCGGGCGACAGCGGCATCGTCATCGCCGCGCCGGCGACGGGCGGCGAGGCGCTCGCCGTCGCGCCGATGCTGACCATCAATCCGCGCGTCAACAAAATGTTCTTCGCCGCCGCCGGGTCGGGCGGCGCGCCGACGCCGGCTGCGGAGGTTCAAGTCGCGCTCGAAGCGATGGGCGAGGGCAAGCCGCTGGCGGCCGCTGTGGCCGCGCCGCGCAGCCATTGGATATCGGCCGGTCGCGTCGCCGTCGAGCCGCAAATCCCGCTGGCGATGGTCAACGCCTTCCATTGCCCGGAGGGCCTGGTTTCGCCGGGCGCCGAGAAGCCGGTCGATCTCTGCACCGTCGAAAGCGACCGGCGCGGCTTCGGCCTCTCGACGCGCTGAGGCACCAAGGGAGCTGATGAAAGCCGTTTTGTGACCCTTAAAGTCTCGTCATGAAAGTATCTGGCCGCGGACGGATCTCGCCGTTCATCGTCATGGAGGTGATGCGCGCCGCTCACGCCCGCGCGGCGGCAGGCGGCGACGTCATCCATCTCGAAGTCGGCCAGCCCTCGACGGGCGCCCCCAAAACGGTGATCGCCGCCGCGCAAGCGGCGCTCGTCCAAGACCGCCTCGGCTATACCGAAGCGCTGGGGTTGCCGGACTTGCGCGCCCGCATCGCCCGCCATTATCAGGAGAGCTACGGCGTCGCCGTCGATTCTGCGCGCGTCGTCGTCACCACGGGCTCGTCCGGCGCATTTCTGCTCGCCTTTCTTGCCGCCTTCGATGCTGGCGACCGCGTGGCGCTTGCTGAGCCGGGTTATCCCGCCTATCGCAACATCCTGCGCGCTGTCGATGTCGCGCCTGTCGGGTTGCCATCGACGCTGGAGGATGCCTTTCAGCCGACGCCGGCGCTATTGCAGGCCGCTCATGTGCTGGCGCCGCTCGCCGGTTTGATCGTCGCCTCGCCAGCCAACCCCACCGGCAGCATGATGACGCCGCAAGCGCTGTCGGATGTCGCCGCCTGGTGCCGGACGAACGGCGTGCGGTTGATCTCCGACGAGATTTATCACGGCATCGCTTATGACGCCCCGGCCAAGACCGCGCTGGCCTTCGACGACGAGGCAATCGTCATCAACAGCTTCTCGAAATATTTTTCCATGACCGGCTGGCGGCTCGGCTGGATGATCGTGCCGCCCGATCTGGCGCGCGCCGTCGAATGTCTGGCGCAAAATCTGTTCATTTCGCCGCCGACCTTGGCGCAGGTCGCGGCCATCGCCGCCTTCGATGGACATGCGGAATTGCAGGCCAATGTCGCGCGCTACAGCCGCAACCGCGCCATCCTGATGGCGGGCCTTGCCGCTGCCGGGATTGATCGTCTCGCGCCGGCCGACGGCGCCTTTTATCTCTACGCCGACGTGAGCGCGCTGACGCCGAGCAGCAGCGCCTTTTGCGCCAAGATGCTGGCCGAGACCGGAATCGCCGCGACGCCGGGCGTCGATTTCGACGAGCCGCGCGGCGAGCGCTTCGTGCGGTTTTGTTTCGCAGGAAGCGAAGACGAGATGCATGAGGTGGCGCGCCGGCTGAAAGCCTGGCTCAAGCCTTAGCGGCCCTGGCTTAAACAACGCCCTTAAAGAAAAAGCCGCGCATGTTGTGATGCGCGGCTTTTTGTCTTTATCGGCAGGCGGCCTATTCCGTGAGGCGCTGCCACCAGCCCTTGCGTTTGGGCGCGGTGGGGTCTTCCGGCTGTTCGGGCGCGGCGGCGGGCGCCGCTGCCGGCTCAACTGCGGGCGGAGCGGCGGCGTAGGTCGTCGCGCCGTAATCGTTGCGCGGTTCAGCTGCCATAGGCGTGGTCTCGGGCTGCCAAGAGGCGGGTTGCGGCATGGCCTCGTCGTTATGCTCGGCGTGGCCGTTGCCAGTCCGCGCGGCCTGCTCGACGTCGCCGTTCTCATGGGGGCTCGACTGTTCGCCATTGACGCGTTCGCCGTTGGGCGCGCCATCGCGACGGCGGCGGCGGCCGCCGCGCTTGCCGCGACGGCGGCGCTTGCGCTCGCCATCTTCGCCACGCGCGCTATCGGAGCCGGTGCCTTCGGCGGCTTCGCCATTAGACTCGACATCTTCGGAAGCGGCATCGCCGACTTCCGCGCCCACGAAGGTTGTCTGCTCGCCTTCAGCAGGCACATCGCCCTGCGGCGCGCGCGGCTCGCGTTCGCCGCTCCGGCGACGGCGACGGCGGCGCGGGCCACGGCGTTCGCCGTCCTCGCTGCTGCGCTCCTTGCGCTCTTCGCCGTCGTCCTGCGTCTCGACGGTCTCTTCGATCTCGTCCTCTTCGAGTTCCTCGTCGATGAGGTCGTCTTCAGGATCGGGCACGATCGGTTCGATGGTGCGCACCGGCGGCGGGTTGGTCTGCGCCTTCAGGCGATCGATCTTGAAGTCGGGCTGGATGAGGCTGTCGTCGGTGCCGACGAAGATGCGGAAATCGTAACGCGTTTCGAGCGCGGCGATGGCCGAACGCTTGTGGTTCATCAGATAGATGGCGACCGCCGTCGGCACGGTCAGCTTCACTTCGCTGGCGCGGCGGCGGATGCCTTCTTCCTCGACGGCGCGAATCACATGCAGCGCGGCCGACTCGGTCGAGCGGGTCACGCCGCTGCCGGCGCAATGCTTGCAGATCTCGGTCGAAGCTTCGAGGAAGCTCGGACGCAGGCGCTGGCGCGACAGTTCGAGCAGGCCGAAGGCGCTGATTTTGCCGATCTGGATGCGCGCGCGATCGACGCGCATGGCTTCCTTCAGGCGCTTTTCGACCGTGTGCTGATTGCGCGACTCTTCCATATCGATGAAGTCGATGACGATCAGGCCGGCGAGATCGCGCAGGCGAAGCTGGCGGGCGATTTCCTCGGCCGCTTCCAGGTTCGTCTTGTAGGCCGTGTCCTCGATGTTGCGTTCGCGCGTGGCCCGGCCCGAGTTCACGTCGATCGAGACGAGCGCTTCCGTCGGGTTAATGACGATGTAGCCGCCGGACTTCAGCGTCACCACCGGATTGTGCATCGCGTCGAGCTGAGTCTCGATTTGATAGCGGTGGAACAGCGGGATTTCCGGATCGCGGTACTGCTGCACCTTGCGCGCGTGGCTCGGCATCAGCATCCGCATGAATTCTTTGGCGTTGCGATAGCCTTCGTCGCCCTCGACGAGAACCTCGTCGATGTCCTTGCTGTAATGGTCGCGGATCGAGCGCTTGATCAGCGTCGCTTCCTCATAGACCGGGGCGGGCGCGATGGACTTGAGGGTCAGTTCGCGCACTTCGTCCCACTGGCGGACGAGATAGTCGTAGTCGCGGCGCAGTTCGGGCTTGCTGCGCTCGACGGCGGCCGTGCGCAGGATGACCGCCATGCCCTCGGGAATCTCCAACTCGTCGAGATGCGACTTGAGGCGCTTGCGGTCGGCCGGATTGCTGATCTTGCGCGAAATGCCGCCGCCGCGCGCGGTGTTGGGCATCAGCACGCAATAGCGGCCGGCGAGCGAGAGATAGGTGGTCAGCGCCGCGCCTTTGTTGCCGCGCTCTTCTTTGACGACCTGGACCAGCAGAATCTGCCGGCGCTTGATGACGTCTTGAATCTTGTAGTGATGCCGGCTGCGGCTGCGGCCGCGGCGACGCTCGGCCGCGGCGCTTTCGACTTCGGCTTCGACTTCGTCGGCGCCGCCGACGACTTCAACCGGCTTGTTTGCCGCAGGGTCGGCGACTTCGGCGATGTTGTCGCCGACCAGTTCGCCACTCATCTCGCCGATCGGGGCTTCGGACGCTTCGCCATCGGCGGGCGCGATCTCGGCGCTGGCGACGACGTCGCCCTCGGCCGGCGGATTGTCGAGCGCGATGCTGTGGGCAGGCTGTTCTTCGCTTTGGGCCGGGTTTTCGACTGCGGCTTCGACAGGGGATTCCCCGACAGGCGCGGCTTCGGACGCAGGCGGCATCTCTTCCGCGACGGGCGCAGCGGCAAAGCTGTCGGCGCTCAGGCTCTCGGCCGTCGCGGGCTGGGCGTCATAAGTCGGCGCCGTCTCGGCGGATGCAGCGTCATGGTCATGCTCGCCCTGGTCAGGCTCGTGATCGCTATGGGCGACATGGTCGTGATCGGGCTGCTCGATCTCGTGCGGCGCAAGCTCTTCGTCGGGCTCGGGGCCGAAGTCGGCGTCGTCGCCGCCGCCGAAGCCGCCGGACCGGCGCTGCTCTTCGAGAAGCGCCTGACGATCTGCGGCAGGAATTTGATAGTAGTCGGGATGGATTTCGCTGAACGGCAGGAAGCCGTGGCGATTGCCGCCGAAATCGACGAAGGCGGCTTGCAGCGAGGGCTCTACCCGCGTGACTTTCGCCAGGTAGATGTTGCCCTTGAGCTGCTTCTTGGTGGAACTTTCGAAATCGAATTCGTCGAGGCGGGTCCCGTTTGCGATGACCACCCGAGTTTCCTCGAGGTGGGTCGCGTCGATCAGCATGCGCTTAACCATTTATCCTTGTGCTCCGCGACGCGTCTTTCAGGCTGCGCGCCATATCGGGG
Organism: uncultured Rhizobium sp.; assembly: GCA_964628235.1. Taxonomy (GTDB): domain Bacteria; phylum Pseudomonadota; class Alphaproteobacteria; order SMXQ01; family SMXQ01; genus CAMAVH01. The sequence continues at coordinate 49,145 of CAZVLU010000015.1, read as the reverse complement.
CGCGCGCCGGCGGTAGCGCCGTCATATCTGCGAAGCTGGCTGCGTCTCGTCTCGACCCGCGTGACCTGGAAACCCTATCGGTGGGAATCGGGAGACGGGGAGGGCGGAGGGCGCCGCGACCCCTCCGGCGGCGGCTTGTTCAAGCCGGGGTTGCCGAAGGGCAGCTTCAGGGTTCATACGACTCCTGACTGTCTGAGCGCGCCTCGATTCATCCGACGGCACTAAGTCTGCCATCCCCTGAACCGCGCCGCGCCGCCTATTCCCAGCCGACGCCCGGTTTTTTCGCAGTTTTCCGAGGCGTGGGGCGGTCAGGAAAGGCCGACCGGAGTTATTCCGTCATCAAAATAATCGCATAAGTGATTTTCCACAATCGGTTAATCGGCCAAACCCGAGGCGTATGAGGGGGCTTTCCAGGTTGCCGCTTGCGGCCTGCCGACGCTATATCTAGCGGCCTGTACAAGGCGGGTGCCGATATATGCCGGGGTTTTATAGCTTAGCAGCGCGCCAACGGCGGCTTTGGCCGGCGGGGCTGACGCGCGTCTGCTGTGCAGTCCTGGGGTTTGCCTTATTTTTCAGTGCTTTGGCTGGACTCTGGGCGGCACCCGTGATGGCCCAGAGCGGCGCGACCGTGCTCGGCGTGCGGATCGGCGGCAATCCGGCAGCGACCCGCTTCGTCTTGGAAATGACCAGTGCGGTCAAACCGGAGGTCTTTACCCTCGGCTCGCCTTACCGCGTCGTGGTCGATCTGCCGGAAGTGGCCTGGAGCCTGCCGCCCAACGATATCGGCGCCAAGGGGGGCTTGGTCGAGGGTTTCCGCTTCGGCCTGTTCGAGGCCGGCCGTTCGCGGCTGGTGATCGACGTCAACGCGCCGGTGGCCGTGAAGGGCGCCTTCGTCATCGAGCCGCGCGAGGGCTTCCGCCACCGCTTGGTGCTGGATATCGAGCGCGTCCCAGTGGCCGCATTTCAGGATCAGAACCCGTCGGCGCCCCGTCCGCAGGCGCAACCGGTCCCATCCGCCGCGACGCCGCAAGCGGCGGTGACGCCGCGCCCACCGACGCCGCAGCCGCCGCCGCGCCCGCGCGAGCGCGGCGATTCGCGCCGCGTCGTGGTGATCGATGCCGGCCATGGCGGCGTCGACCCGGGCACCATCGGCCCCGCCGGCACCTATGAGAAGGACGTCACCATCGCCATGGCGCGCCAGGTCAAGGCGCGCATGGAGGCGACCGGGCGTTACAAAGTGGTGCTGACGCGCGATGCCGACATTTTCGTGCCCTTGCGCGACCGCGTCGCCATCGCCCGCAACGCCGGCGCGGAAATGTTCATCTCGCTGCATGCCGACGCCATCGCCAATCGCAACACGCGCGGCGGCTCGATTTACACCCTGTCGGAGGTCGCCTCCGACAAAGAGGCCGAATCGCTCGCCGCCAAGGAAAACAAGGCGGACCTCATCGCCGGCATGGACCTGAGCCACGAAAGCCGCGAAGTCGCCAGCATTTTGCTCGATCTCGCCCAACGCGAGACGATGAATTACTCGGCTCGTTTCGCTGCCCTGATGGTGAGCGAATTGGGAAAATCCGTGCGGCTGTTGAGCAATTCGCACCGTTTTGCCGGGTTCGCGGTGCTGAAAGCGCCCGATGTCCCCTCGGTGCTGTTCGAGATGGGCTATCTTTCGAACGCTGCCGAGGAAAGGGAGCTTTTGCGCCCCGAATACCGGCTCAGAATGGCCGACGGCATCGTCCGCGCGGCCGACCGGTTCTTCCGCGAACGGCCGAATCTCTAGGGTTTTCAAGCGATAGCGGCGTGGCTTGCCGGCAACGGTGAAATATCCGCTGCGCGGGAGCGTTCCGCCGCCGTTGACGTTACTTAACTGCGCCCATATGTCTGCGCTATTCTGCCGCTACGGCAGCCGGGGGGCGTCAAGGCAAGGAGCGGCCCCGCGATGGGTCTCAGAGTCATATGCGCATCTTGAAGTGTTTCGCCGCTCTGTTGGCCGGTGTGGCGCTGCTGGCCCTGCTTGGCGTCGGCGGCTTTCTCGCCGTCTCCTACCATTATGGCCGCGGCTTGCCCGACTACCAGGCGCTCGCCACCTATGAGCCGCCGGTGGTCACCCGGGTCCATGCCGCCGACGGCAGCCTGATCGCCGAATATGCCACTGAAAAGCGCGTCTTCGTGCCGGTCGACGCCATCCCGACGTTGGTCAAGGAAGCGTTCCTCGCCGCCGAGGACAAGAACTTCTACAGCCATCCCGGCATCGACGTCTTCGGCATCGTTCGCGCATCGCTGCAGAACTTGTCGCAAGTCGGCCAAAATCGCCGTCCGGTCGGCGCCTCGACGATCACCCAGCAAGTCGCCAAGAATTTCCTGCTGACCAACGAGGTCTCCTTCGAGCGCAAGATCAAGGAAGCGCTGATCTCGCTGCGCATCGAGCGCGCCCTGTCGAAGGACCGCATTCTCGAGCTGTATCTCAACGAAATTTATCTCGGCTTCGGCTCCTATGGCGTCGCCGCCGCCGCGCTCAATTATTTCAACAAATCGCTCAATGAGCTGACGGTGAGCGAGGCGGCCTATCTCGCCGCCTTGCCGAAAGCGCCGAACAACTATCATCCTTATCGTCAGGCCGGCGCCGCCAAGGCGCGCCGCGATTGGGTGCTCGAGCGCATGGCCGAAGAGCGTTTCATCACCGACGAAGCCGCGCTGGCGTCGCAAACGCAGCCGCTCGGCGTGCGGCCCGCCAGCGAGACCCGCGTGGTGGAAGCCGGCTTCTTCGCCGAGGAAGTGCGCCGGCAGCTTTACGACCGCTACGGCGAGAACAGCCTTTATCGCGGCGGCCTCTCGGTGCGCGCGACGCTCGACAGCCGCTTGCAGGCGATCGCCGATAAAGCGTTGCGCGATGGCATGATCCGTTACGACCGCCGCCACGGTTATCGCGGACCGATCGCTAAAATCGCCATTAACGGCGCTGATTGGCAGGCGAAGCTGGCCGGGGTGACGCCGCCGCCGGCGCTGGCGCCGTGGAAGCTCGCCGTGGTGCTGCAGGTCGCGAGCGATCAGGCGCGCATCGGTTTGGAAGGCGGCGACGAAAGCGTCATCCCCTTCGAGCTGATGCGTTGGGCGCGGCCCTGGGCGAAGGATCAGCATGTCGGCCCGTCGCCGAAATCGCCGGCCGACGTGCTCGCCGTCGGCGATGTCGTCGCCGTCGAGGAGGGCAAGGGCGGCCACGCCCTGGTGCAGATCCCCGACGTCAACGGCGGCCTGCTGGCGCTCGATCCGCACACCGGCCGCGTGCTCGCGATGAGCGGCGGGTTTTCCTACGCCGCCAGCCAGTTCAACCGCGCGACCCAGGCGATGCGCCAGACCGGCTCGTCGTTCAAGCCGTTCGTCTATACGGCGGCGCTCGATTCGGGATTAACGCCGGCGAGCCTGGTGCTTGACACCCCCTTCGTTCTGGATCAAGGCCCTGGGCTCGGTTTGTGGAAGCCCGGCAACTTCGCCAACGATTTCCTGGGGCCGAGCACGCTCCGTATCGGCATCGAGAAGTCGCGGAACTTGATGACCGTGCGTTTGGCGCAGACCATCGGCATGGACAAGGTCGCGGCTTACGCCAAGAAGTTCGGCGTCATCGACCGACTCGATCCGGTGCTCTCCATGTCGCTCGGCGCCGGAGAGACGACGTTGTTGCGCATGACGATGGGCTACGCCGTGTTCGTGAACGGCGGCAAGCGCATCACGCCGAGCTTCATCGACCGCATCCAAGACCGCCACGGCAAGACGATCTATCGCCATGACGCGCGCGCCTGCGTCGGCTGCGTCGAGGGCGAGGCCGACGTGAAGCGTCTGCCGAAGCTGCCCGACACGCGCGAGCAGATCGAGGATCCGCGCACCGCCTATCAGATGGTTTCGATGCTGCAAGGCGCCGTGCAGCGCGGCACCGGCATCCGCATCGCCTCGCTCGGCAAGACGCTGGCGGGCAAGACGGGCACGACGAACGATTTCACCGATGCTTGGTTCGTCGGTTTCTCGCCGGACTTGGTGGTCGGCACCTATATCGGCTTCGACAATCCGAAAACGCTCGGCAAAGACGAGACAGGTTCCTCCATCGCCGTGCCGATCTTCCGCGACTTCATGGAAGCGGCGCTGAAGGACCAGCCAGCGATTCCCTTCCGCATTCCGCCCGGCATCAGATTGGTGCGCATCAACCCGGCGAACGGCCAACTCGCGTCGGCCAGCGAGCGCGGCAGCATCCTCGAAGCCTTCAAGCCAGGCACCGAGCCTTCGGGCCGCGACGAGGTGATCGACGGCAGCTCCAGCGATCCGCTCGCGGCGTCGACGGGGCCCTTGCGCACGATCACCGGCGGCTCCGGCGGCGGGGCTGGCGGGCTTTACTGATCCTGCGTTTTCCGCCATAACGCGCGGCGACCGCCGTTCGCGTTGCTTTAGGATATGTCATGCGCGCCGAGATCGAGAAACTGACCGCCGAAACCCAGCAGTCGCTTGCGCTGCTGAGGAGGTATCTTTGACTGGGATAACGCGCTGCGCCGCCTGAGCGAGCTGGACGCCAAGGCCGAAGACCCCGCCCTGTGGAACAACGCCCAAGCCGCGCAGAAGATCATGCGCGAGCGCACCCAGCTCTCGACGCTGGTCGAGGGCGTGCGCAAGACCGAGCAGGAATATAAAGACAACGTCGAGTTGGCCGAGATGGCCGATGCCGAGGGCGACCAGGCGACGCTTGATGAAGTGCAGGCGGCCTTGACCGTGTTGCGCGACGAAGCCAAGAAGCGCCAGTTCGAAAGCCTGCTGTCGGGCGAAGCCGATCTCAACAACGCCTTCCTCGAAGTCCATGCCGGCGCCGGCGGCACCGAGTCGCAAGACTGGGCGGAAATCCTGTTGCGCATGTACACCCGCTGGGCCGAGCAGCACGGCTATAAGGTCGAATGGATGGAAGAGAGCCAGGGCGAAGAAGCCGGCCTCAAGTCCGCCACCGTCAAGATCGTCGGCCCCAACGCCTTCGGCTGGCTCAAGACCGAGACCGGCGTGCATCGTCTGGTGCGCATCTCGCCGTACGACTCGGCGGGCCGCCGCCACACCAGCTTCTCGTCGATCTACGTCTATCCCGAGATCGACGACAGCATCGAGGTCGAGATTCTCGACAAGGATCTGCGCATCGACACCTATCGCGCCTCTGGCGCCGGCGGTCAGCACATCAACAAGACCGACAGCGCTATCCGCATCACCCACTTGCCGACCGGCATCGTCGTGTCCTGCCAGACCGACCGGTCGCAGCATCGCAACCGCGCCTACGCGTTCGACATGCTGAAGGCGCGATTATACGAGCGCGAGTTGGCGATCCGCGAAGCGGCGGCCCAGGCGATCGAAGACCAAAAGACCGACATCGGCTGGGGCCATCAGATCCGGTCTTATGTCTTGCAGCCCTATCAGATGGTCAAAGACTTGCGCACCGGCGTCGAGACGAGCAATTCGGGCGGCGTGCTCGACGGCGATCTCGACCCGTTCATGCAGGCGGCTCTGGCGCAGCGCGTCACCGGCGAAAAGCCGAAGAAGGGCGCGGTCGCGGATATCGGCGACGACTTGTAAGCGGAGGCGGGCGGATATGCACAAGGCACACGATCCGGCGGAAGTGTTCTTCAACGCGAAATATGCCCAGGGCGTTGAAGTGCCGCCCAACGCACGATGGCTGCATATTTCCGGGCAAGTCGGCCGCGACGTTCACGGCAAGGTCGCCGAGGGGATCGAGGCGCAGGCGGAGCTGGCTTGGCGCAATCTTGTCGAAGTGCTGAGAGCGGCGGAAATGGATTTGGCCGATCTCGTCCATGTCACGCTCTATCTCACGCGCCGCGAGGACAATGACGGATACGACCGAGTGCGCGCGCGCGTTCTCGGCGATCTGCATGTCGGATCGACGAAAGTCTACGTGTCCGGCCTCGCCGATCCCGCGATGCGTTGCGAGCTTCAGGCGGTCGCGGCCAAGACTGTCTGAGCCTTTCCGCTCCAGTCTTCCATAAGAGATGTCCTTTACAAGACCGGCCTCGAATGAGGACAGACGCTTGCCGCGAAGGGCGCTTATCGCAGCGCCCCGGAGGCGCTAGTTTATCTCATAATGATCGCCCGATCATGGGCGGCGCGATGGGAGAGAACGCATGAGCGATGTGAAAGACGCAGAGGCCGACCTGCATGGCGCGGAGAAGAAGGAAGCCTTCTTCCTCGCTGCTGAAGCCGGCATCAAGACCTTCGACTTCAACGGGCCCGAAATCGCTCTCGAAACCGGCAAGAAGCTGCACGTCAAATTGGCCGGGACGGATTCCTGCCGCGCCTCGATCCAGGTGCTCAACAAAGGCGGCGAGAACAATCTGCATTACCACCCGAACATGGACCTCATCTACATGGTCCTCAAAGGGCGGGTGAAATTCTATGGCCCGGGCGACGCCGTGATCGGCGATTTCGGCCCGCACGAGGGCCTGCTGTTGCCAGAAAATTCGCGCTATTGGTTCGGCAGCGTCGGCGATGAAGAAGCCTGGCTGTTGCAGATCGCCGGCTATCCCAAGGGCGCCAAGATGTCCAAACGCATCCCGCTCGAACCGGCCAAGCTCAGTCCCAGCGTTTGGGTCGGCATGACCGAGGAAGAGCGGCAGATTCGCCTTAAAAACAACAAGCACTGAACGCCGCAAGAGCGTCTTTGAAAATCGGGAGGGTTCGATGAATCGCATATCGATTGTGGTCGGCGTTGCCGTATCGCTGCTGAGCGCCAGCGCGGCCTCGGCCGAAGATTTTTACAAGGGTAAACAAGTACGCATCGTCGTGAGCTACGCCGCTGGCGGCGGTTACGACACGATTGCCCGGCTGTTGCAGCGCTATATGCCGCAATATATCGCGGGCAATCCGACGGCGATCGTCGTCAATATGCCGGGCGCGGGCGGCCTCGTCGCGGCGAACCATTTGGCCAACATCGCCGAGCGTGACGGCGTCACCATCGGCGTCGTCAACCGCTTCGTGCCGATCATGGCGGTGCTCGGCGCCGAACAAGCGAAGTTCAAGGCGGACGATTTCCAGTGGCTCGGCACCACGGCGAGCTACAGCGACAATTCCTATCTGCTTGTGGCTCGCGCCGACGCGCCGTTCAGAACCGCCGCCGATCTCAGAAGCGGGAAGGAGCCCTTGATCATCGGCGATACCGGGAGCGACGTGCCGGCGATCCTCAAAGAGGCACTCGGCTTCAACTTCAAAATCATCACCGGCTACAAAGGCAGCGATGAGATGGAGCTCGCCTTTGAGCGCGGCGAGATCAACGGCCATACAAGCGGCTATCAGTCGATCTTGTCGCGCCGTCCGCAATGGCTGGAAAAAGGCGTGATCCGCCCCTTGGTGCAATTTGGCCGCATCGACCGCTTGCCGGCCTTGAAAGACGTGCCGACGGCGCGCGAACTGGCCGAGGGCCCGGAGAATCGAGCCCTGATCGAATTCGCCGAGATCCCGTTGCTCATGGCCCGCCCGATGCTGGCGCCGCCCGGGGTGCCGGCCGAGCGCGTCGAACTGCTGCGCGCCGCGTTCGACAAAACCATGGCCGATCCGGGCTATCTTGCGGACAGCGCAAAACAGCAGCTCGAGATGTCGCCGAAAAACGGCCGTGAAGTGCAGGAGATCGTGCGCGGTTTGGCGCGGGCACCGGATGCCGTGAAGCAGCGCTATCTCAAAGCGCTGGGCGGCAAGATCCCGAACTGAACCAACTTCCTCACATCTAAAAAAGGCCGGGATCGCTCCCGGCCTTTTTGTCGTGAGCGCTATGTCGCGCTTATTTCTTCTTCGCGGCCTTCTTGGCCTTTTTGGCGCTGGTTTTTTTCGCCGGGGGCTTCTTGGTCGCCTTCTTCGCGATTTTCGTCGACGCTTTTTTGGCGGATTTCTTCGCGAGCGTCTTCACGGCCTTTTTCGGGGCGGCCTTCTTCTTGGCCGCGGCTTTTTTCGTCACGGATTTTTTCGCGGCGGCTTTCTTGGTCGCCGGCTTCTTGGCCGCGACAGGTTTGGCGGCGGGCTTGGCCTTCTTCGCGGCCGGCTTGGCGGCGGGGGCTGCGAGCGGCAGCTCGCCCTTGATCGCCGCCATCACCTCGGCGCTGTGGCCCTCGACCGACACCTTCGGCCAGATGTGGGCGATCTTGCCGCTCTCGTCGATCAGGAAGGTGGCGCGCTGGATGCCCATGAAGGTCTTGCCGTACATGCTCTTTTCGGTCCACACGCCGTAGTCTTCGGTGACTTTGCCGGTGGTGTCGGAGGCGAGCGTGAAGTTCAGCCCGAACTTGTCGCGGAAGCGTTGATGGCTTGACGTGTCGTCGCGAGAGACGCCGATGATCTCGGCGTTGAGGCCCTTGAAGTCCGGCAGGTTGTCGCGGAACGAGCAAGCCTCCGTCGTGCAGCCCGGCGTGTCGTCCTTCGGATAGAAATAGAGCACGACCTTCTTGCCGCGCAGGGCCGAGAGCCAAATGTCGCCGCCGTCGGCGGTCGGCATGGAGAAGTCGGGAGCGCGGTCGCCCACCTGCAAAGCCATCATCAAGTCTCCTTCCAAGGATTGTCGTCTGTTGCGAGAAATGCGGTTACGAGAAGCTGTCCGTCTCGGGCGGCCGCGGCGGCGCGCCGACGGCGCGCTGCGCGGGATCTTCAATGACGTCGCGAAAGATAACCTGAACCTCGCTCGCCGTCTCGGCCATCTGTCGCTTGAGCGCGTCAAAACTGTCGGCGCCAGCAGCGGCGGCGAGCGCCGCCTTCAAACCGGCGGGCGCTTGGATCTCGATGAAATTGCCGGACACCGTCAGGCGCAACATGCCGAGAATGGTGCGCCATAGCTTGTCGGCACGTATCAACGCATCGCCCATGGCCGGGGCGAGCGCGCCGATCTGCGCTGCATAGGCGAGGGCGGCCCCGGTGGCGACGGAGAGAGTTTCCGGGTGGTCATGGCCATGTCGCAATTGCATGTACTGCGCGATAAACTCGACGTCGATGAGGCCGCCGCGGCGGTCTTTGACATCCCAAATCGACGCCGCGGGGCGGGCGCGGTGCAGGCGTTGGCGCATGTCGTCGACGTCGGTCAGCAGCCGTTCGGCATCGCGCGGCCGCGTCAGTATGTCGCGGATTTGGGATGTCAGCCGCGCGCGTAAACCTGCCTCGCCGGCGACAAGGCGGGCGCGGGTGAGGGCCATATGTTCCCAGGTCCAAGCCGCTTCGGCATGATATTGGGCAAAAGCGGCGAGGCTGGCGGCGAGCGGTCCGGAATTGCCGGACGGGCGCAGACGCGTATCGACTTCGTAGAGTTTGCCTTCCGAGGTCGGCACCGACAAGGCGCTGAGCAGGCGTTGGCCGAGCCGGAGGTAATAGAGGCCGGCGGCGAGCGGCTTCTCGCCGGTCGAGCGCGCCTCCATGTCGGGCGCGTCATAGACGAACACCAGATCGAGGTCGGAGTTTTCCGCCAGCGCCCGGCCGCCGAGCTTGCCCATCGCGATCACGGCCATTTCGCCGCCGGGCAAGGTTCCGTGGACGCGGGCGAAATCGCGCGACACTTCGCGGTAGAGCCGGGCGATGAGCGTGTCGGCGATGTCGGCCAGCGCCGCGCCTTGGATATCGGCGTCGATGCGCGCGCGCAGGGTTTGTACGCCGACGCGGAACTTGTTGTCGTTGGCGAAGCGGCGGGAAATCTCCAGCACATCTTCGAAATCGCGCGCCTGCTCTAGCCTGGAGTCGAGGTCGGCGGCGAGAGGCTCGGGACCCGGAATGGCGTCGTCGAAGCCTTCCGTCAGCACGGCGTCGAGCAGCGAGGTATTGCCGCTGAGATAGGCGGCGAGGCGTGGCGCGCTGCCCATGATCTCGGCGACCAGCCCAAGCAACTCCGGGTTGGCGTGAAACAGCGAGAAGAGCTGGACGCCGGCGGGCAAGTTTTTGAGGAATTCGTCGAAATTGAGAAAGGCGGCGTCGGGGTTGGCGGTTTTGCCAAGCGCTGCGAGCAAACGAGGCATCAGTTCGGTGAGCAATTCGCGGGCGCGGGCGCTGCGTGTCGCCCGGTAGCGTCCATGATGCCAGGCGCGGACCACGGCGGAGACGGCAGAGCCGTCTTTGAAGCCCATGTCGGCGAGGGTTTTGAGCGTCTCAGGGTCGTCTTCGGTGCCGGTGAAGACCAAGCTGCCGCCGCTGCCGCCGGAGAGGTCGGGCGCTTCTTCGAACAGTTCGCCGTAATGCTTTTCGACGCGCGACAAGTGCATCGTCAGGTCGGCAGCGAAGGCGTCCGTGCCGTCGTAGCCGAGGAACAGCGCGACATGGCGCAGCGCGTCGTCGTCCTTCGGCAGCGAGTGGGTCTGATGATCCTCGATCATCTGCAGGCGATGCTCGACGCCGCGCAGAAAGCCGTACGACTCTTTCATTTCTGCCGCCGTGGCCGCCTCGACGCGGCCGACGGCGACGAGGCCGTCGAGCGTTTGGCAGGTCGCCAGCGTGCGCAAACGCGGATCGCGTCCGCCCCAGATAAGTTGCTGGGTCTGGGCGAAAAACTCTATTTCGCGGATGCCGCCGCGCCCGAGCTTGACGTTGTGGCCGGCGACAGCGATGCGCTCGCCGCCGCGATGGGCGTTGATCTGGCGCTTGATCGAGTGGATGTCTTGAATGGCGGCGAAATCGAGGTTTTTGCGCCAGATGAAGGGCCGCAGGCCGGCGATGAAGGCCTCGCCGACGGCGCGGTCGCCCGCGACGCAACGCGCCTTGATCATGGCGGCGCGCTCCCAGTTCTGCCCCATGCTCTCGTAATAGATTTCGGCGGCGAGGACGTTGACCGCGATCGGCGTCGCGCCCGGATCGGGACGCAGGCGCAGATCGGTGCGGAAGACATAGCCGTTCTGGGTGCGCTCTTCCATCATGCGCACCATGTCGCGCGCGAGCTTGACGGCGAACTGTTGGGGGCTTTGCGGGCCGCGATAGTCCATCACCTCGTCGTCGAACAGGACGAAGAGATCGACGTCGCTCGAATAATTCAATTCGCGCGCGCCGAGCTTGCCGAGGCCGAGCACGGCGAAGCCCGACCCTTGCTCGGGCATATCTGGGTTTTTCAGAACGATATCGCCGCGCGCGGCGGCAGCGCGCAAAAGATGGGCGACGACGAGCGACAGCGTGCGTTCGGCCAGTTCGCTGAGCGCGCCGGTGACGCGTTCGAGCGGCCAGGCGCCGGCGATGTCGGCGGCGGCGATGGCCAACGCGCTGCGGCGCTTGGCGCGGCGCAGCGCCGCCATCAGCTCGTCGGCGCTGCCGTCTGCAGCCGATGCGGCGTCAGCCAGGGCGGTGGCGCAGCGCCTATCCGGCCCTTCGACGAGCAGACTGCGAAAATCGCCCGGATCGGCGAGAATCGCCTGGGTTAGAAAGGGGCTGTTGCCGAACAGCGCGTCGCAGAGGGCCGCGCCACGCGGATCGGCTGTCAAAAGCGCGACGAAATCGGTCAGCGCCGAATCATCAGCAGTCTCGCCGATTTGCGCGATGGCATCGCGCAATTGCTCGCGGCCTCGTGAGGCGGCTTGTGGGTCGGCCGCTTTCGGCAAGGATGCTGGATCGGGTAAAAAGGCGTACTGTTCCATTTCCTGCCGCCGCGATTTGGCGCAGACTGCGGGAAGTTTCCCGCAGGGTCAAGGCGGGCCACGACCGCTCATGCCACCGTTCCAGCCGATCCCGTTCAGGCTCAGGGAAGTCCCGTCTCCACGATGCGTCGCACCGCCAAGTTTTTACTCGAAGCCATCGCCCTGCTGGCGGCCGGGATGGCGATCCTCGGCATTTTTCTCACCATCCGTCTGGCGAGCGGCCCGGTCTCGGTCAGCTTTTTCACGCCTTATATCGTGGAAGCGCTGGAACCGGCGGACGGTTCGCTTAAGGTCGCGCTCGACGACACGCTGCTGACATGGGATGGCCGGGCGCGCGCCTTGCAGTTTCGCGCCCTCGGCGTCACCATCGCCGACGCGGCCGGCGAGACGAAGGCCCATCTGCCGGAATTGACCCTCGGCCTCAGCGCGCGCGCCTTGCTGCGCGGGCGCATCGCGCCGACCAGCCTCGAAATCGTCGGCCTTCGCATGGCGCTGACACGCGATGCCGAAGGCGTCATCCAACTGACCGAAGCGGCGCCATCGTCGCAGGACACGTCCGATGCGGAGGAGCAGGGGGGTGCCGATGTCTTCCTTAAGGTGATCGACGATCTTCTGACGCCGCCGGACCGGCGATCCAACCTCGGTTATCTCACAGGTTTCACGCTGATCGACGCCGATATCACGCTGGACGACCGCAAGCTGGATGTCATTTGGCGTGCGCCGTCGGCGACCTTCGTTATCCTGCGCGGCGATGAGATCATCCGGCTGCGCGGCGCCTTCGGCCTCGACCTCGGCGGCGAGACGGCGAATTTTGCCGTCGATGCCAGCTATGATATCGCCCATGGCGACGTCACGGCGCGGCTCGAGCTTCAGGAAATATCGCCGGCGCTTTTCGCGGCCCGCGTGCCGCTCTTGGCGCCGCTCGCCGGCGCGAAACTGCCGATCAGCGGCAGCTTGCGTTTGCAGGCGGTGATCGACGGCAGCATTAGCCGGATCGACCTCGATCTCGTCGGCGGCGCCGGCAGTCTCGATCTGCCATGGGCGCCGCAGGGACCCGGCATGCCTGTGCGGTCGCTTGTTTTGCGCGGCGCCCTGACCGACGACCTGACGGCGATCAATCTTGATCAGTTCACGCTGGCGATCGGCCCCGAGGAGCAGGGGACGGTGATCGACGCCCGGCTGATCGCCGCCGGCGATCAACCCGGAATCGTCGATGGGCCATTCTCGTTGAATGTCGATCTCGCGCTCAAGTCGTTGCCGCTCGCCGATCTCAAGCGCTACTGGCCGCCGGATGTCGCCGTGAACGGCCGCCAATGGGTGATGGCGAACATGATCGAAGGGCGCGTCGGCCAGGCGCGCGTGACGCTGAGCGGCGCAGCCGGAACGGGCGGCCTCGACAATTTCATGCCCGAAAGCCTGGTCGGCACCTTCAATTACAGCGACATCGCTCTGCGCTATTTCGAGCCGCTGCCGACTTTGACCAAGGGGCGCGGCACGGCGACCGTCAATCTCCAAGGGCTCAGCTTTGCGGTCACCGGCGGCGAAACCAACGGGGTGCAGATCGAGTCGGGCAAGGTCGATATCTCCGGCCTCGACGGCGATAAGGAATATCTTTCGGTCAATGCTGTCGCGCGCGGCAGCATGCGGCAAATTCTGGAAATCCTCGACCGGCCGCGGCTCGGCTATGCCAAGGAGCTCGGCGTGAATCCGCGCGACGCCGGCGGCGAGGCGGCGGTGCGGCTCTCGATCCGGCTGCCGCTGTTGAACAACTTGACCTTCAAGCAGGTCGAGATCGCGGCCTCCGCCACGTCGCGCGGCTTGGCGCTGCCGCAGGTGGCGCTAGGCCAAGACTTGAGCGACGGCGCCTTCACGCTGCAATTGGACGGCAAAGGCATGGAGGTGGCGGGCACCGCCAAGCTCGGCGCGACGCCGGCGACGATCGCCTGGGCCGAGACCTTCAACGCGCGCGACGTCCAACGCCGCCTGAACGTCAAGGCCGACCTCGACGACGCTGCGCGTGCCGCCATCGGCCTCGATTTTGGCGATGTGGTCGCCGGCACAGCCGGCGTCGATCTGACGCTGACGGAAACGGCAAAGAAAGAGAAAAGCCTGGCCGTCACCGCCGACTTGGCCAAGATCGCGTTAGACTTATCAGCGATCGGCTGGCGCAAAGACGTTGACGTGCCCGGCATGATGAAAGCCGACATCGCGCTGTCCGGCGAACGACTAAGGGCCATCCGCAGCTTTAGCATCGAAGCCGCAGATTTGAGCGCTGCCGGGTCGGCGGGCTTCGCCGCCGATGGCAAGCTCGCCAGCGTGCGTCTCGATCGCATGGCATACGGCCACAGCGACATTGCGGCGGACATCGCGCTGCGCCCCTCTGGCGGCTTGGAGGTCGTGTTGAAAGGCAAGACGCTCGATGTCGAGCCTTTCTTCAATCTCGACGGCGATGAAGCGGCCGATCCCAACGCCTTGCCGGTGGAAGACCCGCCGCCGCTGGCGATTAAGCTGGCGGTCGACAATTTGCGCCTCGGGGCTGGCGGCGGTTTGTCCGGCGTCAGCGGCGATCTGCGTCGTGAAGGCAAGCTGTGGCGCTCGATCGCCATCGACGGCCATCCCGCGCCGGGCAAGAGCTTCATCCTGCGCCTGTTGCCGGACGGGGCGAACCGCCGTGTCGTCGTGCAGTCCGACGACGCCGGCAGCGTGTTGAAGGCGCTCGACGTAACCGAGGATTTCGTCGGCGGCAAGCTCACCATCGAGGGGCGTTACGACGATTCGCAAGCCGCCAAGAGCGATCCGCCGCTCATCGGCAGCGCGCTGATCGAGGACTTCCATCTCATCAACGCGCCCGGCCTCGCCAAGCTGCTGTCGGTCGCCTCCTTCACCGGCATCCTCAACATCCTGCGCGGCGACGGCATCAGCTTCGACCGCTTCGAGGCGCCCTTTACGCTGCAGGACGACGTGCTCGTCACCAAGGCGGTGAAGATGAATGGCGCATCGCTCGGCTTCACCGCCGAGGGCTGGATCAGCTTTCGCGACAAGAATCTGGCGCTGCGCGGCACCGTGGTGCCGGCCTATACGCTCAATTCGGTGCTGGGGAACATTCCGCTGCTCGGCCGGCTGCTAACCGGCGGCGAGGGATCGGGCATCTTCGCCGCGACCTATCGCATGACAGGTCCGCTCGACGATCCCGACGTATCGGTCAATCCGCTGGCGACGCTGACGCCGGGATTCCTGCGCGGCCTGTTCGGCATTTTCGAGGGCGACTTGCCGACGCCGGGCGTCGATCCGGCCGAGCGCGAACCGCCGCCGCCGAAAGCGCCGATCGACGCGCAGAACTGATCAGACGAGCTTCACCAGCGCGTGGCGCTTCTTGCCGGCGGACAGTTTGATCACGCCGTCGGCGGCGTCGGCAGACGTCACTTTTTGCGCTTCGTCGGAGACTGCGGCGTCGTTCAGGCGCGCGCCGCCGCCCTTGATGAGCCGGCGGGCTTCGCCGTTGCTGGCGGCGAGGCCGGCGCGCGCGAACAGCGCGAAGGCCGCGATGCCGCCGTCGAATTCACTGCGCGGAATCTCTATGGTCGGCAAGGCGTCGCCCGTGACGCCTTCCTCGAAGGTTTTGCGCGCCGTCTCCGCAGCGTCATCCGCGGCCTCACGGCCATGGCACAGCGCCGTCGCTTCGAGGGCCAGCAGCTTCTTCGCCTCGTTGATCTCGGCGCCTTGCAGCGCTTCGAGCTTGGTGATCTCAGCGAGCGGCAGGTCGGTGAACAATTTGAGGAAGCGGCCGACGTCGGCGTCCTCGGTGTTGCGCCAGAATTGATAGTACTGATAGGGCGAGAAGCGGTCGGGGTTGAGCCACACCGCGCCGGCCACCGTCTTGCCCATCTTGGCGCCCGATGCGGTGGTGATGAGCGGGCAGGTCAGGCCGAACAGGTCGACGTTCGCCACGCGGCGGCCGAGGTCGACGCCGCTGACGATGTTGCCCCATTGGTCCGAGCCGCCCATCTGCAGGCAGCAGCCGTGGCGGCGCGCCAGCTCGACGAAGTCATAGGCTTGCAGGATCATGTAGTTGAATTCGAGGAAGGTCAGCGGCTGCTCGCGCTCGAGGCGCAGCTTCACGCTGTCGAAGGTCAACATGCGGTTGATGGTGAAATGCTTGCCGACGTCGCGCAGGAACGGGATGTAGCGCAGTTCGTCGAGCCAATCGGCGTTGTTGACCATGAAGGCGTCGGTGGGACCAGGATTGGTTTGGCCATCACCGAAATTGACCAGCTTGGCGAAGGGCCGCTTGATGCTGGCGATGTTGGCGGCGATGTCGTCGTCGCTCAGCATCTTGCGCGTCTCGTCCTTGCCCGACGGATCGCCGACTTTGGTGGTGCCGCCGCCCATCAGCGCGATCGGGCGGTGGCCGGTCTTCTGTAGCCAGCGCAGCATCATGATCGGCACGAGATGGCCGATATGCAGCGAGTCGCCCGTCGCGTCGAAGCCGTTGTAGGCCGTGACCACGCCGCTGGTCAGGCGCCGGTCGAGCGCTTCCAGATCGGTGCACTGGTGAAGATAGCCGCGCTCGATGATGACGCGCAGGAAATCGGAGCGGGGCTGGAAGCTGGTCATTGCGGGCCGTCAGGTCGGAGATGAAAAGGGCCGTCGGCGCACAGTTCCGTTTGCAGACGGCGGGTGGATTTAGCACAATCCGCCGAGAAACGACAACGGAACGGCTTATGGGCCCTTCCTGCAAGGATTCGCCGCCATCTCCCTGAGCGCCCCGATGATGTCTCCCCTTGAAGCCGCGCCGGCTGCCGCCTTGCGCGCGCGCGCGGCGCAGGGCGTTCTGGCGCTCGGCCTGATGAGCGGCACCTCGCTCGACGGCATCGACGCGGCGCTGATCCGCACCGATGGAATAGTCGTGCAGGAGGTCGGCGCGGCTGCGACGCTGCCCTACGAGCCTGCCTTGCGCGAGCGCCTGCGCGCGTTGCTCGGCGGGGAGGGCGCTGTCGACGAGGAAGCTGCGGTGGCGCAGGGCTTGACCGAAGCCCATGCCGAGGCGGTTCGTCGGCTGCTGGCGGACGCGGCTGTTGCGGCTGCCAACGTCGATGTCGTCGGCTTTCACGGCCACACGATTTTGCATCGCCCGAAGGACGGCATCACGCGGCAAATCGGCGATGGCGCCTTGCTCGCGGCGTTGACCGGCATCCCCGTGGTCAGCGATTTTCGCAGCGCCGATGTCGCGGCCGGCGGCGAGGGCGCGCCCTTGGTGCCGCTGTTTCATCGGGCGCTCGCGGCGAGTCTGCAATTGCCGGTCGCCGTGCTCAATCTCGGCGGCGTCGCCAACGTCACTTGGATCGGCTCCGGCGCGGATGCCGACCTGCTCGCCTTCGACACCGGCCCGGGCAATGCGCCGATCGACGATTGGGTGCGCCACTACACTGGCGAGGCTTACGACGAAGGCGGCAAGCTTGCGGCCCAAGGCCGCGTCGATCCGGCGCGGCTCGCCACGTTGCTCGACAATCCGTTCTTCGCGCGCCGTCCGCCGAAATCGCTCGACCGCAATCATTTCATGACGGCGGCAGTCGCCGGCTTGTCGGTGGCTGACGGCGCGGCGACGCTGGCGGCCTTCACCGCCGCCGCCGTGGCGCGCGCCGAAGAGCATCTGCCGGCTGCGCCGACGCGCTGGTTGGTCGCCGGTGGCGGACGCCACAATGCGGCGCTGATGACGGCCTTGCGCCAGCGCTTGGCAGCGCCGGTGCAGGCGGTGGACGAGTTGGGTTGGAACGGCGACGCGCTGGAAGCGCAAGCCTTCGGTTTTCTCGCCGTGCGCAGTCTGCGCGGCTTGCCATTGAGCTTGCCGCGCACGACCGGCGTGGGCGTGCCGACGAGCGGCGGTCGGCTCGAACTGCCGCCTGGCAATCGTTAATTTACCTTAAGGAAGCGGTCCCCAATTCTTAACGGTTCCTCGCTAAACATGTCGGCAGCTCAATCAGTTGCGGACACAAATCATGCGTTGGACGATCTCTCGTAAACTGCTGGCCGGTTTTGCAATCGCGGCGGCAACCACCCTTTCGATGTCCGCGATCACCTTTTACGGTTTCGCCAGGATGCAGGAGAGCCAGCATGTCTCCGACGACTCGGCAAGCAAAGCCCTGCTGATCGAGAAATCCGCGATGGTTGCGAACAAAACCAACCAGCTTGTCGCGAGCGTCATCATCAACCCAAATTTCTTCGAGGCAGAAAAGGCTTGGAGCGCGCAGCGCGCCGTGGCCGACAAGCTGCTGGGCGATTTGAAGGACATCGTCGCCACCGAGTCCGATCGTCGGCTTCTCGCCTTAGCGAATTTAAGCTACGGCGAGATCGTCGAAATTTACGAGAAAAGCCTGCTGCCTGCTTTGAAAAACGAGGCTGTGATCAATTCCGACATACGCAGCTTGCAAGCGGATGCCAACAACGCGGCGCTCACCATGGAAAGCGCCTTCAGCAAGCTACGCGATGCCTACATTGCTCATGCAGCGAAACTCGGCACAGCCGCAGAGGCGCGAAGCCGCCGGCTTTCTTATATTGCGATCGGCGTCGCTGGCGCCTCCTTGCTTGCGATGATCCTCATATGCGTTGCATTAATGCGCGGTGTCGGCGCGCCGGTGCGTGTTTTGGCGGGGCAAATCGGGCGTCTCGCCGAAGGAGATACCAGTCTGGTGATCGACGGAGTCGCTCGCCGCGACGAAATCGGCATCATGGCGCGCGCGCTCGAAGTGTTTCGCGCCAGCATGATCGAGGCGGAACGCCTGCGGCTTGAGCAAGAGGAGATGAAACGCCAAGCAGAAGCGGAGAAGCAGGCGGCCATGTCTCGCTTGGCCGACGAATTCCAAGCCAGCGTGCAGCAGATCGTGACCGTGGTGTCGGCTGCGGCGCGCGAACTGCAAGCGACGTCGCAGTCTATGTCCCAGGCGGCCGAGCGGACCAACGTGCGCTCGCTCAGCGTCGCCACCACCTCGAAAGAAGCGTCAAGCAACGTGCGGACAGTCGCGAGCGCGACGGAGCAGTTGACTTTATCTGTGGGCGAAATCGGCCAGCGCGTCACCGAGTCGAGCATGATGGCTGCGGGCGCGGTCGAGCAGGCTGAACGGACCAAGGGCCAAATGCGCAATTTAAGCGCTGCCGCGCAGCAAATCGGAGAGGTCGTCACGCTCATCGACGGCATCGCCGCTCAAACGAATTTATTGGCGCTCAATGCGACCATCGAGGCGGCCCGCGCCGGCGAGGCGGGCAAGGGATTCTCAGTCGTCGCTGCAGAAGTCAAATCGCTGGCGACCCAGACTGGAAGGGCGATTCAGGGCATCGGCGCGAAAATCGCGGAGATGCAAGACGCGGCTGGCCAATCGGTGGCTGCCACAGAAGCGATCGGCGAAACGATCGCCCGGCTCAACGGCATCGCACAGGATATCGCCAAGGCCGTTCAAGAGCAGCTTTCCGCGACCGATGAAATTTTGCGCAACGTCAAGCAGCTCTCGGTCGGCGCCGAGAACGTGACGGAGACGATCGGCGAGGTCGCCCACGCGGTCGGCGAGACCGGCGCGGCGGCGCATCAAGTGTTGTCGGCTGCGAACGATCTGGCGCGACAATCGGATACTCTGAGCGCCGAGGTCGATGGCTTCATCGCGCGAGTGCGCGCAGCCTGACAGTCGCTTACGACAAAAACATCAGGCGGCGAGAGTGATCTCGCCGCCTGATCGTTTGCGCAGACGCTGCGGGCTTAGCTTGCCTTGGCGACCTTGGCCGGCTTTTCCGCGGCTGGGGCCAGCGCCTTGTCGAGGTACTTGTCAACCAAGCCTTCCATCTCCGGCAGCTTGTCGGTGAAGAAGTGGTTGGCGCCCTTGACCAGCTTGTAATCGACCGTGATGTCGCGCTGGTTGGCCAGCTTATGCGCCAGCTTGGCGACGTCGGCTTCCGCCACCGTCTCGTCCTTGTCGCCCTGCACGATCAGGCCCGACGACGGACAAGGGGCGAGGAAGGTGAAGTCGTAGCGGTCGGCCGGCGGCGAGATCGAGATGAAGCCTTCGATCTCGGGGCGGCGCATCAGGAGCTGCATGCCGATCCAGGCGCCGAACGAGAAGCCGGCGACCCAGCAGCGCGACGCGTCCGGGTTGTGGCCCTGCACCCAGTCGAGCGCCGCCGCTGCATCGCTCAATTCGCCGATGCCATGGTCGAAGCCGCCTTGCGAGCGGCCGACGCCACGGAAATTGAAGCGCAAGGCGGAGAAACCGCGCTTCGCGAAGGCGTGGAACAGGGTGTAGACGACCTTGTTGTTCATCGTCCCGCCATGCAGCGGGTGCGGGTGCAACAGCAGCACGACCGGCGCATTCGGTTCCTTGCTGTGCTGGTAACGGCCTTCGATGCGGCCATCCGGGCCGTTGAAAATCACATCAGGCATCGGCGCGGCCTCAGATCAGCGCGGCGCGGGAAGCGCCGATAGCTGACTTATGGACTCGGATAATCCGCATAGTCTTTTCCTTTTATAGGCGGCTAAACTTGACCCCGTTGAAGGGGAATTCTATATGGTCGTCACCGGAGCCGAAGGAAAGGGCCGATGGCGGAGACGCGGCATTAAGAGCGCTGCGACCGACGGAAATCCCGCTCATGACGCGGTCCGGATCGCGGCGCGGCTCAACGCGCTGGAATGGTTGTCATAATCGGATATTACCACGGCGGGACCCATGTTTTTCAAGCATCTTCGCAGTGACATCGACTCGATGATGGCGCGCGACCCGGCCGCCCGTTCGCGGCTGGAAGTGCTCCTTTGCTACCCCGGTTTTCATGCTTTGTTCTTTTATCGTCTGGGCCATGCGGCCTGGCGCCGTGGCTTTCTGCTGCTTGGCCGCTGGCTGACCCAGGTCGGCCGCTTGCTGACCGGCATCGAAATCCACCCCGGCGCCGAGATCGGCCGCCGCCTTTTTATCGATCACGGCATGGGCGTGGTGATCGGCGAGACGGCGGTGATCGGCGATGACGTGACCCTCTATCAGGGGGTCACTTTGGGCGGCACCTCGCTCAACGGCGGCAAACGCCATCCGACCCTGATGAATAAGGTGATCGTCGGCGCTGGCGCCCAGGTGCTGGGTCCGATCACGGTCGGCGAGGGCGCCCGGGTCGGCGCCAATGCCGTGGTTCTGAAGGACGTTCCTGTCGGCGCCACCATGGTCGGCATTCCGGCCCGCGCCGTGATCGACCGCGATGCCGCGGTGATCGAACTGGCGCAGCGCGCCGCTTACGACAGCGGCGCGGCCCGCGCGCCGTCAGGGGACCTTGCCCAGGACGATTGCTTTTATGCCTACGGCACGCCTTCGGCCGATCTGCCAGATCCCGTCGCCCGCGCGATCGACGGCCTTGCCGAGCAGGTGACGGCGTTACGCCGCCGCCTTGAAGAGGTCGAGCGTCAGAAGGATGCCACCGACGCGCATGAGACCGATGGTCGTAACAAAGTTCTGCATCGCTAGCCGCCAGGAGCGGAGCCGCCGATGAAACTCAGCACGAAGGGCCGCTATGCGGTGATGGCGATGGCAGATCTGGCGAAGCACAGCGCCGGTCGGCCGGTGTCGCTCGCCGATATCGCCACGCGTCAGGAAATCTCGTTGTCTTACCTTGAGCAGTTGTTCGCGCGGTTGCGCAGGTGCGGCTTGGTGCGCAGCGTGCGCGGCCCAGGCGGCGGCTATCTGCTGTGTCAGGCGATGGAAGATACCCGAATCGCCGATATCATCCAGGCGGTCGACGAGCCGATCCGCGCCACGCGCTGCTTGCCGGGCGCGCCCAAGGGCTGCACCGGCCTTAACGGCCGCTGCATCACCCACGATCTGTGGGAAGAACTCGGCAACCATATTCATCTGTTTCTGAGTTCGATCTCTTTGGCCGATGTTTGCGAACGCCGCGTGCTCGGAACGTCCTGCACGATCACGCGCAAGACGACGGTCGCGACCAACGCGACCGCCGCCGAATAGCGCGGAAGGTCGGGCCCATGCCATCCGCTGTCTATCTCGACGACAATGCCGCATCGCCGCTACGCCCCGCCGCGCGCGACGCCGTTGTGGCGACGTTGGAGTTGACAGGAAACGCGTCGTCGGTGCATCGCTTCGGCCGCCTGGCCCGCCGCGTCGTCGAGGACGCCCGCGCGCAGATCGCCGTGTCCACCGGGGCGACCACAGCCGGCGTCGTCTTTACGTCGAGCGGCAGCGAGGCCAATGCCCTGGCGCTGCTCGGCGGCCGCCGCCGCCATATTTTGCTGTCGGCGGTCGAGCATGACTCTGTTTTGGCGCCGGCGCAGCGGGCGGCGATTTGCGATGAAATTCCAGTCGATGAAAACGGCGTGGTCGATGTCGAGACGCTCGACAAAAGGCTCGGCGCTGACGCGTCGGACGTTCTGGTCTCCGTCATGCTCGCCAACAATGAAACCGGGGCGATACAACCGGTTGCCGACATCGCCAAGCTCGCCCGCGCGCGCGGCGCGTTGGTTCATTGCGATGCGATCGCGGCCGCCGGCCGCGTGCCGTGCGACATGGGCGCGCTTGGCGTCGACATGATGAGCATTTCGTCGGCCAAGCTTGGCGGACCCTTGGGCGTCGGCGCGCTGGTGTTGCGCCCCGGCGTCGATGTCACGCCATTGATCGTCGGCGGCGGACAGGAGCGGCGTCGGCGCGGCGGCACGGAGAATTTGCCCGGCATCGCCGGGTTCGGCGCGGCGACGGCGGAAGCCATGGCGCGCATGAGCGAACAGACGCGATTGGCGGCATTGCGCGATAAGTTGGAGGCGGGCGTTCTCGCGCTCGCGCCCAACGCTCGAATCTTCGCCAAATCGGTTCCGCGCCTCGCCAACACCTCCTGCCTGACCATGCCCGGCGTTTCCAACGAGACTCAGGTGATGGCGCTCGATCTTGCCGGCGTCGCCGTCAGCGCCGGCGCCGCTTGTTCGTCTGGCAAGGTGTCGGCGTCGCACGTATTGCGCGCCATGGGCGTTTCCGAGGGCGAGGCCGCGACGGCGATCCGCGTCAGTTTCGGCTGGCGCAGCATCGAGAGCGATGTCGAGAGCTTCCTTGCTGCTTGGAGCGGCATCTATGCGCGTGTCGCTCATGCGAACCGCGGTACGGCAGCCTAATCATGAACGAGACACATTCGATATGAGCCAGAGACACCCGATCTATCTTGATAATCACGCGACGACGCCGCTCGATCCGCGCGCACGCGATGCGATGATGCCCTACATGAACGAAATGTTCGGCAATCCTCATTCGACAAACCATCTCTATGGCTTCGAAGCGGAAGCGGCTGTCGA
This sequence comes from uncultured Rhizobium sp., assembly GCA_964628235.1. Classification (GTDB taxonomy): domain Bacteria; phylum Pseudomonadota; class Alphaproteobacteria; order SMXQ01; family SMXQ01; genus CAMAVH01. The sequence continues at coordinate 26,225 of CAZVLU010000015.1, read as the reverse complement.
ATATGCCCGCGAGCGGATCGCCGGCGTGATCGGCGCCGAGGCGCGCGAGATCGTTTTCACATCGGGCGCCACCGAATCGAACAATTTGGCCATCAAGGGCGCCGGTTATTTTCAAGATCGCCTGGAAGCCGGCGCCAAGCGCCATATCGTCACGGCCGTGACCGAGCATAAATGCGTGCTCGAGAGCGTGCGCCGGTTGGAGCGGCAAGGCTTTCGCGCCACGTTCCTCGGCGTCGACGGCGACGGCCGCATCGACTTGAACGAATTGCAGGCGGCCCTGACCGACGAGACGCTGCTTGTTTCCATCATGGCCGCCAACAACGAGATCGGCACGCTAGCGCCGCTCGCTGAAATCGGCGCGCTCTGCCGTGCGCGCGGCGTGCTGTTCCACACCGATGCGGCCCAGGCCTTCGGCAAGATTCCGCTCGACGTCGAGGCGATGAATATCGACCTCATGAGCATCTCGGCGCACAAGGTTTATGGCCCCAAAGGAATCGGCGCGCTTTATGTGCGCCGCCGGCCGCGCGTCCGCCTCGAGCCGTTGATCGATGGCGGCGGGCAGGAACGTGGCATGCGCTCGGGCACTCTGCCGGCAGCGCTGTGCGTCGGCTTTGGCGAAGCGGCGGCCATCGCGGCCGACAAGATGGCCGCCGAGGCGCCGCGCCTGCAAGGCTTGCGCGACCGGCTGCGCGACGGCCTGTTGGCAGGTTTGAGCGACATCCATGTCAACGGTCCGGGCCCGAACGGGCCGCGTCTGCCGAACAATCTCAACGTCAGCTTCAGCGGCGTCGATGCCGGGATTCTGATGGCCAGCCTCAAAGGTTTGGCCGTTTCTTCGGGTTCCGCCTGCAGCACGGCCTCGATCGAGCCGTCCTACGTGATGCGCGCTATTGGCCTGCCGGATGACCTGTCGCGCGCCTCCTTGCGTTTCGGCATCGGGCGCTTTAACACGGAGGCCGAGATTGAGACTGCAATCGCCCAAATCGTCTCCACCGTCACCCATTTGCGTCAGGCGGCCGGCGCGGCCTCTCACGCGGCCGAATAACCGCGCAGTTGCTTGCCCAGCCATTATCACATTCGCAACGAGAGAGCACCGATGCCCAAGATGACCTTCGTCGAGCCCAATGGTACCCGCCATGAGGTGGATGCCCCCGTCGGGCTCTCGGTGCTGGAGATCGCCCACGCCAACGACATATCGCTCGAAGGCGCCTGCGAGGGGTCGCTTGCCTGCTCGACCTGCCATGTCGTCGTTTCGACCGAGGATTACGAGCGTTTGAGCGAAGCGACGGAAGACGAAGAGGACATGCTCGATCTCGCCTTCGGCTTGACGCGCACCTCGCGCCTCGGTTGCCAAATCATCATGAGCGACGAATTGGACGGCCTGACGGTCTCGTTGCCGTCCGAAACGCGCAATATGATGAAGTGATCCGAGCGGAAATATCATGACGCTTACCCAGCAGATCGCCCCCGCCAGACATGGTGAGCCCCATGAGTTGAACGGGAGCCGCAACTCGCTGGGCTTCGCCAAGGCGCCGGCCGACACGCGCGTCGTCGTCGCCATGTCGGGCGGCGTCGACTCCTCGACCGTCGCAGCGATGCTCGCCGGCGAAGGCTACGAGACGATCGGCGTCACCTTGCAGCTTTACGATCACGGTGCGGCGGTGGCCAAGAAGGGCGCTTGCTGCGCTGGCGACGATATCCTCGATGCGCGCCGCGTCTCCGAGCGGCTGAACATTCCGCATTATGTGCTCGATTACGAGACGCGTTTTCGCCAGCAGGTGATGGAGCCCTTCGCCGACGCCTATTTGCGCGGCGAGACGCCGATCCCCTGCATCACCTGCAACAAGACCGTGAAGTTCCGCGATCTGTTGGCTGGCGCGCGCGATCTCGGCGCCGACGTTTTGGCGACCGGCCATTATGTCCGCCGCATCGAGGGGCCGAACGGCGCGGAATTGCATATGGCTGCCGATCCGGCGCGCGATCAGAGCTATTTTCTCTATGCGACGACTCGCGAACAGCTCGAAATGCTGCGTTTCCCGCTCGGGGGTCTGGCGAGCAAGGCCGAAACGCGGGCGCTCGCCGCCAGCCACGGCCTCGCCATCGCCGACAAGCCCGACAGCCAAGACATCTGTTTCGTGCCGAACGGCTCTTATGCCGCCGTGGTGCAGAAGCTGCGTCCGGAAGCGGGCGAACCCGGAGACGTGGTCCATCTTGACGGCCGCGTGCTCGGCCGCCATGACGGCATCTTGCATTTCACCGTCGGCCAGCGCCGCAGGCTCGGTATCGGCGACGCGGCGACCGGCGGCGAGCCGCTCTATGTGCTGCGGTTGGAGCCGGAGACGCGCCGCGTCATCGTCGGCCCGGAAGCGGCGCTTGACTGCAAGCGCATCCGGCTGCGCGACCTCAACTGGTTGGCCGAGGACGTTCCCGCCGAAGGTTTGGCCGTGCAGGTGCGCATCCGCTCGACCCGCCCGCCGGCGCCGGCCACCGTGTTCCTGAAAGACGGCGCGGCCGAGGTGGTGCTCGACCTGCCGGAGAAGGCCGTGGCGCCCGGCCAAGCCTGCGTCATTTATGACGGCACGCGGGTGCTCGGCGGCGGCATCATCACGCGCGAATACCTGGCGGATATCTGAGAGAAAATCCGCTTGGAGCGGCCTTGCTTGACAGTTCGGAGGGGGGGACTTATACGCCTCTGTCCCCGCGCCGTCCGGGCCTTCGGTCCTGGCGGTCTGGAATCGGCCAAGTGCCGGTCGCACATGAGGAATATGGCGCGTTTGCCATAGCCTGGGGCGGAGTAGCTCAGTTGGTTAGAGCAGTGGAATCATAATCCACGTGTCGGGGGTTCAAATCCCTCCTCCGCTACCACCTCCCTTTTCCGAGCGCGGATGAGCAAGCATAAAGTGAAAAGCCCCTGCATCGACGTTTGCAAGATCGACAAGATCAGCGGGCTATGCCGCGGTTGCCTGCGGACCGTGCCTGAGATCAAGGCTTGGAAGGATCTCTCGCACAAACAGCAGAGGGCGCTGATGGCCGAGCTGGAGAGACGCAGCCTTCAGGGTGTCATTGTTCCTGAGAATATGAACCGCGTCCCTTAGGTCAGGCGGCTTTTTATCAGCGCCGTTTTGCGGCACACTCCGGCACCCGTCGGAGGATGTCCGTTGCGCAGTTTCAGCTTTTTGCTTGTCGCGTTTTTTACGCTGGGCCTGCCGGTCGCGGCGGGCGCGGCGCCGTCGCCCCTGGCGATCGAGAACAGCTTTCTCTCCGTCGAGATCGACGGCAAGCCCTTCCGCCTGCAGGCGATGATCGTCAAGGAAGCGACGCGAACTGGCCGTTTGCCGGTCGCGCTCATCACCCATGGCCAATCCAACGCCGCGGCCGAACGCCTGAAGGTCGATCCAGCGAGCTATATCTTTGTCGCGCGCGAGTTCGCGCGGCGCGGCTGGCTGTCGGTGGTGGTGGCGCGGCGCGGCTTCGGCAAATCGACCGGCCCGTCGCCCTATGCGCTGCAAGCCTGCCGTAGGGGCGATTACGGCGCGACCTTCAAACCGCAGATCGACGATATGGCGGCGGCGCTCGAGGCCATCGCGCGGCGGTCCGACGCCGACGCCAACCGCGTCATCGGCTTCGGCACCTCAGTCGGCGGCGCGGTGATGCTGGGACTCGCCGCGCGCGCGCCGCAGGGTTTGCGCGCCGTGGTCAACATGTCGGGCGGCGCGCTGTCCTTTCCGGCGCCAGGAGCCGACCAGTCGGCAAGCTGCTGGCCCGAGCATCTGCCGCCGGTCCTGGCCGGCTATGGCAAGACGAGCCGCGTGCCGACCCTCTGGCTCTATGCCGAGAACGACTCGTTCTTTCCCGCCGACTATGTGCGCGGCTTGCAGGCGGCCTATGTCGCCGCCGGGGGCTTGAGCGATTTCTATCTCTTTCCGCCGCTCAAGGGCGACGGGCATAATCTTTATAGTCTGCAAGACGGCATGCAGCAGTGGATCCCGACGCTCGACGCATTTCTGCGGCGGCGCGATTTGCCGACCTACGATCCCTTGCCGCTCGACGCCGCGGTCACCAAGCTACTCAACCCCCAGGCGGCGGCTTACTACAACAACCTCTATCGGTCTCGTCCGGCGGAAAAGGCGATGGCGCTGTCGGCTTCAGGTCAGCAGGGCTTTATCGCCTTCGGCCGCGCGACGCCCGAGCAAGCGGCCAAGGACAGCGTCGCCGGTTGCGAAAAACAGACCGGCGGGCCCCGTTGCCGCGTGGTGCTGCATAACTTCGAGGTCGTGCCGGCTCCCTAGAGGCGTCCGTCCAGTGTCGGGCCGGCCATGCCAGCGGATTCCGCTCTAGTAGAAATCTCCCAAATGAAATTGCGACTAGGTCGCAATAGGCTTACTCAAACCCAAGACGTCGGCAGCAGTTTTGCGGTCGGGGAAAGGGTCTTGGCCAAGTTTTAGAGCCGCCAGCGGCGTCTATGGCCCTGTCGGAGATGAGCATCGGTCGGTCCGAGAGGGGCCACCGCCAGTCGAGGAATGCGCGTGATGGATTTGGCTTTGACGCCGGCCGATCATTCGATGGTGGGCCTGTTCCTGCAGGCCGACATCATCGTCAAATCGGTCATGCTGTTCCTCGTGCTCGCGTCGATCGCCTGTTGGGCGGTCATTCTCGACAAGGCGCTGCGCTATGCGCGCGCGCGCCGCGCCGCCGATACCTTGGCCAAGTCGCTGCAAGGCGACGGCGTCATCCTTGGCGGTCACGACGACGACGGCATCATCGGCGACATTCTCTCTGCAGGCACGCGCGCCTGGCGCGATGAAGATGCCAGCGAAAGCCGCTTCGAGCGGCGCACCCGCATCGAGCGCGCCATGCGCACGGCGATGATCGACGAGCTGAAGCGCCTGGAGAAGGGCCTCACGCTGCTCGCCACGATCGGCTCCACCGCGCCCTTCATCGGCCTATTCGGCACAGTGTGGGGCATCATGAACAGCTTTACCGCCATCGCCGCGAGCAAGGACACCAGCCTCGCCGTGGTTGCGCCCGGCATCGCCGAAGCATTGTTTGCCACGGCCATCGGCCTCGTCGCCGCCATTCCAGCCGTCATGTCTTACAACAAATTATCCGGCAGCTTGTCCGCCATCGCCCATCGTCTGAATGTCTGCATCGGCACGCTCGGCGACCGCATGGCGCGCGGTTGCGCGCCGCACGTGTCGAATAGCCACGCCTCTGGTCTGCGCGAGGCGCACTGATGGCCGGGTCGCTGCAGGGCCCGAGCTACGACGAGTCTGGCGACGGTTTCGATAGCTACCGCCCGATGGCCGAGATCAACGTGACGCCGCTCGTCGATGTCATGCTGGTGCTGCTGATCATCTTCATGGTGGCGGCGCCCTTGATGATGGTCGGCGTGCCGCTCGATCTGCCAAAGACCGACGCTGCCAAGGTCGAAAAGACGCGCGATCCGGTCGTCGTAAGCATCGACAAGGACGGCAAATTCTTCGTCGGCGAGATGGAAGTGGCCGACGACATGCTCATCGCCCGCCTTGCCGACCTGCGGCGCGAAGACGGCGACGCGCCGATTTACGTGCGCGGCGACAAAGCCATCGACTACGGTGCCGTGATGACGCTGCTCGGCAAGATCGGCCAAGCCGGATTCCCCAAGGTCTCGCTCATCGCTGAAGCCGGCGAGCGGACGCGCGGCCTTGCCCCGTCCGCGCCGACTGTCGCTCCCGTGCCCGCGCTGGGAGCGCGCTGAAGCGTGGCGGCTTGGCGGCAATCGATCCGGAAAAACTGGGCGACGCCGGCCTCTGTCTGTCTGCATGCCGCCGTGGTGGTGGGGTTTCTGATCCAATTCTCGAAACCGGCGCCGTCCTTGCCGGCGGATGCCGAGACGCCGTCGCTCGCCATCGAGGTGATGCTGATGCCGACGGTCGCGCCCGACGTCGTCAACACCGCGCCTTCGCCGCCGCCTCCGCCGCCACCGTTGCCGGAGGTGGTCGAGGAGCCGCCGCCGATGATCGATAGCATCGCCGAGGCCGCGCCGCCTGCGCCGCCGCCGCCCAAGGTTCGGCGTAAGCCAGATCCCAAGCCGACGCCGGTCAAGATTCCGCCGCCCGATGCGATGCCGACGCCCTCGACCGCGCCGCCGAGTGACATCGTTGCGCCGCCAGCGCCGACCTTGCCTGCGCCGCCGGCCCAGCAGCTCGCGCTCGCAGCGCCCGCCGGCCGCGCCGGCCCGCCGCCGGAATACATCGACCTGCTGCGCTCGCACATCAAGCGCCAACATCATTTGCCGCGCGCGACCTATCGGCGCGCGCAATATGTCGTCGCCATGGTCGACATCACCATCGACCGCCAGGGCAATCTGATGCGCTATGCGCTCGCCAAGCCGACCGGCGTCGCCATCTTCGACAAGGAGATACCGGCGCTTATGAAGCGCATCGATCCGATGCCGGCGCTGCCCGCAGAAATCGCCGGGCCGCAATATAGCTTTACCGTGCCGATCGAATTCATCGTGCGCTAAGCGGAGATCCTAGACCTCAGCCCACTGCCGCAGCAGGTTGTGATAGACGGCCATGAGCTGAACGAGGCTCGGATGGTCCGGCATATCCTTGGTTAGGCGCTGGATCGAGCTGTCGAGATCGAACAGCAGGGTGCGCTTGGCATCGTCGCGCACCATGCTCTGGCACCAGAAGAAGGCGGCGAAGCGCGCGCCGCGCGAAACCGGCATCACCCTATGCAGGCTGGTGCCGGGATAGACGACCATATGGCCGGCTGGCAGCTTGACGCTGCGCGGCCCGTAGGTGTCGTCGATGACGAGTTCGCCGCCGTCATATTCGTCAGGCTCGCTGAGAAAGAGCGTCATCGAGGCGTCGGTGCGCAGCGCTTCGCCGTTCGGCATGTAGCGGATGGCGTTGTCGGCATGGTTGCCGAAGGCGTGGCCGCCTTCGTAGCGGTTGAACAGGGGCGGGAAGACTTTGGCGGGCAAGGCGGTCGACATGAACAGCGGCACGCGCGACAATGTCTTGAGGACCATCTCGCCAAGCTGGCGGGCGACCGGCGAGCTTTCTGGGAGCTGTAGATTCTGTTTGGCTTTGGCCGACTGATAGCCAGCCGTCATGCGGCCATCGCCCCATTCGGCGCGGGCCAGAGCCTTGCGGCATTCGGCGACTTGCTCTTTGGTCAGGACGTCCGGGATTTGGGTCAGCATGGTGCGCGCTTTTTATAAACATGAGAAGTCAGCCTATCCGCGCCGGTCATGACGGCGCGGACGGCCTCACGGCGACCAAAGGCTCGACTAGAACTTCACATCGGTGGTCAACCAGGCGACGCGGCCCGGCGCGATGCCGGCGTAACCGCCGCTTAGGTAGATATTGTCGTAGTAGGTCTGATCCGTCAGATTCTGAATGTTGAGACGGAGACCGACGGTCTCGGTGAGTTGATAGCTCGCCATGGCGTCGAAGCGCCAGTAGTCGTCGATCCAGCGGCTGTTGGCCGCGTTGGCGTACATCTGGTCGCGGAAGGTGGCGCCGATGCCGACGGTGAAGTCGCGCGTCACGTCGTAGGTCGTGAAGATGTTGAAGCTGTCGCGCGCGACGAACGGCATATCCTTGCCGATGGTGGCCTGGCCGGCGGCGGTCGAGGCTGCATCGATGATATCGCTGTTCAGGCGGGTATAGTTGGCATAGACGCGCCATTCCGGGGTGACGCTGCCTTGCGCGCCGATTTCGACGCCGCGCACGCGTTGCGCGCCTTCGAGCACCAACGTCGTCGCGCCGGGCTCGACGATGCGCATGTTGGTCTTGTCGATTTGGAACACTGCGCCGGTCAGGCTCAAGCGACCGGCGAAGAGGTCCCACTTGGTGCCGAGTTCGTAGAGGTCGTTGTGCTCCGGGTCGGTGTTGACGTTGTTGGCGTCGAGGCCGCCGTAGGTGTTGTTGGAGCCGTCGACGTACTCGCCCGACGGGTTGGACGACGATGAATAGGTGAGGTAGATGCTGCCGTTGCTTTGCGGCTTATAAACCACGCCCGACTGCACATTAATGAAGTCGGAGCTGCTCTGCAGACGGCCGCGCTGGATCTCGAAATGCTCGAAACGCAAGCCGCCGTTCAATTCCCATTGCGGCGACAGCTTGATCGTGTCGAACACATAAAAGGCGATGTCGTTGACCAGGGTGTTCGTATAGGCGCCGGGACCTGAGATGCTGCCGTTCCAGGCGTAATTGTTCGGGTCATGGGCGTTCTGGCCGTTCACCGCCGCGTTGGTGATCGTGTAGCTGGCGTAGTTGATGTTCTCGCGGGAATATTCGAGGCCCGTCACCAGCGTATGGTCGATGTCGCCGGTTCTGAAGTCCGTTGTGAGATCGGTCTGGTTGACGAAGCTTTCGACTTCCTGGCGGCGGCTGCCGGCATTGGTGTTGACGGTGCCGTTTGCCTGCGCGCTGGGCACGGTGCGGACGAAGTCGTTGATGTTGACGCCGAACCGCGTCGAGTTGCTCAGCTTCATGTATTCGTTGAGATCATGCTCGATCTTCACGGTGCCGGTGTCGGTCTGCGTGTCGTTGTAGTCGCGTTTGACTTGACCGTAGAAGACGGAGCGATCGACGGCGATCGGCTCGCCGGTGGCGGCCTGCACGGGATGGCCGTAATCGGGGATGCCCTCGGTGTCGAGGTGGTAATATTGCAGGGTCGCGCGCGTCGGCGTGCCGAGGCCGAGCGCCAGAGACGGCGCGAAACCGTAACGCTTGCTGTAGAGGTGATCGCGGTCGGCGACTTCCGAGTCATGGCCTACCACATTGATGCGGAAAGCCATGCTGTCGCTCAGCAGCATATTGCTGTCGAGCGTCGCACGCATCGTCGCGTCGGTGCCGACTTGGAAGGATGCGGTGTTGAAATCTTCCGATTTCGGCAGCTTGCTGATCAAGTTGATCGAGCCGCCGGTGCCGCCACGGCCCGAGTAAGCCGAACTCGGGCCCTTGTTGATCTCGACTTGCTCGAAGTTGAAGGTTTCCCGATAGAGGCCCGAGGAGACGTCGCGGAGGCCGTCGATGAATACGTCGCTGCGCGCTTCGAAGCCGCGGATGAACATGCGGTCGCCCGGCGGGTTGCCGCCTTCCGCCGCGCCGAGCGAGATGCCCGGGGTGGTGCGCAGGACGTCGCGCAGTTCAGTGAAGCCTTGCTCTTTGATGACGGCTTCAGGGATGACCTGCACCGAGCGCGGCGTGTTGAGGAGCGGTTCTGTGAACTTGCTGCCCGTGGCGCTGTCGCGCCTGAACTCTTCCTCGGCAGGGCGGCCTTCGGCGCTCACCGGCGGCAGGGTGACCGGCTCGCTCTGCTGCTGGGCCGTTTGGATGGCGGGATCGGCGTCTTCGGCATATGCCGGGGCATGGGCGGCGATGGCGGCAAGGCCGAACGCGGCGATGACGCTGTGAGAGACAAGGCCGAGGCGGCTGTCGTGCCGGCTCAGGCTCTTGCGGCGGTCGTCAGGCATGGAAATCCTCCGGTAGCCAACGGGTTGCTGAACTGTGCGACCTGGCTGGCTATCGGGGAGACCTGACGGACGTCCCAAAAATGGCTGGCTCGGTAAAAAACTTTGCCGGATTTTCCGGCCTCGAACGTCTTACTTGGTGAGAATGAGCTTGCCGTTGCTGGTAATGCGCAGGCGGTACTCGATCTCTTGCAACATGAGGATCAGCTCGCGCTGGCCGCCAAGCAATTCATGGACGCTCATGCGCCGAGGCGACTCCTCGGCGACGATAGCGGCATGTTGCCCGGAAACATTCGCGTTCGGCGTCGCGATGCCGTCGCCTCCATCCATCACGCAGACCCTCTAAGCCTCTGCCGATTTAGGAATTATTCCCGGCGGCAGAGCGTTAGCCTTTGCGATGTAACATGCAGCCCAGTTGTTGCAAATGATTATTAATTACTTAGCTATCATGCAGGAATGATATATCCAGCAGAGGCTTAGGCGGCGGGGGCGCGCTGCAGGCAGAAATGCTGCAGGGCAAAGGCGGCGATGCCGCAGGCCGCGATGGTCAGGCCCATCGGGCGGGCGCTGCCGTCGGCCAATACGCCGACCAGCGCCGCCACCACGGCGCCGAAGCCGAATTGCATGATGCCGAGGAATGCGGAGGCCGCCCCGGCGATGCGGCCATGCAGCGACATTGCGGCGGCAGTGGTGTTGGGCGCGATGAAGCCCAGGCTGGCGACGCTAAAGAACAGCGGGACGAGCAGGCCGATAAAGCCGCCGATGCCGGTCAGCGCGTTGAGGCCGACGAGCAGCGTCGCGCCGGCATAGCCCATGGTGGCCGTGCGAAGGATGGCGCGGCCGGAGTAGCGCGAGAGCAGTCGGTGGTTGATTTGCGACGCAGCGATCAAGCCGATGGCGTTGAGGCCGAAAAGAAAGCCGTAATGTTCGGCCGGCACGCCATAGAGCTCGATGAAAACGAATGGCGATCCGGCGATATAGGCGAACATGCCGGCCATGACGCTGGTGCCCGTCAGCACGAAGCCGAGGAACTGCCAGTCGCGCATCAAAAACCAGTAATTGCCGAGCGCGACGGTCACGCCGCCCGGCACGCGGGCTGTCGGTGGCAGGCTTTCACGCAGCACGAAGGTTGTGAGCGCCAGACAAAAGACGCCGAAGCCCGTCAGCACCCAGAAGATCGATTGCCAGCCGAAAGCGGCGAGCAATTGTCCGCCGATGATGGGCGCCAAAATCGGCGCCAAGCCCATGACCAGCATCAGCGTGGTCAGCATGCGCGCCGAATCGCGCTCGTCGAACAGGTCGCGCACGATGGCGCGCGCGATGACCATGCCGGCGCAGCCGCCGATGCCTTGCAGGAAGCGCGCGGCGACCAGCCCTTCGAGGCTCGGCGTCAAGGCGGCGGCGATCGAGCCGACGATATAAAGCGCGATGCCGACAGAGAGCGGCGCTTTGCGGCCGAAACGGTCGGAGATCGGGCCGTAAACCGCTTGGCCGATGGCGAGGCCGGCGAAAAACACCGAGAGCGTGGCCTGCACCAGGCCCGGCTCGCCGGCGAATTCATGCTGCAGCGTCGGGAAGCTCGGCAGGTACATGTCGATCGACATAGGCGCGAATGCGGTGAGCGCGCCGAGCAAGATGGCGAGAGTTTTATATTGGCGGGAGGTCATGACACGGTCGGAACGAGGGCACAGGCTGGCTACAAGAGGGGCTTAGACATGCGCTGTCCATAGGTTTCCGGCAAGAAACCCGCGATGGCGGGACATTTGCGCAACATCCGCCGTACGGCATCTGACGTAGGCTAAGGAAGATATCATCGGCACCTTTTTGGAATAGCAGCGCGATGACGGCTCAAAAACTGACGACATCGCTTCTCGCGGCCTATGCGGCCCCGGCGCTGCCCTTGGCGGCGCTGACGCTGCCGGTCTACATCTATTTGCCGAACTATTATGCTGACGATCTTGGGCTCGGCTTGGCCGCCGTCGGGGCTATCTTGCTGCTTGCCCGGCTGTGGGATGTCGTCAGCGATCCGCTGATCGGCTGGCTCAGCGACCATGGCAACGGACGCATCACCGCGCGCTGGGGGCGGCGGAGGCCGTGGATCGTCGCCGGCGCGCCGCTCGTGATGCTGGCCTGCTGGATGCTGTTCGCCCCGCCGGCCGGAGTCGGCAATGTCCATCTGTTGCTCTGGAGCATGGTCCTCTATCTCGGCTGGACCATGATGATCCTGCCGCTCACGGCGCTCTCGGCGGAACTGTCGCCGGGTTACGACGCGCGCAGCCGCATTTCGGCGTGGCGCGAATCCTTCATTCTCGCCGGCACCTTGATCACGCTCGGCGCGCTCGCCTTGCTCGATGGTTTGGGTCCATCGGCGGCGCTGCGCTGGGTCGGCATCGGCGTGATCGTCTTGCTGCCGATCTGCACGGCCGTGATGATCTGGCGCGTGCCCGATGGCGCGCCTTTGCGCGCGCGCGCGCCTTCCGTGACGCAGGGCTGGCGCGTATTGGCCAGCAACAGGCCGTTCCTCCGCCTGATCGCGGCTTATTTGCTCAACGGATTCGCCAACGGTTTGCCCGCGACTTTGTTCCTGCTCTTCGTCGAACGGGTGCTGCAGGCGTCGAACCAAGCAGGCCTGCTGCTGTTCGTCTATTTCCTGGCCGGCATCGCCGCGGTGCCGCTGTGGCTGCGTCTCAGCTATCGCTATGGCAAGCATCGGGTTTGGTGCGCCGCCATGCTGCTCTCCTGCCTGGTGTTCGCGGCGGCGCCTTTGCTCGGTCCGGGCGACATTCTGTGGTTCGCCGGCATTTGCGTCCTCACCGGTCTCTGTCTCGGCGCCGATCTGGTGTTGCCGCCGGCGATGCAGGCCGATGTCGTCGATCTCGATACGGTGGAGTCGGGCGAGCGCCGTGCCGGGCTGTTCTTCGCGCTGTGGGGCATGGCGACCAAGTTGGCGCTGGCGCTCGCGGTCGGCATCGCCTTTCCGCTGCTCGAGTGGGCGGGCAGCGCCTCGTTCATGCTGATCGCGCTTTACAGCCTCGTGCCGATCGCCTTCAAGCTCGCCGCTGTCGCGCTGATGGCGCGCTATCCCTTGACGGCGGCGCGCCATGCCGAGATCGCCGGACGTTTGAACGCAGCAAGAGGACAATCATGATTCGAACGATCAAGCGCCTTGTCCTATGGGCGTCGATGACCGCCGCTCTGGCGGGGTGCAGCGGCATGACGCTTCAGGATTTCGCGGCGAGCCAGCCCGACATGCGTATCGAGGAGTATTTTGCCGGGCGCACCAAAGCTTGGGGCCTGTTCGAGGATCGCTTCGGCAACGTGAAGCGGCAATTCGTCGTCGATCTCGTCGGCCGCTGGGACGGCCGCGAATTGGTGCTGGAGGAGGATTTTGTCTATGACGACGGCGAGCGCGACCGCCGCGTCTGGCGCATCGTCAAACTCGCCGATGGCACCTATGAGGGGCGGGCCGACGACGTCGTCGGCGTCGCCAAGGGCATGGCGGCAGGGCGGGCCTTCAATTGGCGCTATACGGTCGATCTCAAGACCGACGACGGCCCCGTGCGGGTGCAATTTGACGACTGGCTATTTCGGCAAGACGCCGAGGCCGTGCTGAACAAGGCCGAGGTGACGAAATACGGCCTGCAAGTTGGCCAGGTATTCCTATTCTTCCGCAAGCTGCCGAATTGACGGCTATCTCGCCGCTTGTTGCGGCTGGCCGCCGATAGCGGCCAGCGAATAGTCGATTTTGGTGCCGCGCGCTTCAAAGGCCAGTTTGACCCAGGCGAGGCTTTGCTTGTCGTACCAAACGTCGATCGGCGTGCCGTCGTTGTCGTCGATCATCACCAAGCGGTAATGGTCGGCGTCGCCGAGAGCGGCCGTTGACTCGCGATGATGCTCGATGCGGATCGGCATCATTTTGCCCGACTGGGTGTTGAGCAGTTCGCTCCGGCTGATCGTCTCCTTGTTCCAATAACTGGTGGGGAGCGTGTCGGCGGGCGCGAGATATGTCCGTCCGGCGCTGTCGGTGATGCGGAGCCCCTGATCGGTCGCCTCCGCGAAGACCTTATGCTGGGTGCCGTCGTCATTGGTGGTGGTTTGCAAGCGGACAAGCCGGCCATTCTCCCAAGTTTCGCTGTTGCGGTGGGTGTAGCGGAAGACCGGGATGAAGGCGAGACGCACCTCCAGATCGATGGCGATGTCGACATTGAGGCGGTCGCCGTCTTGGCGGAACGTGACTTTGTGACTGCCCATCGGCTCGCCGGCGCGGATCACGTTGAAGGCGATGTCGCGGGACACGGCGCTCCCCTGCCAAGCCCAGGATGCGGTGATCGGCAGGCCGACAGCCCCGAGAATGACAGCGGCGCTGGCGAGAGGGCGGAGAAAAGTCTTCAGTATCATGATCCGTCCAAACATTTTATGAGGCCATAAAATGTTTACGCGCGGATCGGCACTGCGGATCAATGGGCGGCGGGGCCGCCGCTTGGCGTGCTGGCTTGCGCCATCATGCTGCCAAGTTGGCCGAGCAGGACGTCGAGCGCGTCGCGCACTTCGCCGGCGAAGGTGTCCGATTGCAGCGGGTCGAGGCCGGCGACGGCGAAGCCTTCCATATGCCGGCGCAGATCGCCGCCGAACGCCTGCACGGCGGCGGCTGGGTCGGGCGCGGCGCGGAAGATCATGGCGTAGAGGTTGCACATGAGATATTCGCTGGCGAACAGGCGGGCTTCGAGTTTGATACGGTCGGTGTCCATCATGGCTCCAGTCGGGCAGGGCAGCGGAGATTTTAGCCTAGCTTGCCGAAGAATAGGACAGACATCGGCGCGAAAGTGACCGTTTTCGGTTTCTTTCGGCGAAACCCCATTGTTATCGCTCAATGAGCAGCCACCGCGCGCTTGGCACGCATGTTGCGATGCATGAGCTAACGCCCTCGGTCGCGCGCCCCCACCGCGTTCGCTGCGGCGCTTCGTTCATTCCCGCTCGAGGAGATCGCAATGCGCGTCAGCCTGAAACTTCTCTGCGCCGCCGCTATCGGCGCCGCTCTCGTCTCACCGGCTCTTGTCGCTTCGGCAGGCGCCGCCGACGTTGCCGGTTTCTATAAAGGCCGCGAGTTGGATGTCGTCATCGGCTCGACGCCGGGCGGCGGTTTCGACACCTACGGCAGGTTCTTATCGCGTCATATGTATCGGCATATTCCAGGCACGCCGACCATGGTGCCGAAGAACATGCCCGGCGCCGGCGGCCTCAAGCAAATGACCTATCTGACGACGGCCGCGCCGAGGGACGGTTCGGTCATCGGCATCATTAATCCGGTGATGACCACAGCGCCGCTGCTCACGCCGGAAGTCGCCAAGTTCGATCCGCTGAAATACGAATGGATCGGCAGCGCCAACGCCGAGATCAGCACTTGCGGCTTTTGGGCCAAGTCGGGCGTCAATTCCATCGAAGACCTGAGCAAGCGCGAATTGATCATCGGCGGCGTCGGCCCGTCGAGCGGCTCGACTCTCGACGCCATCACCTTGAAGCAGGTTCTCGGTTTTCCCTTCAAGATCGTGGCCGGCTATTCCGGCCTGTCGGAAGTGGCGCTGGCCGGCCAGCGCGGCGAGGTCGACGGCGCTTGCGGCCTGAACGTGACCACGCTCAAGTCCGCCCATTGGGATGCCATCAAGCGCGGGGAACTTAAGATCATTCTGCAAACCTCATTGCGCAACCATCCCGAATTGCCGGGAGTGGCCAACGCCTTCTCGCTCGCCAAGACGGAGGAGCAGAAGCAGATCATGCAGATGACCTTTGGCCCTTGGATTTATGGCCGCTCCTTCGTCGCCCCGCCGGGCACCGACAAGGATCGGGTCGCCGCGTTGCGCGACGCGTTTCAGAAAACCATGAAGGACCCGCAGTTCCTGGCCGAGGCCGATAAGGCGCGCCTCGAAGTGAACCCGGCCACTCCGGAGGAAATCCTCAAGCTCATCAAGGAGATTTACGACACGCCGGCGGGCGTGATCGAGAAGACTCGCGCGATGCTGAGCATCGCCGATAAGATATGATCGTCTGAACGCGGCAGGGAGACGAGCCATGCACAAAACCCATATTCCCGATTGGGCGAAACAACGCGTCATCGAGCGGCGCGGCAAGGCGCATATCTTTGCCGATATGGAGCCGGCCCGTACCGCCCTGGTGGTCGTCGATCTGCAAAACGGCTTCATGATGGAAGGCGTCGCGCACAGCTTGATCAAGGGCGCTTTGGAGATCGTGCCGAACGTGAACAAGCTGGCGGCAGGTTTGCGGGCCGCCGGCGGCGTCGTGGTGTGGATCCGCAACACGGCGAGCGAGGAGTCGTTCAAAAGCTGGTCGATCGCCTACGAGAAGCTGTCGAATCCAGGGCGTGCCAAGAAGCGCGCCGAATCGCTCAAGCCGGGGTCGATCGGTCATCAGGTTTGGGCCGGCATGGACGTGCGTCCGGACGACCTGATCGTCGACAAGACGCGCTTTTCCGCCTTCATCCAAGGTTCGTCGAACATCGAGGCGTTGCTGCGCGAACGCGGCATCGACACCGTGCTGATCACCGGAACCTCGACCAGCGTCTGCTGCGAATCGACGGCGCGCGACGCTTGCATGCGCAATTTTCAGACGGTGATGGTCAGCGACGGCTTGGCCGCCGGCACCGACGAGGAGCATAACGCGACGCTCCTCAACTTCTACCTCACCTTCGGCGACGTGATGACGACCGACGAAGCCCTCGGTTATCTGCAAGCCAACGCGAAGGTCGCGGCTGCCCAGGCCTAAGGGCAGCCGCTCCTGGTCGCGTCACTCTTTCATCGCCGCGACCGCCTTCTCGATCACCGGCTTCGGATAGCCGAAGAATCGGGTGAACAGCCTTTCGACGCCCTCGCCGTCGGACGGCATGATGTCGAGCCTGAGCTTGTCGGCATCGGCGAGGAAAGTCGTGTCCTTCATCGTATTCATGAATGCCTTGCGCAGCGCTTGCTTGCGGTCGCTCGGCACGCCCGGCGGCGCGGACAGCGGCCGGCCGATGACGTGGCGGCCGAACACCAGATCGAACACTTGGCGCGTCTCCTCGTCCTTGGCGTAGTCGTAGAGATGCGCCACGTTCGGCAGGTCTGGGCTGCGCTCGATGGCGAGCTGGATGACCGGACGAAGCTGGCCGGATTTCCATTCTTGCGCATGTTGCGATTTGAGCGAGGAGAGCGCCATGCCGCATCCGGCCTGCACCTCGCCGCGCGCCATGGCCAGCTTGACGTCCTGCGCGCCGTTGTAGCCCTGCACCAGCTTGATCTTCGCGCCGAGCAGATTGCGCAGCGCGACGGCATGCTGCGAGGTGACGGCGGCGGCTCCGCTGCCGCCGAACACCAATTCGGTCTTCAGCATCTGCTCGAAATTTTCCACGCCCGTGGTGTGCCACACGGCACAGGTGCCGACGCTTTCGTCGATATTGCCGATCCAGGTGAATTTGGCGGTATCGAACTGCACGCCTTCGCCGCCGAACATCTGCTCGAAGGCGGCGGACGACGCGAACATGCCGAGCGCGGTGCCGTCTTTGGCGGCGATGTTGTAGATGTGGTTGGCCGCTTTGATGCTGCCGGCGCCGGGCATGTTTTGCGGGACGATGTTGGGCGCGCCGGGCAGGAAGCGGCCGAAGTGGCGGGCGATCAAGCGGCCATAGGTGTCGTAGCCGGCGCCGGGCGCGTAGCCGATGATCAGGTTGACGGTCTTGCCTTTGTAAAAGTCTCCCACCGCGTCGGCGGCGGCCGGCGATGGTTGAAGCAGAAAGGCGGACAGGGTCACGGCAGCGAGCGCGCCGATCATGCGCGCGGACGTATGGCGCAGAAGGGTGTTGGTCATGCGAGCCTCCCCAGGCTGTTGTGCAGCAATTTTGTTTATTCTTTATTTTGGCCGTTTCTTTTCAGCATAGGTGGAGCCGTGCGGCAGGGTAAAGTGCCGAACGTCGTCCATTGATGCCCGCCGGTCATAAATCTGTGCCTGAAACCGTCACCCGCTTCGCGCCCAGTCCCACCGGGCTTTTGCATTTGGGTCATGCCCATTCCGCGCTATTCGCCTGGAACGCGGCGCGCGCGGCGGGCGGGCGGTTTTTGCTGCGGATCGAGGACATCGATATCGGCCGCAGCCGGCGTGAATTCGAGACGGCTCTTATGGAAGACCTCGCCTGGCTCGGTTTGTCCTGGCCCGAGCCGGTGCGCCGTCAATCGCAGCATCTTGCCGATTACCGCGCCGCGCTCGATCGCTTGCAGGCCCAAGGATTGCTTTATCCCTGCTTCTGCACGCGGCGCGATATCGCCGACGAAATCGCCCGTGCCGGCGCCGCCCCGCAGGGGCCGGACGGCCCGATCTATCCGGGCATCTGTCGCCATTTGAGCACGGCGGAGCGGGCAAGGCGTATCGCGGCCGGCGAGGCTTATGCCTTGCGTCTCGACGTGGCGACGGCGACGGATATGACCGGTCCGTTGGATTGGCACGATCGCGGGCGCGGAAATATCTCGGCGATGCCGGGGCTGTTCGGCGACGTCGTGCTGGCGCGCAAGGACATCGCGACGAGCTATCATCTCAGCGTGACGGTCGACGACGCTTTGCAAGGCGTCACACTAGTCACGCGCGGCGACGACCTGCTCGCCGCGACGCATATCCATCGCTTGTTGCAAGCGCTGCTGGAATTGCCGACGCCGGACTATCACCATCACGGCTTGATCGCCGACGAAAGCGGGCGCCGCCTCGCCAAGCGCGACGACGCGCGCTCTTTGCGCAGCTTAAAAGAAGCCGGCCACAGCGCGGGGGAGATCCGCGCTATGGCCGGGTTTCCGGACCAAGCGTAGCGGGGAGAGCCGGCTTAGCCGGCCGCTGTCTTGGCCCGGTTGGTGGCGAAGCCGGCGTGCGATCCGAGCAGCGAGATCGGACCTTTCATGTCCTCCTGCCACAGCAGGCAATCGCTGTTGATGCAGAACGGCATGTCTTGGATCGTCAGCTCATAGACCGGACCTTTGTCAGCGACGTGGTTGTGCGTCGCCCAACCCGGCGCGGAGAACATGAAGTCGCCGGCCTGCCATTCGTAGCGCTTGCCTTCGACAACCGAGTGGCCTTCGCCGCCGAAGTAGTAGTTCATCGCCGCCGACGCGTGGCGGTGCGGACGGTCGGCGATGCCGGCTGGGCGCACGGTGATGGTGGCGAAGAAGTTCGGCGTGGTGCCGTTGCTGCGGCCTGTCACCGGATCGTAAAGCAGATAGAGCCGGCGACCCTTGTAGGCTTGGCCGAGGTCGGCGAGCTTATCCAGTTCGGTCTTCACTTTGCGCCAGGGCCAGAGATGCGGCTTGATGGCGACTGCGTCGGGCGACACTAGCTTCTCATATGGCAGCAGCCAGGCGCCGTCGTCGGTGAGCTGAAAGGTGCCGAACGGATTCTTGTGGCCGTCGCGGATGTCCTCGGCGGCTGGCGTCAGATTGTCCTCGGTCGGCGCGGGCGGGTCTTCGTCGATCAGATGGATGTTGAGCCGCTCGAGCAGCGCGCCGTTCGAATAGCGCAAGCGCACTTGCACGTCCTGTGTGTCGTTGACGTACTCATGCACCGCCATCGACGGCGTGGTGAACACGTCATATTGCTGGAAGGTCGCCGTCTTGCCGTTGGTCACGGTCGAGCCGGCGCCCTTGATGCAGAAATTCACGATCGAGGAATTCTGTCGCACCGACTTGGTGCGTTCGCCGGGCAGCAGCACGTCGAGACTGACGTCGATGCCGGGCGCGAAGCCGAGACGCATGGCGTCCTGGGGATGGACGATCATCGTCCGGCGCACGCCGTTGTTCGGTGCGGGCAGGGCGGCCAGCCGCGCCATCTCGGCCTCCATGCGCGCCTTCGGCACGATGATGGGCTCCCACCAATTGAGCGAATGGTCGCGGTGCGTGTGACGATCGGGCGTTTGCCGGCCCGAGCGGTCGATAAAGGCGGCGTCGGTCATGATAGGTCTCCCTTCCTAGGGTATGGCTGCCCTGCGAAAATCCATTAGGTATCTAATGATATAATCATTAGAATACGAAACATTGATCTCGATCAAACCTGCGAGATTTTTTTCGTCGTCAGTGATGGGGTTAAAGCCATGTTAAATCATATGGATAGAGCGGATCGCTTGGTTCGGCAGGGATCCCGGCCTAGGGTTGAGAGCTTCAAACTTCGCAACCAGGCCGCAGCCGCCATGACGAACACGCGTCCGCCCGTCCCCAGCCACTGCGCAGCAGGTTCTTGCGCGGTTTGCGAGATGCGCCATGTCACTTTCTGCGCGGTGATGGACGAGAGCGAGATCGTCGCGTTGAGCAAGCTCGCGCATCACGGCTTCGTCGCGCCGCATCAACTCCTCTTTCAAGAGGGCGATGCCGCGCGCGAAGTGTTCAACGTGCTGGAGGGGACCGTGAAGCTTTATAAAAGCTTGCCGGATGGCCGCACGCAAATCACCGGATTCCTGTTTCCCGGCGATTTCCTCGGCCTCTCGTCGGGCAGCGAATACGGCTACAGCGCCGAAGCGGTCGATCGCGTGAAGGTCTGCCGCTTCCAGCGCCGGGAACTCGCTGCCGCCTTCGGCGATCTGCCGAAGCTCACGGAACGGCTGCTGCGCATTTCCACCGACGAATTGTCCGCCGCGCAAGATCAGATGCTGCTGCTCGGCCGCAAAACCGCGCGCGAGAAAATCCTGTCGTTTCTGCTGACGATGTCGGAGCGCGCCAAGAAGCGCGGCAAGCCGGGTAATCCGATCGAGCTGACGATGAGCCGCGCCGAAATCGCCGATTACCTCGGCCTGACGGTCGAGACCGTGAGCCGAACGCTCACCAAGCTGCGCGAAGAGGCCGTGCTGAAACTGCCGCGTCCGCAAAGCGTCGTGTTGCTCGACAGCGGCAAATTCGCCGATTTAGCGATCGGGGCCTAGCGGTCTTTCAAAATCGCGCGTGCGGCGTTGCGGCCAGGCAGGCCGGTGACGCCGCCGCCCGGATGGGCGCCGGACCCGCAGAGATAAAGGCCGTCGATCGGCGTGCGGTGATCGGCGTAGCCGGCTGCCGGACGCAGGCTGAAGAGCTGGTCGAGATGGATGGCGCCATGGAAGATGTCGCCGCCGACCAGGCCGAACTCGCGTTCGAGATCGAGCGGCGAGAGGACCTGACGGCCGACGATGGCGCGCTTCAGGTTGGGCGCATGCTCGGCCACGGTGTCGATGATGAGATCGGCGGCGCGCTCTTTCTCGTCGTCCCATGATTTGCCGTCGGGCAAGGCGAAGTCGAAATGTTGGCAGAACAGGCTGGCGACATGGGCGCCCTTCGGCGCCAGTGAATCGTCCAGCACGCTCGGAATGTTGATCGAGACGACCGGCGCCTTCGACCAGCCATGCGCGCGCGCGTCGTCGAAAGCGCGCTGCAGATAGCCGAGCGACGGGCTGATGTTGATGCTGCCCTTCAAGTGTGCCGAGTCGTTGTCGCCGCTCAGGCTTGAGAAGCGCGGCAGTTCGCTGAGCGCCAAGTTCATGCGGAAGGTGGCGGAGCGGGAGCGCCAATGGGTGATCCGGCGGCGGAAATCCTCGGGCAGCAAGCCGCCATCCATCATTTTCAGGAACAGCAATTGCGGATGGACGTTGCCGGCGACGATGCCGGCGCGGATGGTGCGGCCGTCCGCCAGCACGACGCCCTTCGCCTTGCTGCCTTCGACGATGATCTCGCGCGCCGGCGCGTTCGTCTCTATATCGACGCCGCGCGCCGCCGCCGAACGCGCCATCGCCTGCGTGATCGCGCCCATGCCGCCGACGGCGTGTCCCCATGCGGCGGGTTCGCCGTTCACTTCGCCGAACATATGATGCAGAAGCACGTAGGCGGTGCCCGGATGATAGGGACTGGCGAAATTGCCGATCACGCCTTCGAAGCCGAGCGCGCCTTTCAGCTCGTCGCGCTCGAATCGCGCCTCGAGATAATCGCCGATGCTGGCGGTCATCAGTTCGGCGAGGGCGGCTTGCAGCGGACCGGGCAGGGCGCGCAGCTTATTGCCGAGTTTTAGCGCTTGCCATAGATCGGCCAGACCACCGCCGAAATTGGGCGGCGGCTCGGCCATGACGCTACGCAGCGCCATGCCGATCTCGCATAATTCCTTGTCGAGTTTCGCATAGGCCTCGGCGTCGCGCGGCGAGAGTTTGGCGATCTCGCGTTTGGCGACGCTGACATCGCGCGGAAGTTGTAAAGATGTCGCGCCGGGCAACAGACATAGATAGCCCGACGGACGATCGAGAATCGTCAGGCCGTGCGCGTGCAGGTCGAGGTCTTTGATGACCTGCGGATGCAGCAAGCTGACGACATAGGAGCAGACGGAATTGCGAAAGCCCGGATGAAACTCTTCCGTGACGGCCGCGCCGCCGACGATGCCGCGTTTCTCGACGACCTTGACACTCAATCCGGCGCGCGCGAGATAGCCGGCGCAGACGAGACCGTTATGTCCGCCGCCGACGATGACGGCGTCATATTGTTCCGTCCGACGAGATGGCGCTGTTTCAGAAAACTGCATTGTTTTGTCCGCTTCGCGGCTGGCATTGGGATGGCCCGCCCGCTATGTTACCGCAAAATAATCATTGTCTAAGTATCTTGGGAGATCGACGTGGCGAATAAGACCATCGCAACCGGCACCGTGGCCGAAGCCTATCTGCAATTGTTGTCGGACCGCGGCATCGACTATCTGTTCGCCAATGCCGGAACCGACTTCGCGCCGCTGATTGAAGCTTACGCCAAATTGCAGGCGGAAGGCGTCAAGGTGCCGACGCCCGTCACCGTGCCGCATGAAAACGTCGCCGTGCACATGGCAACCGGCTATTTCCTCGGTTCGGGCCGCGTGCAGGCGGCCATGGTGCATGTCAACGTCGGCACTGCCAACTCGCTGTGCGGCCTGTTGAACGCCTGGCGCGGCAATATCCCCGTGCTGTTCAGCGCCGGTCGCACGCCCTTCAGCGAAGACGGCGGCCTGACCGGCGCGCGCACCGGCGAAATCCACTGGCCGCAGGAAATGCGCGACCAGGGCGCCATGGCGCGCGAATTCACCAAATGGGACTACGAGCTGCCCAACGCCGAGGTGCTCGAGTCGACGGTCGATCGCGCCATCACGATGGCGACCGCCGAGCCGGCCGGCCCGGTTTATCTCCGTCTGCC
Source organism: uncultured Rhizobium sp. (assembly GCA_964628235.1). Lineage (GTDB taxonomy): Bacteria > Pseudomonadota > Alphaproteobacteria > SMXQ01 > SMXQ01 > CAMAVH01. Next base: position 3,575 of record CAZVLU010000015.1, on the reverse strand, counting down.
GCGCGAAGTGCTGGCGCGCGACATCAGCAATTTCCAATTTACCTCGCCGACGCGCCGCACCATTCCATCGCCGGCCTATCCCAACCCGGATGCCATCGACCGCGCGGCGGACATCATCGCCAAGGCCGAGAACCCGATGATCATCACCGCAAGCTCGGGGCGCAACGCCGCCGAAGTCGCGGCGATGGGACGCTTGGCCAATTCGTTCGCCATCCCGGTCTATCAGCGCAAGCCGCGTTACGTGGCGCTGGAAAGCGATCATCCGATGCATCTCGGCTACAACCCGGACCTGCGCCTGCAGGAAGCCGACGTGATCCTCGTCATCGAGAGCGATGTGCCGTGGATTCCGAACAAGAAAAGCCCGAAGCCGGATTGCCAGATCATCCAGATCTCGATGGATCCGATGTACAGCAATTATCCGATCCGCGGCTTCAACAGCGACGTATCGATCTCCGGCTCGGTCGCCGCCAGCATGAACGCGCTGGCCGACGCGCTCGAAGAGAAGATCGCCCGCGCCAAAGACCGCATCGGCGATCGCGGCAAGCGCCTGGCGATCATGCGCGCCGACCAGCGCGCGAAGTGGGCTGAAGCGATCACGAAGGGCCAGAGCGAAGCGCCGCTGCATCCGGCCTGGATCACCCATTGCCTCGACAAGGTGCGCGGCAAGGACGGCATCCTGATCAAGGAATCGCCGGTGACGTTCGAGCATATGAACTTCAGCCAGCCCGGCACCATGTTCAGCGTCGGCGCCGCTGGCGCGCTCGGTTGGGGCCTCGGCACCGCGCTCGGCGTCAAGATGGCGCAGCCCGACAGAACCGTCATCGCGACCTGCGGCGACGGCGCTTACATGTTCGGCAATCCGATCCCGGCGCATTACGTCGCCAAGGCCGAGAAGCTGCCGATCCTCACCGTCGTCTTCAACAACGAGATGTGGGGCGCGGTGAAGCGCAACACGCACGAGGTCTATCCGACCGGCTATGCCGCCAAGAGCAACCGCGAGCCGCTGACCTATTTCGAAGCCGGTTCGTCGCGCTTTGAGAAGGCAGTGGAAGTGGCCGACGGCTATGGCGAATGCGTCAGGGACCCGGCGGATATGCCCAAGGCGCTCGATCGCGCCATGAAGGCGATCTCGAACGGCCAGCAGGCGCTGCTCAACGTGATCTGCAAGGGCGTCTAAAGGGTTGCTGCGATAGCAGCTAAAGAACGGGCGGATGGGCAACCTTCCGCCCGTTTTGCTTTGTGGCACGTTTGGTGCCGCTGGACGCTGCGCTAGGCCGCGCCTAGTCTATTGAAAGCCATAGATCAACAGGGAGAGTGCGATGACGCTGATCATCAATAACGACGACGTCTCGAAGCTGCTGACGATGGGCATGACCATCGACGCGCTGGAGGCGGCTTATAAACAGCTTGTCGTCAAAGAGTCGGTCTGCCGGCCGCGCATCGACGTGCAGATCCCGACCAGCGATCCCAAGAAAGTCTATGCCTGGGGCACCATGGAGGGCGGCTCGGTCAGCGGCTATTTCGCCATCCGCATGAAATCCGACGTGATCACCGAGGAAAGCTACAACGGCGTCACGACGCGCGAGAAATACTGCGTCAAGCCGGGGCTTTATTGCGGTTTGATCTTCCTGACGTCGGTGGAGAACGGCGAGCCGCTCGCCTTTATCAATGACGGCGTGCTGCAGCATATGCGCGTCGGCGCCGACGGCGGCATCGGCACCAAATATATGGCGCGCGAAGATGCCACAGTGATCGGCATGCTGGGCTCGGGCGGCATGGCGCGCACGCATATGGAGGCGTTCATGTATGTGCGCCCTGGTTTGAAAAGGCTGCAGCTGTTCAGCCCGACCAAAGCCAACCGCGAAAAGTTCGGCCAGGAAATGCGCGAGCGCTATGGCCTCGAGGTGCAGGTCTGCGACCGCCCCGAAGATATTTATAAGGGCGCGCATATCGTCGCCGGCGTCACCGATTCGTCGGTGCCGGTGCTCAACGGCGCCTTGATCGAGCCGGGCGCCCATGTGGTGAATGTCGGCGCCGGCGGGCGGCCCGACGAGGCGACCGTCGAGAAGCTCGACGTTTATATGCGCTTCGGCAGCGCGCCGGCGCCCTGGGGATTGCCGGCCCTCGGCCTCGATGACGAATATCTGACCTACGCGGCGCAGCCCGAGGGCATGCGCGATTTCAAATATCAGAAGAAGGACAAGCGCGGACACGGCACCATCGCGCCTGACCGCATGGTGACCTTCGCCGACATCATGAACGGCACCAACCGCGGCCGTTCAAGCCGCGAGCAGATCACCTATTCGGAGCGCGGCAATCTGCAGGGCAATCAATTCTGGGCGGTGGCCGGCGCCGTCTATGAAGCCGCCAAGGCCAAGGGCGTCGGCCGCGAAATTCCGACCGAGTGGTTCTTGCAGGATATCCGGGACTAGTTGCGCCTCAGCGCAACGGCTGCCGCGAGACGGGCGGCGCCGAGACGGCGGGCAGATTGAAGCCGCCGGGATTGGTCGCGCCGGCGCCCATGCTGCCGCGCGGCGAGATGGTGAGCAGCACTTCGCTGCCGCCGAGCGTGGTGCGCGAAATCTGCACGGTGGCGATACGCTCGTCGCGGCTGTAGCTGAGCACGCTGGTGCCGGCGCGCACCGCGGTGATGCCGGTCCAGGTGAAGCGCGGCATTTCGCGGGCGTAGAATTCGAACATGTCGTTGGGCGATGCCGAGCTGGTGAAGGCGAGGCGGCCGAGCCATGTGTCGCGCGGCCCGAGCACGAGGGAGCGGTCGAGATCCATGCGCGCGCCGTTGGGGATCGGAATGTCGGTGAATTGCGGCGCCTGGTTTTGATCGGCCGGCATGTTCGACTCGGGCGCTTTGCTCGAAGGCGTCAGCGGCGTCGAGAAGCCGCAGGCGCTTAAGGCCAGGGCGCTGGCCAACGCACACGCGGGAAACCTCCATGAAATCGGCAGGATTCGGCGGTTTATCAGGCTCGCGGATGCGGCAATGCGACGGGCATTCATCGGCAAAAGATCACTTATCCCCAGGTTTTTGCTCGCTTTCTCGGAACAGTAGCTAGACTTCCCGAAACGGTCACCCTATATTCCGCCTTACACGAACGGTCGCTCAGCGACGTCGTGGCCTTACATCCTCGGTTTTGAACGGCTTGTCTGCCGCTTGCTTTCAGCGGCAGAAACTGCGTTCGGCTCTTCCGGCGGTTCTCTTCCAAGCCTTTGCGGGCGCGGTAAAAAAATCGTTGAAAAGAGTTTGACAGCTAAAAGACCGGGGCGTATAAGGCGCGTCCTTGCAGCATGGACCGGACACAAACGGGGGTCCTCCCCGGTGGGTCTTTTCGTCCCTGATGCAAGTTTCCCGTAAGGGAATCGCTCTTTGAAATTGTGAAGACGGAAGGGATGCGCAGGCGGCGGTGTGCTGGTTGATACACACACCGATCGTAGGCGCATCAGACACCAGGAATGGTGTCAAACATGCGCTTGTGATCGGCTCTTGATTTCTGAACGTCAGCTTCGGCTGACGGACTCAAGTCAACTTGAGAGTTTGATCCTGGCTCAGAACGAACGCTGGC
>CAZVLU010000014.1:0-68988 GCA_964628235.1 uncultured Rhizobium sp. | reverse complement strand
GGGTGCCGGACAGTTCGCCGGTCACCGGATCGATGGAAAGCCAAGCCGGCAGCGGATCGCCGTTCGACAGCGTCGCGCTGTAGCTCAGCACATCGCCGAGATCGACGTCGTCGAAGTTCGCCGAAGCGTCATAGCTGAAGGCGGCGTCTTCGGCCGTCGTCGCATCCGGGATCGCAACGGTGACGACGGGCGCGTCGTTGACGTTCTCGACGGTGAGATCGAACACGTCGGAGGCGGTCGCGCCGGAGAGATCCGTGGCGGTGACGGTGATCGAGATCGCGCCGACGTCATCGTTCGTCGGCGTGCCCGACAGCTCGCCGGTGACCGGGTCGATGGAAAGCCAAGCCGGCAGCGGGTCGCCGTTCGACAGGGTCGCCGAGAAGGTCAGCGCGTCGCCGAGATCGGCGTCGGCGAAGTTGCCCGAGACATCGAGCGAGAAGGCCGCGTCTTCGTCAGTCGTCTGATCGGCGATGGCGATAGCCACGATCGGGCCGTCGTTCGTGTTGACGACGGTCAGATCGAAGCTGTCGCTGGCGGTGGCTCCGGCGAGATCGGTCGCGGTGACGACAATCGACAGCGTGCCGACGTCGCCGTTGGCCGGCGTGCCCGACAGCTCGCCGGTGGCCGGGTCGATCGACAGCCAAGCCGGCAACGGATCGCCGTTGGCCAACGTCGCCGTGTAGCTCAGCACATCGCCGAGATCGACATCGTCGAAGTTCGCCGAAGCGTCGTAGGAGAACTGCGCGTCTTCATTCGTCGAAGCGTCGGGGATGACGACGGTGACGACCGGGGCGTCGTTGACGTTGGCGATGGTCAGATCGAACGTGTCGGACACGATTGCGCCCGATTCGTCGGTCGCGGTGACGGTGATCGACAGGCCGCCGACATCGCCGTTAGTCGGCGTGCCGGAGATCACGCCGGTGATCGGATCGATCGACAGCCAGGCCGGCAGCGGATCGCCGTTGGCCAGCGTCGCCGTGTAGCTCAGCGCGTCGCCGGCATCGACATCGGCGAAATTCACCGAAGAGTCGTAGGAGAAGGCGGCGTCTTCGTTGGTCGTCTGATCGGGAATGGCGACGGTGACGGTCGGCGTGTCATTCACGTTGGCGACGGTGAGCTCGAACGTGTCGCTGGCGGTGGCGCCGGCGAGATCGGTGGCGGTGACGACGATCGACAGCGTGCCGACGTCGCCGTTGGCCGGCGTGCCCGACAGCTCGCCGGTGGCCGGGTCGATCGACAGCCAAGCCGGCAGCGGATCGCCGTTCGACAGAGTGGCGGAGTAGCTCAGCACGTCGCCGAGATCGACGTCGGCGAAGTTCGCCGAGGCATCGTATGAGAAGGCCGCATCTTCGTTGACCGAAGCGTCGGCGATGCCGACGGTGACGACCGGGGCGTCGTTGACGTTGGTGACGGTGAGATCGAACGTGTCGCTGACGCTTTCGCCCGATTCGTCGGTCGCGGTGACGATCACGGAGATCGTGCCGACATCGCCGTTGAGCGGCGTGCCGGACAGCTGTCCGGTCGCCGGGTTGATCGACAGCCACGACGGCAGCGGATCGCCATTCGCCAGAGTGGCCGTGTAGGCCAAGCTGTCGCCGGCGTCGTCGTCCGAGAAGTTGGCGCTCGTGTCGTAGGTGAAGAGCGCATCTTCAGCAGTGGTCTGGTCGGGAATGACGACCGAGACGACTGGCGCGTCGTTCACGTTCTCAATGTTCAGCAGGAAGCTGTCGGAGGCCGTGGCGCCCGATTCGTCGGTCGCGGTGACGACGATCTCATAGGAATTCGCGCCGCCGGAAAGCTGGAGATTGAAGACGGTGTCGTCGAAGTCCTGGTCGCCGAGGCCGAACAGGTCCTCGAAGCCGATCTGGACGATGCCGCCGCCGAGCACGGTCTCGGTCGCGTGATCGAGGCCGTCGGCGTTGAGCGCGTTGTTGGCGGTCGAGTGATAGATGTCGCCGCCGAGTTGGACACTGCCTGAGGTCCCGACGTACCAGAGCTGCGGATTGCTGTCGTTGACGTTCGCCGGGTTGCCCGACGAGTCGCGGAATTCGAGATGGCCGTTGATCAGGTCGAGGCCGGCATACTGGCCGTTAACGTCGAAGCCGTTGCCGACCAGGAAGAAGCCGAGCGTGTTGCCTGGGGCGGCCGAGACCGGGGCGGTCGAAACGCCTGAAACCAGCGCTCCACCATCGCCAGCGGCGCTGCTGTTGTCCCATACGAACTTGACGTTCGTGATGTTTCCTGCGCCGTCGATCTCGTAAGAGCCGAGGGTGTTGCGGTAACCCGCCGACTCACCCATGAAGGTCACGTTGCCGGACAGGCCGCTGCCTGCGCCCACGTCCGGCGGCGTGCCGGAGATCACGCCGGTGTTGGGGTCGATGGTGAGCCACGGCGGCAGAGGGTCGCCGTTGGCCAGCGTCGCCGTGTAAGTCAGCGAATCGCCGTGGATCGTGTCGTCATCGGCGAAATGCGTCGAGGTGTTGTAGCTGAACGGCGTGTTCTCGTCGGCCGACTGGTCGGGAATCAGAACGGTGACGACGGGCGCGTCGTTCACGTTGGCGACGGTCAGATTGAAGCTGTCGTTAACGCTCGCGCCGGCGCCGTCGGTCATCGTGACCTTCACGGCGAGCGTGCCGACGTCGCCGTTGGCCGGCGTGCCGTAGAGCTGGCCGGTCGCGGCGTTGATGTGCAGCCACGACGGCAGCGGATCGCCGTTCGACAGCGTCGCGCTGTAAGCGCGCGTGTCGCCAGCATCGACATCGGCAAAATTACCGGCGGTGTTCAGCGTGAACAGCGCGTCTTCCGGAGTGATGGCGTCCGGAATGGCGACGGCGACGGTGGGGCCGTCGTTCGTGTTGGTGACGGTCAAGTTGAAGGTGTCGTTGGCCGATGCGCCCGAGCCGTCGGTCATGGTGACCTTCACGGCGATGTTGCCGACATCGCCGTTGGCGGGCGTGCCGGAGATCAAGCCGGTCGCGGCGTTGATGGTCAGCCACGACGGCAGCGGATTGCCATTGGACAGCGTCGCGCTGTAGGTGCGCGTGTCGCCGACATCGATGTCCGCGAAGTTGCCGGCGGTCGCCAAGCTAAAGGCGGCGTCCTCGGCGGTCGCCATGTCGGCGATCATGGCCGCGACGGTCGGCGCGTCATTGACGCCGGTGATGGTGACGGTGACGGTCGCCGTGTCGGTCAGGCCGCCCTGATCGGTCACGGTGTAGGTGAAGCTGTCGGTGATCGTCTGGCCGGCCTTGAGCGTCTGCAGATAGGCCGAGCCGGCGGCATTGTAGTTGACGGTGCCGTTGGCGTTGACCGAGAGCGCGACGCCGAGCGAGCTGGTGGCGGCCACGCCGCTGACTGTCAGCGCATCGCCGGCATCGCCGCCGGTGCTGTCGTTGCTCAGCACATTGATGATGCCGTATTGGTCTTCCGTCACTGCGGCTGAATCGTTCACCGCGTCCGGCGCGCTGTTGGGCGGCGCGACGACGACGACTTGGAGATTCTCGAAGGTGCGAACATCGAGATCGAACGACTGGAAGTGGAAGGTCGGGCCGCCAGAGCTGCTCGGATTAGAATTGTTGGCCAGGAACGCCTGGTAGTTGGCGATGTCCTGCTGCACCGAGGCGGTGTTGTACTGCGCCTGGGTCAGCACGAGCTTCAGCGTGTCCCAGCCCTTGTTGCCTTCGTAAACGTCGTGCACGCCGACGTTCTCGGAAGCGACATAGGTGGCGGTATCGTTGCCGTCGTCGCCTTTCACAACGTCGCCGCCGGCGCCGCCGTCCATCTGGTCGTCGCCGGCGCCGCCGAACATGTTGTCCTTGCCGTCTTCGCCGAACAGGCGGTCGTTGTTGTCGTCGCCGCGCAGCGTGTCGTTGCCGGCGCCGCCGTAAATCAGGTCGTCGCCCTCGTCGCCGTCGATCGAATCGTTGCCTTCGCCGCCGTAGATCTCGTCCTGGCCCTGGCCGCCTTCGATGTTGTCGTTGCCGAACTGGCCGTAGATCTTGTCGTCGCCGTCGCCGCCTTTGATGTTGTCGTTGTAGTTGGCGGCGCCGGACGTCGTGACGTCGGCGTTTACGGTGATGACGAGGTCGTTGAAATCGGCGTCGCCGAGGTTATTCAGGTCTTCAAACTTGAGCGTCGTGCTGCCGTTGCTGTTCAGCACTTCGGTGACGTGATCCTTGCCGTCGGCGTTCAACGTCAGCGCCGCGCCCTGGCTGCCAGCGGCAGCATGGTAGGTCGCGCCAGAGACAGCCGTCGCAACGCCGGAGGCGTTGACGTAATAGAGCTGCGGCGCGGTGCTGGCGGTGGTCGCCACGGAGCCGTCGCTATTGCGGAATTCGAGATGGCCGGTCGTCAGATTCAGCGACGAGTAGCTGTTGTTCGCGGCAAAGCCGTTCGAGACGATGAAGAAGCCGAGGCTGTTGCCGGCGGCGGCGGTCACGGTCGCGCTATTGCCGGACACCATCGAGCCGCCCGAGCCGCTGGCGCTGGCGTTGGCGAAGACGAACTTGACGCCGACGATGTTGCCGGCGCTGTCGATCTCGTAATAGCCGAGGGTGTTCTTGTTGTCGGCGGCTTCGCTGTTGAACGTCACCGTGGCCGTCTGGCCGGTCGGCGCGCTCGCCGGATCGTAGTCGCCATAGATGACGTCTTGGCCGGTGCCGCCATCGAGCGAGTCGTTGCCGGCGCCGCCGAACAGCTTGTCGTCCCCGTCGCCGCCCTTGACGCTGTCATTGCCGGCGCCGCCGCGCAGCACATCCTGCGAGTAGCCGCCGTCGAGCGTGTCGTTGCCGTCGCCGCCGTCGATGATGTCGTCGCCGTCGCCGCCGTAGACCGTGTCCTTGCCGGCGCCGCCGGTGATGACATCCTTGCCGTTGCCGCCGTCGAGCGTGTCGTCGCCGTCGCCGCCGTCGAGGTTGTCGTCGCCGTCGCGGCCGTAGAGCTTGTCGTTGCCCGTGCCGCCGATCAGCGTGTCGTTGCCATTGCCGCCGTCGATGGTGTCGTTGCCGGCACCCCCGTTGAGGACATCGTTGCCATCAAGACCATTCATCGTGTCGCCGCTCGACGAGCCCGTGATGGTGTTGTTGCCGTTGGTACCGTTGTAGGTCGCCATGTGTCGTCCCCCAGAGGGCCTCTGTCGCGCTTGTTCAGAGGCCAGCGATATGCCTGTACGCCCGACTCTGAGTCAGGCTACATGCATATATAAGCAAATCTTTATATACTTATCAAGCGATTCATACTTCAGATGGATAGGTATAATGCCTAGCTCTGAAAGCGGGGCTAGAGGAATCTATAGTTAATTGAAATTAAAGGTTAATTTTAGTTTTCAAAGTGGACTCTAACCGTCCGAGGATGCCGTCCTTGTCCCATTCGGCTAGGGCTTTTTTGCGGGCGACGCCCCCTAATTGAGTCCGCTTCTCAGAATCAGCCGCGAGAGCCCGCAGCCCGACCGCCATCGCCTGGCCATCGTCCGGCGGCACGACGATGCCGCAATCGGCCACCGCCATAGCGACCTGCGTTCCCGCATGGGCGCCGGCGACCACCGGCCGCCCCGTCGCCAGCATGCCGCCCAGCTTTGACGGCATGACGAGATCGGCGGCGTCGGCGCGCTGCGGCAACAAATGCACATCGGCGAGGTTCAGAAGATCGCCGAGCCGTTCGAGCGGCTGCAGCGGCAAGAAGCGCACGTTGCTCAATCCGCGCGCGCCGTCTTGCAGGCGCTGGCGCGCCGCGCCCTCGCCGCACAGCACGACGGTGATGCCCGGATCGCCCGCCACGGCACGCGCCGTATCGATCAAAGTGTCGAGCCCCTGCTTCTCGCCCATATTGCCCGAATAGAGCGCGACGATCTGACCATCAGGGATGCCGAGTTCGGCGCGATAGGGGTTGGGGCCGGACTGCGGCTGGATGGCCGCCGCCTCGACCCAATTGGGATATAGCCCGGTCTTTGCCGCCGGCATGCCCTTGCGCCATAGCCGCTCTTGCATGCGCAGCGAGATCGTCGTGGCGAAGTCGAAGCGCCGCAGCAGCCAATTGTCGACGGCAAGCGTCGCCGTTCTCAGCCCGCCGCTCGGCAACAGGCCCATGTCGAACGCAGCGTCGACCTCAAGATCCTGCACATGGGTCCAGGCGAGCGCGCCGCACAGCCGCGCGGCGAGCCAGCCGACCGGCTCGGCGAACATCGGCGGCTTGATGGTGCAGACGACATCGGGCCGGAAGGCGACGGCCTGCCATAGCATCGCCGGCAGGCTGGAGAGCGCGAAGCTGAGCAGATGGACCGCACGTTTGACGCCCGACGGTTTTGCCGGCACCCACAGCGGGCAGCGCGCGACGCGCACCTTCTCGATCGTCTCGCACCGCCACATCCAGGCGCTATAGCCGGCCCGCACCTTCCAATCGGGATAATAAGGCGGCGTGGTGACGACACGAACCTCATGGCCACGGGCGGCGAACCAGTCGCACATCTCGGCGGTGAACTTGCCGATGCCGGTCAGCTCGGGCGCGTAATTGATGCTATGGACGAGAATCCGCATCGTTAAGCGTCAGTCTTGCGAGCGCGAACGACCAAACAGTCGCCGCGCATCGCGCGATTGAGCAGAAAAAGCGCAGGAAAAAACAATCCCCGCAGCAGAAGCATGAGCCCCGCGACCAACGGCGCCGAGCGCAATTGCCGCGTCGGTTCGCCAGGGCGCGCATAGATCGCCGCGACGATCGATTGCGCGAGCCACAGCGAGGGCGTGACGCAGCGGCTATGGGTCACTTGATACCCCTCCTCCGCAAGCAGACGATGGAGGGCTTGCGGCGTGAAATGCGTCAAGTGATAGGGCACATGCCAATTGATCCAATCGCGGCCGAAAAGATGACGGAACTGGCTCGCCGCGTTCGGCAAGCTGATCCAGACCTGACCTTGCGGCGATAGGATGCGCCGCAGATCGCGCAACGCCGCGCGCGGGTCCGGCGTGTGCTCCAGCACATTGGACATGATGGCGACGTCGAACGGCCGCTCGGGGGAAAAATCTTCTAGCATCACGGTGTGGACGACGAAGCCGCGCGCGCGCGCCTCTTCAGCGGCGACACGGTTCAGTTCCAGCCCCTCAGAGGCGAAACCGTTGGCGCGGTAGCATTCGAGGCCGCGCCCTTCATTGCAGCCGACGTCAACCAGACGACCGCGACCGGCGACGAGATGAAACGAGACGTCGCCGTCGAGGCGCAGCCATAGCCGGTACAGCCAACTGCTGAATAGCCGCTCGCGCAGCCGGGCGTAGCGCGAGCCGCCACGGCTGCCCATCTGGCCGCCGCCGAAATTGTAATGCGTCTCGTAAAGCTCGCGCAGCCCTTCGCCGTCGGGACGCGGCACGGTCTGCTCCGTTCCGCAAATTTGGCAGCGGGCAATGGCGTAAACGCCTGGCGCGCCGAAACGGTTGTCGGTCAGCCCTTCGAGAAACCGCTCCACTGCGCCGCCGCAGAGCAGACAGCGATCAGCCGCCACGCCGCTCATGCCGTCTTCCCCGCTAAAGCGCGCAACAGATCCTCGAGTTGCGATAGTCCATTTGCATGTAAGCGAGCCATGCGCGTTGCGGCGGCGCGTTGCAGCGCAGGAAGCCGTCCAGGCTCGCTGAGCACATCGCGCAAAGCGGCGACGGCGCAGGACACGAACGGCCGATCGACGGGAACGACGACGCCTGCGGCATCCGCACCCTCGCCGATCTGCTCGGCGATGCAGCCACGGCCATAGGCGATCACCGGCACGCCGCGCGCCATAGCCTCGAACAGCACGGTCGGTTCGGCTTCGTTGAAGTAGCGCGTCGGAAACAAAAAAAGATCGATGTCGGCGAAGAATCGCTCCTTGTCCGCGCCGTAAACCGGGCCGCGATAATCGAGCGACGGCCCGCAAGCCTCCTGCGCCGCCACGATGGCGCGCCTCGCCGCATCATCTGCCGGTGGCCCGGCAAGCACCAAACTCGCCGTAAGTCCCGTCGACGCCGCTTCGCGATAGAGATCGAAGACAAGGTCGAGGCCTTTCTCGTCGGTGAGGTTGCCCATATGCCCCAGCCGCAGCGTGCCCGGCTGCGCGCCAGCAGGACCGTCGCCTGCCGGATAGAAAGCGGCATTCGACAGGCAAAGACCGCTCGCGACGGCGGGATAGCGCGCCTGGAGCAGCCCCGCCATGCGCTGACACAGCGCGATATGGACCGCTGTCGGTCCCGCAACGGCGACGAGCAGGCGCATGATGGCGCTCGGCTGGTCGAGATAGGCGAAGGAATGATGATGGATGAAGATGCGCTGGCGCAAAAGCCTGGCGACGGCGGCGATGATCAGATTATAGACGAGGCCGCTGCCCCCCGCCGCCGAGATATAGACGCAACCGCGATGACCGACATTCTCGGCGATAGCCGCGCTCGCCGCCAACACCCGCCAGACACGCCGCAGATGATAGGCCGCGCCGCGCGCCAACCGGCCGGGCGAAATGTCGCAGCGGCGCACGTCGGCGCGCCCTGCCAAGCGGGCGGCGACGAGATCGGTGATCACTGCCGCGCCGTGCACCGGCGGCGGAAACGGGCCGACGACGAACACAGTTTCGCCGCTCATGGTGACGCGCCAATCATTTGCTCAACCGCGTCCGCGAAGCGCGCGACATCGCCGCGCGGCGCCAGCGCGTTGGCGCCGTCGCTCAATCGCCGCCATTCCGCTTCGTCGCCCGCCAGGCGCGTCATCAAACGGGCCAGGCCTGCCGCATTGTCGGGCTCGAACACATAGCCGTTGATACCGCTCTTCACCAATTCGTCGCGCGCGCCGACATTCTCCGACACCAATACCGGCAATCCCATCGCCAAGGCTTCGTTGACCACGAGTCCCCATTGCTCTTCGATCGAAGGCAGGACCAGGCCCAAGCTGCCAGCCAATGTCCGCGCCACGCCGTCTTCCTGAAGAAAACCCGCGAAACGCACGCCGGCTAGGCCGCGCCGCGCCACGTCGGCACGCAGATCAGCCTCTAACGGACCGTTGCCGACGAGCACAAGATCGCGCGGCGAATCGCCCGCCGTACGGCGGTACAGGTCATAAGCCTCGATCAAAAGCGCCAGATTCTTCTTGGGCACCAAACGAGCGACCGCCGTGAAATGACGCGCGGCGAAGGGCGCACCATCCGGCGCCGGCGGCGCGCCGGCGAGCCGGCGAATGCGGTCGATCGACAGGGTGTCGTAACCCAGCGTGATGCGGCGTTCGGCGACGCCGAGCAGACGCAGGTAATCGCGCGTGCGCGCGCCGCTCGCCAAGGCGCCGCGATAGGGCAGATAAAGCAGCGCCTTGCCGATCTCTCGCCACAGCTTGCGCGGGCGATCATCGAATTTCGAATCTTGCATGATGAAGACGGCGCGGCGTTTCAGTCGCAGCCAGAGCGCAGCGAGAAAAATCTCCGGCTGATCGAAATGGCAGAGAAAAACCGGACCCTGCGCGTCAGCCCGCAAAGCGGCGATGAGGGCCGAAAGCCGTTCGCGCCGGGTCGTCTCCTGCCAAGAACGGCCGGGGAACAGGCAGTGAAACTCGAATGCCTCGCTGGTTGCCGCCGGCGCCCAGTCGTAAAGCTCGTTGCGGCTGGCGATCTCGATGCCGCGCACGCGGTAGCGGCCGCTCAAACGGGCGGCGACAGCGGCGCAGCGGTCGCGATGGTAAGGCGCGAATTGCCCCCAGACGAAGGCGACCGCAGGCAGCCGAAGGGCGCCGTTAGACATCGCGCTCCTTGTGCGCGGCGACGATGATGCCGTCGGCACTGGCCGGCGCGATCCGGTGGAGGGCATCGAACATCTTGCGCGCCGCGCCCGACAGCGTGGCGTAGGAGAAATAGCGGCAGTCGTCGAGCCGGAAACCGAAACGGCCCAGCAACACGCCGAGCGTCGCGTAGCTGAAATAAGCGACATGGTCGGGATGCACCGGCTCGCGCCCGAACAGGGCGCGGATCGCCTGCTTGAGAGACGCGGCGTTGATCGTCGTCACCAGCAGCGTGCCGCCGGGCCGCAACAATCGGTTGCAGGCTTCGAGCATGTTGCCGACGTTGTTGACGTGCTCGATGATGTCGGCGCAAACGACCAAATCGCCTCGCGCCACGCTATCGTCGAACGGCAATGACAAATCGCGGTCGACGATGTCGGCCAGGCCGAACTCGTCGCGCAGCAGGCGGATCGATTCGGCATCGTTGTCGTAGCCGACGAGCGAACGCCCTTTGCCCTGCATTTTCTGATGAAGCAACTCGCCGAGCTTAGCTTTCTCGCGCGTCATCGGATAATCGCAGGCGCCGAGATGGATCACGTCGCGCCCGGCGCAGGCCGCCAGGATATAGGCGTCGCGGTCGGTCAATGGCTGCCGCGGGATTTTTTTCTCCCACTGGCTGAAGTCGGTCGCGTCGGCGGTCGGGCTGCGTTCGGTGCTCATGGCGCGATACTCACCTAAAAAAGTCGCGATAGAAAGCGGTCGCGCGGTCGTTGGAGAAATCTTGGCGCAGCGTGGCGATCGCCGCGCCGCGCAGGGCCGCAGCATGGCCCGGATCGGCGGCTAGGCTCAAGAGCGCTTCGGCCATGGCGGCTTCGTCATGGCGGGGGAAGATATAGCCGTTGCGCCCGTGATGCAGAAATTCGCCAAGCCCGCCATAAAGCAATGAAGCGACCGTGACGCAGCCGTGGCTCGCCGCTTCCATGGGCGCCGCCGGCAGCGTGTCGAAGTCCGAATTGAACAGCAGGGCGTCCCAGGCTTGATAATGGGGCGTCAGATCCCGTACCCAGCCCTCGAAACGGACCCGCTCGGCCAAACCCATGACCTGCGCCTGACGCTTGAGATCGGCCTCTAAAGGACCGCCGCCGCAAATGACGAAGCGGGCCTCCGGGCGCGCTGCGGCGACGTGGGCGACGGTGCGCAGGAAGACGTCGAATCGCTTGCGGGGAATGAGCCAACCGGCATTGCCGACGACGAATGCCTCATCCGGCAGGCCGAGATGACGGCGCGCGGCGGCGCGGCGGCGCAAACGCTCGGCCTCGTCGTCGCAATGGACCGTAAAGCCGTTGGGCACGACCACGGCGCGGTTTTTCAGCCAGGGCGCGATGCGCAGGGCTTCGTCGCGCGTGAAGGCGGTCGGATAGGTCACGGCATCGAGCTGGCGACAGAGCAGTTCGTAGAAGCCGCGCCAGCGCAGTGCCGCGTAGCGCCCTTCAAAGTGATGATAGTGGTGGCTGAGCAGCTTCGGACGTTTGAGACCGAGCAGGGCAGCGAGCGCGGCGGCAGAGGTGCCCGTCACCCAAAGCTGGGCGCATTCTTCGGCCAAGGCATGGACATGGCGGCGGAAAGCGGAAAAATCGCGCCAACCGAAGCGGCCGCGATAGGGAAAATCGCGCATGGCCCCATCGAAGCGGCGGGCTTGCTCCGCGCCAGGCCCGAAGGGCATGGGGGTCGCCAAGCGGAAATCGATCCGGGCTGAAGCCTGCAGCTCGGCCATCAGGCGATAGGCCACCTGCTCCATGCCGCCCAGATTGGTGCATTGCAGGATGTGCAAGACGGTCATGGCGTTCCGGCTGCGTCCGGCTGTCTGTCTGTCATGCCGCCCGCGGCGTTCGGCGCGGCATCATGCGGGGCGCGCGGCGATATGGATAGTCGTGTGCTTAACACCCTGCGGCAGCGGCATCAGCAGGTCGCGCCGGTAGCGCGAGCCGAGCGACGTTTCCAGCACGCTGTAGCCGTGCCGCTCGAGCAGCGTGCGCAGCGTCGCCACGCAGAACCAGGACACGTGCTCCGGGTTGGGGTGGACGTCCGGCGAGACGAAAGCCTTGGCGACGAACCGCCAGTACCAGGGATTCGGCGTGGAAATGAGCAGGACTCCGCCAGGATTGAGATGCCGTTTCGCCGACTCGAGAAAGCCTGAGACGTTGCCGAGATGCTCGATGATCTCGCCGGCGACGACCGCATCGAAGCGCGCGCCGACGTCGAAAGCTTCGGCGTTGCCCTCGACGACGTCATAGCCGCGCTCGCGCAGATAGGCGACGCCGGGGCCGTAGAGATCCATGCCGAGGCAGCGCGAGGCGACGGCCTTCAGGGCCTTATGGACCCAGAAGCGGCTTTTGTAGTTTTCCGGGTTATGGTTGACGCAGCCGACGTCGAGCACGCTCTTGCCGCGAACATGGCGGCAGAAAAATCCGATCGTCGCGTCGTCGAAGGCGATGGCCTCGCCGTCGTCTTGCATGGCCGCGACTTGCGCGCCGATGAGATGGCCGCCGTTCGTGTTGCTCATGGAACCATTTTGCCTTGCATGGTCAATAGCGCCGCAGAATCCGGGTACGCGACCTGTCGCCCAGCTGATCGAACAGCGCGAGCATCTTGCTGACCCATACCCAGACGAGGATCGGCATGAAAATGAACAAGGTGTACTTCGCCAGCGAGATGCCACCGTCGCGGAACCACAGCAGCGTCAAGGGCATGAAGCCGCAATACATGATCACCTTGTAGGTCTGTTCGACCCGCCAGAATCGTCGGTGGATATAGCCGAAGACGAGCCCGACGAACCCCATGGTGAAGATCATGCCGATCCAGCCACCGCTCATCCAGCCGTCGCCGGCCAGCGAGTTAGTGAGGCCGACGAAATTGCCGTAGTCGTTGAGGGTGACCAGCTTGATCGGCGAGCCGACCGGCTTGTCGGGCCACAGGATTCGCGGAATCGGCTCGGTGAAGAGCTGGAGATACTGGGTGAAGTAGGTGTAGGTGCGCGATTTGTCGGGCACCACCCACAGGATATAGGCGAGGAAGTCGAAATTGGCGAAGTCGGGATTGTCTTGCTTCTCCAGCCAACTGCGGTTGTCGCGGAATTCGGCGACGACGCGTCCCTGCCCCGTCACTATGTCGCGGAAGTAGTTGCGGTCGAAGCCGATGTTCTGAAACAGCACAAACAGCGGAATCATCACCGCGAAATAGCGCAGGCGCAGCCAGCGCCGACGCGAGCGGTAAAGCTGGACCAGCAGGATCGTGAAGACGACCGTGATCATCGCCCAACGCCCGCCGCCGAGAAACGCGCGATAGGCTATGAAAAGGATGAGCGGCACCCATGTCCACCAGGCGAAGCGGAAGCGCCACATGAACAGCACCGCGAGCGAGCCGAGCATGGTCTGGGCGTCGACCAGATAGCCCGTGGTGTTGACATAGATGGTGTTGCCGGTCGCCAGATCCATGGTCATCTGGATGTCGCCGCGCTCGTAGATGCCGACGTCGCCGGAGGCGAAGAAAGCCGAATAGAGCGCGAGCGGCGCGAGCAGGATCATCGTGATCCTCAGGGCGCGCTTTTGGATCGCGGTGAAATCGGGGAAATCCTGCTCGGGAAAGGTGATCTCGGCCTTGCCGGCGAACCAGGAGGCGAAGGCGAACACCACGAGAGCGACCGAGGTCACCACCAGTGTGAAGACGAACTCGTTGTCCGTCGGGCGGTACTGCATATAGACCCAGCGCCCCTCGAAGTTCAGGTAATGAACCAGGAAGGGCCGCATGACGAAGACGATGCCGTGAAAGATCAGATAGAAGGCGAGCGGGTGGAAGATCGAGGATCTGGAATTGAAAAAGAACGCGGCCGCGATCGTCGCGTAAAGCGCGAGCTGGGCGTAGAGGGCGAACTCGATCATGGAACCAGCGTCCTCAGCCTTTCACGGTACTTGTCCCACGTGCGCTCCGGGCGCAGCCGGCGCGACGCAGCGCGCCATGCCCGCAGCCGTTCCGGATCGGCCGCAGCTTGGGAGACGGCCTCGACCAAGCCGTCGACCGTCACAGGATCGAGAATAACGCCATTCTCGCCGGGTGTCGCGCCCGTGCCGCTGGCCGCCGACTGGATGATGCCGAGCCCGGCCCCGACCGCCTCGTAAAGGACCAAGGCGCTCCCTTCGAACAGGCTGGGAAAGACGAAGGCATCGGCCCGGCGAAAATAGTCGGGGACCTCGGAGCGGGCGACCTGCGGAACATAGGTGACGCGGTCGGCGTAGCGGCGAAAGGTCGCGTCTGGCACCGTGCGATGGCCGACCAGCGTCAAGGCGGCAAGACTCGACGGAATGCGCTCGAACGCTTTGAGCAGATAGGCGAGCCCTTTGCGCGAATCGACGGCGCCGAGGAACAGAAACTGGGTCGGTCCCGGCCGCGCCGTCCCGGCCACCTCGCCGCCAAACGCATTCTCGGGAAACAGCGTCGCGTCATAGCCGTAAGGCACGACACGGATTTTCTCCGCCGGGCAGCCATGCGCGATCATGGTATCGGCGCAAGACTGCGAGCCGGCGAGCACGAGATCGGCCAGCGCGACCTCCTCGTCGTTCTGGTCGATCCAATCTTGGTCGTAGGGCACGAAGCCGACAGGAAAAAAGTCCGGATGGCGTTCGCGCTCGGCCAGCATCACCGCATTCATGGCGCTCGGGTGGCCGACCGCCTGGTCGAGCACGCAGCGCAGGCCTTGCCGCTTGGCCCAACGGAATACTTCGACTGAGGCGCAGTTGTAGCCCCACAGCACATCGACGGGCGCGCGCTCGATCTGGCGAATCACGCCGTCGGCGAAACGACGGTTGCCGCGGATATTGGCGATTTCGGCGATACGGCGAAGATGCAGCCGGCGCGCCGCTGTCTCCAACCATTCCTCGACGCCGAACGTGACGACCAGGTCGGGATCGAGCAGCGGCGTCCAACGCCGGCGAAACTCGCGGCCCAGCTTGGCGCCCAAGGCGGCCGGCACGAACCGCTCGACGCGGTAGGGCCAACGGCGCGGATCGTAAAATACCGACGTCGCATACCAGGCAAGGCGCCCCGCCTCCTGAAAGGCCAACGCGGTCTGCCAAGAATGCTGCGTGCCGGGATGAAAAACGCCGATCCGGTGGCCCATCGGCGTATCAGGCGGTCAGGTCGGCCGCCACGGCGGCGCCGCGCCGCACCGCCGCCAGATTGGCATATTTGAAGATTTCGACGCGGCTGTTGTAGAGATGCGTCGCCGTCGCGACCGGCGCCAGCCCGTTGGCGACGATGCGGTGGATGTCGAAGTCCGGCAAGGTCTTGGCGAGCGCCTGGATCGACAGGCCGGTCAGGATGTTGTGAGCGTTGAACTCCATCTGGATGACGTCGACCCGCCCGGCCGCCAAGGTGTTTGCCGCGCCAGCCAGCACGGCCTTCTCAAGCCCCTCGACATCGACCTTCAGGAAATCGACCGCGCCGACGCCCGCCTCGGCCAGATAGGCGTCGAGCGTCGAGACGCGCGCTTCGACCGCTTGGGTCGAAGATTTGTAAACGTCGGTGAAGGTTTCCGGCAGGAAGGAGGCATGGCCGCTGCCGTCCGACCCGGCATAATCATAAAGCGTGAAAGTGCCAGGCTTGTCCGACAGGCCGATATTGTTGAGCAGGACGCGCGAATCGCCGGCGAAGCGCTTGGAAAGACGGTCGAAAGTCTTGGGATTCGGCTCGAAACAATGGATGCGGCATTCGCCCAGCGCGGCGAGAGCGGCGGCGGTGAAGTCGCCCTCGTTGGCGCCGACGTCGAGCAGCACGGGTAGAGCGCCGGCCTTGCGCGCTTTCAGGGCGCGGGCCCAGGCGCACATGAAACGCTCCTCGCCGTTGAACTGCGGATCGGCGTTCATGTGGCCCAAACCGCCGATGGCCACTCGGTAAAGCCCCCACCACAGCGGCTGCAACTGCCGGCGCGCCATCCAGCCTAAAACGCGGTTGATCATCCAGCCCCTCCGGTTCGTCCCGCCAAGCGACCCTTGAGGACCGCCAGCATATCGCCGACAACGGCCAAATCGGCGCGCCTTGGCAGCAATAAATCGCGCGGGCCGATGCCGGCCGATTGTCGCACACGCAGCAGCATGAAGGCGAGCGCGCCGCCCTGCGCCAAGAGCGAAGCGACCGCCGCGCCCATCAGGCCGTAAAACGGCACCAACAAAGCGAGCGCCGCTGCCGATGCGGCCAAAGTGACCATTTCGATCTGGGCGACCATGACGCCGCGATCATAGGCTTTTAAACCGGAGCTGATCATCGTCTTCAAGCTGAGCGGCACAGCGCCCGCGATCAACACCCAGGCGAGCGGCACGGCCGGCGCGAAGGCGGCGCCGAAAAACCAGACCAGCAACCAGGGCATGACGACGGCTAGCGCCAGGGCAGCCGGGACCACGGTGAGCATGGTGGCGCGGGCATAACGGCCGAAAATTCGCTGCTTGTCAGTCTCATCCGATGCGGCGGCGATTTTGGGAAAAGCCACCGTGCCGAGCGTGCTGGCGATCACCAGCGGCAAGCGCGCCGCCGTGATGGCGACGACGAACAGGCCAAGGTCGGCAGCGCTCAGCGTCAACGAGATGATCATCTGGTCGAGGCGCTCGGCGACGATGGCGACGGTGGCGCCGAGATGCACGGTCAGGCCATATTTGGCGAGCGCCGGCACGCTGCGTCGCAACGGCTCGTCGGCTGCGCTCCGCGCCAGCCAGCCGGCGCGGCGGCTGCCGATCACGCCGGCAATGGCGACAAGCGCGAGCGCGAGCAGCGAAGCGGCCGCAAAGCCGAATACGCCGCCCCAGCCGAGCGCGTAAAACAGCGGGATCAGCAGGACATAAGCGACATGCATCAGCACGCGGAGCAGATTCCATTCGGCGAAGCGCAGCATCCCCTGGAACAGGCCGACCGAAAAGGAGGCGATAAAATGCAGCGGGATGAATAAGACGTAGAGGAAGGCCGCCTCGCGCACCTCGGGACGGTCATCGGCAAAGACGGCATCAGCGAGAAGCGCGGCAATCGGTATAAGCAGCAGCGACAGTCCGATGCCGAGCGCGAAACTGCCGCGCAGGATTCCGCCGGCAGACTGCGGCCGTCGCGCGGCGTGGAAGGCGACCGCTTCGTGCAAGCCGATGATGCCGATGGCGCCGATGATCGACGGCCATAGCATGATTGCGGCGAGTTCGCCGCGCCCTTCGGGCAGTAACAATCGCGCGAGCAGGATGCCGCTGCCGATGTTCGAGGCCTGAATCAGCGCCGTCGCGGTGAAGGACGAGACGATGTCTTTCATGCCTGCCCGCTGTTCCGGCTCTAGGCCGCGAAATGCGCGGTATGCCAGCGCCAGGCGTCGGCGATCTGCATCTCGAGCGCGGCGCGCTGCGGCGCCCAGCCGAGCGTCGCTTTGGCTTGCGTCGCATCGGCCACGAGCGAGGGCGGATCGCCGGGGCGGCGCGGCGCGATGCGCACGGCAAAATCGCGCCCGGTCACCGCCTTGGCCGTGGCGATGACTTCGCGCACGGAAAAACCGTTGCCGTTGCCGAGATTGAAAAAGCGCGTCTCGCCGCCGCCGATCAAGCGTTTGAGCGCCAGCACATGCGCATCGGCAAGATCGGCGACATGGATGTAATCGCGCAAACAAGTGCCGTCCGGGGTCGGATAATCCTCGCCGAACACGGCGATATCCGCTCGCCGCCCGGCGGCGGCATCGAGCACCAGCGGAATGAGATGGCTCTCCGGCGAATGGTCTTCGCCGATCTCTGCCTCGGCATCGGCGCCCGACGCGTTGAAATAGCGCAGCGCGGTGGCGCGCAGGCCGTATGCCGCCGAGAAATCCGTGATGATGCGCTCGACGGCGAGCTTGCTCTGGCCGTAGGGGTTGATCGGCGCGTGGCTTTGGTCCTCGACGATCGGCACGCGTTCCGGCACGCCGAAGATCGCAGCAGTCGACGAAAAAACGAAATTGCGGATATCGGCGGCGCGCAACGCTTCGAGCAGCGTCAGCGAACCGGCGACATTGACGCGCCAATAGCGCGCCGGCTCGATCATCGATTCGCCGACCTGCGACAGCGCAGCGAAATGCAAAGCGGCAACAGGCCTGTGCTTGGCGATGACGGCGTCGAGGCGCGCGCGGTCGAGCACGTCGCCCGCTTCGAGCGGTCCCCATTTGACCGCCCAGGCATGGCCGGTCGTGAGGTTGTCGTAAACGACGGGTTGAAAGCCGGCGCGCGCCAGCGCCTTGCAGCAATGGCTGCCGACATAACCGGCGCCGCCGGTGACGAGGACAGGAACGCTCATCGCCTCAGGGCTTCTTACAGACGATGCCGAACGACCAATAGGTCTCGGCCATGGTTGCGCTGCCGTCGTCGGGCGCCGATTTCAACGCAGCGGCGCGGCGGTTATGCAGCAAGTTGTAGGCGCAATAACCGAGTGTCGAGTTGTAGCGCAGGTAATGCGCCAGATCGGCCGCCGCGAAGCTCGACAGGCAGCCCTGGGCGGCGATGGTGAGGCCGTTGCTTTGCGCCATGTCGGCGAGGATATCGCGGGTATAGCCCATGCGGACATGGCCGCCGTCCTGCACGCGGCTGATCTCGTCGAAGCCGGGGATATCGCGCCCCATGCGCGCGACGAACGGCGCGCTCGGGGTGGTAAGGATCAGATGCCCGCCCGGCGCGACGGCGCGGGCCAGCTTACGAAACAGCGAGCGATCGTCGGTCAGATGCTCGATCACCTCGAGACAGACGACGACATCGAAGCGGCCGACATCCCACTCGGTGTCGAGATCGACTTTGTGAAACTCGTGCGGCACGGCGATGTTGCGGTAGCGATCTTCGAGCCGCTGCGGCGTGTCATGGTCGATGCCGACATAACGGCTCAACGCAGCCCCGAACCGCCCGGCCACATGGGGAAGCAGCATGCCGCTGCCGCAGCCGACATCGAGCAGCTGGAACGGGCGGTGGAGGCCGAGCTTGCCCAGTTCGCCGACGACATATTCGCAGCGTTCGGCGATTAACGGATCGCGCGCGATACGAAGATAGCCCAGCCCGAACGTGCGGATCGCCCATTCGTCCGACGCGTGCAGCAGGCTCCCGGCGATTGACATATCCCCTCCTTGTCGTGAAATCGGCGCGACTATAGCGGAACGACGGGGCGCATGTCTGCCTTAGGTATAGAGAAAACGCCGCTCGGCGCCGTCGAGCACGAGGCACGTCAGCCGGCCGCTGGCGTAGGCTCCGGTGTCGATGCCGATGCGGTTAGGCCGCACCTCCGGCTCAGGCGTGATGGTGTGGCCATGCACGACCACCGCGCCATGATCGGCCGACGACTTCAAGAATTCGTCACGGATCCACAGCAGGTCCGCCGGGCTCTGCGACGCCTCGGGCACGCCAGGCCGGATGCCGGCATGGACGAAGAGATAGTCGCCGACGCGATGTTGTAGCTCGAGCGCCCGATAGAAAGCGAGATGGCGATCGGGCAAAGCGCTCTGAAACGCCGCCTGGACTTGGCCGAGTCCGTCCTCGTCGATCGTCGGCGAGGCTCCCGCCACGCGATAGCTGTAAAGCGTGGCATCGCCGCCAAAGAAGAACCAGTTGGGGCCGACGGCAGGGTCTTCGAGAAACTGCAGCAGCACCTCCTCGTGGTTGCCCTTCAGATAAACCGCCTCGAAGCCCGGCAGCGGCGCATCGAGCAAAAGATCGACCACTTGGCGCGATTCCAAGCCGCGGTCGATATAGTCGCCGAGATAGACGATGCGCTGGCGCGGCTTGTTCGCCAGGGCGGCGTCTTCACTGATCATCTCATGCATCTGGCGCAGAAGATCGACACGGCCGTGAACGTCGCCGATGGCATAAAGACGCAACCCGTCCGGCACCCGCGCGCCGGAGCCGGTACGGGAGGAGACGCCCGAAAATTTGCGAAACAGGCTCTTGAACATGCCCTAACGAATGGCCCGAGACGCGCCGTTTGGCAAGAGCCGAACCCGACTGCATGCCGTTCGGGTCGATGGCCGCTTCCAGACGCGCCCTAGAGCTTCGCACAGAGCAAAAATATCTGGATTTCCGTCCCTTGCGCCTTATGGTCAAGCCCAGGGGAATAAGAATTGCGCGCGCCGCCGGGGGCCACGCCCGCCGCCGGTCCCGTCCCCAGACCGGATGTCGACAAGAGCCATGTCGAGAATTTGGCCGCGCGTTCCCGCTTGAAACGGCGAGACGCCCCGCCCATGCCGCTATTCCGCCCCCCGTCCCGCAAAGAAGCCGCCAGCCTGATCGTCGGCCTGGTCGGACTCGCCGATTTTTTGGCCGTGATCGCCGCTGGCGTGATCGCCTTTGCCCTGCGCGAGGACCTGGACCTCCCTGCCTATTACATTCTCGCCATCGCCGCCGGCGCGCTCCTAACGCTCAACGCGAACCAAGTCGCCGGACTCTACACGTTCGACGGGCTGCGCCAGTTTACAGCGCAAGTCGCGCGGCTGTCGGCGAGTTGGGGAACGGTCATCCTGCTGCTCGTCGCCGCGAGTTATGTGACAAAGACCTCGGAGTATTACTCGCGCGTTTGGTCGGCAACCTGGTTCTTCATGGGCTACGCCGGCATGGTGTTGGCGCGCGTCTTCGCCGTGCGCCAGATGGAGAACTGGTATGAGGAAGGCCGCCTCGCGCGCCGCATCGCCATCGTCGGCGCCGGCGAAAAGGGCGAGCGGCTCGTCGCCCACCTCAAAACTATGGCGACGGCGGACATCGAGTTGGTCGGCATTTACGACGACCGCGCCACCCGGGTCGCCGCCGATATCCAAGGCGTGCCGCTACGCGGCAAGCTCGACGAGCTCGTCGCCCTGACGCGGCGCGAGCAGATCGATGAAATCATCATCGCCCTTCCCGGCCAGGCCGGCGACCGCCTGCATCATGTTCTCGAACAACTCCGCACAGTCACGGTCGACGTCAAGCTCTGCCCCGACACCGTCGGCGTCCACCTGCCGATGCTGGGTATCGACTATCTCGGCGGCCTCGCCCTCCTGAATATCCACCGTCATGCGCTGAGTGGCTGGAATCGCATCTTCAAAGGCATCGAAGACCGCGTGCTGGCGATGGCTGGCATTATCATTCTCTCGCCGCTGTTGCTGCTCGTGGCGCTCGCCATTAAAATCGACAGCAAGGGGCCGATCTTCTTCAAGCAGCGCCGCCTCGGCTTCAACAATGACGAATTCTCCGTCCTCAAGTTTCGCAGCATGAGCGTGATTGAAGATGATCCAGACTCCATAGCGCAAGCCACTCGCAAGGACCCGCGCGTGACCCGCGTCGGCGCTATCATCCGCCGTACCAGCCTCGACGAGCTGCCGCAACTCTTCAACGTTTTGCGCGGAGAGATGTCGCTGGTCGGCCCGCGGCCCCATGCCATGGCGCATAACAAGCAATATGCCGAGATCGTCGACCAATATCTCGGCCGCCATCGCGTCAAGCCGGGCATCACTGGCTGGGCGCAAATCAATGGCCTGCGCGGCGAGACCGACACGCTGGAAAAGATGCGTCAGCGCGTCGAATACGACCTTTATTACATCGACCACTGGTCATTATGGTTCGACCTGCGCATCTTGCTGCTCACGCCCTTCGTCGGCTTCGTGAACAAAAATGCCTACTGACGCCAACCTAGCCGCCAACGTCTCGGCTCGCGCAGAGGCCGCAGCCGCAGAGCGGGCCGCATGATCGCGCGGGCCGTTTTCTGGCTGATGTTGGCGCTGCTCGTGTTGGCGCCGCTGCCGTTCGGCAGCAATCGGCCGTGGGCCTGGAGCCTGCTGTCGCTCGCGAGCGGCGGGCTGCTCGGCCTCTGGGCCATCGCCGCGATCGCAAATCCGGCCTTGCACGCGATCGCTTGGCGCCATTATCGGCCGATGGCGCTTTTGTTCGCGGCCTTTCTCCTGTGGACCATCATCCAATCTCTGCCGTTCAGCCCGGCTGCCTGGCATCACCCGTTCTGGACCATCGCTGCCGAAGGGCTGGGCCAATCGTTGCCTGGCGCGATCAGCGTCTCGCCAAGCGATAGCTTGAGCGGCGTCATGCGCTTGTTGGGCTACGCCGGGCTGTTCTGGCTCGCGATGCAGCTCGGCCGCCGGCTCGATCGGGCCCGCGCAATTTGGTGGGTGTTGAGCTTGGCCATCACAGGTTATGCGGTCTATGGCCTGTTCGAATATTTCAGCGGCGAGAATATGATCCTGTGGATTCCGAAATGGGCCTATCACGGCTCATTGACGTCCACCTTCATCAACCGAAACCACTTTTCTGCTTATGCTGGCGTTGGCCTTATCTTGACGCTCGCGTTGATCGCCGATGAAACGAAGGAAGCCGCGCGTCAGGGCCTCCATAGCCGTGCCGGCGTGGTTTATTTCCTCGACCATATGCGCCCGCCGCTATTCGTGCTGATGATCGCCTTCGTGATCCTCACCACCGCCCTGCTGCTCAGCAATTCCCGTGCTGGGGTATTCTGCGCCGCTGCTGGGGTCCTCGCCATGCTTTCGGCCTTCGCCCTTAGCCAGGGATTGCGCTCGAAGTCCCTCTTCTTATTCGGCGCGATCATTTTCATTGTCGGATTCGGCGTGCTGGTCGTCAGCGGCGATGTCGTCACGGCGCGCATGAGCGAGTTGGTCGAGAACACCGGTCAGCGCCAACAAGTCTACAGCCTCGCGCTGCAAGCCTTGGCCGAACGACCGTTGCTCGGGACCGGGCTCGGCACCTTCGAAAACATCTTCCGCCTATGGCGCGGCGAGAGTTTCGGCGCCAATGAGCCGACCTACGATGTGGCGCACAATAGCTATCTCGAGATGGCTGTGGAAGCCGGCCTGCCGGCGGCGGCATTGCTCTATGCCGCGTTCGCGCTGATGATCCTGGTATTCCTGCACGGCGCGCGCGAGCGGCGGCGCGCCGTGATCTATCCTTGCAGCGGGCTCGGCGTCGCGGCGCTTTTCGGGCTGCATTCGCTAGTCGATTTCAGTCTGCAGATTCCGGCCATCGCGGCGACCTTCGCCGCCATCTGCGGCGTCGCCTACGCGCAATCGTGGCGCCATGACGAACGCGTCGCCTCGGATTAAACGTTTAAAGTTCAGCCGCGAGAATAGGCTAGGCTGAAGCGGCGCAATAGATCCGGCTCGGACTCCAGCGCTTGCAACACCTGCTCTTGCGCCCGATGCAGCCGGGCTTGGCGGGCGAGCGAGGCCGGATAAAGCCGCGCGGCGTGCAGGATCTGCGGCCTCAGCGCGCGCCGGCTGTCCTCATCGAGGTCCTCCCATGCGGCGAAGGCAAGACCCAGCCGAGCCGTGATAAGTCGCGGCTCCCACGGCGCGCTGGCGATCGCCAAACGCAAATGGCGTGCGACTTCGGCCGCATCGCGGCCAAGCGCAAGATCGCCCTGCAACAAGCGGGTCCAGACGTAGGGATTGAGCGGCGAAGCGACGAGCGCTGCGCGATGCTCCGCGACACTGCGCGTAAAAGCCTCGCGCGCAGCTATTGCATCCCCAGCGAGCATGGCCCGCATCCCGGTAGCCAAGACGAAAGCGCCCAGCGCTGCATGATTCTCCGGCGCATCCTGCCAGTCGAGCGCGCGGTTATAAGCGGCAAGGGCGCGCGCCTGCGCGTTGGCGCTGGGCGCTGCGGCCTGGCCGAGATCGGCGAGAGTGTCGACATGCGGGGCTGCGACCAGACCGGCGGCGAAGCGCGGCAAGGCGAGCGCCATGGTAAAGGCGGCGATGCCGAGCAGGACGATGGACAAGAGGCGCGACTGGCGAACGCCCATGACGACGAGCCCCGACATAGCCATGCCTGACGGCGCTTGCGGGTCCGTCGAGGCTGGCGAGGTCATGAGCGCAACCTACTGGTTATAGTAGTGGTGATATTTGTAGTAGCCCGAGTCCGAGTAATCGTACTGGGCGTGCTTGCGCACATCGACCTGCGTGAGGATCAAGCCGGCGATATCGGCGCCTGCTTCGACCATCTGCTTGAGGCCGAGCATGGCGCTCTGGCGTTTGGTCTTTTCCCACTGCACGACGAACACCGTCTTGTCGACGTTGCGCACCAACACCAACGAGTCGGAAATCACCAGCAACGGCGGCGTGTCGAGAATGACGAGATCGTAGCTTTCGCTCAAGCGTTGGATCAAATCCTTCATGCGCGGCGAGCCAAGCATGTCGGGCGGGTTGGGCACGTTGGCGCCCGTGGTGATGAAGCGCAGGCCGTAGCGCGGCTCGATCTCGACCACGTCCGATAGTTGCGCGGTGCCGCCGAGATAATCGCCGAGACCCTTGCGGTTCGGATAGCCGAGATTGGCGTGCACGCTCGGATGGCGGAAATCGCAATCGACGATGATGCAACGCTGGCCGGACTTGGCGGCGAGCGCGGCGATGGCGAGCGCCGTAGAGGTCTTGCCCTCGCCAGGCACGGCCGACGTCACCACCACCGTGCGCGGCGGATGCTCGACGTTGGAGAGCAGCAAAGACGTGCGCAAGGTGCGCACCGCCTCGCCGAACGCGGAATTTGGCTGTTCCGCCGCGATTTGGTAGGCCTTCTTGCTGCGCTGCGCGCCGCGCAACATCGGCATCAGACCGAGCGTCGGCAGGCCGGTCAGCGCTTCGAGCTGATTGAGGCTGCGGAAACCGTTATCGAGGAATTCGAGCAGCACGGCGAGCCCGATGCCCATCATGGCCGAGAGAATGAACGCCGCCGTCAGGATGAACTTGGTCTTGGGATAGAACGGCGACGGCGGCTCGACGGCGTGCGAAATTACGCGCGCATCGGCTTCCTGAATGCCCTGTTCCTGCACGTCCGCTTCTTTGAAGCGGCCGAGAATCGTTTCATAAAGCTGCTTGTTGGCCCGCACTTCGCTATCGAGCGCGCGCAACGTCACTTCGGCGCCGTGCTGCTCGTCAAGCTTGGCCTGCAGGCTGGCGATTTCGCGATTGAGGTTGGTCTCGCGCACGACGGCGATCTCGCGCTCGTTTCGCAAACTCGAAACGATCTTTTCGACCTCGCCGCGAATCTTGTCCTGCAAATCCGCCAACTCGTTTTGCGCAAGCACCATCTTGGGATGCTCCTCGCGCAACTGGGTCTTGAGTTCGGCGATCTTGCGGCCGACCTGCGCCTCTTGCTCGCGCAAGCGCTGGATGAGCGGCGAATCGAGCACCGCAGCGGCCGTGTCGATATCGCCGCCTGAGCGCAATAAACGCTGCACTTGGTCGAAGCGCGCATCGGCTTCCGAGCGCTTGGTGCGCGCCGCGATGAGCTGCGAGTCGAGCTCGGCGCGCTGGCGCGCGTAAACGCTGGCGCCGCCGATTTCGACGATTCCGGAACTCCGGCGGAAATCTTCCAGGCGTTTTTCCGATTCGATCACGCGCGTACGCAATTCATTGGCGCGCTGGTTGAGCCAGTCGCTGGCGCGCGTGGTGGCGCGACCTTTGCTCTCGAGTTGGTCGAGAATGTAGATATCGGCGGTCGCATTGGCCGCTTTCGCGGCCATACCGGCGTTGATCGACGTATAGCGCACGGTCAACACGCGCGAACGCTGTGACGGCAGCACGGTGAGGCCGGTCAGATAGATGTCAGTCGCCGTCTCGATCGCCGCTTGGCGGGCGGCTTCCGGGCTCAACGCCGCAGCAGCGCGGCGGGCCGCAGCCTCGCGCGCCAGGCGCGCCGTCTCTTCGCTGTAAGCGCCGCCCGAAACGACATCGCGCAGATCGCCGACGCGCGCCTTGACCCAGGCGCTGATGCCGCCGGTGACGACGCCGAAGAGGCTCGGCGACGTGATGACGAGATCGGGATTGTAGAGCGGGTTGTCCACCAGGCCGAGACGGATCACGGCTTGACGCGCTAGCTCGCGCGAGCCGACGACGGCCGCTTCGGTTTCGTTAGTGTAGTAGTCGGGGCTGAGACCGCGCACGACCGAATCATCGAGCGCGCGCGTGCGGCTCGGCTCGACCACGAGAGTAGCCTCGGCGGAATAGAGCGGCGTGAGTTGCTGGACATAGATCGTCGCCAAGCTGGTGACGAGCACAACGAGGCCTAAGATGAGCCATAGACGACGGCGCAGGATCCCGAGCAGCGTCGCAATGCTCAGCGTCTCCTGTCCCTGAGTCGGGAACATAGAGAGATCCGTGCGGTTGTAATCACCGCTCGGTTGACGCAAAGGAGACAGAGTGCTCATGCGGGCCGGTTCCGAATCCAACGAAGCAACTGACGAGGTCTGCACGGACGACGTAACAAGGCGAGGCGAACAGAACAGCGGAACGGTCCCACTGAATCTTTTACAAGACTTAGAATCCTGATGTCGCGCTTAATCTCAAAGACACAAGGCTAGTGCCTGATTTTATGTAAAAAATTAACTCTATCCTACTGAAAACGACAGCGCCGCAAGGGAAAGGGTCGATCGGCAATATACAACCAATTATATAACCCCATTGCATAGGATTTGCAATTTTTCCTTGTAAATAGCTGGCCACCCCGATCACCCCCATATGTTGCGGTGATAGCTTTTGTGACCTCTTATTGTAGTAGGTCGGGCGAGAACTTTGGCGGCGCGGCGGGCTTTAGAACAAGCGCCGACCGACTTCCACGGTATCGCCAGGCAAGACCGGCGTCTCCGCCAACGCTTCGATGCGCTCCTCGCCGAGCGGCGATTGACGCACGATCGAGACGCTCGACGTGCGCGCGCGGCGCGTGTAGCCGCCGCCGATGGCGACGGCCTGACGCACCGTGACGCCGGCGATGTACGGATAGCTGCCCGGACGTCCGACCTCGCCGAGGATGAAGAACGGGCGATAGTTCAGCACTTCGACGCTGACTTTGGGATCGACGAGATACTGCTTGTTCAGCAGATCCGTGATCTTGGTCTGCAATTGGGTGACCGTGAGATTCTGCGCCCCCACTTGGCCGAGCAACGGCATGGCGATATCGCCGCCCGAATCGAGCACGGCTTCGCCCGAGATATCCGGGTTGTTGAAGACGTTAATCTTCACTTTGTCGCCTGGGCCGAGATAATAATCGGGACTGCCGACGGGATTGGGCGCCTGCACGACCACCGGGGTTTCGGCGCAAGCCGCCAGCGTCGATAGAGCCATCGCGAAACCCAGGGCACGAAAGAAACGCGTCGCGATCATATTTGAGCACCGAGAGTGAAGATAATGCGATTGTCAATATAGCTGCTGCCGGCTTGGCTCGATTCCCGTTCGTCATGTGAAAGACGCAGCAAGCCGTAATAGTTTTCGCTAATCAGATAGCGTGCGCCGAAAGAGACGCCCCAGATATCGTCGCTGCGATTGACGCCGCCATACTCGTCATTGCGCCACAAGAATTTGGTGTCGAGGATCAAGTTGTAGAAGGCTTCGTAGTCGATCGTGAAAGCCGCGCGGGTGGCCAGAATGCCGGATGCGCCAGCCTGCGTGGTTTCGTTGATACTGCGCTGCGCCTCGGCGGTCATGGTGACCAACTCGGTCGTGTTCCACACATACTTGCCGTTGATCGACCAGCCTGAAATCGTATCCAACGTCGCATCATCGTAATTCTGCGACATGTAGCCGACGCCGGCTTCGGCGTAGCTGACGCCGGAAACATCCCAATTGAAGCCGACAAGCAGGCGCCAGCCGTGCGAACTGCGTTGCAGGCCGCTGTCGTCGCGTTCCTGGTCGTAGATGCGCCTGTTCACTGCCGGCTCGACGTAATAGACCATGCCCGGCACGTCTTCCCAGCCGATGCGCCAAGCCAGCTCATGCTCGTTGCGGTCGCGATCGTCATTGTTGGTCGTGCCGACGTCGTCGTAGTCGAAGCGGTTGAACGTGTAAGCGACGCGGTTGTAGATCGCGCTGCCGCGCTTCGTGTAGGAGAGGTCGCCGGTATAGTTGGCGTACGGCGTCGGCTCGGGCAGCCCCACGTCTTCGGCACTGCCGCGCTGCTCATGTTCGCGCGCGAAGCGCAGATTGCCGTTCAGATATTCGTCTTCCTCAATGTCGAGGCGGCCGCCGGTGCCGACGTACCAATTGAAATAGTTTTCGCTCGCCGTATCGACATGATGAGCCGAGAGCGCGCCGGTGTTGAAATAGAGCATATGGTTCGCCCATTCCGACTGCACCAGCACCGACGGCGCGATCTTGAAGATCTGGTCGGCGACCGCATTCGTTTCACGGCGATAAAGATTGTCGGTGAATTCCACCGTGCCCTCGATCTTCGGATAGACCTGGAAGCTGCCGGTGCGCTCATGGCGGGGGCGGAAGTCGCGCTCTTTGCGATCGGTGAGCAGTTGACCGACTTCAGTAATGGCGTCGTCGAGTTGCATGCCGATGGCTTGAAACTCGGGCCGCGGGCGCAATTGCACTGACTCCTCAAGCGCCGTACCCGTCAAGCCGAGCGGCGCGAGTCCGGAGGCGAAGGCGCTTGGCGCCGTCGAAATGCTCTGCGATTGCGTGTAGACGGGATCATACCCCTGGGCAACGACCGGGGCCGCGCCGGCGCACAGCAAGCCTGCGGCCAAGAGCGCGCGCGTCGAACAGCTCAAGCGCAAAAAGCCCGCGCGCACGAAGGCGCGCCGGCTATAAGCAGCGGCTGATATGTTCGGCTCGCGTCTGCGCATCACCCCCTCAGGGTACCCCACTCATCTGTTTCGGCTAGTGACATATCTTTATTCTCTATTCAATACGCCGATGACTGGCGCCGGTTCAACAAGGACAGGATCAGCTCGGGCTGGCAATCGACCGCGGCTCGGTCACCGGCGGGCCGAGATCAGGCGGCGTCGGGTCGCGCGGTCGCGGCCCGCCACTCGGTTCGACATCCTGCAGCAGTTCACTGATCGCCTGGGCGACTTGGGCCTCGTTACGCGCGTTTTGATCGACCGGGCGCTGCCCCCAATCAGCATCGGGCGTGCGCGCCAAAAGCGGCGGCTGCTCGATCGGCTGGATGATCAGGCCTGTAAGGTAGGTCCGCAGCAACTGCTCGGCGCCGGCCATGCGGAAGTCCATGATCAGCTTGCCGCCCTGCACACGCACGGTCAGCGTGATGGCGCCGCCCTGGCGGTTGCCTTGGTCGCTCGCGCCATCGAGGCCGCGCGTCGACAATACCGCCTGACGCAGCCAATCTTCCGGCTCTGTGTTGAAGATGTTGAGAGTATTGCCATTGGCGACCAGCTGCTGGCCGAACGGCGCCAGGCTGACCGCCGCATCGCCGAGCGCCTCGGTCATCAGGATCACGCGATATTCGCCATCGGGCACATCGAGCTGCATCCCCTCGACGCCGGTGATGCCGCCCGACAAAATATTGGCGCCGTCGCCGGGACGGCGCACGCCTTGCATCTGGCCGCCGCGCATGCGCGGATCATTCGGCTGGACGCGCTCAAACCCTTCGGTCGGCGGTTTGTCGGCGGGGCCGAAGTCGAAGGCGCGCGCGCCTTCAGGCACACGGAATTCGCGATCGACCTTGAGTTGGACGACGCGCGCCGCGTTCAAACTGTCTGACACAGTTTGGGCGATGCGGTCGGCGGCGGCGATGATCGTGGCCGGATCGCTGACCAGGCGGCTGTCTTTCAACTGCTGCACGACGCGGATGGCGCGCTGGCTGATGTCGTCGGGCGAGGCATTGTTGTCGGCGAGGAAATTCTTGAGCTGCTGCAGGCCCTCGGGCGTGCCGGCAAGCAGGCCGGTGAGCACCGCCGGCGGCACGCGGATCGGCGCCGTCAATTCCGGATTAGGGCCGCCCACCCCTTGCCCGCGCGCGTCAGCGCCCGCAAATAGCAGGAGGCCGCAAACAGCCATGAGGCTGACGCAGGCAAGCAAGCGCGCGCGGCGCGGCATATCTTTCTCGGCGATCATCGGCAACTTCGTTAGCATTGTTCCATCTCCTGCTCGGCAGGACCCCAAAGGACTGGGGGTTTGTCACAGGTCCATCACCATAGACTAGACTATATAACAAAATCTTTATATGCTTATCAAGGCATAAGTAGTGGCGGGCCTCTTGGTTATTTCATTATACGAAATATAACAGGAATCCCCCGCCGCTTTGAATAGAGCGCGTAAACCGATAAGTATTTCCTGACGCACCCTGTTTTAACCAAACGGCAGAGTGCGCTGGGATATGAGCATATCTCGGGTCGGGGGACGGTCGCATGGCTCCAAATGGACGGGGCGGCCGAAAGGGCGGGGTAGAATGAACCAACAGGATCGGGCAAACGAAGGCGCGGGCACGGGCCGCGCGTCGGATAACGTCGTCACGCCGCTGCCGCTGGCCGGCGCGCGCGAGAATGCCGAACAGGCGAAAGCCGCCGAGCCCCCCAAGCCTGATGCTTTGCTGCTATGCCTAGCGCGCGTCAGCGTATTGCTCGGCAAGCAAACCAGCCTGGCCGAAATCCGCAGCGCGACGCCGATGCCGACCGGCCGCATGACGGTCGACGATTTCGTCCGCGCCGCCAGCCGCCTCGGCTACAAGGTCGGCCGCCGCGCGCTGACTGAGGATTCGCTGAAGGCCCTGCCGCTGCCGTTCGTCATCCTCGGCAAGGATGGCGGCGCAAAAGTGGTGACCGAGCGGCGCAAAGACGAATTCACCCTGTTCGATCCCAACCGCGCCAACGCCGAGACGGCCAAGGGCGGCGCTTTGCTCGACTGGGCGCAAGGGGCGCTGCTTGTCGCTCCCGTCACCGACACCGGCCGCGGACTCGCCGGCTGGCGCGCGTTGATCTCCAACCGCCTGCGCGCCGCCCTCATCGAGATCGGCGTCGCGTCGCTGATCATCAACCTCTTCGCCCTCGGCGCGCCGCTCTTCTCGATGACCGTTTACAACAAGGTCATCGGCCAGCAGGCGTTCGATACGCTGACTGTGCTCGCCATCGGCATGATCCTGCTTTACGTCTTCGAAGCCATTCTGCGCGCCCTGCGCGGCTACATCGCGAGCCACAGCGGCGCGCGGCTCGACGCGCTGATCGGCAGCGAAGTCATGCACAAGCTGCTGCGCATGCCGCTCGGCCATTTCGAATCGACGCCGACCGGCATGATCGCCGAGCGTCTGCGCCAGCTCGAAACCCTGCGCCAGTTCTTCACCGGCGCCACGCCGATGGCGCTCGCCGATCTCGCCTTCGTCTTCATATTCGTCCTCGCGCAGTTTTATATCGACGTGCGCATGGGCATGGTGCTGATCGTCGTCATGCCGCTGTTCGTGCTGCTCTCGTTCTTCACGCATAAGTCGCAGAAGAATCTACTCGACCAGAGCTTCCAGGCGATGGCGGCGAAAGCCTCGGTGATGACCGAGACGGCCAACAACGCGCTCACCATCAAATCGCTAGGCCTCGAACCCGAAATCGAAAAGCGCTGGGAAGACCATCTCGCGCGCACCGCCTGGACCGGCTACCGCTCGGCCCAGCTCAGCAACACGCTCTCCTCGCTCGGCGGGGTTCTGCAGAACATAGCCAGCCTCGTCGTCATCGTGCTTGGCGCGCAATGGGCCATCGCCGGCGAGATGACCGTCGGCGCGCTGATCGCCTCTTCCATCCTCACCTCGCGCGCCATCGCGCCGATGCGCCAAGTCGTCTCGACCTGGGTGCAGGTGCAGGAACTGCGCGCCGCCCTCGGCCGCCTCGACGTCATCATGAACGGGCCATCTGAGCCGGAACCCGGCGCGCTCGGTCCGGCGCCCCGCCTCGGCGGCGGCATCACGCTGGAAAACGTCAGCTATGCCTATGGCGAAGAACTACCGAAGGTGCTCGAAGAAATCAGCCTGAACGTCAAGCCGGGCGAGGCTATCGGCATCGTCGGCCCATCGGGCTCCGGCAAGTCGACCCTCGCGCGCATCATTCAGGGCCTTTACAAGCCGACAGAAGGCCGCGCCATGCTTGACGGCACCGATGTCGAGCATATCGCGCCGGCCGCCGTGCGCAGCCAGATCGGCGTCGTGCCGCAAGACATCCAGCTCTTCGCCGGCACCGTGCGCGAAAACATCGGCATGGGCCTCGGCCCTGAAGCCGCCGAGCGTGTCGTCGGCGCCGCGCGCTTCGTCGGCGCCCATGACTTCATCATGCGCCTGCCGAAAGGCTACGAGACGCAGCTCGCCGAGCGCGGCGTCGGCCTGTCGGCCGGCCAGCGCCAATTGCTCTGCATCGCCCGCGCGCTGGCGCGCAATCCGCGCATCCTGATTCTCGACGAAGCGACCAGCGCGCTCGATCCGGAAACCGAGGGCAATCTGCTGCGCAACCTCAAGCGCGCCGCCGAAGGCCGCACCATCCTGATGATCACGCACCGCGCAGCACCCTTGACCATCGTCGACCGCGTGATCGTCATCGCCAACGGCCGCATCACGCGCGAAGGCACGCCGCAAGATATTCTGGCGCCGCGCGCCGCCGGCGGCACGTCGCCCAACCCGCCCCCCATCAACCCGAATGGGGGAACCCCGTCATGATCGGCGCCCTCAGCCGCAAAGTCCGCGACGCCGCGCTGCCCGGCGCTTTCAACGCCGAGAGCGAAGAGATGAAGTCGGGCTATGTCGATTTCCTGCCAGCAGCGCAATCGTTGGTCGAAAAAGAACATTCGCCGATGGTGAGGGTGCTCGTTTTCACCATCGCCGCGGCCTTCATCGCGTTCATTTTGTGGATGGCCTTTTCGATCGTCGAACAGGTCGCCAGCGCCCAGGCGCAAGTGCGCCCGGCCGGCCGCGTCAAATTGATCAATCACCCCGAAGGCGGTCGCGTCACCGCCCTGCACGTCAAAGAAGGCGACACTGTGAAGGCCGGCCAGGTGCTGGTCGAGCTCGACCCCGACGTACTGCGCGAAGACGTCAGCCGGCTGCAAAAGGACCGCGCCGATCTGCTCGGCCAAGTCGCGCGCCTGGAGGCCGAGGCGCTTGAAGACGAGCCGCAATTCCCCGACGACTTGCATCGCGACTGGCCGCAAGTGATTGAGCAGCAACTGCGCCAACTCGCGGCGCGCCGCGAGGCCGTCGAGCAGCGCAAGATCGCCGCCCAGAACGTCGTCACCCAGCGCGAGACCGAAGTCGGCGCGCTGCGCAAAGACATCGAAGGCAAGACCAAAAGCCAAGGGCTTTTGCAGCAGCAAGAAGCCGCCGTCGGCAGCCTCGCCGGAGAAGGCTATTTCCCGAAGCTGCAATACCTGACCATTCAGCGCCAGCTCAACGATCTGGTCGGCCAGGTGACCCAGGCGCAAGAACAACTGCGCGTCGCCACCGCCGCCCTCGCAGAAGCGCGCGCCCGTCTCACCAGCGTGACCTCCGAAAATCTCGCGCAGGTGCTGTCCGACCTGTCCGACGCGAAAGCCAAGCTCAACAGCACCGAGTCGGGCCTCGCGCAGCAGAACTCGCGCCGCGCCAACCTCGCCATCAAGTCGCCCGACGACGGCATCATCCAGAACCTCGCCGTTTTCGCCGTCGGTCAATCGATCGCGCCGAACGAGCCGATGATGCGCGTGGTGCCGACCGACGAGCGGCTCATCCTCGAAGCGCGCGTGACCAACAATGACATCGGCTATGTCCATGTCGGCATGCCGGCGACGGTGAAAATCCAGACTTACGATTTCGCCAAGTTCGGCTCGCTATCCGGCACCGTGCAGCAGATCGCCGCCGACGCCAGCATCGAAAAGCAGGGCGACCAGCCGACCTTCGTCGTGCAAGTCATCACCGAGAAGAACTATCTCGGCGATAAGCCGGGCGTGCACGTCGTCTATCCGGGCATGCTCGCCCAGGTCGATATGCTGATCGACAAGCGCTCGATCCTCGCCTACCTGACGGACCGTGTGCGCCGCACCACCGAAAGCTCGTTCCGCGAGAGATAGGCAAAGATAGCCGCTTGGCGGAACGCAAGGTCGGCCTTACATAAGGCTCATGCCGACCACCGCTTCCCCCGCCGAGCCTCTTGTCGTCCGCGTTCGCGGCCTGACCAAGCGCTACAAAGACGTCCGCGCCGTCGATGGCGTCGATT
Source organism: uncultured Rhizobium sp. (assembly GCA_964628235.1). GTDB lineage: Bacteria > Pseudomonadota > Alphaproteobacteria > SMXQ01 > SMXQ01 > CAMAVH01. Next base: position 35,313 of record CAZVLU010000014.1, on the reverse strand, counting down.
TCGACGTCGCCGCCGGCAGCACCTTCGCGCTGCTCGGCGCCAACGGCGCCGGCAAGACCACGATCATCTCCATGCTGCTTGGCCTGTTGCTGCCGACGTCCGGCAGGATCGAATTGCTCGGCGAGGACATGCTCAGGCATCGCCACCGGGTGCTGGCGCGCATCAATTTCTCATCGCCCTATGTCGATTTGCCGCGCCGGCTGAAAGTGCGCGAGGTCCTGAAGGTCTATGGCGGGCTTTATGGCCTGCCCAACCTCAATGCGCGAATCGAAGAGGTCTGCGAGGAATTGCAAGCGACCGAGTTCCTCAAGCGCCCGCTCGGCGATTTGTCGGCCGGCCAGCGCTCGCGCATCGCGCTCGCCAAGTCGCTGCTCAACCGGCCGGAAATCTTGCTGCTCGACGAGCCGACCGCCTCGCTCGATCCAGACACCGCCGACTGGATCCGCAGCTATCTCGTCGACTATCAAGCCCGCACCGGCGCCGCCATCATCCTCGCGTCGCATAACATGGCGGAGGTCGAGCGCATGGCTGCCGATGTCGCCATCATGCGGTCCGGAAAAATCGTCGACCGCGGCGCGCCGCAAGCCTTGCTCGCGCGCTATGGCCGCGACGATCTGGAAGACGTCTTCCTCCATATCGCGCGCGATGGAGAGATCATGCCGGAGGCGGCACGATGAGTCCGGCCCCTCAACTGCGCGCAAAACTGCCGAGCTTGGCGCCCAAGCCGGCCGCCTTTTCGCCGCGCCGCATCGGCGCCATGGTCATGCGCCATGTTTACGTGCTGCGCACCTCTTGGCCGCGCCTATTCGAACTGGCCTATTGGCCGACGCTGCAGATGGTGCTGTGGGGCTTCATCAGCCAATTCCTCGCCACCAATTCGGCATGGGTGGCGCAAGCGGCCGGCGTGCTGATCGCAGCCGTCATACTCTGGGACGTGCTGTTTCGCGGCCAGCTCGGCGTCTCGGTCTCGTTCCTCGAAGAGATATGGTCGCGCAATCTGGCGAGCCTCTTTGTCAGCCCGCTGCGGCCTTACGAGATGATCATCTCGCTGATGGTCATGAGCCTGATCCGCACCTTGATCGGCGTCGTGCCGGCAGCGCTGCTGGCGATCCTGCTCTACGAATATTCGATCTTCACGCTCGGCCTGCCGCTGCTCGCTTTTTTCGCCAATCTCTTGATCATGGGCTGGGCGGCGGGGCTGATGATTTCGGCGCTGATCCTGCGCTATGGCCTTGGCGCCGAAAGCCTTGCCTGGATCACGATCTTCGCGTTAGCGCCGATCTCGGGCATTTACTATCCGGTCGCCAGTCTGCCGGCTTGGCTGCAGCCCGTATCCTGGGCGCTGCCCTCGGCCCATGTCTTCGAAGGGATGCGCGCGGTGATGTTCGACGGCGTGTTTCGCTTCGATCACTTGTTCGCGGCGATGGGGCTCAACGTCGTCTATCTCGGCGTCGGCACGGCGTTGTTTCTCTATACCTTCCACGTGGCGCGCGAACGCGGCCTGCTGATGAAGCTCGGCGAATAAAGCTACTCGCTTTTCGTGCTGACGCTGGCTTCCGCGAACGTCGCCATGCCGCTGTGGCAAGCGACCGCCGCCTTCAAGAGCGTAACCGCAAGCGCCGCGCCCGACGCCTCGCCGAGCCGCATGCCGAGATCGAGCAGCGGCGTCTTGTTGATCGCCGCCAGCAGGCGCTTATGACCCGGCTCGGCCGAGCAATGGGCGACCATGCAATGGTCGAGCAAATCCGGCGAGAGCTGATAGAGAACCGCCGCTGCCGTTGTCGAAGCGTAGCCGTCGAGCAGGACGGGGATGCGCGCCAGACGCGCCGCCAGCACGGCGCCGGAGATGGCGGCGAATTCCTGACCGCCCAGGCATTGCAGAATCTTCAGCGGATTGCCGGCCGCCGCGGCATGACGGGCGACGCCCGCCGCAACCACGTCGCGTTTGTTCGCCAATTGATCGCCGGCGACACCGGTGCCCGGGCCGGTCCAATCCGCCGCCGTGCCGCCGAACATCGCCATGCAGAGCGCGGCAGCCGCCGTGGTGTTGGCGATGCCCATTTCGCCGAGGCAGAGCACGTCGATGCCGGGTTCCACCGCCATCATGCCGTAAGCCATGGCGCGCACGCAGTCCTGCTCGCTCATGGCGGCCGCTTGGGTGAAGTCCGCCGTCGGCGTCTCCAGCGTCATTTCGAAGACGCGGAGATCGGCGTCGATCATCTGGCAGAGCTGGTTCACAGCCGCGCCGCCGTCGATGAAATTGGCGACCATCTGCGCCGTCACCTCGGCCGGATAGGCCGAAACGCCGCGCGCGGCGACGCCATGGTTGGCGGCGAAGACGCAGACGCGCGGATGGTCGGCGCGCGGCGGATGGCGGCCCTGCCAGCCGGCGAGCCATTCGGCGATCTCTTCCAGGCGGCCGAGCGCGCCGGAGGGCTTGGTGAGTTGCGCCTCGCGCGCGCGGGTCTTGGCCACCGCGTCGGCGTCAGCCGTCGGCAAGCGCGTCAGCAAGCGGCTGATCTCATCGAAGGTCGAGGGCGGTCCGGAAAGCGGGCTGGAGTCTGCGGCCATGCGGGAAAATGCGCGTCAAAAAGGGGTTTAGGCGGCCATCTGGCATCGCCGGGGCATCTGTCTTATAACCGTTCGGGCGATACGCAAAGCCCGATCCTATGCATTCAACCGCCCGTTCCGCTCCGCCACCATTACAGTCCAGAGAGCCACGCGAGAGTCATGTCCGACCTGCCGCCGAACGACCCGCAGCCTGTCCCGCCGCCGCCTGAGCCATCTCGGGCCGAGCCCGCAGAGAAGGTTAACCCTGAAAAAACCAACAGGGATACCGCGACGCATATCCTGACCGGCTGGTGGCACGATTTGATCGTCGCCTTGAGCTTCCTCACCATCTTGCCGGTGCGGCCGAAATTGCCCGAAGGCCAGGACGCCCGCGCTGCCCTGCGTTACGGCGCGCGCGCCTTCCCGCTCGCCGGCCTTGTCATCGGCGCTGCGGGCGCTTTGACCTACGCCATCTGCAGCGCCCTGAAACTGCCGCCCGAAGCGGCCGCCTTCATCGCGATCGGCGCGATGATCTTCTTCACCGGCGCATTGCACGAAGACGGCCTCGCCGATCTCGCCGACGGCGCCGGATCGCACAAAGACAAAGAGACCCGCCTGCGCATCATGCGCGATTCGCGCATTGGCACCTTCGGCACCTTGGCGCTGATCATCGTCGTCGGCATCAAGACCGGCAGCATCACGGCGCTCGGCTGGTCCGACCATGTCGCCACCATGCTGCTGGGTTCGGCCGCCGCCTCGCGCGCCTTTCTGCCGGCGTTGATGCGCTACATCCCGCCGGCGCGCGCCGATGGATTGGCTGTTCAAGCCGGCCGTCCCGAGGAGAACCAGGTGGTGCTGGCGCTGCTGCTCGGCGCGGCGCTGGCGTTGCTGTTCCTCGGCCCCGCCGCCGGCTTCATCGCCTTCGCCGTCGGCGCCGGCACCGCTGCCTTCATCGGCTGGTTCGCCAAGCGCCGCATCGGTGGCTTAACGGGCGACGTGCTGGGCGCCGCGCAGCAGATGTCGGAAGCGGCGATGATGCTCGTCGTGGTCGCGCTCGCATAATGGCTGAACCCATCATCACGACCCGCTGGTGGTGGATTCGCCACGCGCCGGTCGACAATCCCGAGCGCCGTCTCTACGGCCAGAACGACCTGCCGGCGCGCTGCGAAGGCAACGAATGTTTCGCGCCGCTCGCCGCCGTGCTGCCGCCCCACGCCGTCTGGCTCACCAGCCATCTGCAACGCACGCGGCAAACGGCCGAAGCGGTGATCCCTCATCTGGTCGATCACGCGCCGCCGGACATCATCGTCGAGCCCGATATCGCCGAACAGCATTTCGGCAAATGGCAGGGCATGACCTATATGCAGTTGCAGAACCATCTCGGCGACAGCTTCGCCGATTTCATCCGCAACCCCGCCAGGGAGCGGCCGCCGGAAGGCGAGAGCTTCGCCGACGTGATCAAGCGCGTCGGCCGCGTCGTCGAGCGGATGAACCGCATCCATGCCGGGCGCGACATCATCGCCTTCGCCCATGGCGGCTCGATCCGCGCCGCCCTCGCCTATACGCTTGGCCTGGAGCCGGACGCCGCCTTGTCGTTCCAGATCGACAACGTGACCCTGACGCGCCTCGACCATGTGCTGACCCATGATGGCGGCCCAGCTCCCGGCGCCATGCGCCCCTGGCGCATCAGCCTGGTCAATTGGCTGCCGCGCTGAGCCAATAAACCTCTCATCTCAGTCGGCAGACTCGCTCCCGCCACAGCGCCATGCTACGGTCCGCGCCGTGATGCGACAGGGAAGCCGGTGAGCCGCAAGGCGAGGCCGGCGCTGCCCCCGCAACTGTAAGCGGCTTTTTTCCGGATCATTTGGCCACTGGCGCGAGCGACGCGCCGGGAAGGCGATCCGGTTCCATCCTCGGATGAAACCGCGAGCCAGGAGACCTCCGCGTCACATTTGAGGCAACCCACATCCTCGGAGGGAGGATCGCCGTGACGTCATCTCTGTCTGCGCACGCCATACCTGCGTCATCCGGCCAACATACGACGACTTACGCAACCGTCCTGCCGCGCGTGACGCTGATCCTCGGCGGCGCGCGCTCGGGCAAAAGCGCCTATGCCGAAGGCCTCATCGCCCAAGCGAATCGGCCGCCGAGCCCGCGCCCGCTCTATATCGCCACCGCTGAAGCGCGCGATCCGGAAATGCGCGAGCGCATCGCGCTGCATCGGGAACGGCGCGGCGCCTTGTGGGAGACGGTGGAAGAACCTCTGCATCTCGCAGGCGCGCTCGTCGCCGGCGGCGGCCGTGCCGTTCTCGTCGATTGCCTGACCCTGTGGCTGACCAACCATCTGCTCGCCGGGCGCGATCTCGCCGCTGAACGCGAGCGGCTGGTCGCGACCTTGCAAGCGCTCAATGGCCCCGTCGTGCTCATCGCCAACGAAGTCGGCCTCGGCATCGTCCCCGACAATGCGCTGGCCCGCGCTTTCCGCGACGAAGCCGGCCTGCTCAATCAAGCGGTGGCGCGCGCCGCCAACCGCGTCGTCTTCGTGGCCGCTGGCCTGCCGCTCGTTATGAAAGATGAGAATTTAAGGATCGATCGATGAACCGCATTCCCGCCACCGTCGTCACCGGCTTTCTCGGCGCCGGCAAGACCAGCTTGATGAGCCATGCGGTGAAAGCCGCCAAGGGTCGCCGCCTGGCGCTGATCGTCAACGAGTTCGGCGAGACCGGCGTCGACGGCGGCATCCTGTCGGCCTGCGGCTTCGAAGGCTGCCGCGACGAGGACATCATCGAACTGGCCAACGGCTGCATCTGCTGCACCGTCGCCGACGACTTCCTGCCGACCATCGAGACGCTGCTCGGCCGCGCCGAGCCGCCCGACGGCATCTTGATCGAAACCAGCGGCCTCGCGTTGCCCAAGCCCCTGGTCAAAGCCTTCGCCTGGCCCGAAATCAAATCGCGCGTGACCGTCGACGGCGTGATCGCCGTGATCGATGCCCGCGCCGTGTTCGATGGCCGCTTCGCCGACGATCCGGCGGCATTCGCCGCGCAAGCCGCCGCCGACCCCAGCCTCGAGCATGACAATCCGCTCGAAGAAGTCTTCGAAGATCAACTGGTCTGCGCCGATCTCGTGATTCTCAACAAAAGCGACTTGCTGAGCGCCGCTGAGCTCGCCACGGTGGAGGCCGACTTGCGCGCGCGACTCGCCGAACATGGTCGCGCTGGCGTCAAGATCGTCACGACCAAACATGGCGTCGTGCCGATCGAGGTGCTGCTCGGGCTGGAAGCTGCCGCCGAAGACGATCTCGCCGCGCGCCCGTCGCACCATGAGACGGAATTGGATCACGACCACGACGACTTCGAGAGCTTCTCGCTGGCGCTCAAGCCTGTCGCCGACATAGACGAGCTGATGGCGACGCTGGCCAAATTGGCCGACGCGCACGATATCCTACGCCTCAAGGGCTTCCTCGCCGTGCCGGGACGCGATTTGCGCCATCTGGTGCAAGGCGTGGGCACGAGGTTGAACGGCTATTTCGACCGGCCCTGGGCCGCAGGCGAAGCGCGCGACGGGCGCCTCGTCATCATCGGCCAGACCGGCCTCGACCGCGCCGCCATCGCGCGCGGCCTGCAAGGATATTTGGCCTAAATGCATCTTCTCGCAGCGCAACCGGGCGACATCGCCGACGGTTCGGCTGCGGTCGATCTCGGCCAGACGCCGGGCGACATCGTCTATCTCACCGCTGCCGACAGCGAGATCGCTCTGCTGGCCGGTGCGCAGCGCGCGCTGGGGCCGGATGCGCCTTCGCTACGTCTCGCCAATCTCATGGCGCTCGGCCACAATTACTCTGTCGATCTCTATGTCGAGAGCGTGATCGCCAAGGCCAAGCTGGTGATTCTGCGCGTGCTCGGCGGACGCGGCTACTGGCCCTATGGCCTCAGTGAAATCGTCGGAGTCTGCCGCGCCAAACGAATCCGCCTCGCCTGCCTGCCGGGTGATGACGCGCCCGACGCCGATCTGATGGCCGACAGCACGCTGCCTGCCGAAGCGGTCCATCGCTTATGGCGCTACATGGCGGAAGGCGGCCCCGACAATGCCGCCAACCTGCTGCGCTACGCAGCCGATCTCGCAGTCGGCATGACCGCCTGGCAAGAGCCGAAGCCGCTTCTGCGGGCCGGGGTTTATTGGCCCGGCGGCGCGGACAGCCTCACCGTAGTGCAAGCCCATTGGCAGGCCGATCGTCCCGTGGCGGCGATCCTGTTCTATCGCGCGCTGGTCCAGGCCGGCAATCTCGCCCCAGTCGATGGCCTCATCGCAGCGCTCGATCGCACCGGCCTCAACGCCCTGCCGATCTTCGCCGCGAGCTTGCGCGAGCCGCAGTCCGCCGCCATCGTCGATCAACTCATGGCCGCGGCGCCGCCGGACGTGATCCTCAACGCCACCGGCTTCTCGCGCGCCACACCCGGCGAACCTTACGCGCCGGCGTTCGACGCGCCCGAGCTGCAGGTGATCTTCTCGGGCGGCACGGAAGCGGCTTGGCGCAACGGCACGCGCGGCCTCAACCCGCGCGACATCGCCATGAATATCGCGCTGCCCGAAGTCGATGGCCGTCTCATCACCCGCGCCGTCTCTTTCAAAGCCGCGACGTCGCGCGATGCCGCGACGCAGGCCGACATCACCACTTATGCGCCCATCGCCGACCGCTTACGCTTCGTCGCCGAACTGGCCGGCGGCTGGGCGCGCTTGCGCCGCAAGCCGGCGAACGACCGCCGAGTCTCGCTGATGCTGGCGAACTATCCCAACCGCGACGGCCGCATCGGCAACGGCGTCGGACTCGACACGCCGGCCTCCGCCGTCGTCGTCCTCACCGCCTTGCAGAACGCGGGCTATGACGTCCGTGATCTACCGAAGGACGGCGCCGAGCTTGTGGCGCGCGTGCTCGCCGGCCAAACCAATGACCACAACAAGCGCGGTATCGAGGCCGAAAGCCTCTCGCTCGCCGACTATCAGATGTTCTTCGCGCGCCTGCCCAAAGCCGTGCGCGATGCGGTGACGGCACGCTGGGGCGCGCCGGAAAGCGATCCCTTTTACCGTGCCGGCGAGACCGACTGCGGCCGCTTCGCTATCGCCGCCTTTCGCTGCGGCAATATCGCCATCGGCTTGCAACCGGCGCGCGGTTACAACATCGATCCGAGCCAGAGCTACCATGACCCGGCCCTAGTACCGCCGCATGGCTATCTCGCCTTTTACGCCTGGGCCCGCGACGCCTTTCGCGCCGACGCCATCGTCCATCTCGGCAAACATGGCAATCTCGAATGGCTGCCGGGCAAGGCGTTGGCGCTGTCGGAGGACTGCCTGCCCGAAGCGGCGCTCGGGCCCTTGCCGCATCTCTACCCCTTCATCGTCAACGATCCCGGCGAGGGTACCCAGGCGAAGCGCCGGGCTGCCGCCTGCATCATCGATCATCTGACGCCGCCGCTGACGCGCGCCGAATCCTACGGCCCGTTGCGCGATCTCGAACGGCTGGTCGATGAATATTTCGAGGCCAGCGGCGTCGATCCACGCCGCTGCAAACTGCTGTCAGGCGAAATACTCGACCTCGCACGCCGCCACGGCATCGCCGCCGATTGCGGCATCTCGCCCAGCGCCGACGAAATCGACGCACTTGCCAAGCTCGATGGCTATCTCTGCGAATTGAAAGAGCTGCAAATTCGCGACGGCCTGCATATCTTCGGCGTCAGCCCGACCAGTGATCAGCTCACCGATCTGTTGGTGGCGCTCGCCCGCGTGCCGCGCGCGGGCAATGACGGCGAAACATCATTGCTGCGCGCCCTCGCCGCTGACCTCGCCCTCGATGTCGATCCGCTAGCTTGCGACATGGCCGAAGCTTGGAGCGGCCCGCGCCCCACTGCACTTGAACATGACACGCCGTGGCGCAGCGCAGGCGATACGGTCGAGCGCCTTGAATTGCTCGCGCGCAAGCTGGTCGCCGGCAACGCCAAGCCCGACGCAGCTTGGCTGCGCACGCAAAGCGTCATGGCGCAAATCGACGGCCAGTTGCGCCCCGCAGTCGCCGCGTGCGGCGACGCTGAACTGAACGGCCTGCTCGCCGGTCTCGCCGGGCGTTTCGTGCCGCCGGGACCGAGCGGCGCGCCGACGCGCGGCCGGCCCGACGTGCTGCCGACCGGCCGCAATTTCTATTCGGTCGATACCCGCGCCGTGCCGACGCCCGCTGCCTGGACGCTCGGCTGGAAGTCGGCGACGCTGCTCATCGAACGCCATGCCCAAGAGAAGGGCGAATACCCGCGCGCCGTAGCATTGTCGGCGTGGGGCACGTCCAACATGCGCACCGGCGGCGACGACATCGCCCAAGGCTTGGCGCTGATGGGCGTCAAACCGACCTGGGACAACGCTTCGCGCCGCGTCACCGGCTTCGAGATTTTGCCGCTGTCCATTTTGAATAGGCCGCGCATCGACGTGACCCTGCGCGTCTCCGGCTTTTTCCGCGATGCCTTCCCCGGCCTGATCGATCTGTTCGATTCGGCAGCCCGCGCCGTCGCCGCGCTCGACGAACCCGCCGATCAAAACCCGCTCGCCGCCCGCGCAAATGAGGAGCAAGAAACGTTCATCGCGCAAGGCATGACGCAAAAGGACGCCGAACGCCGCGCCACCTATCGCGTGTTCGGCTCCAAGCCCGGCGCATACGGCGCTGGGCTGCAAGCTTTGATCGATGAGCGCGGCTGGTCCACTGCCGCCGATCTCGCCAAGGCTTACGTCGCCTGGAGCGGCTATGCCTACGGCGCCGGCGCGGAAGGCGCTGCGGCGCACGATACCTTCGGCAAACGCCTAGCCCGAGTCGAAGCCGTGCTGCACAACCAGGACAACCGCGAGCACGACCTGCTCGATTCCGACGATTACTACCAATTCGAGGGCGGCATCGCCGCCGCCGTGACCGAGGCGCGCGGGGCTGCGCCCGAGATCTACCACAACGACCATTCGCGCCCCGAGTCGCCGCGCATCCGCACTTTGCGCGAGGAGATCGGCCGCGTCGTGCGCGCCCGCGCCGTCAATCCCAAATGGCTCAAAGGCGTCATGCGCCACGGCTACAAGGGCGCCTTCGAAATGGCGGCGACGGTCGATTATCTCTTCGCCTTCGCTGCGACGACCGGCGCCGTCGCCGATCACCATTTCGACGCGGTCTATGACGCCTATATCGCAGATCCGGCGGTGCAAGCCTTCGTCGCCGAAGCCAATCCGGCGGCGCTCAAGGAAATGAGCGCTAGGTTGCTTGAAGCGCAAGAGCGCGGCCTATGGAAGCCGACCTCGAACCGCGCCATCGGCGAACTGATGAAACTCTCCGGCAAGGAAGCTGTCTTATGAGCGATGACCTGAACCAACGCGCCAACGAGAAGGCGCGCATCCGCAAGGAATCGCGCGACAAGATGATGGCCGGCAAGACCATCGAAAAAGGCCTGGTCATCGTCCATACCGGCACCGGCAAGGGCAAGTCGACCGCCGCCTTCGGCATGGTGCTGCGGGCCGTCGGTCATGGCATGCGCGTCGGTGTCGTGCAGTTCATCAAGGGCAAGTGGGATACCGGCGAACGCACGGTGCTGGAGAAATTCCCCGACCAGGTGACGATTCGCGCCATGGGCGAAGGATTCACCTGGGACACCCAGGACCGCGCGCGCGACATCGCCAGCGCCGAAGCCGCCTGGGCCGAGGCCAAGCGGCTGATCATGGACGCCAGCTATCGCATGATCCTGCTCGACGAGTTGAACATCGCGCTGCGCTACGACTATCTCGATATCAACGAGGTGCTTGCCACGCTCACTGCCAAGCCGGCCGACACCCATGTGATCATCACCGGGCGCAACGCCAAGCCTGAACTGATCGACGCCGCCGATCTCGTCACCGAGATGACGCTGGTGAAACATCCCTTCCGCGCCGGCGTGAAGGCGCAAGCCGGAGTCGAGTTCTAGAATGACGAAAGCGGCGGCGATCATGCTGCAAGGCACCGGGTCCGACGTCGGCAAGTCCCTCGTCGCCGCCGGCCTCTGTCGCCTGTTCGCCGACCGCGGACTCGCCGTGCGTCCCTTCAAGCCGCAGAACATGTCGAACAACGCCGCTGTCACCCTCGACGGCGGCGAGATCGGCCGCGCCCAAGCGCTGCAAGCCAAAGCCTGCCGCACCCCGTCTCTCTCCGACATGAACCCGGTGCTGTTGAAGCCGCAAGGCGAACGCACGGCGCAGGTCGTGGTGCAAGGCCAGGCACAGGGGGCGACCAGCGCCGCCGATTATCGCAATCTCAAGGCCAAGCTGATGCCGGCTGTGCTGGCAAGCTTCGTGCGCCTCGAAGCCGATGCCGAACTCATCGTCGCCGAAGGGGCGGGCAGCCCGGCCGAAGCGAACTTGCGCGCCGACGACATCGCCAACATGGGCTTCGCCGAAGCCGCCGACTTGCCGGTGATCCTGGTCGCCGACATCGAGCGCGGCGGCGTCCTCGCCTCACTCGTCGGCACCCATGCGTTGCTATCGGAGAGCGAGCGGGCGCGCGTGAAGGGCTATATCATCAACAAGTTTCGCGGCGACGCGGCGCTCTTTGCGCCCGCCATCGACATCATCGAGGCGCACACCGGCTGGACTTGCCTCGGCGTGCTGCCGTGGTTTCAAGATGCCAACAAACTGCCGGCGGAAGACGGCATGGCCCTGCCGAGCCGCACCGAGATGCGCTCGACGCATGTCCATGACAATGACGACGCCAAGCGCGAGAAGACCGTCCGCATCGTGGCGCCCTGCTGGCCGCGTGTCGGCAATTTCGACGATCTCGACCCGCTCGCCGCCGAGCCCAATGTGCGCCTCACCATCGTCATGCCCGGCGAGCCGCTGCCGCCCGCCGACATGATCCTGCTGCCCGGCTCGAAAGCGACGCGCGCCGACTTGCAGACGCTGTACGAGTCGGGCTGGGACACCGACATCGCCGCGCATTTGGAACGCGGCGGCAAGGTCTTCGGCATCTGCGGCGGCTATCAGATGCTCGGCCGCGTCGTGCGCGATCCCTTGGGTCTCGAAGGCCCCGCTGGCGACACGCCAGGCCTCGGCCTGCTCGACATCGACACCGAGATGACGGCGACCAAGGCGCTGCGCCATGTCTCCGGCAGCCATCTGGCGAGCGGCCAACCGGTCGCCGGCTTCGAAATGCACATGGGCGTCAGCGACGGACCGGGCCGCGACAAGCCCTTCGCCATGATCGGCAACCAGGCGGAGGGAGCTCGTTCGGAAGACGGCCGCATCGCCGGCACCTATCTGCACGGCCTGTTCGGCGCCGACGCCTTCCGCCGCGCCTTTCTCGCCGAACTCGGCGTCGCCTCGCGCCTCGACAATTACGACGCGCTGATCGACGCGACGCTCGACAAGCTCGCCGCCCATATCGCCGACCATGTCGATGTCGAGCGGCTGCTCGAGATCGCCAGCGCCCGCCGCGAGAGCGACGATGACTAGCGCCGCGCTAGACCAGCGCCGTCACAGCGCTCGCCGCGACCACCAACAGGCAGGCGACGACATAGAGGTACAAGGCGCGCGTGATGTCGTGCGGCGTGGCGCGCGCGCGTCCCGTCCCGATCCAAGGGCTCCGCTGCATCTGGCCGTGATAGGGCCGGGGGCCGGCGAGCGCCAGATCGAGCGCGCCGGCCATCGCCGCTTCCGGCCAACCGGCGTTGGGCGAGCGATGCTTCTTAGCGTCGCGCAACACCGTGACGAGGGCGCGCCAGGCGTTCGCCGTCGGCGTGGCGAGCGCGGCCAAAGCCAAAATCAAGGCCGACAGCCGCGCCGGGATCAAATTCGCGGCGTCATCAAGCCGAGCCGCAACCTTGCCGAACTGCTCATAACGCGGCGTGCGATAGCCGATCATGCTGTCGAGCGTGTTGACCGCCTTGTAAGCCAGCATGCCCGGCAGGCCGAGCAGCAGATACCAGAACACTGGCGCCACCACCGCGTCGCTGAAATTCTCCGCGCCGCTTTCGATGGCGGCGCGCGCCACGCCGTATTCGTCGAGCGCCGTCACGTCACGGCCGACGATATGGGCGACCGCCGCGCGGCCGCCTTCGAGGCCGTTCAGCCGCAGCGCCTTGCCGACGCGGTGCACATGGGCGAACAGACTGCGTTGCGCCAACAGCACGGTGACGACGAACAGCTCGATCAGCCAGCCGTAGGGGAGCAAGCCGCCAGCATAGGCCAGAGCCCAGCCGATGCCCGCCGCCAGGCCGACGACGATCAGCACCGTCAATGCGCCGCGCGTGCGCAAGGCGCCGACCGAACGCCCATCACGGTTGAGCCGGCGTTCCAACCCGCCGACCAGAGCGCCGATCGCGGCGACTGGATGCGGCAGCGCGCGCCACAGCCAGCCGAATCCGGCCGTGAGCCAGTCCAGCATCAAGGCGAGCAGCAACAACAGCGCCGGCGGCGGGCCGCCCGGCCCCGGCACGAGATCCCGCAGCATCTGCTGCGTCGATACGGTAAACTCAGAGCTCAGAAGATCGGTCAGCATGGCCGCATCCTGGGGATTCGGCCCTGCGCCGTCCATCACAAAGGCAAGCCATGACTCCCGAAACGAAAATGAGCGACACAAGAATGAACGACGCGAAAACCGCCGTGCTGCTCTGCGGCCACGGCAGCCGCGATGGCGAAGGCGTCGCCGAGTTCGAGACCTTTCGCCAGGCCGTGACCCGGCGTTTGGCGCCGATGCCGGTCGAGCGGGGTTATCTCGAATTCGCGTCTCCCAACATCGGCAGCAGCCTCGATGCGCTCTACGATCAGGGGGCACGCAAGATCATCGCGCTGCCGATCATGCTGTTCGCCGCCGGCCATGTGAAGAACGACATTCCTTCGGAGCTCAACAGCTTCGCCGCCATCCGGCCCGACGTCGCCGTCGAATTCGGCCGCGAATTGGCGCTCGAGCCGAAATTGATCGCCGCCGCCGCCGCGCGCATCACGGAAGCCGAGGAAATGTCCGCCCGCGGCATCGCCCGCGCCGACAGCCTATTGCTCGTCGTCGGCCGCGGCACCAACGATCCCGACGCCAACGGCAATATCTCGAAGCTGGCGCGCATGTTGTGGGAGGGCCTCGGCTACGGCTGGGCCGAAGTCGCTTTCTCCGGCGTCACCGAGCCGAAAGTCGGCGCGGCGCTCGACCGCGCCGCGAGGCTCGGCTTCAAGCGCATCGTCGTCTTTCCCTATTTCCTGTTCACCGGCGTGCTGGTGAAACGCGTCTATGCGGCCGCCGACGAGGCCGCCCTGCGCCATCCCGAGATCGAAATTCTCAAGGCCGATTACTTGAAAGACCACCCGCTGGTGATCGAGACCATCGTCGAGCGCATGGGCGAGACCGACATCGGCATGAACGTGATGAACTGCCGCCTGTGCAAATACCGCGAGCAGGTGCTGGGTTACGAGGCCGCCGCCGGCCAAGCCCAGGTCGGCCATCACCATCATGTCCGCGCGCCCGGCGACAGCCATGATCATCATGATCATGACGGCCACGGACACGTCCATGGCCACGATCATCCGCATGACCCTACGCATGATCATGACCATGCCCATCCGCATGGTCCGCGCGGCTAAAGCCACATGACCGCCTACGACTATATCCGCGACCCGCAGGCGATCTATCGCGCCAGCCAGGCGGCGGTCGAGCAAGCCGTAGATCTGTCGCATCTGGCCTCGGACCTGCGACCTTTGGCGCTGCGCTTGATCCACGCCTGCGCCCTGCCGGATATTGCCAAGGACATCGTCGCATCACCCGGCGCTTTGGCGATGGGCCGTGCCGCGCTTCTGGCCGGCGCGCCGATCCTGTGCGATGGCCGCATGACCGCCGAAGGCATCATCCGCGCCCGCCTGCCCGCCGCGAACCCAATCATCTGCACGCTCGACCATGCAGACGTCGACGCCATCGCCCACCGCATCGGCAACACCCGCACGGCAGCAGCCGTCGATCTTTGGCAGCCGCATCTGGCGGGCGCCATCGTCGCCATCGGCAACGCGCCGACCGCGCTCTTTCGCTTGCTCGAACTGCTGGGTGAGGGCGCGCCCAAGCCGGCCTTGATCCTCGGCTTTCCCATCGGCTTCGTCGGCGCCGCCGAATCGAAGGATGCTTTGATCCGCGATGCCGGCGACATTCCCTTCGTGACCCTGCGCGGCCGCTTCGGCGGCAGCGCGCTCGCCGCCGCCGCCGTCAACGCCCTGGCTGGCGACGCGCTGACCAACGCGCCGTCGCCGTGAATCCCTGGCTCACCGTGATCGGCGTCGGCGTCGATGGGTTGGACGATTTGCCGCCAGCTTTGCGCACCCTGATCGACAATGCCGAAGTGCTGACCGGCGGCGACCGCCAGTTGGAGATGGCGCCTCACACCGGCGCGCCGCGCATCGCGATGCAATCGCCGATCGAAGCGGCGCTCGACAAGCTCGCCGAATATCGCGGCAAACGCGTCGTCGCGCTGGCCAGCGGCGATCCGCTGCATTACGGCATCGCCGCGACCTTTCTCCGCCGCTTCGCGCCAGGCGAGTTACGCGTGATCCCGCATCACTCGGCCTTCACCCTAGCCTGCGCCCGCATGATGTGGGCGCGCCAGGATGCGGTCGATTTGTCCGTCCATGGCCGTCCGCTCGCGGCATTGCAGCGCCATATCCAGCCCGGCGCAAAGCTGCTGATCCTGACGCAGGACGGCGCGACTGCCGCCGATCTCGCCGCCCTGCTGACGGCGCGCGGCTTCGGCCCGAGCCGCATCGCCGCCTTCGAGCATCTCGGCGGGCTCGATGAAACCGTCATCGCCGCCAGCGCCGACCAATGGGCCGTGCCGCGCACCCGCGATTTGGTGACGCTCGCCGTCGAATGTCTGCCCGGCCCCGCGCCGATCCTGCGACCGCTCACGCCGGGTCTGCCCGACGACGCCTTCGAACATGACGGCCAGATCACCAAGCGCGAGACCCGCGCCGTGACGCTCTCGACCCTCGCGCCCAAGCCCGGCGAGATGCTGTGGGACGTCGGCGCCGGCGCCGGCTCCATCGCCATAGAATGGCTGCGCGCTGATCCGACCATGAAAGCGGTCGCCATCGAACGCGATCCCGTCCGCGCCGACCGCATCGCCCGCAACGCCCTGGCGCTCGGCGCGCCCGACCTGCAGATCGTCCGCGGCGAAGCGCCGGCGGCGCTCGCCGGCCTGCCGCCGCCCGACGCGATCTTTCTTGGCGGCGGCATCAGCGCGCCAGGGTTGTTGGAAGCCTGCTGGGCCGCTTTGCCCGCCGGCGGACGCCTCGTCGCCAACGCCGTCACCGATGCCAGCCTCGCCGCCCTGGTCAAACATCGCTCGTTGCATGGTGGCGACTTGATCTGCATCGCCATCTCGCGTATCGACGAGCAAGAATCGCGCGGCTGGCGCGCGTTGCTTCCCATCACGCAACTCCACAGCATCAAGGGCTGAACCATGGCCACCCTCTACGGCCTCGGCGTCGGCCCAGGCGATCCCGATCTCATCACGCTCAAGGCGCTGAAGGTTCTGCAGGCGGCGCCCGTCATTGCCTATCCGGCGACGACATCCGGCGAGAGCATGGCGCGCAACATCGCGGCGTCGCATATCCCAGAAGGACGCAAAGAGCTGCCCTTCGCCATCGACATCCGCGCCGCCCATGACGCCAACGAGGAGCGTTATGACATGGCCGCGCGCGATATCGCCGCGCATCTGCAAGCCGGGCGCGACGTCGCCGTCCTGTGCGAAGGCGATCCCTTCCTCTACGGCTCCTTCATGTATCTCTTCGCCCGGTTGGCCGAGGATTGGCCGGTCGTCGTCGTGCCCGGCATATCCTCGCTCAACGCCGCCGCCGCCGCATTGAACCGGCCGCTGGTCGCCGGCAACGAGAGCCTGACGCTGATTCCGGCGACGCTCCCCGAAGCCGACTTGACCGCGCGCCTGCAAGCCTGCGAGGCCGCCGCCGTGCTCAAGGTCGGCCGCCATCTGCCGAAGCTCAAGCGCGCTTTGGCCGCCGCCGGTCTGCTCGCGCGCGCCGATTACATCGAGCGCATTGGCTTTGCCGAACAGCGCCAGTTCAAACTGACGGACTTGGCCGAAGACGCGGCGCCCTATTTCTCCATCGTGCTGGTGCGCCGCGCCGAGGACTCCATCCGATGATCGCGCCCAAACCCATTGCGATTATCGTTCTCGATCAAGGGGGCCTGGCGCTCGCCCGCAAGCTGCAAAAGACGCTGCCTGACGCAAAGGTCCACGGCCTGTCCTCCCGCATCAAAGCCGATGTCGCTTTCACGGCGACCCTCGCCCATCTCGGCAAACTGTTTGCCGATGGCCAGACTATTGTCGGTGTCATGGCGGCGAGCATCTTGATTCGCGCGCTAGCGCCCTTGCTCGCCGACAAGCGCGTCGAGCCGCCTGTAATTGCGCTGAGCGCCGACGGCAAATCGGTGGTGCCTTTGCTCGGCGGTCATCACGGGGCGAATGCGCTGGCACAACGCATCGCCAAAACGCTCAAAACCCGCGCCGCCGTCACCACCGCCGGCGACGTCGCCCTCGGATTGGCGCTCGACGAACCGCCGGCGGGCTACCGCCTCGCCAATCCGAAGGCCGCGAAAGCCGTCGCCGCAGCGCTGCTCGCCGGCGAACCGGCCCGCCTCGTCGGCGACGCGCCTTGGCTCAAGAAAGCCAAGTTGAAGATTTCGGCCAAAGCGCGCGTGACATTGCGCGTGACCGATCAAGCGACCAAGCCGGGCAAGCTGGAACTGATCTATCATCCGCGCACGCTAGCCATCGGCGTCGGCAGCGAGCGCGGCGTGTCGGCCAAGGAAGTGATCGCCCTCGCACGCAAAACCCTAAAGGCGCAAGAGCTGGCGCCCGAATCCGTCTCCTGCGTCGTCTCGCTCGATCTCAAGGCCGACGAGGCGGCGGTTCATGCCCTCGCCGCCGATCTCGGCGTGCCGGCGCGCTTCTTCACGGCGGCGAAGCTCGAGCGCGAAACGCCGCGTTTGAAAAACCCTTCCGCTGTGGTTTTCAAGGCGGTCGGCTGCCACGGCGTCGCCGAAGGCGCGGCGCTCGCCGCCGTCGGCGCGCGCGGGGCCTTGATCGTCCCGAAGACCGCCTCGAAACGCGCTACCGTCGCCATCGCGCGCGCGTCTAAGATCATCGACGGCGAGCGCGTAGGCACGCCGCAAGGCTGCCTCGACATCGTCGGCCTCGGCCCGGGCGACGCCGCCTACCTCACGCCCGATGCGCGCGAGGCCTTGCTGCAGGCGACCGACGTGGTCGGCTACCAACTCTATCTCGATCTCGCGGGCGATCTGATCGCCGCAGCCGCGCGCCATGCGTTGCCGTTGGGCGCGGAAGAAGCGCGCGTGAAACTCGCGCTCGATCTCGCCGCCAAGGGCAAGCGCGTCGCGCTGATCTCGTCGGGCGATCCGGGCATATACGCCATGGCGGCACCCTTGTTCGAAATGTTGGATCGCGCCGACAAGCCGGCCTGGAATCGCGTCGCCATCCATGTGCGGCCCGGCATTTCCGCCATGCAGATGGCCGCCGCGCGCGCCGGCGCGCCGTTGGGCCATGATTTCTGCGCCATTTCGCTGTCGGACCTGCTGACGCCGCGCACCGCCATCGAACAGCGCTTGCGCGCCGCGGCAGCCGGCGATTTCGTTGTCGCGCTCTACAATCCGGTGTCTCTGCGGCGGCGTGAACTGATTATCACGGCACGCGACATCTTGATGGCGGCGCGCGGGCCCCAGACGCCGGTCCTGCTCGCCCATGATCTCGGCCGGCCCACCGAGAAGCTGCAAACTATCGCGCTGAAAGATTTGCGCGCCGAATCCGCCGGCATGACGACGCTGGTGATGATCGGCGCCTCGACCAGCAAGGCCATGAAGCGTGGCACGCAAGACTGGCTCTATACGCCGCGCGGCTATGCCGTGAAGCACTTGAAAGCAAAAAAATGACCGTGCATTTCATCGGCGCCGGCCCCGGCGCTCCCGATCTCATCACGCTACGCGCGCTCAATCTCATCCGCTGCTGCCCGCTGGTGATCTATGCCGGCTCCCTCGTGCCGCGCGAAGTGGTCGAGGAAGCGGCCAGCAGCGCGCGCGTCGTCGATTCAGCATCGCTGCATCTCGACGAGATCATGGCGCTGATCACAGAGGCCCACGGCAAGGGCGAGGAGGTCGCGCGTGTCCATTCGGGCGATCCGTCGCTTTATGGCGCCATCGCCGAGCAAATGGCACGGCTCGACGCTTTGAAGATCCCCTACGACATCACGCCGGGCGTCTCGGCCTATGCGGCGGCGGCGGCGGCGCTCAAATGCGAGCTGACCCTGCCCGAGCGGAGCCAAACGGTGATTCTCACGCGCACCGCCGTGCGCGCCTCGGCCATGCCGCCGGGTGAAGATTTGGCCAAGCTCGGCGCGAGCGGTGCGGTTCTGGCCATTCATCTCTCGATCAACAATCTCGCCAAGGTGGTGCGCGAGCTGACGCCGCATTACGGCACCGATTGCCCCTGCGTCGTCGCCTATCGCGTGACCTGGCCGGACGAGATGATCCTCAAGGGCACGTTGGCGACGATCCGCGAGATGGCGAAGACCAGCGGCATCACCCGCACGGCGCTGATCCTGGTCGGACGCGATCTCGGCAGCCATGGCGCGGCGGAAAGCCGTCTCTATGCCGCCGACCATGACCATGTGCTGCGGCCCAAGGCCGAATAGGTAAGCCGATTAGATTTTAAGTTGCCGCGCGATCCAAGCGACGGCAGCAGGCACGGCAGACGCCACCTCGCCGGGCGGCGGGGCTGGCGGCGCGATCATCACCACGGGAATGTTCAGCGCGCGCGCCGCGACGATCTTGGCGACGCTTGCCTTGCCGCCGCTGTTCTTGCTCACCACCGCCTCGATGCCATGGCGCTGGAGCAGCAGCTCGTCCTGCCCGGCGTCGAACGGTCCGCGCGCATAGATCGTGCCGTGGCATTCGAGCGGCAATGGTTGCGGCGGCGGATCGGCGAGCCGCACCAGGAACCAGATGTTCGGTAGGCCCGCGAAGGCGGCCATATCCTTAAGGCCGCTGGCCAGGAACACGCGCTTGACGCCCCGCAGAGACAAAAGCTGCGCCGCCTGAGACGCGTCGGCGACCTCAAGCCATTGATCGCTGGCTTGTGCAATCCAGGGTGCCCGGCGCAGCGCCAGGCGCGGCACCGAAGCTGCTTCACAGGCCTCCACCGCATGGCGCGCCATGGTGGTGGCGAAAGGATGCAAGGCGTCAATCACCAGCCGCACATTCTCAGCTTGCAGATAGTCCGTCAGCCCCTCGACGCCGCCGAAGCCGCCGACTCGCATCTCGCCGGCGGTCTTTTTCGGCGCCGCCGTGCGGCCGGCGAACGAGGTCAACACGCGCATCGTCTTGCCGAAGCGCTCGACGGCAGCTTGCGCCAAAGTCGCCGCCTCGGCGCTGCCGCCAAGAATCAGCAAAGTCACTTTGGCCGGTTTTCTTGTCGGCGTGTCTGACATAATCTGCCGATTATAGCCCA
Organism: uncultured Rhizobium sp.; assembly: GCA_964628235.1. Classification (GTDB taxonomy): domain Bacteria; phylum Pseudomonadota; class Alphaproteobacteria; order SMXQ01; family SMXQ01; genus CAMAVH01. The sequence continues at coordinate 15,211 of CAZVLU010000014.1, read as the reverse complement.
GCGCGCCGCTTCAGGGAGCCACCCGCCTCATCATGCCGACCGTCTAATGCTTACCGTGCCGTTCGAGATGCCGACATTCCTGCCCGGCTGGGTGTGGCTGGTCGGCGCCGGCCCCGGCGATCCGGGGCTCTTGTCGCTCCATGCCCTTAACGGCCTCGCCCAAGCCGATGTCGTCGTCTATGACGCCCTGGTCGACAAGCGCATCCTCAGCGCCGCCAAGCCGGGCGCCGAACTGATCTATGCCGGCAAGCGCGGCGGCAAGCCCTCGTCCAAGCAAACCGACATCTCCCAGCGGCTGGTCGAATTGGCACGCAGCGAGCGACGCATCTTGCGGCTGAAGGGCGGCGATCCCTTCGTCTTCGGGCGCGGCGGCGAGGAGGCTTTGGCGCTCGTCGCCGCCGGCATCCCCTTCCGCCTGGTGCCGGGCATCACGGCCGGCATTGGCGGCTTGGCTTATGCCGGCATCCCGGCGACGCACCGCGACGTCAATGCCGCCGTCACCTTCGTCACCGGCCATCAGGCCGGCGGCAACCTGCCCGAACATCTCGACTGGGCAGCGCTCGCCAAAGGCTCGCCGGTGCTGGTGATCTATATGGCGGTGCAAAACCTCGCCGCCATCGTCGAGAAATTGCTCGCCGCCGGACGCGGTGCCGCCGAACCGATGGCGATCATCAGCAAAGCCTCGACGCCCGATCAAACCGTGCTGGAAACCACGCTCGGCGCTTGCGTGAAGGATTGCGCGGCGGCCAACCCGCCGCCGCCCGCCATGGTGGTGATCGGCCGAGTCGTCGAATTGCGCGCCTCGCTCGATTGGCTCGGCGCGATGGCGGGGCGCAAATTGACGCCCGATCCGTTCAGGAAAACGCCGGTCTAAAACGACGACTTAGTGGTAGCCCTCACCGGCCTTCACCTTGCCGCGAAACACCCAATAGCTGTAGGCGATATAGCCGAGCATCACCGGCACGACCAGCACGGCGCCGACCGCCAGCCGCGACGCATTTGCCGCGAAGCATTACCCCAACAGGCGGCGGCGATTGACTTAGATCATATGATGCTCGACGGTGCGGCGATGTTCGCCGGTTTCATCATTGCAGCGCCCGCCACGGGATCGGGCAAGACCCTGATCACAATGGGACTTATCCGTGCGCTCGCGCGCAGCGAACAGCGAATCGCCGCCTTCAAGACGGGGCCCGATTATATCGATCCGGCGTTTCATTCAGCAGCGCTCGGCGACGCCTGCATCAATCTCGACGGCTGGGCGATGGACGATGCGATGCTCGCCGCATTGTTGCGCCATCACGCCGCGTCCGCCGACCTCGTTATCGGCGAAGGCGTCATGGGCCTGTTCGACGGTGCGCGCGGCTGGCAAGGGCAGCGCGGCGACGGCTCGACCGCCGATCTCGCGGCGCGGCTCGGCCTGCCTGTGATTCTCGTCGTCGATGCCAAGGGCCAAGGCGTCAGCCTCGCGGCGTTGGTCGAAGGCTTCGCGCGCCACCGCGCCGATATCACCGTCGCCGGCACCATCCTGAATCGTGTTTCGGGCGCTGGCCATGAAGCCCTGCTGCGCGAAGCCCTCGCGCCGCTCGGATTGCCTGTGCTCGGCGCTCTGCCGCAAACCGCCGATCTCGCCTTGCCGTCGCGCCATCTCGGCCTGGTGCAGGCGCGCGAAACCGCCGACCTCGAGGGCGTCATCGACCGCGTCGCCGATCTCGCCCAGCGCCACATCGATCTCGCCGCGCTGACTGCGCTGGCCCGAGCCGCGACCCTCGCCGCCGCCAGCGACGCGCCGCTCGTCGCGCCCTTGGGACAGCGCATCGCCGTGGCGCGCGACGACGCCTGCGCCTTCGCCTATCCGGCACTATTGGCGGGCTGGCGGCGAGCCGGCGCGGAGTTGCGTTTCTTCTCGCCGCTCGCCGACGAGACTCCCGATCCACAAGCCGACGCCGTCTATCTGCCCGGCGGCTACCCCGAACTGCACGCCGGCAAGCTCGCCGCGAACGCGCATTTTCTCGGCGGCTTGCGCGCGGCGGCGGCGCGCGGCGCGGCGATACACGGCGAGTGCGGCGGCTACATGGTGATGGGCGACAGCCTGACCGACGCGGACGGCCAGGCCCACGCCATGGCTGGATTGTTGCGCCTCTCGACCAGCTTCGCCGCGCGCAAATTGCATCTCGGCTATCGCCAGGTCGCTTTGGCGGCGGATACGCCCTTGGGTCCCAGCGGCCAACGCTTTCGCGGCCACGAATTCCACTACGCCAGCATCCTGCACGAAGCCGGCGAGCCGCTATTCGCGGCGCAGGACGCCGCCGGCCAGGACCTCGGTCGTCATGGCCTGCGCGACGGTCGGGTCATGGGTTCTTTCGTGCATTTGATCGCCCAGATGCGCGGGTTGCGCTAGACTCTGCCGATGGTCAGACGTCGCAAACCCCTCTCTCCTGACGCCCCCTTCTGGCAGCGCAAGACGCTGGCCGAGATGACGCGGCCCGAATGGGAGTCGCTGTGCGACAATTGCGGCAAATGCTGCTTGCTGAAATTGGAAGACGAAGAGACCGGCGAGGTCGATTACACCGAAGCTGCCTGCAAGCTGCTCGATATCCATAGCTGCAAATGCACGAAATATCCCGAGCGCAAGAAGTACGTGCCCGACTGCATCAAGCTGACCTTCAAGCTGGTCGATAAGCTCAAATGGATGCCTTCGACCTGCGGCTATCGCCTTATTTCCGAAGGCAAAGACCTCGAATGGTGGCACCCGCTGGTCTCGGGCGATCCCGAGAGCGTCCATAAGGCCGGCATGTCGGTGCGCGGCCGCGCCATCCCCGAAGGCAAGGCCGGCGATTTGAAAGACCATATCGTCGATTGGCCGGAATAGTGACGGGTATAGCGCGATGACCGATCCGCGCGGCGTCTTCTCCGCCGTCCTGACACCCTTCAACGACGATCTCTCGGTCGATCACGCCGCCTATCTCGATCATTGCCGCTGGCTGCTCGCCCAGGGCTGCGACGGCATCGCCGCGCTGGGCACCACCGGCGAAGCCGCGTCGCTGTCGCTCGCCGAACGGTTCGGGATTTTGGACGCGCTGACCCAGGCCGGCATCGGCGGCGACAAGCTGATCCTCGGCAGCGGCGCTTGCGCTCTGCCCGACGCCATCGCGCTGACGCGGCGCGCCGTCGAAGCCGGATCGCCGCATGTGTTGGTGCTGCCGCCCTACTACTTCAAAAACCCCAGCGAGGACGGGCTTTACGCCTATTACGCGCGGCTGATCGAAGGCGGCGGCAGTGATCATTTGCGCATTTACCTCTATCACATCCCGCAAACCTCGGCCGTGCCGGTGCCGCACAAGCTGATCGTCCGCCTGCGCCAGGACTTCGGACCGATCATCGCCGGCGCGAAAGACAGCGCCCTCGATCTCGCCAACATGATCGCCATGCTGAAGCTGACGCCCGACTTCCGAGTCTTTTCTGGCAGCGAGACGCTGCTGCTGCCCTTGTTGGAAGCCGGCGGTGTCGGCTGCATCACGGCAGGCAGCAACATCTTCCCGGCGGCGACCGCCGAAACCTACCGGCTGTGGTTGGCCGAAGGCGCCGGCGACGCGACACAAGCTTCGCAGGAGGCGCTGACCGCCAAACGCAAATCGCTCGATGGCGCGCCGCAGATTCCGACGATGAAAGCGCTACTCGCGCATGGCCGCGGCACGCCCTCCTGGCGCAATGTCCGCCCGCCGTTCCTGCCGCTGAGCGATGCCGAAAGCGCGGCCGCCGTGGCGCGCGCTGGCTCGCTTGATCTCGCATGAACTTCTTTACCCGCCCGAAGAAGACGTTGGCGGCCAAGCGGGTCGCCAAGACCCATGACGCGGTGATCGCGACGCCGCAGGGCGACATCGCGCTCAAGGCCAAGCGCAACCGCCGCGCCCGGCGCATGACGCTGCGCATCGACGCCGCCCACGACTGCGCCATCCTGGTGCTGCCGACCCATGTGGCGCTCGCCGAAGGATTGGAGTTCGCGCGCAGCAAAGCCGACTGGCTGCAGGCCAAGCTCGCCGAATTGCCGCCGCGCCAAGCCTTCGCCGATGGCGCGGTGCTGCAGGTGCTGGGCCGTGCCGTGACGATCCGCCATGCGCCCGACCTCGGCGCCCGCCTGATCGAGACAGACGGCCTGTTGCGCGTCGGCGGCGAGGCGGCGCTGCTGCGCGGCCGCGTGCTGCGCTGGTTGAAGGCCGAGGCGCGCCGCGCCATCCTGCCGCTGGCGGCCGAGCGCGCCGCCCTTATCGGCAAAAAGCACAAGCGCGTCACCTTGCGCGATTCGCGCTCGCGTTGGGGCAGTTGCTCGAGCGACGGCAGCCTCTCGTTCTGCTGGCGGCTGGTGTTCGCGCCGCCCGAGGTGCTCGACTACGTCGTCAGCCACGAAGTCGCCCATCTCGCCGAGATGAACCACAGCGCGCGGTTCTGGCAGGTGGTCGATGGCCTGACGCCCCATGCAGATAGCGCGCGCCGCTGGCTCGCGGCAAACGGCGCGGCGCTGCAACGCCAAGGCTAGCCTTTAACGGTTTTCGCGATCAGAGGGATATTCGTAGCGCACGATCGGCGGCGCCGGACGGCGCTGTTCAGTGGCGCGCGGCTCGGCGTTGCGCGGTTGGCTACCGCCGCCAAGCGACATCACCGCGCCGAACAGATTGTCCCACACGGAACCGCCGGATGCCTGCGGCGGCGTGTAGGCGTCGGCCATGATCGGCGCGGAATTCACGCCGCGCGACGGCAAGCCCTTATGCGCTTCGAGCATGACATCGCGCCATAGCTGCGCCGGCAGGCCGCCGCCGGCGACGCGTTTCATCGGCGTGCGGTCGTCGTTGCCGAGCCAGACGCCGGCGACATAGTCGGCGCTGTAGCCGACGAACCAGGCGTCGCGGTAATCCTCGTTGGTGCCGGTCTTGCCGTAGGCCGGGCGGCCGATGTTGGCGGCGCGGCCGGTGCCGTAGGAAATCACCGCGCCGAGCATGCGGTTCATGTCGGCGATCATGCGCGGGCTCATGCGCAGGCCGGGGCCCGAGCCGAGCCGGCGATAGACCACCGTGTCGAAGCTGTCCTTCACTTCGGTGACGCCGTAAGCCCAGACGCCGGCGCCTTCGTTGGCGAAGGCGGCGTAGGCCGAGGTGATTTCCAGCAGCGTCACTTCGCTGGCGCCGAGCGCCAAGCCCGACTCGCGCTTGAGCGGCGAGGTGATGCCGAGCCGGCGCGCCCATTGGATGACGCGATCGACGCCGACCTGTTGCAGCACCTGCACCGCCACGGTGTTGACCGAATGGGCCACCGCCTGCTCCATCGTCACCGGGCCGCGATAGGTGCCTTCGTAATTGCGCGGCGCATAGTCGCCGACGCGGAATGGCGCATCGGTGAAACCGCTGTCGGGCGTCATGCCGGCGTCGAGCGCGGCGACATAGTCGAAGACCTTGAAGGCCGAGCCGGGCTGGCGCAGCGCGCGGGTCGCGCGGTTGAACTGGCTTGCCGCATAATCGACGCCGCCGGCCATGGCGCGCACCGCGCCCGCCGGATCCATGACGAGGATGGCGCCCTGATCGACGGCGAACTTCTCGCCATTGGTCTTGATGAGCTGCGCCAGCTTCTGCTCGGCGGCGCGCTGGATGTTGAGATCGATGGTGGTCTGCACGGTGATGTCGGAGGTGACGCCGCCGACATAGCCGTTGACCTGATCGAGCGCCCAATCGGCGAAATAGCGCCCGATGCGGTCGCTCTGGCGCGCCAGTTTCACCGGCTCGGCCTGCGCCGCCTTGGCTTGCGCCGGCGTGATGAAACCGGCGTCGGCCATGGCGGCGAGCACCACGTCGGCGCGGCGTTCGGCGCGCGCCATGTCGCGGGTCGGCGCATAGCGCGACGGCGCTTGCAGCAAGCCGGCGAGCATCGCCGCCTCGGGCAGCGTCAGCTCCTGTACCTTCTTGTCAAAGTAGCGGTCGGCCGCCGCCACGACGCCGAAGGTGCCGGCGCCGAGATAAACGCGGTTGAGATAGAGCGTGAACAGCTCGTCCTTGCTGTAATGATTCTCGAGCCAGAAGGCGACCAGCACCTCTTGGATCTTGCGCTTGAGCGTGCGCTCGGGCGTGAGAAACAGGTTCTTGGCGAGTTGCTGGGTGATGGTCGAGCCGCCCTGCGTCACGCCGCCGGCGCGGATGTTGGCGTAGATCGCGCGCAGCAGGCCGATCGGGTCCATGCCGAAATGGCTGTAGTAGCGCCGATCCTCGATCGCCATCACCGCTTGCGGCAGATAGGGCGACATCTCCTTGACCGGCACCGGCGGCGCCGACGAGTCGCCGAAATAGGCGAAGGGCGTGCCGTCGCGCGCGAGCAAAGTCACCGCCGGACGCTTGGCGAGCTGCGGGATGCCGTCCATGCGCGGCATGTCATAGGCGTAATAGGCGATGACGCCGCCGAGCGCCAAGGCGCCCCAGATGCCGGCGATGAAGCCCCATTTCAGCGTGCCGAAGGCGATGCGGCGGCCGAGGGATCGCTTCGCGCCCGTCTTGCCCTTGCCCGCCGGCGTGGAAGAGCGCTTGAACAGGCCGCCGAAAAAGGCGCTGACGCCGGCGAAGGGACTGGCCGACGTGCCGCCGCTTTTCTTGCGGCGCGGGCGCTCATCGTCCCAGCCGCCCGAGGGGCGGTCGGGCTTATTATCGTAGCGCGAAGGTTTGCGACGGTTCGCCATCGGGCGACAGGCCTCTGAAACTGCGGATGCTTGGCTATTTGGGGCTGTCTAAAAGCCGTTTATGGCGAGGTTGTGGCACAGCCTGCGCCAACGGCGAAAGGCCGAGGCGACCCGTCACGCAAAATACACGGCCCCCTGCTGCTTAAACCGCGCCAAGAGGCAAAAGTTCCCAACCCCGTTAGACGTCCAGGTTGGCGACTTCCAAGGCGTGGGTCTGGATGAAGTCGCGGCGCGGCTCGACGGCATCGCCCATCAGCGTCGAGAAAATGCCCTCGCTCGAATCGGCGTGCGAGACCTTCACCTGCAACAGCGTGCGGGCTTCCGGATCGAGCGTGGTCTCCCACAATTGCTCGGGGTTCATCTCGCCGAGACCCTTGTAGCGCTGGATGGCGAGGCCCTTGCGGCCGACGTCCATCACCGCTTCGACCAGTTCGGTCGGGCCGGTGATCACCGTCTCGTCGTCCTTGTGCTTGAGCTTGGCGAAGCCGAGGAAGGTCTCCTGCAAGAAGGCCGACATGCCGTGCAGCTTGGCCGCTTCGGCGCTGCGGATTAGGCGGGCATCGATCTTCAAGGTCTGCGGCACGCCGCGCAGCACGCGGCGGAACGCCATGTCGCCGGCGGCATCCAAGCTGCCGGTCCAGCCGCGCTCAAGCGCCGGCGAGGTGGCGTCGAGGCGCTTGGCGAGATAGGTCGCGGCTTCGGCGGCGCGCGCCTTGTCGGCGAAGGCTTCCTCGGTGAGCATGTCGGCGATGGCCGCCTGCTCGACCAGGATGTTGCTGCCGGCGCGGCGCGCTAGGGCGCTGAGATAGCCGCGCGCGTCGCGCGACTGCTCGACGATGGCGCGCAGGTCGTCGCCGGCGCGCTGGCTGCCGTCGCGCATGTTGAGCACCGTGCCCTCGAGGCCGGTGTCGATCAGGAAGTTCTCCAGCTCGCGGTCGTTCTTCAGATACTGCTCGGAATTACCGCGCTTGGAGCGGTAAAGCGGCGGCTGCGCGATATAGAGATAGCCGCGCTCGATCAGTTCGGGCATCTGGCGGTAGAAGAAGGTCAGCAGCAGGGTGCGGATATGGCTGCCGTCGACGTCGGCGTCCGTCATGATGATGATCTTGTGGTAGCGCGCCTTGTCGACGTTGAAGTCCTCTTTGCCGATGCCGGTGCCGAGCGCCGTGATCAGCGTGCCGATTTCCGCCGAGCCGAGCATCTTGTCGAAGCGCGCGCGCTCGACGTTCAGAATCTTGCCGCGCAAGGGGAGAATCGCCTGGTTGGCGCGGTTGCGGCCCTGCTTGGCCGAGCCGCCGGCCGAATCGCCCTCGACGATGAACAGTTCCGATTTCGCCGGGTCGCGTTCCTGGCAGTCCGCCAGCTTGCCGGGCAGCGACGAGATGTCGAGGATGCCCTTGCGGCGCGTCAGGTCGCGCGCCTTGCGCGCCGCTTCGCGCGCGGCGGCGGCCTCGATCGCCTTGCCGACGATCTTCTTGGCTTCCAGCGGATGCTCCTCAAACCACTGGCCGAGCTTGTCGTTGACGACCGACTCGACGACCGGACGCACTTCGGAGGAGACCAGCTTTTCCTTGGTCTGCGACGAGAACTTCGGATCGGGCACCTTGACCGACAGGACGCAGGTCAAACCTTCGCGCATGTCGTCGCCGGTGATCTGCAGCTTCTCTTTTTTGCCGACGCCCGATTGCGTCACGTAGTTGTTCAAGCTGCGCGTCAACGCGCCGCGGAAACCGGCCAGGTGCGTGCCGCCGTCCTTCTGCGGGATGTTGTTGGTGAAGCACAGCGTGTTCTCGTGATAGCTGTCGTTCCACTCCATCGCCACTTCGGTGACGATACCGTCTTTCTCGCCTGTGACATAGATCACCGGCTGATGCAGCGCCACCTTCGAGCGGTCGAGATATTGCACGAAGGCCTCTAAGCCGCCTTCGTAATGCAGCTCGACGACCTTGGGCTCGTCGACCGAGCGCGCGTCGGTCAGCGTCAGCTTGACGCCGGAATTGAGGAAGGCCAGCTCGCGCAGGCGATGCTCCAGCGTCTCGAAGTCGAACACCGTCTTGGTGAAAATCTTGTCGGACGGATAGAAGGTCACTTCCGTGCCGGTGCGCGGGCCATCCTTGCCGTCCTTGTCGGCCTCGATCGGCGCGTCGCCGACCACCGCGAGCGGCGCCTCGGCATCGCCCATGCGAAAGCGCATATAATGCTCTTTGCCGCCGCGCCAGACGCGCAGATCGAGATGCTCCGACAGCGCGTTGACGACCGAGATGCCGACGCCATGCAGGCCGCCGGAAACTTTATAGGTGTTCTGGTCGAATTTGCCGCCGGCGTGGAGCTGGGTCATGATGACCTCCGCCGCCGAGACGCCTTCTTCCTTGTGCATCTCGGTCGGGATGCCGCGGCCGTTGTCGCGGATCGTCGCCGAGCCGTCGGAATTGAGCGTCACCTCGACGCGGTCGCAATAGCCGGCGAGCGCTTCGTCGATCGAGTTGTCGACCACTTCGTAGATCATGTGGTGGAGGCCCGAGCCGTCGTCGGTGTCGCCGATATACATGCCGGGACGCTTGCGCACGGCATCGAGGCCCTTCAGGACCTTGATCGATTCCGCGCCGTAATCTTCGGCGGCATCGGCTTTGCTTTTCTGCGACTCGGTGCTCATGGCGATCTCTCTCGGCGGCGCTCCGCCCTAAAACTCACGCGATCAAAAAATCAGAAACTCGTTCTCGAAACAGTTGCGGCGGCGACGCGGAACATCTGCGCCGTCTCGGCGAGCGGCGCGAACAACGCTGCATCGGTGCCGGTCATCCAGGCCTGCACGCCAAGCGCGTCGATCTCGGCGAACAAAGCGCGGCGGTGGGCTTCGTCCAGATGCGCCGCCACCTCGTCCATCAGCAAGATCGGCACGGCGGCGCGGCCGCCGAAGCGCGGCCGGCGCGCCTGCAAGCGCAAGTTCGCCAGCACGATGCCGGTCAGCAGCGCCTTCTGCTCGCCGGTCGAGCAGAGATGCGCCGGCATGCGCCGGGCCGCGTGCGTCACCGCCAGATCGCTGCGGTGCGGGCCGCTGCCGGCGCCGCCGGTCTCGGCGTCATGGCCGCGCGCAGCGGCCAGGGCCGCCATCAAACGCTCTTCGCAGGCCAGCGCCGGCTGGCTCTCCAGCCAGCGCTCGGTCTCGCCCTCGACCGCGATCTCGGCGGTCGGGAACGGCCCCAATCCTTCTCCCGCCGCCAGATTCAGCGCAGCGACAGTCTCCAGACGCGCCGCCGCGATGGCGATGGCGCGCTCGGCCATGCTTTGCTCGAGCGCCGCCAGCCAATGCGGATCGGCCGGGCCGCGGCCTTCACGCGGGCCGCGCAACAGCTTGGCGCGCTCGCGCATGGCGCGCTCATAGGCCGTGATACGCCCGGCATGGGCCGAATCGAGACCGAAGACCAAGCGGTCCAAGAAGCGTCGGCGGCCAGCAGCGCCCTCGACGAACAGACGGTCCATCGCCGGGGTCAGCCACAGCACGCTCATCACTTCGCCGAGCAGGCTGGCGCCCTTGGCCGGCTGGCCATCGAGCCGCACCAGACGCTTTTCGGCACGGCGGTCGGACTCCTCGCCATCGCTGCCTGCGCTGATTGCCGGATCGCGCCCGGTGCCGACGGCGATCTCGCCGTCCGGCGTCGCGATGGTCGCAGCCACCGCCCAAGCGGATTCGGCGCGCTCCTTGCCCAGCCGGTCGACTTCGGCGAGCCGCGCGTTGCGCAGGCCGCGCCCGGGCGCCAAGAACGAAATCGCTTCGAGCAGATTGGTCTTGCCCGCGCCGTTCGGCCCGACGAGGACGACGCTGCGGCCATCGGTTTCGAGGCGCAGAGCGGCGTAGCAGCGGTAATCGGTCAGCGCCAGACGGGTGACGGCAAACCGCGCGGGACGCGCGTTATTCTCGATGCGCGCGGGGCGCGCGTGATCGTCAACATGCGCGGGACGCGGCTCAAGGTTCGGCACGCCCGACTCGGAACCTCGTTCAGCGCTGGGCAGAGGCGCGTGCAGTTCTCGAATCCTCCAGGGTGACGCCCGGCTCAAACCCGCATCGGCATGAGGACGTAGAGCGCTGCGGCGTCGTCGACGTCGCGCACCAACGTCGGCGACGCGCCGTCGGCCATGGTGAATTGGACGCTATCCCCGGCGATACGTTCGGTGATGTCGAGCAGGTAGCGCGAGTTGAAGCCGATTTCGAGCGGCTCGGCGTCGAAGCTCACCTCCAGCTCTTCGACGGCGCTGCCGTTGTCCAGGCTGGTGGCCGACAGGGTCAAAGAGCCCTTGCCGACGGCCAGCTTCACGGCGCGCGACTTCTCGGTCGAGATGGTCGAGACGCGGTCGACGGCGGAAGCGAAGGCCTTGCAGGGCACTTCGAGGATCTTGTCGTTGCCCGACGGAATCACCCGCTCGTAATCGGGGAAGGTGCCGTCGATCAGCTTGGAGGTCATGGCGGCGTCGCCGAAGGCGAAGCGGATTTTGGTGTCCGACAGCGACAGCTCGACATTGCCTTCCGACTCGTCGAGCAGCTTGCGCAGTTCGGCGACGGTCTTGCGCGGAATGATGATGCCCGGCATCTCGGCGGCGCCCTTGGGCATCGGCACCTGGAAGCGGGCCAGGCGATGGCCGTCGGTGGCGACGGCGCGCAGCACGCCGCCGGCTTCCTTGTTGGCATGCAGGTAGATGCCGTTCAGGTAGTAGCGCGTCTCCTCGGTGGAGATGGCGAAGCGGGTATGGTCGATCAGGCCCTTGAGCTCGTCGGCCGTCACCGTGAACTCGTGCGGCAGCTTGTCCTTGGTCATCACCGGGAAATCGGCCGGCGGCAGGCATTGCAGGGTGAAGACCGAGCGCCCAGCGCGGATCGTCAGCGGCGCGTTTTCGCCCTTCTGGGCCAGCTCCACCTGGGCGCCGTCCGGCAGCTTGCGGACGATGTCGTAGAGCGTATGGGCGGAGGCTGTGGTGGCCCCGGCGGTCGCCACCTGGGCGTCGACCGCCTCGGCGATGGCCAGATCCATGTCGGTCGCCGTCAACTTGAGCTTGCCCGACTGGGCCTCGAGCAGGACGTTGGACAGGATCGGAATGGTGTTGCGGCGTTCGACGACGCTCTGGACGTGGCCCAGGGCGCGCAGCAGGGCGGCGCGTTCGATGGTGAGTTTCATGATTGGAAAAACTGCTGAAGGATCAAGGATCGGTTCCCGCCGTCTGTTGCCGCCGCGCGATGCATCGGCGGGGCCCGGCCTGGCCCCTGCGAATCGCCCTCTCGAAAGTTGAGAGAAAAGCCCCAACGGGGCCGGGCGACAGCAGGCTCGCGGCCGGTCGCCGATTGTAACAGAACCGCTTGGATTCCCAAAGCGAATCGCGCCCTTCCGGCATCGCCGCGTTGGCCTCGCTGGCAATAAAAAACCGCCCCAAAAGGGGCGGTTTTTCAAGCACTCGCCGGCGCGCCCGACTGGCTTAGCTTTCCAGCATCCGGCGCAACAGATCGATGTCTTCCGAGAAGCTCGAATCGCCGGCGCGCAGCTCTTCGACCTTGCGCACCGCATGCATCACCGTGGTGTGGTCGCGACCGCCGAACTTGCGGCCGATCTCGGGGAGCGAGCGCGAGGTGAGCTGCTTGGCGAGATACATGGCCACTTGGCGCGGGCGAGCCACGGCGCGGGCGCGACGGGCCGAGGACATGTCCGAGATGCGGATGTTGAAATGCTCGGCAACGCGCTTTTGGATTTCCTCGATGGTGACGCGGCGGTCGTTGGCGCGCAGCAGGTCGTGCAGCACGTCCTGGGCGGTTTCCAGCGATATCTCGCGGCCGACCAGGGTGGCGTGGGCGACGACGCGGTTGAGCGCGCCCTCGAGCTCGCGGACGTTGGAGGTGATCTTGTGGGCGAGGAATTCCAGCACCTTGGGCGGCACGTTGGCGCCGGCGCCGGCTAGCTTTTCGCCCTTCGATTGCAAGATGGAGAGGCGCAATTCGTAGTCGGTTTGGTGAATATCGGCGACCAAACCCCAACCCAAACGCGACTTCATGCGGTCTTCCATGCCTTCCAAGTCGGATGGCGACTTGTCGGCGGATATCACGATCTGCTTGTTCTGATCGACCAAGGCATTGAAGGTGTGGAAGAATTCCTCTTGCGTCGAATCGCGCCCGGAGATGAATTGCACGTCGTCGATCATCAGCACGTCGACCGAGCGGAACTGTTCTTTGAAGGCCATGGTGTCGCGGAAGCGCAGCGCACGAATGAACTGGTACATGAACTTCTCGGCCGAGAGATAGATCACGCGCTTGGCCGGATTTCGCTCGCGGATCGCCCAGGCGATGGCGTGCATCAGATGCGTCTTGCCGAGGCCGACGCCGCCGTAGAGGAACAGCGGGTTGAACGGCACGGTTTTGGCTTCGGCCAAACGGCGGGCGGCGGCATAGGCGAACTCGTTCGATTTGCCGACGACGAAATTCTCGAAGGTGAAGCGCGGATCGAGCGGCGCTGAAATGTCGGCGCGGTCTTCGCTGCCGCTGTGAACCGCCGGCGCCTGGGGCGTGGCGGCGTGCCCATTCCCGTTGCTCGCGGCATTGCCAGTCCCGTTGCTGGCACCATTGCCGTTGCCATTGCCGTTCTGCGGCACGCCGAGTCCGTTGGGGCCGAGCGCCGCCGCCTTGGGCGTCGCCGGACGATGCACGCGCACGGAAACCGCGCGCACGCTGGAATTCTCCTCGCTCCAGATGGCGCGGATGCGGTCGAGATAATGCCGCTCGACCCAATCGCGCATGAAGCGCGTCGGCACGCTGACGACGACTTCGCCTTCGCCGGCATTGGCGAAGGTGAGCGGCTTCAGCCAGCTCTTGAACACAGCGTCGCCGAATTCGACACGCAAACGGCCCAGGACGCGGTCCCACTGGGCGGCAGTGGCGGCGCTGACGGACGAAGACGGGGAAGACATGGGAATGCCGGACTCCAAGCTCATTTGTTCTTTCAATCCTGAACCCAAGGGAGTCCGGCGGCTTTCCAGCCATCGGCCACGCCGCGGTGCTTATTGGCGTCGTGGGGGCCTTCGAAACCGCCCGAAATGTTGTAGACGCGGTCGAAGCCCAGCTTGCTCAACGCGATAGCGGCGGCGCGCGAGCGCGCGCCGGAGCGGCACAGGAACAGCACCGGCGCGCCCGGCACGGCGCCGGCGGCCTGGACCTGCTTGGCGAATTCGGCATTGACTTGCATGGAAGGGAACACCTGCCACGGCACGAAGGACGCGCGCTTGCCGATCGAGCTCAAGTCGGGCACGCCGACGAAGACCCATTCGGGCTGCGTGCGCACATCGACCAGCAACGCGTCGGGCGCATCCTTGAGGATGCTCCACGCTTGCGCGGCGGTAACGTCACCGGCGTATCCATCACCCGGAGCAGCGCTAGCTTCCCCCGAAGTGCGCTGCGATTGATCTGCCATGCCTGGCTCCCCTGCCTCGCCTGTCACGCGCCCCCGATTATCTCAAGCGGCGGTCCGACGATCACTCACGCGTACAACACATCAAACAACGCACACGGTCAGCGGCGCAATGAACTCGCGCACCGCGCTAAAGTACTTACGCACACCAGGAACGAAAACGTCGCTTACGAACTGGCGGCCCTATGCCGAAAAATTTTCGGCAATATATCCGATGGGTGTCCCCGGCCATCGGAAAGGTCGGCGTCCGACTTGACGACCGGGGTGGAGGCGGACTCTAGCCATGCACCCTCAGGCGTGCAACGTGATCGAAGGGAGAACGGCAAAAATTTTTAGCCGTGCGCGCGATGTTCCCGTGTTGACTCATGCGACGAAAAGAGTCCCTGCGCGATCGTGATGAATTTTTCCTATATTTCCATTGGCGGAGAGTATGGCGGCAATAAATCACAGCAATGGAATGACTTGCGACGACGCACGGAATATTCGGCGGGCCTACTCGAAAGAAAATGCCTGATGAAAGCAAAGCGCCTGGCGAAAAGGCGCCGCAGGCGAAAAGAAAATGCCCGCCTCGATCAAACGAGGCGGGCATTTTTTGAATTCGCGTGCGCAATCAAACGTCGCGCAAGAAAAACACTTCGGCGTCGAAAGCTTTCCTCGCGCGAGCGGCGAGTGCCTCCGTTAGAGCGCCTTCACGCGCGCCGACAGGCGCGACAGCTTGCGCGACATCGTGTTCTTGAGCACGACGCCTTTGCTGACGCCGCGCATCATCTGAGGCTGCGCGGCCTTCAGGGCGGCGGCAGCTTCGTCCTTCTTGCCGGACGCGATCGCGACTTCGACGCTCTTCACCGCGCCGCGCACTTGCGTCAGGCGAGAGTGATTGATCGCGGCGCGCTTCACGCTTTGCTTAGCCCGCTTCTTAGAGGACTTGATATTGGCCATGGCTCAGCCTTTGCTGGATCGTCTATTCGAGGGAATATCGGAAAGGCGGGGTTTATAGCCGCCGCCCCCATATCCGTCAATGCCGCAGATTCCTTGGGTTTTGCCCGCTATGCCGGGCGAA
>CAZVLU010000013.1:0-76466 GCA_964628235.1 uncultured Rhizobium sp. | reverse complement strand
TCAACGTGCTCCTCCAGGTGCTCGACGATGGCCGCCTGACCGACGGCCAGGGCCGCACGGTGGATTTCCGCAACACCATCATCGTGTTGACCTCGAATATCGGCGGGCAAATCTTGGCCGATCAGGGCGAGGGCGAACTCTCCGCCGAGACGCGCGAGCAGGTGATGGAGATGGTGCGCGGCTCGTTCCGCCCCGAATTCCTCAACCGCCTCGACGAGATTTTGCTGTTCCACAAGCTTGGACGCGGCGAGATGGGCCGTATCGTCGAGATCCAGCTCAAGCGGCTTGAGAAGTTGCTCGCCGACCGCAACATCGCGATCACGCTCGATGCCCCGGCCAAAGCCTGGCTGGCGGATGCCGGCTACGATCCGGTCTATGGCGCGCGGCCCTTGAAGCGGGCCATCCAGCGCCATCTGCAGAACCGCCTGGCGACGCTCTTGCTCGAAGGCAAGATCGCCGACGGCGAAACGGTGAAAGTGACGGCCGGCAAGGACGGCCTGACCATCAACGGCGTGAAGGCAGAAGCGGCGTAGCAACAACACAGGTGTCATGCCCGCACTTGTTGCGGGCATCCACGCCTTTTCTTTCTAAACGCCGCAAGGCGTGGATGCCCGGGCCAAGCCCGGGCATGACGTGAGATGTAAAAAAGCCCGGCTTGCGCGAGCCGGGCTTTTTGATTCGCTGCAGCGCCTGATTATTTTTGGGCGTTCTTGGTATTGGCGGGCTTGGCGTCTGCGACCTTGGTCGCGCTCGCCAGCGGCAGATCGGCCATGCGGGTCTCGAGCTTGCCCTTCTCGATCTGGAAGGCGGTCAGCAGCTTGCCGTCGAGCTTGGTGCCGGTCGGCAATTTGACGCTCAGCGGGTTGACCTGCTTGTTGTCGGCCAGCACTTCGTAATGCAGATGCGGGCCGGTGACGCGGCCGGTGGCGCCGACATAGCCGATGATCTGGCCTTGCTGAACGCGGGCACCCGGCGTGATGCCGCGGCCGATCTGGTTCATGTGTGCGTAGGCGGTGTAGTAACTGCCGTTGTGACGGATGCGGACGTAGCGGCCGTAGGCGCCCTTCCAGTCGGCATCGACGACGACGCCGGAGCCGGCAGCCATGATCGGCGTGCCGGTGACGGCGCCGAAATCCACGCCTTGGTGACCGACGGTGTAGCCGAGGATCGGATGCATCCGCTTGCCGAAGCCGGAGGTGAGACGGGCGCCGTCGATCGGCGTCTTGAGCAGGGCCTTGCGGACCGACTCGCCCTTGGGATTGTAGTAGTCGGCGATGCCGTCCGGCGTGACGAAGCGGTAAATGCGGTGAGTGGTGCTGCCGAGCGTCAGCTCGACATAGCCCATGTCGCCGACGCGCGCCGTCTTGCCGTCTTCGTCGACCATGCGGTCGAACATCACGGCGAACTTGTCGTTGCGCTGGATGTCGCGCTGGAAGTCGACGTCGTAGGACAGGGTGCGGATCATCTCGACGATGACGCTGGCCGGCACGCCGGCCTTGGCGGCGTCTTGATAGAGGCTGGAATGGATCGTGCCTTCGGCGCGCACCGTCTGGCGGTTCAGCGGCTTTTGCACCTGGTCGGCCTGAAAGCCGGTCCAGGTTTTGACGACGCTGACGAGGCGTTCGACGTTCGGCTCGAAATTGAGGCCGAGGAACGACATGCCGTCCTTGTCGCTGCCCGTGGGATCGTCGCGCTTGGGCAGGAAGGACAATTCGATGCTGGTGCCGGCCGTCAAGTCTTTCGGATTGAAGACGTCGCGCAGCGCCTGCACGGCCTCATGGGCTTCGGCGCGCGGCACCTGGGCCTTGGCCAGCACGGCCATCAGCGTGTCGCCCTTGCCGACGGTGACGGCGACGCGCACCGGCTCGGGCGCTACGGCGTGCGTGTCGGGGGTGGCGTAGGATAGGACGTAAGCGCGAGCGGGATTTTGCTGCTCGATGTCGGGCGTCTTGACCTCGGGGCCGGGGACACGAGACGACACTGTGCTGCCCGGCAAAATGCCGGTCAGCGTGACCGCGGCGCAGAGGGCAAACGTACGGGCATAGAGCCCCCCTCGCGTCATTGGTTCCCCTCGGAAATCGTCAAAGCAAAGCCCCAGTACAAAAAGCCGAACCCAAATACGCAACCCGCCCAATGATCGGCGGAACGCGAACGAAAAGTCTAAATAGTCCAAATCCCTTAACGGGATACCCATCAGCCCCAGGAATATGCGGACTCATGGTTAACAAGCTATTAGCGGGGCAAAATGCAGGCAGATTCCAGCTCTGTCAACGCCGCAAAGCGAGATTGCAATGAAATCACGCAGTTGCATGCAGTTTGGGCGGGATTATTTGGGCCAGTTCGGCGTTTGCCGCAGCCATTAAGACCCGGATTACGCCTGGGGAGCGGCGTTTTCGACCTGGCCGCAGATGTAATGGTACAGGCAGATATGCATCTCCTGGACCCGCGCGGTGGTCTTGGACGGCACGGCGATCAGGATGTCGGCGGCCGCCCCGATCGGTCCGCCGCCCTCGCCGGTGAAGGCGATGGTGGTCATGCCGCGCGCCTTGGCCGCGTCCAGGGCCTTCAGCACGTTGGGCGACTTGCCGCTGGTCGACAGGCCGATGAACACGCCGCCGGGCACGCCGTGGGCCTCGACCTGGCGGGAGAACACCCGCTCGTAGCCGTAATCGTTGCCGAGCGCCGTCAGCGTCGCGGCGTCGCCGGCCAGCGCCATGACGGGCAGGGCGATGCGTTCGCGCTCGTAGCGCCCGACCAGTTCAGCGGCGATATGCTGGGCGTCGCTGGCCGAGCCGCCGTTGCCGCAGATCAGCACGGTCTTGCGCGCCGCCAGGGCCTCATTCAGGGCCGCGATGGCGTCGGCGACCGGCTTGTCGAGGCCGGCGGCGGGCAGGCGGGCCAGCAATTCGGCGGCGCCGGCGAGATACTCGTGAAGACTGGCCATCAGGCGGAAATCCCAGGGGGCAGGGGGTGCAAAGGCGGCCGGAGGGTAGCAAAGCGCCGCGTGGCTTCCAATGGGCTTGCGGCATCGTTTTGCGCGGACGAGTCGTCAAAAACCGCTAACCGATCTAAAATGAGGCGGTCCTGCATTTCCGCGCTTGTCGCCGTAAAAGGTTTTCCCATGCCGTCCTTCGATATCGTGTCCCGCACCGACCTTGCCGAGGTCGAAAACGCCGTGCGCAACATCCAGCGCGAGATCGGCACGCGCTTCGACTTCAAGGGCAGCAAGAGCTCGATCGAGAACAAGGACGGCACGCTGACGGTGCTGGCCGACGACGACATGAAGCTCAAGCAGATCCATGAGCTGGTCAAAGGCCATATGACGCGGCGCGGCGTCGATGCCGGCGCCCTCGAGTTCAAGACGCCGGAAAAAGCCTCGGGCGACATGCTGCGCCAGACCATCCTGGTCAAGCAGGGCATCGAGCAGGAATTGGCCAAGCGCCTGGTCAAGGAGATCAAGGCGAGCAAGATGAAGGTGCAGGCCGCGATCCAGGGCGACGAGCTGCGCATCACCGGCAAGAAGCGCGACGACCTGCAAGAGGCCATCGCCATGATCAAAGGCCTCAAGGTCGAATTGCCGCTGCAATATGTGAATTTCCGTGACTGAGCGGCTAGAGATGCCTATCGGCATCCCGTCGGCATCGTAAGCGTCTTGCAGCCCTCCGGCATGCAGGCCATCGCGGCCGATTTTAATCGCGCCATGCAAATGCAGGGCGCGGGAAGACTTGCCGAGGCGCAAGCGCTTTACGCCGATATCCTGAGTCGCGCGCCCAATCATGTCGGCGCGCTCCATTTGCTGGGCGTCTGCCATTTTCAGCAGGGCCGCTTCGCCGAGGGGGTCCCGTTGGTCGAGCAGGCCCTGGCGCTGAAACCCGACTATGCCGAAGCGCATAACAATCTCGGCAATGGCTTGAAAGCGCTGGGTCGAAAAGATGAGGCCATCGCCCATTACCGTTGGGCGCTCGAGCTGCGGCCGGATTTCGCCGACGTGCAGAACAATCTCGGCGTGATCCTCGCCGAGCTGGGCCGCCATGCCGACGCCCTGCCGCATTTCGCCCGCGCGATCGCCCTGGCGCCGAACCGCGCCGATACGCTCAACAACGCGGCGGCGACGGCGGCCCGGCTCGGCCGTCATGCGGATGCGTTGATGTTTCTGCAAAAGGCCGTGACGCTGCAGCCGCGCTATGCCGATGCTTACAACAACCTCGGCGGCGTGCTGCGCGAAATGGGCCGCCATGAAGAGGCGTTGGCCAATTACGATCGGGCGCTCGCCATTCGGCCCGGCTACGTGGCGGCGCACTACAATCGCGGCAACGGGCTGGCGGCGTTGCACCGCTACGAGGAGGCGCTGGCCAGTTACGACCGCGCCATCGCTCTCGATCCCCGCCATGGCCAGTCGTTCAACAATCGCGGCATCGTGCTGCAGGCGCTGCAACGCCCCGAAGAGGCCATCGCCAGCCTCGACCGCGCCCTGGAGCTCGATCCGACGCGCGCGGAAAGCTGGTGCAACCGCGGCAACGGCTATCGCGACACGCATCAGTTCGACGCCGCGCTCGCCGACTATGCGCGCGCGATAGAGGTGCGGGGCGATTATCCGGAGGCGATGTTCAACCGCTCGATCCTGCATCTGCTGCGCGGCGATTTCGTGCCGGGCTGGCGCGAGTATGAACAGCGCTGGCGATTCGACAAGTTCATCGCGCGCTCGTCGGGTTCGCTGACGCGGCAGGTCATCGATCGTTTGCTGCTGGCGCCCGAGCGCGCGGCCTTCGTCGGCCGCCGCTGTCTCGTCGTCGGCGAGCAGGGCGTCGGCGACCAAGTGATGTTCGCCAGCCTGCTGGTTGATCTATGCCGCGATGCCGCCGCCGTCACTTGTCTCTGCACGGGCAAATTGCGCGGCCTGTTCGCAAGGTCGTATCCCGACATCCGCTTCATCGATGTCGATGACCTGCCGGATGGCCTGCTGGATGAGATGGACGTCATCGTGGCGATCGGCAGCCTCGCGCATGCTTACCGCTCCTCCGCAGCGGATTTCCCGGGCTTGCCCTATCTAAGGCCGTCGCCGGAAAAGGTCGCCGCCTGGCAGAAGCGGCTTGGCGGCGAGGATGGGCGGCCTGTCATCGGCCTGTCGTGGCGCGGCGGCACGGTGGAGACGCGCGGCGGCGGACGCTCGCTGTCTCTCGATGACGTCTTGCCGCTCATGCGATCGGTCGAGGCGCGCTTCGTCAGCCTGCAATATGGCGACGTGGCAGGCGAAGTCGCCGCATTCAACGCGCGCCACGGCCAGAATCTCATTTGCCTGCCGCGCGGCGAGATCGACGCGTTCGATGATCTCGCGGCGCTCGTCGCCGTGACGGACGGCGTGCTGTCGGTGCAAACCGCGCTCATCCATCTCTGCGGCGCGCTTGGCCATGATTGCGTCACGCTGGTGCCGCGCCAGCCCGAATGGCGCTATGGCCTGGGCGGCGAGAAGATGCCTTGGTACGGCTCGGTCCGCTTGTTGCGTCAAGGCGACGACGGCGATTGGGCGCCACTGCTGGCGCGCGTCGCCAAGGCTCTGGGAGAGGACGCCGCGGGCGGCTGACATCGGTCTAAGACCGTCACTTCTGGGCAGTTTCGCCGCCAGCCCCGGTCATTTGCATCCGTCCGACGGATGTTGGTATTGTCCAACGCTTCTGCCCATGCGAAGCGGCGCACGCATATTTACCCAAGTCGAGCCAAGATGTTTGATCGGTCCATTGAACGCGTGGCAGCTCTCTTAAGCCCCAAGAATATTGTTATTCTTGGGGCATCGGATCGCCCTGGCAGTTGGGGGTGGCGCACATGGCGTAATTTGCGCGCCAATCATTATCCCCACATGGTTTATCCGATTAATCCGAACCGCAGCGAGGTGTGGGGCGTTCCTTGCTACAGGCATCTCTCGGAACTGCCGGAACCGCCCGATCACCTTGCGATCTATCTTCCGGCGGCGCTTGTGCCAGAGGCATTGGCCTCGGGAGCGAAAGCGGGAGCGCGCTCCGCCACCATTTTCTCCGCAGGCTTCGGCGAAGGCGACGCCGGGGAAGGCCGCGATATCCGCGATAAACTTCTGGACGTGATCAAAGAAACCGGGATCGCGGTTTCAGGGCCGAACTGCGTCGGCAATTACAACGCAGCGTCGCGCTGCGTCACCTTGGTCGAAGACCGCTCGCACGATCTTTCCCGAGGGACGGTGGCCCTCGTGGGGCAGAGCGGCGGCGCGATCATGTTCCTGAAAAGATGCCTCGAAGAGCGGGGCATGATCGTCGATGCCGTGGTCACGAGCGGCAACGAGGTGGATCTCACCACGGCCGATTACATCGCCTACTTCGCATCGCAGCCGAACCTCAAGGCGATCATCCTCTATCTGGAGCACGTTGCCGATTGCGATCGACTCAAAGCCGCCGCCGAGTTCGCCGCAGCATCGGGCAAAACCGTCATCGCTTATAAAATCGGCCGCTCGGAGGCCGGCAGAAGCGCCGCGCTGGCCCATACCGGCGCTTTAGCAGGACGCGTTGAGGCCTTCGATGCCGCGTTTCTGCCGCGCGGAATCGTGCGTGTCGAGAGCTTGGATGAAGCCGTTGAAATCGCGGAACTTGCCACTCGCGACGCCATGCCAAAAGGCGCGCGGGTCGGCGCGATCACGATTTCAGGCGCCTTCCGCGGCATGCTGATGGACACGGCCGAACGCTGCGGCGTCGAGTTTCCGAAACTCGATAAGGATCGGATGGCCCGATTGGTGGAGGTTCTCGGCGGATGGTCGTCTGGCGATAACCCGATCGACGGCGGCGCCGGAATTTTCTCGAACCCGGACAATCTCGCGGAATGCGTGCGCGTTCTGCATGACGATCCCGGCATCGATATGATCGTCATTCAGGGCGCGGTGCCCAATCAGGCGGGCAACGCGCGCGCAGAAAAATATATCGCCATCTGCCGCGATTACGCCCAGTCCAAAGATGCGAAGCCGTTGGCGTTCGTATCGTTCGCCTCTCACGGGATGAACGCGTTCGCGCGCGAGATGCGAGACGCCGCGCCGAAAGTCGCCTTTCTTCACGAGATCGGCAAGGCGCTGTCCTGCATCGGAAAATTGGGCAAAGCCGCGAAGATGCGCGCTTTGCATTTGGCGGCCGTTCAGGCGCAAGGCGCGATCGGGGCTCGTCGCGCAGATCAAGACGCCGTCTCGAAACTCTTGTCGGGCGGCGACGGACGGTTGTTGAACGAGCCGGATTCGCAGGCGCTGTTGGCGGCTTACGGCATCGCATCGCCCCTGTCATGCATCGTGGCGAGCAAGGACGAGGCCGTTCGCAAGGCTGTCGACATCGGGTTCCCGGTGGTCCTTAAATTCGTGTCTTCGGCGGTCGCGCACAAATCCGATATCGGCGGCGTTCATCTCAATTTGCGCGACGCCGAGCAAGTCGGCGCGGCGTACGAGAAAATCCTTTCGGTCATCGAGCGCCATGATATCAAGCCCGAGGGCATATTGGTTTCCCAATTCGTCACGGGCGGCGTCGAACTCGCGCTCGGCTTCCATCGAGATGCGGAAGCCGGTTTGGTTCTCATGGTGGCTCAGGGCGGCGTCAACCTTGAGATCATCAAAGATGTTCAACTGCGTTCGCTCCCGATCAGCAGGCCGATCGCTCTCGATATGCTGAACGGCCTGCGCGGCAGGCAATTGCTTTACGGCTATCGAGGCGCGCCTGTGGCGGACTTGGACAGCGTATGCGATGCGATCATGCGTCTGAGCGCGCTCGCGGCTGATTACGGAGACGCTATAGAGAGCATCGACATCAATCCGATTGTCGCTTCGCCGAAGGGTTGCCTCGCGTTGGATGCAGTCGTCGTCCTGAGCGGTCCGCAAGGATAGGCCGGAGCCATGAGAGGGGCTATGGACCACAGCTTGCTGAAATACGATTTGCACGTATTCCGCATGAATTACAGGAAGCCGATTAAATGGTCGGGCCATTCGGAAACTGGCATCGACGTGGTTCTGCTGACCCTGCATTCGACAAGCGGAGCCACCGGCATCGCGGAAACGCCGGTCCGCCTAAAGTGGAACTCGAACACGGTCAGAACGTTCATCGCCGCGCTCGATGACGTCGTGCTGCCGGCCATTTCCGGAGTCGACCTTTCAAACGCGGGCGACGTATCGGCCGCTCTGGCGGCGGTTCGCGAGCATCCTTTGGCCAAGAGCCTCGTCGATGTGGCCTGCTGGGACCTGAGGGCGTGTTTGGCGTCCCAACCGATTTGGCGGGCCCTGGGCGTCAAAAATACGATCGTTCCGGTGTCATTTACGCTGACCAAGGATGAGCCGAAGGTTATGGCAAGCGAAGCGGCGAAGGCAGTCGAGAGCTTTGGAATGCAGGCCTTCAAAGTGAAAACGGGTCAGGGCGCGGACAAGGATGCCGCCGTCCTCCGGGAGATTCGCAAAGCCGTCGGCGATCAGGTTCAGCTTTTCGCCGACTCCAACGGCCGTACCAAGCCTGAGGATGTGCCGGAAATGTCAAAGATGCTCGCCGAGCACGATGTTGCCTACTTTGAAGACCCTTGCGCCATGCTGCCCAACAAGGATTTTCAAAAGCTGTCCGAGCGCTGCGCCCTGCCCATACTTGTGGACAACGGCTGTCGCTCGCTTCGTGACGCGCGCTTATTCATGGACGCTGGCGCGGCGGCTCTCTCGGCCAAAGTCATGAAGACAGGCATCTCCGAATCCCTGTCGATCGGCGGGATGGCGGCGATAAGAGGCGTTAAGGTCGGCGTTGGCATCGGCGCCTGCAGCGATCTTGGAGCGCTCGCCGCGCTATCTCTCGGCAACGCGCTGCCGGAATCAACGCGCAGAATTCCGTGCGAGGAGACTTTCTTCCTCACGGCAGGGAGCATTCTGAAAGAGCCGCTGCAGCTGAGGAACGGTTGTGTCGAACTGCCGCAAGCTCCCACGCGCGAGCTCATAGACTGGAAAAAGGTCGAATCACTCAAGGCGCGCGCGTAACGCGGTTTAAATTATGCCGAACGGGAACGCGCCGCTGTACTATCGATATCATTGTGCAAAGGATCAGTAACTTGCCCTCCTATCAGTACATCTACATGATGAAAAACCTCAGCCGGACCTATCCGGGCGGCCGCGAGGTGGTGAAGAACGTCACGCTGGCCTTCCTGCCGGGCGCCAAGATCGGCGTGCTCGGCGTCAACGGCTCGGGCAAATCGACCTTGATGAAGATCATGGCCGGCCTCGACAAGGATTACACCGGCGAAGCCTTCGTCGCCGAGGGCGCCAAGGTCGGCTATCTGTCGCAGGAGCCTGAGCTCGATCCGAAGAAGACCGTGATGGAAAACATCGTCGAGGGCCTCGGCGAGACCAAGGCGCTGCTCGACCGTTTCGACGCCGTGAGCGCGCGTTTCGCTGAGGATTTGACCGACGACGAGATGAACGCGCTGATCGCCGAACAGGGCGAACTGCAAGAAAAGATCGACGCCATCAACGGCTGGGATCTACAACGCACGGTCGAGATCGCTATGGACGCCTTGCGCTGCCCGCCGGGCGAGGCGGAAGTGACCAAGCTGTCGGGCGGCGAACGCCGCCGCGTGGCGCTCTGCCGTCTGCTGCTGCAAAAGCCGGATTT
Source organism: uncultured Rhizobium sp. (assembly GCA_964628235.1). Classification (GTDB taxonomy): domain Bacteria; phylum Pseudomonadota; class Alphaproteobacteria; order SMXQ01; family SMXQ01; genus CAMAVH01. Next base: position 66,834 of record CAZVLU010000013.1, on the reverse strand, counting down.
GCTGCTGCTCGACGAGCCGACCAACCATCTGGACGCCGAGTCGGTCGCTTGGCTGGAAAAATTCCTCGAGAATTATCCCGGCACCGTCGTCGCCGTCACCCACGACCGCTATTTCCTCGACAACGTGGCCGGCTGGATTCTGGAGCTCGACCGCGGCAAGGGCATTCCCTACGAGGGCAACTACACCGGCTGGCTCGAACAAAAGCAAAAGCGTCTGGCGGTCGAATCGTCGCAGGAAAAATCGCGCGAACGCACTTTGGCGCGCGAATTGGAATGGATCGGCCAGTCGCCGTCGGCGCGCCGCTCGAAGTCCAAGGCCCGCATCGCGGCTTATGAAGAACTGCTGGCGCAGGACAACGAACAGCTTGGCGGCGAAGCCCAGATCGTCATTCCGCCGGGGCCGCGCTTGGGCGACGTGGTGATCGAGGCCAACGACGTGCGCAAGGGCTTCGGCGACCGGCTGCTCGTCGAGAATTTGAGCTTCCGACTGCCGCCGGGCGGCATCGTCGGCGTCATCGGCCCGAACGGCGCCGGCAAGACGACGCTGTTCCGCATGATCACCGGCCATGAAAAACCCGACGCCGGCACCTTCCGCACCGGCGAGACGGTCAAGCTCGGCTATGTCGACCAATCGCGCGACACGCTGGCCGATACCAACACCGTGTGGCAGGAAATTTCCGACGGGCGCGACGAGGTGCAACTCGGCAAGCGTTCGATGCCGAGCCGCGCCTATGTCGCCGCCTTCAACTTCAAGGGCACCGATCAGCAGAAGAAGGTCGGCCAGCTTTCGGGCGGCGAGCGCAACCGGGTGCATCTGGCCAAGATGCTCAAGGCCGGCGCCAATCTGCTATTGCTCGACGAGCCGACCAACGACTTGGACGTCGACACCTTGCGGGCGCTTGAAGAGGCGCTGCTGGAGTTCGCCGGCTGCGCCGTGGTCATCAGCCACGACCGTTGGTTCCTCGACCGCGTCGCGACCCATATCCTCGCTTTCGAAGGCGACAGCGTCGTCACCTGGTTCGAGGGCAACTATCAAGACTACGAAGCGGACCGCAAAAAGCGCCTCGGCGCCGACGCCGATCAGCCGCACCGCATCAAGTACAAGCCGCTGGTCCGCCAGTAGGCGGACGGCATCAAGGCTGCGCCTACAAGGCGCCTGCCAGCAGGGTAAAGAAAAAGGCCGGCGATTTCGCCGGCCTTTTTGATTCCGCATCTGTGCGACGCATCAGCTTTTTTCGAGCTGGACGGTCTTTTCGCGTAGGATCTTCAGCAGGCCGCTGACTTGGCCCTGATTGCGTTGAATGACCGAAGAGTATTCCTTGCGATGGGTCAGCGGCATGCTGATGCCCTCGACTTTGATGTCGACGGCGCGGAACTGACCGCTGGCCCCGCTGGCTTGAGAGGGACGCACGAGAATCTCGATCGGGATCGGCTGGCCGCCGCCGGGCTGATTGATCTGAGAATAGACTACAGTGTCGCCGTCCAGCTCGCGCTCGCGTAGAACCTGGAAGGTTTCGCCGGAATATTTCTTGAACAAGCCGGCGTAGGTGTAGGAGACGAGCGTTTCGTAGAGCTTGATGAACTCGGCGCGCTCGGATTCGCTGGCGCGGTTCCAGTAGGTGCCGAGCACGAAGCGGGCGATGGCTTCTTTGTCGAAGCTTTGCGTCAGCAGGGCGCGCATGCGATTCACCCGTTCCGCATCGCTGATCTTCGTATCGGTCAGTTCGAGAATGGCGCGCTCGCCAAGGCCCTGCACGAATTTAGCGGCCTCGGTGGTCGATTGGGCGCGCGCCATGGGCGCCGCGGCAATCAAGCTGGCGGCGATGAAAACGGCCGGAACCGCAGCGAAAAGACGGCGCCTACTGAAGAACATCATCGAAAATCCACTGCGCTGAGAGAGGGGGGCTTTTAGCGCCACTCGCGGAAGGATACGACATCGTCGGGCAGGGCTGCCTGGGCGCGCGTCAGATTGGGACGGCCCTGATCGTCGCTTGGGCGGCTGTTGCGGATGTCGTTGCTGCGCTGCTGGCGGTACAGGCTGCGGATCGCCGCATAGTAATCCAGCGAGGTGCGCTCCAACTCGTCGAGCAGGTCAAGGCTGCGCGAGCGCGCGTCGATGCCGGTCAGGCCGGCGCGCACATAGATCAGCCATTCGAGGTCGTTGTTGTCGAGCGCGATGTTCACCGGGTCGGCGAACCATTCGGCGACCAGGCCGGTGGTGTCGCGCAGGTTCGAGGGGCCGAGGATCGGCAGCATCAGATAGGGGCCGTCGCCGATGCCCCAGACCGCGAAGGTCTGGCCGAAGTCTTCGCCGCGATAGGGCAGGCCGCGATCGGCGGCGAGATCGAGCACGCCGCCGAGGCCGGCGGTGGTGTTCAGCAGGAAGCGGCCGATCGTGTTGCCGGCAGCTTCCATGTCGCCTTGCAGCAGGTTGTTCAGCAAGATGATCGGCGAACGCAGGTTGCGCAGGAAATTGCGCAGGCCGTCTTGGGCTTCCTGCGGCAGCACGCCGCGATAAATCTGGGCCGCCGGCTTGATGATGATGCCGTCGACGACGCGGTTGAATTCGAAGATGCCGCGATTGAGGCCTTCGAGCGGGTCGTTCTCGTCGTCCATGTCCATGGCCGGCGCGGCCTGGGCCAGAAGGCCTTCGTTTACCATCGCCGTATTGGCCGTCATGGGTTCGCGCAGATCCTCCATCGCCGTGGCCCACGCGGCCGGCGCGACGGACGCGCCGAGCAGGCTGGCGGAGAGAAGGAGGGAGCGGGAGAGAGAAACGATGCGCATTTTGACCTGACAGCGGCTCGGCGGGCGCGAAACGCGGGATTTAGCGAGAAGGCCCGAGATTACAGTGAACGGCACTATGTCGGGGAGACGGTAAAAACTTGGTTGCGCGACGCGGCCTACATCCGGCCTTTGCGCTCCTCGCCTCCAAGAGCCTCCCTAGGGTTTGGAGGTAACACAGAGAAGGTAAAAACTCTATCAAGATCAATGGCTCTGGACTCGGTTCCTACCCCCTGTTGCGGCTTTGCCGCAGATCATTCAGATGGCTGTCATGAATCCACTGGAACGAGCATAACAATATAATTATATCTTAATCAATCAGGCAAAGGTGACACCCTCTCTATGAGCACGATGGACGATTATCTCGATAAGCTAAGGGCTGCCGCCGAACCTACGCGGCTGCGACTTTTGGCGCTGTGCGCCCAGGGCGAGTTGACGGTCACGGAGCTTACCCAGATCCTCGGGCAGAGCCAACCGCGCGTCTCCCGCCACCTTAAGCTGATGGTCGAGGCCGGGCTTTTGGACCGTTTCCGCGAGGGCACTTGGGCGTTTTACCGCCTGGCGCAGGGCGATGCCGCCGGCTTGGCGCGCAAATTGATCGAAATGATGCCGGAAGATGACGGCTTGCTGGGGCTCGACAATGAGCGTCTCAAGTCGATCAAGGACAGCCGGGCCGAGACGGCGGCGAGCTATTTCAGCAAAAATGCCGCCCAATGGGACAAGATTCGCGAGATGTACGCCCATGACGACGAGGTCGCCAAGGCGTTGCTCAGTTTGCTACCCAAAGACGGACTCGGCGAGATTCTCGATATCGGCACCGGTACCGGCAAGATATTGACCATGCTCGGACCGCGGGCGGACCAAGCCGTCGGCATCGATGCGTCGCGCGAAATGCTCGCCCTGGCGCGCGCCAATCTCGACGCGGCCGGCCTGCGCCAATGCCAGGTGCGCCACGGCGACATGTACATGCTGCCGGTCCCGTCGCAGTCGTTCGATGTGGTGACGGTCCATCAGGTGCTGCATTACGCCGCCGATCCCGCTGCCGCCATCGCCGAGGCGGCGCGCGCCTTGCGCCCGGGCGGCCGGCTGATCGTGGTCGATTTCGCGCCCCATCAGCAGGAATTCATGCGCGACGAGCATGCCCACCGCCGCTTGGGCTTCTCGGACGCCGAAATCGGCGGTTGGTTCAAGGCGGCGGGCCTCAAGCCTGCCGCCCCCGTGCGCTTGGCGGGCGACCCGCTCACTGTCGTGCTCTGGGCGGCCGATCGCGCCGCCGATGCGCGCGATGTAGCGGCAGCCGCACCGCGCGCCGTCACGGCATAAAGGCGCTCCATCGTCGGACCGCAGCGCCGTCAATCATGAGGACAGTTTCGTGAGCGATCCCCTCGGCGTCGTCGCCGACCCTTCCGGTTTGCAGGTTTCCTTCGAGTTCTTCCCGCCCAAGACGGAGAAGATGGAAGAGAGCCTCTGGCAGGCCGTGCGCCGATTGGAGCCGATCGCGCCGCGCTTCGTTTCCGTCACCTACGGCGCCGGCGGCTCGACGCGCGAGCGGACCCACGCCACCGTGGCGCGCTTGCGCGCTGAAACCAGCCTTGAGCCGGCGGCTCATCTCACCTGCGTCGGCGCGACGCGCGCCGAGGTCGACGAGGTGGCGCGGCAATATTGGGCGGCTGGCGTGCGCCATATCGTGGCGCTGCGCGGCGATCCGGCCCCGGCGGCCGATGGTTCCTTCGCGTCTTACAGCCCGCATCCGGGCGGCTATGCCTATGCCGCCGATCTGGTGGCGGGCCTGAAGAAGGTCGCCGACTTCGAGATTTCCGTCGCCGCTTATCCGGAGATGCATCCGACGGCGACGAACGCCGCGGACGATCTCGACAATCTCAAGAAGAAGATCGACGCCGGGGCGACGCGCGCCATCACGCAATATTTCTTCGATCCGGCGGTGTATCTGCGGTTTATCGAGAAGGCGCAGAAGGCCGGCATCACCGTGCCGATCGTGCCGGGCATCCTGCCGGTGACGAACTTCGCCCAGGTGGTGAAGTTCAGCAAAGCTTGCGGCACGGATGTGCCGCGCTGGCTGGCGGGGCTGTTCGAAGACCTCGACGAAGACCCCGAGACGCGCAAGCTGGTGGCGGCCACCGTCGCGGCGCGCCAGTGTCTCGCCTTGGAAAAGGCCGGCGTGAAGGAATTCCATTTCTACACCTTGAACCGTGCCGATCTCGTTTACGCGATCTGCCATATCCTGGGCCTGCGGCCCGCCGCCGGCGCAGCGGCAATCAAGGTCGGAGCCAGCCTATGAGCGCCTTTCTCGATTTCCTGAAAAGCAATGTCCTGCTCGCCGACGGCGGCACCGGCACGCTCGTCCAGGCGATGAATCTCGACGTCGAGAAAGACTATCTCGGCCAAGAAAACTGCACCGAAATCCTCAATAAAAGCCGGCCCGATCTGGTCAAGCAGATCCATCGCGGCTATCTCAAGGCCGGCTCCGACGCGCTGACCAGCAACAGCTTCGGCGGCTCGCCGATCACCCTCGGCGAATTCGGCCTGCAAGACGAAGCCTTCGAGATCAACAAGCTCGCGGTGACGCTGGCGCGCGAAGTGATCGCCGAATTCGCCCATGATGGCCGCCAGCGTTTCGTGCTCGGCGACATCGGTCCCGGCACCAAGCTGCCGAGCCTCGGCCATATCGATTACCAAAGCCTCGAAGACGCCTTCACCGTGCAGTCGGCTGGCCTGATCGCCGGCGGCTGCGACGTCATCCTGGTCGAGACCTGTCAGGACCCGCTGCAGATCAAGGCGGCCGTCAATGGCGCCAAGCGCGCGCGCATCGAGGCGAACAAGGACATTCCGATCATCGTGCAGGTGACGGTCGAAACCACCGGCACGCTGCTGGTCGGCGCCGACATCGCCGCTGCCGCCACGGTCATCAACGCGCTCGACGTGCCGGTGCTAGGGCTCAATTGCGCCACCGGCCCGCGCGAGATGGCCGAGCATGTCAATTGGCTCGGCGCCAACTGGACCGGCGCGGTCGTCGTGCAGCCCAACGCCGGCCTGCCCGAACTGGTCGACGGCAAGACGCGCTATCCGCTGTCGCCCGACGAACTGACGAAATGGATGGAGCGCTTCCTCAAAGAGGATGGCGTCAACATGATCGGCGGCTGCTGCGGCACGACGCCGGAGCATATCGCTCAGCTCGACGGGCTGCTGCGCAAGCTCGCCGCCGAAGGCGGCCGCAACACGCATCGTCCTGTGCCCAAGAAGCGCGACGTCGTCTGGACGCCGTCGGTCGCCTCGCTCTATAGCCAGGTGCCGCTGCGCCAAGAGAACGCGTATTTCTCCATCGGCGAGCGTTGCAACGCCAACGGCTCCAAGCAATTCCGCCTGTTGCAGGAAGCCGGCGACTGGGACGGTTGCGTCGCCATGGGCCGCGAACAAGTGCAGGAAGGCTCGCACGCGCTCGACGTTTGCACCGCTTTCGTCGGCCGCGACGAAGTCTCCGACATGAGCAATGTGATCAGCCGCATGCGCGGCTCCGTCACCGCGCCGCTGGTCATCGATTCGACCGAGCTGCCGGTGCTCGAAGCCTCATTGAAGCTCTACGGCGGCAAGGCGATCCTCAATTCGATCAACTTCGAGGACGGCGAGGAGCCGGCCGAGAAGCGCATGATCTTGGCCAAGCGCTTCGGCGCGGCGGTGGTGGCGCTGACCATCGAAGAGGCCGGCATGGCCAAGGATGTCGACAGCAAGGTGCGCATCGCCAAGCGCCTGCACGAGTTCGCCTGCGTCAAGCACGGCCTGGCGCCCTCCGACCTGATGATCGATCCGCTGACCTTCACGATCTGCACCGGCAACGAGGACGACCGCAAGCTGGGTCTCTGGACCCTGGAAGCGATCGAGCGCATCGCCAAGGAATTGCCCGAGGCGCAGATCATCCTCGGCCTGTCGAACATCTCGTTCGGCTTGAAGCCGGCGGCGCGCCACGTTCTGAACTCGGTCTATCTCGACCATGCCATCAAACGCGGCTTGACCGGGGCCATCGCGCATTTCTCGCGCATCATGCCGATGCACAAGATTCCCGAAGAGGAAGTGCGCGTCGCCGAAGACCTGATCTTCGATCGCCGCCGCGAAGATTACGATCCGCTGCAGGCCTTCCTCGCGCTGTTCCAGGACCGCGACCAGGAAAAGAAGGCCGTCGTGGTGCGTTCGGAGAAGCCCGAGGAGCGCCTCAAGCAGCGCATCATCGATGGCGAGCGCAAGGGCATCGACGTCGACCTCGCCGAGGCGATGAAGACGCACAAGCCGCTCGACATCATCAACGTCTTCCTGCTCGACGGCATGAAAGTCGTCGGCGAGCTGTTCGGCTCGGGCAAGATGCAGCTTCCGTTCGTGCTGCAATCGGCCGAGACGATGAAGGCGGCGGTGGCCTGGCTCGAGCCGCATATGGAGCGCGTCGAAGGCCAGGAGAAGGGCGTCATCGTGCTCGCCACGGTGAAGGGCGACGTGCATGACATCGGCAAGAACCTGGTCGACATCATCCTGACCAACAACGGCTACAAGGTCATCAATCTCGGCATCAAGCAGCCGGTCGGCAACATCATCGAGGCGGCCAACCAGAACAAGGCCGACGCCATCGGCATGTCCGGCCTGCTGGTGAAGTCGACCGTGGTGATGCGCGAAAACCTCGAGGAAATGCAGCGCCAGGGCCTAGACATCCCCGTCATGCTCGGCGGCGCCGCTTTGACGCGCCAATATGTCGAGCAGGATTGCCTCGCGGCCTACGGCGGCAAGCGGGTCGCCTATGCGCGCGACGCCTTCGACGGGCTCGGCCTGATGGATAAGATCGTCACCAAGACGTTCGATACGTTCGTCGAGACGGCGGCTGCCAAGACCGCCGCCAAGCCGAAGAACACGCGCCGCGCCGCCATGCGCGTGGTGCCAACCGTTGACGGCGAGCGGCCCAAGAGCGATGCCGAAGGCTTCGACGAAGCCAGCATCCTGCGCCCGGTCGATTACGAAGAGATCAAGCTCCACAAGGCCGAGTTGCTGAAAGGCGTCGACGTGCCGACGCCGCCGTTCTGGGGCGCGCGCCTGATCGAGCAGGTGCCGTTGCGCAATCTCGTGACCTATTTGAACGAGCGCATGCTCTATCAATTCCACTGGGGCTATCGCAAGGATGGCCGCACGCTCGAGCAATATATGGCTTGGGCGCGCAAAGAGCTGCGCCCGATCATGACGCGCTTGCTCAAGCAGTGCGAAGACGAGAGCATCCTGCAGCCGAAGGCCGCCTACGGCTTTTGGAAATGCGCGTCCGAAGGCAACAGCGTCATCCTGTTCAACGAGGACGGCCAGACCGAAGCGACGCGCTTCGTCTTTCCCCGTCAGAACAAGCCGGGCGGCCTGTGCATCGCCGACTTCTTCCGCGACGTGTCGGCCAATGAACGCGATGTCATCGGCTTGCAAGTCGTCACGCAAGGCGACAACGCCTCGGAGGTCGCGCGCCAGTGGTTCGCCCAGGACCGCTATCAGGATTATCTCTATCTGCATGGCCTTGGCATCGAAATGACCGAAGCCTTGGCCGAATATGTCCACACGCGCATCCGCGCTGAATTGGGCTTCGCCGGCGAGGACGACCGCGACATGGACAAGCTGCTGTCGCAGGCCTATCGCGGCTCGCGCTATTCGTTCGGCTATCCGGCTTGCCCGAACCTCGCCGACCAGCATCAGTTGATCGGCCTGCTCGGCGCCGAGCGGCTCGGCATCACGATGACCGACGGCGACATGCTCGATCCCGAGCAATCGACATCGGCGATCGTGGTGCATCATCCGCAAGCGAAATACTTCTCGGTCTAAATATAAGCCTCTGACTATAAAGAGGTTTTCTGCGTACCGATACGTAGGGATATCTTGCGAGCGCCCTCTATAGCGCCATCCTGTCTTGCTATAAGATCGGATGCTCGCGCTGTGGCAAGGCACACGAAGCATGCGCAAAGCATCAGTGCCGTATTGGGGGAATCATGGCGGGAGACAAAGACGAAACCAGTCTCGAGGTCGTCCTCGACACTGTGGTCGATGGCATCATCCTCATCGACGGGCGCGGGCAGGTATCGCGTTTCAACCCGGCTTGCGAAAAGCTTTTCGGATATACGGCCGAGGAAGTCATCGGCCAGAACGTCAAGATGTTGATGCCCGAGCCGTTCCGCGCCGAGCATGACGGCTATCTCGACAATTACCGGCGCACCGGCGAACGCAAGATCATCGGCATCGGTCGCGAAGTGATCGGCCGGCGCAAGGACGGCACGACCTTTCCGATGGACCTTTCGGTCGGCGAAGTCGCGCAGGACGGCGGCCCGATCTTCGTCGGCGTGATTCACGATCTGACGCAGCGCAAAGATTCCGAGCGCGTCATTCTCGAAAGTGCCACGCGTCTGCGCACGGTGCTCGATACCACAGTGGATGGCGTGATCCTGATCGACACGCGCGGCAATATTTCGATGTTCAATCCGGCTTGCGTCAAGCTGTTCGGCTACGACGCCGAGGAAGTCGTCGGCGAGAACGTCAAGATGCTGATGCCCGAGCCGTTCCGCGCCGAGCATGACGGCTATCTCGACAATTACCATCGCACCGGCGAGCGTAAGATCATCGGCATCGGCCGTGAGGTGACGGGCCGGCGTAAGGACGGCACGACCTTTCCGATGGATCTCTCGGTCGGCGAATGCAAGCTCGGCGGCCAGTCGAGCTATGTCGGCGTCATCCGCGATCTGACCGACCGCAAGCGCGCCGAAGAGCAATTGATCCAAGCGCAGAAGATGGAAGCGGTCGGCCAATTGTCCGGCGGGATCGCGCACGACTTCAACAATTTGCTCACCGTGATCCTCGGCAATTCCGAGGTGCTGGCCGACAGCCTGAAGGCGCGCCCCGATCTCGAGGCCTTGGTCAATTCGGTCATGTCGGCGGCCGAGCGCGGCGGCGAATTGACCCAGCGTTTGCTCGCTTTCAGCCGCCGGCAGACGTTGCAGCCGACCAATATTGATTGCGGTCGTCTCGTCATCCGGATGAAGGAATTGCTCCGCCGCACGTTGCGCGAGGACATCGCTATAGGTGTCAATACCGAAGACGGCCTGTGGGCGGCCTTCGCCGATCCGGGACAGCTCGAATCGGCGCTGCTGAATCTTTCTTTAAATTCGCAGGACGCCATGCCGAGCGGCGGCAGCTTGATGATCGCCACCCAGAACATGACTTTGGATTCGCGCTATCAGGGCTTGCATCCCGAAGTGCCGCCCGGCCGCTATGTCATGCTCTCCATCACCGATAGCGGCACCGGGATGACTCCCGAAGTCAAAGCCCGCGTGTTCGAACCCTTCTTTACAACGAAGGAGGTCGGTAAAGGCAGCGGCCTCGGCCTTTCGATGGTCTATGGCTTCGTCAAACAGTCGAACGGCCATGTCTCGATCTACAGCGAGCCGGGCCTCGGCACCACGATCCGGCTCTATCTCCCCGCGGCTTCAGGCGGCAGCGATGACTTGGAAGCGTCCCCCGACCAAACCGTGGCAGCCTTCAAAGGCAGCGAGACGGTGCTGGTTGTCGAAGACGATCCGTTCGTGCGCGCCTATGCCGTCTCATCGCTCGGCGCGCTCGGCTATCGGGTGTTGTCTGCCGCAGACGGCCGGGAAGCACTCGACAAGCTGTCGAAGGACATGCCGATTGACCTTCTCTTTACCGATGTGGTGATGCCGGGGGGCATCAGCGGCTGGGATTTAGCCGATCAAGCGCTCAAAATGCGCCCGAAAATCAAGGTGCTTTTGACATCGGGTTACGCGCTGGAAAGCCTGGAAGCTCATGGGCAGGTCATGTCCGGCCTCGCCGTGCTGAACAAGCCTTATCGGCGCGCCCAGTTAGGTAATCGCGTGCGCGAAGTGCTCGATAACCTAAGCTAATCAGCCTCAGTCGAACGTGTCGGCATCCTTGAAGGACTTGCCCAGCGCGTCCTTGGGCGAGACGGTCGGCGTCATGCCGGGCTTCATCGGCCAGTCGATGGCGAGGTCGGGATCGTCCCAGCGGATGCAGCGCTCGTAGGCCGGCGCGTAGAAATCGGTGCATTTGTAAAGCACGGTGGCGCGTTCGCTCTGGGCGTAGAAGCCGTGGGCGAAACCTGGCGGCACCCACAGCGCCGAGCCGCGCTCGGCCGATAGCGGCTCGGCCAGCCACTTGCCGAAGCTCGGCGACGATTTGCGCAGATCGACCACGACATCGAAGATCGCGCCCGACACCACGGCGACCAGTTTTCCCTGGGCCTGCTGCACTTGGTAATGCAAACCGCGCAGCACGCCCTTGGCCGATTCGCTCCAATTGTCTTGCACGAAAGACGCCGGCAGGCCGCCCTCGGCGTATTTGTGCGCGTGCCATGTCTCCATGAAGGCGCCGCGCACGTCGCGGAACACATCCAGTTCGACGCGAATGACGCCATCGAGCGCCAGGGGAGTGAATTTCACGGGCGATCCTTCAAGAAGCTTTCAACAAGCGGTCCAGCACGTCGCCGAGCGCCGCCTGCCAGGGGCGCGGTTCGATGCCGTATAACCCTGCCAGCTTATCGCAGTCCAGGACGGAATAGGCCGGCCGTTTTGCCGGCGTCGGATAGTCGCTCGTCGGGATGGCGGTCAATGCCGGCGACGGGCCGCCGCGTTTGGCGCTTTGCGCGAAAATCTCGCGGGCGAATTCGTGCCAGCTGACCGCGCCCGCATTGGCGAAGTGGAAGGTGCCATAGGCTTTTGCGGTCGAAACGCCGCCGCCGATTTTGGCGGCAATGGCGAGGATGGCGTCCGCCAGATCGTGGGCGGAGGTCGGCCGGCCGACCTGGTCGGCGACGATCTTGAGCGCCGGCCGCTCCGCGCCGAGGCGCAGCATGGTCTTGACGAAATTATTGCCGTCGACGCCGAATACCCAGGAGGTGCGTAAAATCAAATGGCGGCGCGCCGCGTCGCGCACGGCATCTTCTCCGGCGGCTTTGCTCGCGCCATAGACGCCGAGCGGCGCGATAGGATCGTCTTCGCGCCACGGCCGGCTGGCCTGGCCATCGAACACGTAATCGGTCGAGAGATGGATGACGGTCGCTTGGGCGTCGGACGCGGCGCGGGCGACGATGCCGGCGCCGATGTCGTTGATGCGGAAGGCGTCATCGCGGTCGCTTTCCGCTTTGTCGACGGCGGTGTAGGCGGCGGCATTGACCACAACAGCGGGCTCATGGGCATCGATGGCGCGCGCGATCTGATCGGCGTCGGTGATGTCCGCCGCGGCGCGCCCGAGCGAGACGATGCGCCATCCGGCAGGCGCAACGGCCTTCGCCAGCGCGCGGCCGAGTTGGCCGTCGCCGCCGAACAGGAGGCAAACCTTGTCGCTCATGTCTTGATGCCGGCTTCGGTTAGCGCGCTGCGGCCTTCGAGAAAGGCGCGCGTGCCGTCGAGCCGCGCGCGGTCGCGCCAGGCTTTGTCCTTGTGGCCGGCCAGCTTGTGCCACAGCGCCTTGATTTTATAGGCCCGGACATTGCGCCGTCCCCAGGCGCGGGCAAGAGCCTCATCGCGATGTTTGCTCTCGAGATAGAGACGCGACCAGGCATGGTGCCAATATTTGCGCCGCAGAATTTCGTCGGTCGGCGGCGATGACAGGCCGCCCTGATGGACGGCGGTCGCTGCCGGCACTTGCACCAGGGCGTAGCCGGCGCGGCGCATTTTTAAGCAGAGATCGTCGTCTTCGAAGTAGAGGAAGATGTTGGCATCGAAGCCGCCGACCTCGCGGAACAGGGCGGTGCGCACCAGCATGACGGCACCTGAGAGAAAATCGGCGCAGATGTCGCCGTCGGGCGGCCGCCGCTCTTTGCCGACGATCTTCTGCTGGTCGAACAGCCCCACATTGTGCGAGGCGATGCGCGTGCCGTCGGCGTTCAAAATGGCGGGCGCGAGGATGCCGGCGTTCGGATTGGCGTCGGCTGCGGCGACCAGCGCTTCGACGGAGCCCGGCGTCATCTGCGCGTCCGGGTTGATGAGCAGCGCGAATTCGGTTTCGGCCAGAGCGACGCCTTGGTTATTGGCGCGGCCGAACCCCTGGTTCACGGCATTGGAGATGATGGTGGCGTCGGGCAGGGCGCGGCGCGCGGCGGCGACGGAGTCGTCGTCGCTGGCGTTGTCGACAACGACGGCGGCTTTGGCGCGGGCGACCGAGCGCAGGCAATCGCCGATGACGGCGGCGCTGCGATAGGCGACCGTCACGGCGGTAAGCCTCGTCCAAGGATCGGGGGCCCAGGGGTCTAATCCCCTGGGCGCTCCGTTCACGTCAGGCATCGCCGCCTATTCGGCCGCGGGCGGGAAGCTCGGGGCGCGTTCGGCGACTTTGTCGGCGGGCTGGTAGATTTTCCCGCCGGCGTCGCGGAAGGTTTCGGACATCTGCGCCATGCCGGAGGCGGCATATTCGCGCACCTCCTGCGTGATCTTCATGGAGCAGAACTTCGGGCCGCACATCGAGCAGAAGTGCGCCACTTTCGCGCCTTCGGCCGGCAAGGTCTCGTCGTGGAAGTCCTTGGCGGTTTCTGGATCGAGCGACAGGTTGAACTGGTCGCGCCAGCGGAATTCGAAGCGCGCCTTCGACAGCGCGTTGTCGCGGATCTGCGCCGAGGGGTGGCCCTTGGCGAGATCGGCGGCGTGCGCGGCGATCTTGTAGGTCACGACGCCGACTTTCACGTCGTCGCGGTCGGGCAGGCCGAGATGCTCTTTCGGCGTGACGTAGCACAGCATCGCCGTGCCGAACCAGCCGATCATGGCGGCGCCGATGGCGCTGGTGATGTGGTCGTAGCCCGGCGCGATGTCGGTCGTGAGCGGCCCCAGCGTGTAGAACGGCGCTTCGTCGCAATGCTTGAGCTGCTCGGTCATGTTCTCTTTGATCTTGTGCATCGGCACATGGCCGGGGCCTTCGATCATCGTCTGCACGTCATGCTTCCAGGCGATTTGGGTCAGTTCGCCCAACGTGCGCAACTCGGCGAACTGCGCCTCGTCGTTGGCATCGGCGATGCAGCCCGGACGCAGGCCGTCGCCGAGCGAGAAGGCGACGTCGTAGGACTTCATGATCTCGCAGATGTCTTCGAAATGCGTATAGAGGAAGCTCTCCTTGTGATGCGCCAGGCACCACTTGGCCATGATCGAGCCGCCGCGCGACACGATGCCGGTGAGGCGCTTGGCCGTCATCGGGATGTAGGGCAGGCGGACGCCGGCGTGGATCGTGAAGTAATCGACGCCTTGCTCGGCCTGCTCGATCAGCGTGTCGCGGTAGATTTCCCAGGTCAGCTCCTCGGCCTTGCCGTCGACCTTCTCGAGCGCCTGGTAGATCGGCACGGTGCCGATCGGCACCGGCGAGTTGCGCATGATCCATTCGCGGATGTTGTGGATGTTGGTGCCGGTCGACAGGTCCATGACGGTGTCGGCGCCCCAGCGGATCGACCACACCATCTTCTCGACTTCCTCGGCGGCCGACGAGGCCACGGCGGAGTTGCCGATGTTGGCGTTGATCTTCACCAGGAAATTGCGGCCGATGATCATCGGCTCGGTTTCCGGGTGGTTGATGTTGTTCGGGATGATGGCGCGGCCGCGGGCGATCTCGTCGCGCACGAACTCGCCGGTCATCAGGTCGGGGAGAGTCGCGCCGAAGCTTTCGCCGCCGCTCATCGCCTTGGCGGCGGCCATGCGGCCCTCGTTCTCGCGCACGGCGATATATTCCATCTCGGCCGTGACGATGCCCTGGCGGGCGTAATGCATCTGGCTGACGTTCTTGCCCGGCTTGGCGCGCAGCGGCTTGCGGCCGTTGCGCGGGAACTCCATGAACGCCTGTTGGCGGGCGCCCTTGATGCCGTTGTCGAGCGGATGGACGCTGCGGCCGACATATTCCTCGACGTCGCCGCGCGCGCGGATCCACTTGTCGCGCAGCGGCAGGAGGCCCTTACGGATGTCGATGCGGGCGTTGGGGTCGCTGTAGGGGCCGGAGGTGTCATAAACCTGCACGGGGGCGTCGGTCTTGCTGTCGAGCGCGATCTCGCGCATGGCGACTTTCACGTCTGCGAAGCGCGGGCTCTGGACGTGGATTTTGGTCGAAGCCGGCAGCGGGCCGGTGGTGACGGAAAAGTCTTTCGATGCTGCGCCGTCGGGCATGGGTGGCCTCCTTGTATGGCGTTCTCTGCGCGCCGGATTTAGCGCGCGAGCGCGATTTATGGCGGATGGCAGCGGGGAGGGACGGGGGGCGGCCGGGGGTGCTGTCAAGAGCTCCGCGACGCTGTCCGTTTCCTACGCCGGTACAATCCGGATCAGGTTCAAGGGTTTCCGCAGCGCGGTCTCAGCCCCCAATTGGAGCACCCCTAGGACTGGCACGATGATGAGGCCGGGCGGCCAAGGGGTCAAGCGATTCCGGCCGCGCGGAGCGGCGCAAAGGGCTTGAAAAACGGGGATTTTGAAACAAATCGGGCCGCGGCAGGAAGCGCCCGCCGCGGCCCGATCGAGTGTGACGCGAAGCGGCTTATTTCGCCGCGCCGAGCAGTTCCTGCATGCGTGAGATGACCTGCGGCGGCACGTTCACGGTGTCGGCGACGAGCTTCTGCAGCTTTTCGCCGTCCATCGGGAAGAAGTCGAGCTTCATGCGCTCGACGTCGGCCAGCAGATCCTTGTCCTTCATCGTGGCGTCGAACGCCTTGCGCAGCGCGGCGACGCGGTCGGCGGGTACGCCCGGCGTCGTGTTGTAGGCGCGGCCGATGTCGCCGCCCGAAGCGTAGGTCGCGAGCACTTGGCGCTCTTCCGGATTGCGGGCCAGCTCGACGACCGCCGGGACGTCGGGGATGTCCGGCGAGCGCTCGAGCACATATTGCACGAACATCGTGGCCTTCTTTTCGGCGAGCCAATGGGCGCGCGCCGTCTTCATGGTGTTCCACGAGGTCAGCGCGCCGTCGACTTCGCCGCGTTCCATCGCCAAAAGGCCGTCGGTCGAGCCCGGATAGCCGGCGATGATCTTGAACTTGGTGCCGAGCAGGCCGTTGAGCAGGCGCGGGTAGCCGTCGGACGGCGAGCCGGGGCCGGTCGAGGCGACCGACGTCTCGTTGCTGATGACGTCCTTGATGTTCTTGGCTTTGGCGGTGTGCCAGATCACCTGCACTTCGATATTGGACGTGAAGCGGCCGATCCAGGCGAACTCGTTGGACTTATATTGCACGCCGGGGTTCTTCAGCGCTTCTTCGAGCGGCGTGGTCTGCGACAGGGCCGCCAGCGACAGTCCGTCCTTCGGCGCTACCGAGTACATGTAATTGGCAGCCTTGAAGCCGCCGGCGCCCGGCATGTTTTGCGGCACGATGTTCGGGTTGCCGGGGATATGCTTGCCCATGTAACGAGCGGTCAAGCGGGCGAGGCTGTCGTATGAGCCGCCCGGCGCGAAGCCGATGTAAAGGTTGATCGTCTTGCCCTTATAGAACTGATCGGCCGACTGCGCCTGGGCGGCTGACGGGACAGCGGCGCTGACGACGAGGGCCAAAACGGCGGCGACGGAGAGGGTGCGGCCGGACATGGTCGGGCCTTGGCGATATTTCACGTGTGGTCTCCCAGCAGTGTCGGGTTTTTGGATATTTTTATTAGTTAGAAGACTACAGGCCAAAGACCAACCTGCCAAGGTTCACGATGCGCAAAGCTGCCGCATATTGCGACGCACAATGACGTGACAAAAACAGGTGTAAGTTGCGCCATCGGCCTTGCGGCCCTAGAACCATGTCCATGTATTTCATCGCTCAATCAATATCTTCGCTTCGCATATTCCTCGCGCTCCTCATTTTCGCCGCGAGTTTCACGGCGATGCCGGCTCGCGCCGATTGCAGCGATGCGGCGGCGCCTGGCGTCGATTGGCGGCGCTGTTATCAAGACGGCCGCAACTTCGCCGGCGCCGATCTCTCTCGCGCGGAGTTGCGCGACACCAGTTTCACCCGGGCCAATCTTGCCAAGACGGTCTTCGACGGCGCCGATGCCTACCGCGCGAAATTCAATTCGGCCGAGATGGCCGGCGCATCCTTCGCCGCCGCGCGCGTCGCCGAGGCGGATTTCAGCGAGGCAGACCTGACCGGCGCGTCGTTCGCCAAGGCGGATATGCGCGGCGCCAAGCTCGTCGCGAGCGACTTGCGCGGGGCCGATTTCACGGGCGCCAACCTGCGCGGCACCGATTTTTTCCGCGCCCAGCTCGGCGGGGCCTTGTGGACCGACGGCAAAACGCGCTGCGCCGACAGCTCTATCGGCCAGTGCAATTGATCGTCGCCTGGCGGAACCAAAGCGCCTGTTTTTTCAGCGACTGGCCCGCGGAAAATCTTATCCGGTTTAGCGAAGTCTTTACTCCTTCAGAATAGGATCGCTTCTGAAAGCGCAGGGCCATGGCGGCCGCGCTGACGGGGGCTGCGGTGGACTTCCTCGACGATCTTCAGCGGGCCAAGCAAGTGGCCGAGCAAACCATCGGTTTTTTGGGCAAGTCTCAACAACCGCCGCATCCGCGCAACTTCACCTTGCTCTACGGCTATTTTTCACGGAAAAGCCCGGCGCTGACGCGCGAGCTCGACCAAATGCTCAAGACCGGCACGGCGCTCGGCGAAGCTGCGCTCAATTCGCTCTACCAGCGCCATTTCGGCAGCGACGGCGAGGTGCAAGCCATTCATAAGGCGAGCGGCGTCATCGAGGCGATGCTCGACAAAATCCTGTCGCAGATGGGCGAGGCGCGCGACCACAGCCGCGCCTATGGCCAGGCCTTGGAAGATTTCTCCGGCCGCATCGAGGGCGACGGCGGCGCGCCGATCGCCTTGGAAGAATTGCGCGGGGCGCTGACCGCGATGCTGATGGAAACGCGCAAGATGGAAAGCAATGCGCGCCGGCTGGAAACGCAATTCGCCGCCGCCAACAGCGAACTTGTCGAACTGAAGCAGAGCCTGGATCAGGTGCGTCTCGAAGCCATGACGGACGCGCTCACCGGCATCGCCAACCGCAAGGCCTTTGATCAGCGGGTGCAGGAATTCAGCGAAAATAGCGAGCGTTACCCTCTCGCCCTCGTGATGGTCGATATCGACCACTTCAAGAAATTCAACGACAGCTTCGGCCATCAGACCGGCGACCAAGTTTTGCGCTTGGTGGCGCAGACACTGGTCGATTGCGTCCGCGGCCAGGACTTCGCCGCGCGCTACGGCGGCGAAGAATTCGCCATCCTGCTGCCGAACACCGAACTCGACGGCGCGTTCGCCGTGGCCGACAACATCCGCCTGAAGGTCGCGGCCAAAAAGATCACGCGGCGCAGCACCGGCGAAAGCCTCGGGCAGATCACGCTATCGCTGGGAATTTCGCGCTACCGGTCGAGCGAAGACACCGCCGCCTTCATCAGCCGCGCCGACCAGGGCCTTTATCTCGCCAAAGATCACGGGCGCAATCGTGTCAGTTCGGTCGAATCCTTGCGCGAAATCGCCGCCAGCGCCTAGCTTAAAGTTTCTTAGCTCGATCCGCCGAGAGAATCTCCTCAGGCCGGCACCCGGCAGTCGGCGCGATACTTCTCGCAGAGCGTTTGCCAGCGCTCGGCTTTGCGCTTTTGTGCGGCATCGACCTCGGGGGGGATTTCGAGGAACGGCGGGCGCAAGGGGCCGGGATCGACATATCCGGCATAGCGGATGCCGATCTTCGCCGCCGTTTCGCGCCAGGACAAGCTCGGCGGCGTGGCCCCGATCGGCGGCGTCAGGTCGAGGGTTATCTCTGTCGCCCGCGCGATGTCGCCGCGCGCCATGGCGTTGCGGAGCGCCAGTTGCGGCCAGGGTCCCATCCAGGCCTCGATGGACCAAAAGCCGCGAGCGCCGACCTGACCATAGGTGGCGTACTGCCATTGGTTGCAGAACACCGTCATCTTGCCACGCGCGATGTCGATCAGCCGCATGAACTCCGGCGGCTCGCGATGGCTGTCCTTCATGGCGACGATGTTCGGAATCTTGAGCAATTCCTGGATAATGCCGAGCGTCAGCTTGATATTGTGCAGCGGCGGGTTGTGATAAACCATGATGCCAAGCTTGGGGAACAGCTCGGCGATGTCCTGAAAGAACCGCACAGCGTTCTGCGGCGATGAGGGAAAATAAAACGGCACGCCGATCAACGCTCCCGCCGCTTTCGTTTCGTTGATGATCTTTAACTTGGCGATCACGTCGCGGGTGTTCAGCCCGGTGGCGCCGACGAACATCGGCACGCGGCGATTGTTGATCTCGGTGGCGGCGCGGGCGAGCGTCTCGTATTCGTCGGGAAGCAGCGTGTGAAACTCGCCGAAGCTGCCTGCTGTGGAGATGACGTCGGCGCCGTCGCCGATCATGCGGTTGAGGCCCTTCTCCAGACGATCGAGCGCGATCGTCTGGGTGGCGTGAATATCGGCCGCATCGTCGGTGGCGAATGCGGGCATCATGGCCATAAGGCCGGATAGCTCGTCGGACCGGATCATTTTTCACTCCCTGACATTCAGCATGCCGGCGCAGGCATCTATTTGAAATTCGCCTTTAGAATATCGATGACTTCAGTCGGCGTGTCGGCGACGACCCGGCGATAGAACGCCTCCAATTCTTCGCCCTTCACCGGAATGAACTTGAATTTCCGTCTTTCGAGCTCGGCGATGAACTCTTGATCCTGAAGCATGTCGTTCCATGCCTTGCGGAGCGTGACGACGCGTTCGTTGGGAGTCTTCGGCGGCAGCACGTAGGGCCGCGCCGCCGACAGACCTTCGTTGATCGTCTCGAACAGCGCGCCGGGGTCGGCCACGAGCTCGCGCACGGTTGGCGCGTCGGGGATGAGCGGATCGCGTTCGGTGCCGCTCACGGCGAGCACCTTGGCGAAGCCGCTGCTGAGCCACTGCGGCCGGGCGCGGACGATGCTTTCGGTCGTATTGGTGCGACCGTCGATCTCGCCACGCTCGATCGCTAAATCCTGCTCGGCGCTTTCGTAGCCGTGGACCATGTTGAGCTTGATGCCCAGCGCGTTCTGCCACACCAGGCTGAACAGATAGGTGCCGGTGCCGAGGCCCTGCGTGCCGATGGCCGGCGGGGTGGAGGATTTGCGGATGTCCTCGATGCTCTTGAACTTGTCGCTCCGCACGACGAGAGCGTAAGTGCTGCGCGTCCAACTGCCCAGCACCGGCATTTTGCTGAGGTCGAACTTGACCACGCTAGAGCCGGCGAGCTGCTGCAGGTAATGGCCGCTGCCGAGCTGATAGATCGAGAGCCCGTCCGCCGCCGCGACATTATATGCGGTGTTGATCGAGGCAAGACCGCCGGCGCCCGGCTGGTTCTGGGCGATGATGGTCGGGTGGCCGGGAATATGCTTTCCGAGGAATTGGGCGACCAGGCGACCGTCGGTATCTGCTGTGCCGCCGGCAGCGTAACCGATGACGACGCTCATGCGCTTGCCGGCATAATAATTATCGCTTTGCGCCCATGCTGAGCCTGGCACGGCGACTGTCGCCGCGACAGCGACGACAGTCCCGCAAGCGAACCCTGTGATGAACTTGGACATGCTTTCCTCCCTCTATTGATTCTTTAGCGCCGCATTTTTGCGGTCGCGTCTCTTCGTGCGGCGGCTTAGCCGTAGAGCCACCTTTCGCCATCTAGGCCGGGACGGCCGGGATATTTCGCGGCGACGGCGCGCACCGAGGGGTGGTCGAGCACGCCGAGCCTGCCGTTGTCGTGTAGCGTCTGATTGCCGACGACGAGCGTCGCGCCGCGCGCCTCGGCTGCCGTGTGCAGGTTGTAGGGAAAGTTCTTACCGCCGCGGCCGAGATGCATATGTACGGCGCCGCTGTGGAACGAGGCGATGAACTCGCGGTAGTCCTCATCGGGGCATTGCGCCGGGGTAACGCTGGCGCAAGGGTGCACGCCGCCGTGCGGCCCGCGGATTTCGAAGGCGTAATCGTCGCCGACGCTCTTGGCCAATTCGCGCAGGAATCGTTCGATGACGACCGCTTCCGGCCCGCCCTCGAATTTGGTCATGTGGTTGTTTTCGACGGTGATGCGCACCGGCGCGCTGAAGCGCGGCGGGATGCCGATGTGGCGCGCCCAGACCGGCATCATCCGGTCGCAAACGAAAACGCCTTGGGTGTCGAGCGGGTTGACCGCCGGATAGATGCCTTCCGGAAACGGCCGGTAGCGCCCGTCATGACGCCAATAGGCATAGCTGTCGCCGCCGCGGATCGGCGCGCCCGAACTGCCTTCGAGATGGGTGCCGTTTGGATGGGTGAGGCTCCAACGGTCGCCCGGCTTCATCATTTCGGCCATGCGATAGCGGATTTCCGAGATCAATTCGTGCGGCGTGCGCGCCCAGGCGCTGCACAGCAACGGCGCCGTGGTCGCCATGTTGCGCACCATCGGCACCTTATTTTCGGCGAGGATGTCGTTCCATTCCTTGGTCTCCTCCTCGGAGGAGAGATCGAGAACATGGCTGATGACGAGATCGGCGCCCTTCACGGCATGTTTGAGGACCGGCGGCACGCGCCAGATCGTCTCCTTGGTCGGAATGTCCGGCCAGATGACGTTTGGCCGTACCGGCATGTCGACCCACATCACGGTGGGGTGCGCGCCGCGCTGCTGCACGGCGGCCTGCACCCAAGCGATAGCGGTTTCGTCGACGATGTTGCGGCCGCCATGAAGCCCGTCCGGCGCGGCGACGATCAGCACGTTCTGGCCCGGTTGCAGGCGGGCGCAATGCTCGAGCATGTCGTTGATGGCGATGGCCGCTTCGGGAGGCATGGGGGCGTACGGCATAATTTCTCCTATGGTGCGCGGCGTTTGCTGACGCGGGCACGCCCGACCGTCGCGCCGCCGTCGAGCGTGATGACAGCGCCGGTCATGTAACTGGCAGCGTCGGACGCGAGAAACGACACGAGATGCGCCACGTCGGCCGGTGTGCCGGCGCGGCCGAGCGGGATATGGGCCGGCTTATCGTCGTCGGCGGATGCCGGGCGATGGCGGATCGTGCCTGGGCATATGCAATTGACGCGGATGCCGTCGGGACCGGCTTCGAGCGCCAGGGTCTTGGTGAACATGGCGACGGCGGCCTTGGAGGCGGCGTAGGCCGCGCCGCCGGCATAGGAGAGCACGCCGCTGATCGAGCCGATATTGACGATGCTGCCGCCGCCTTGCGCGCGCATGTGAGGCAGGGCGGCCTGGCTGCACAGCATGGTGCCGTCGACATTGACGCGGAAGGTTTCGCGCCAATGATCGATATTGTGACCCTCGACCATTTCGAAGGGGTGGGCGGCGGCGTTGTTGCAAAGAAGATCGAGGCGACCGAACGCCGCCACAGCGCCGTCGACAGCGGCTCGTGCGCCCTCCGGCGTGCCGATATCGGCGACGATCACGCGGATGCGGTCTTTATATTCGGCTAGGCTTTTTGACGCGCGTTCGCAAGCCGCGCCATCGCGATCGGCGGCGAGCACGGACATGCCTTCGGCGGCGAGATGGCGCACGATTTCGAGGCCGATTCCGGCAGCCCCGCCCGTGACAACGGCTGTTTTACGGACTTGTATCAACAAGACCTCACGCGGCGACAGAAGCAAAAAACTCCGCCCGCCGGCGCTAGGCCGGCAGGCGGATGGATGTCGTGCTTAGGCCGCGAGGCGCGGGTTCGGCGCCGCTTGCTTATTGACGCGCGGCGGCTTGAGGCCGGAGGCTTCGTAAGCCCATTCGCCGATCTGATTGAACCACACGGTATTGACCGCCTGGCGATCACGGATCGCGGCAAGGCAAGCCTGCTGCTTCTCCGTCGTGTCGGCATATTTCGTCATGATGTCGAGCGGCGCGTCGCCGTGGCCGCCGTCGGAGGAGTCCGCTTCGTCGGCGGCGTCCCAATGGGCCAGCGCTTTCTGCGAAAGGTTAAGCGCCTTCCACATGTTGCGCGACGTACGGGCGCGTTCGCCGACGCGGGCGATCACTTCCTTGCCGCGCGACGCTTCGTTGCCGGCGATGCATGCGAAAGCCTCGAGCCAGGGCTTCGTGCGGCTCACCCAATCGCAGTAAGCGATGCGCATCATGGTGACCGGCGCACCGTTGTAGTTGTAGATGAACTGGCGATCGACGCCGAGCGCCACGGCGAAATCGACCAAGCTTTCGTAGTGGCCGGTGACGATCGTCGGGTCTTTCACCTCTTCCACGAACATGTTCTCGATCAGATAGCTGCGCACTTCCAGATGCGGGCAGTTGCCGGTGATGTTGGCCAGCCAGCGCGGGAAATTGGCGGCGAACACGCAATGCTCCAGCGCATAGATGCGCGCGCCTTCGCGCGTCAAATTATTGTCGCGGTATTCTTCCCAGAGGGTGGGAACGCTCCAGCGCAATTTGACAAAGCTATCGAGGATTTCTTCTCTGAATTGATCGGGCGTGTACATCGGGCGTCTCCCTCATGTGAGCGGCCAGCTTTATGTGCGGCCTGTTGTGTTGGGGCCAATCTAGCGACTGGGACGGCGGCGAATACGCCCTTTCGGTTCATAACTGTGTCAAGTATGATTTGACACAGGAGGACGCATGGACCGCCTTAAGCTTATGGAGACTTACGCAGCCGTGGTGAAAAGCGGCAGCTATACCCGCGCCGCCCGCGAGTTGGGCGTGACCCGCGCCATGGTCAGCAAGCGCATTCAGGATCTCGAAGCCGCGCTCGGGGCCAAGCTGCTGAACCGGAACACCCATGGGCTCAGCGTCACCGGCATCGGCGGCGACTATTACGAAAGCGCGCTGGGACTATTGGCCGATTTGCGCGACATCGAAGAGCGCGTCCAGTCCAAGAGCGCCGCGCCGAGCGGCGAATTGAAGATCGTCTCATCCAAAACCTTCGGCGAGACAATTCTAGGGCCGATCATCGCCGAATTCTGCCGGCTTTATCCGACGATTTCTGTGCAGGTGACGCTCGCCGATCGCGAAACCGCGTCGCACGGCATGGATTTGATCAGCGGCGGGTTCGACATCGCCGTGCGCACTCTGCCGGTGCGCGATTCGTCGCTCATCGCGCGTGCCATCACGGGGCTGCCGCGCGTGCTGGTCGCCGCGCCGAGCTATCTCGAGACGCACGTCACGCCACAGCGGCCCGCCGATCTCACCAGCCACAACTGCCTCGATCCGAGCGGCGCCGCCCAATATAGCTGGGATTTCCGCGGCAAGGACGGCGCCCGGCCGCAGACGGTGCGCGTTTCCGGCGCGCCGCGCGCCAACAGCAGCTTCGTCATCCGCGACGCGGCATTGGCCGGTCTTGGGGTGGCGATTCTGCGCGAATATCTGATTCTCGACGACATCGCTGCCGGGGCGCTGGTGCCTGTCCTGACGGATCATGTCATCGACGAGCGCACGCTCTATGTCATTTATCAGAAGGACCGCCGCCTGCCGCTGCGCATGCGGGTCTTCATCGACTATCTGACGAAGCGCGTGAAGGATTACATGAAGGCGCGGCCGCCGCTGCACGCGACCCTCAATCCGCTCTTGCAGCGCGCGTCCGGCGAAGAGAACGAGCGCTGACAGGCCGTTTTAATACGTCGGTTGCGCCCGCATGTTGCTGTAGCGATCGCCCGATTGCAGGCGCAGCACGCGCACGCCGTCGGCTTGCATCACCTTGAGCGGCACTTCGACGCCCGGCTCGCCCATGCTCCACAGCCGCTTGTAAAAGTCGGCGAGGCCTTTGATCGGCTTGCCGTCGAGGCCGAACACCACGTCGCCGCGCTTGAGGCCGGCTTTCGCCGCCGGCCCGTCGCGCGTGATGTTGCCGACCACCAGCACGCCATCCTTCTGAATTTCGTCGGCGTTCAGGCCGAGCCAGGGGCGGCTGGCCTTGGGCCGGCCGCTCGCCACCATCTCGGCGATCACCGGGCGCAGCAAATCGGCCGGCACGAACATGTTGCCGGGCAGCGCCTGGCCGGGCACCGCGTCGTTGATCAGCAAAGAGCCGATGCCGATCAGCTTGCCGTCGCCGCCGAGCAGCGGCGCGCCGCCGAAGCGCTCGATCGGCGGCGAAGCGAAAATGGCGCGCTCCAACATATATTCCCATGACGCGGCGTAGGCGCGCACCGAGGCGACGATAGCCGGCTGCAAGCCTTTCACGCTGCTGTCGCTGGCGACGATCACCGGCTGGCGCGGAGCGAGATTCTGCGTGCTGCCGATGTCGAGCGCCGGCAGGTCGGCGGCGCCTGACAGTTTGATGAGGCCGAGGCCGCTCGCCTGATCGAAGCCGACGGACTGCGCCGCGCGCTTGCGGCCGCGGTGGTCGGTGACTTCGATCGACGCGGCGTCGGTGAGCAGGTAGCCGATGGTGACGATATGGCCGTCGGGCACGCCGTCGGCGCGGATCACCGCGCCGCCGCCTTCACGCCGGGTGCCGAGACGGCGCGCCGAAGGCGCGTCGGCAGGGATGTCGGCGCGAATCTGCACCACCGACTGCACGATGCGGTCGGGCGTCAGCTTGACAGCCTCTTGCGCCGCGAGCGGCAGGCAAAAAGCGATCGCGTTAGCCGCGATCAGGAATGAGGCGATCAAGATTAGACGGGGCAACGCGAACGCGGGGCGCATCGACAGCCTCCCAAGATGGTGCGGGAAAACTCTAGCGGCTATTGCGACCGTTGCAAAAGCTTGTTTTACGGGCGTCTTTTCCTGAACGATTCTCGGGGGCAATTCGCGCTTGGCGGACAGCGCCGGGTGCTATAATCACGGCAAATGTCATCCGATCCGTTCGATCTCGCCGCGCCGGCGCCAGCCCCTTCGGGCCGCCCGGAGCCGGCGGCCATGCCGCCCTATCTCGCTTCGCTCAACGCGGAGCAGCGCGCCGCCGTCGAGGCGGTCGACGGGCCTGTGTTGGTGCTCGCCGGGGCGGGCACCGGCAAGACGCGCGTGCTTGTGACGCGCCTCGCCCATATCCTCACCTCGGGCCGCGCCTTTCCGTCGCAGATCCTCGCCGTGACCTTCACCAACAAGGCGGCGCGCGAAATGCTCGAGCGCGTCTCCGGCCTGATCGGCAACCGCGCCGAAGGGCTATGGCTCGGCACGTTCCACGCCATTGGCGCGCGCATTTTGCGCCGCCACGCTGAATTGATCGGCCTCAAGCCGAACTTCACCATCTTGGATGCCGACGATCAGGTGCGCCTGATCAAGCAGTTGCTCGAAGCCGCCGGCATCGACGACAAGAAATGGCCGGCGCGCGCGCTCTCGGGCGTCATCCAGCGTTGGAAGGACCGCGGCCTGACGCCCGACAAGATCGGCCATGCCGACGACGGCACGGAAGCCGCCGGCGGCCGCCTGCGCGAGTTGTACGTGCAATATCAGGAACGGCTCAAGACGCTGAACGCCTGCGATTTCGGCGACCTGATGCTCCATTGCGTCACGCTGTTCACCAAACATCCGGATGTGTTGGCTGATTACCAGCGCCGTTTCCGCTATCTGCTGGTCGACGAGTATCAAGACACCAACGTGGTGCAGTATCTCTGGCTGCGCCTGCTGGCCCAGGGCTCGCGCAACATCTGCTGCGTCGGCGACGACGACCAGTCGATCTACGGCTGGCGCGGCGCCGAGGTCGGCAACATTCTGCGTTTCGAGAAAGATTTTCCCGGCGCGACGGTGATCCGTCTGGAGCGCAACTACCGCTCGACCGGCCATATCCTCGGCGCGGCCTCGGGCCTGATCGCCCATAACGAGGGCCGCCTCGGCAAGACGCTGTGGACTGACGACGCCGAGGGCGACAAAGTCGTGGTCGGCGGCGTGTGGGACGGCGAGCAGGAAGCCCGCGAAGTCGCCGAAGAGATCGAAGCCCGGCAGCGCGCCGGCACCGGCCTCGATAATATCGCCGTGCTGGTGCGCACCGGCTCGCAGACCCGCGAGTTCGAAGAGCGCTTCATCACGCTCGGCATCCCCTACCGCGTCATCGGCGGCCCGCGCTTCTACGAGCGCCAGGAAATTCGCGACGCCATCGCTTATCTCCGGCTCGTTGCCCAGCCGGACGACGATCTCGCCTTCGAGCGCATCGTCAATACGCCGCGGCGCGGCCTCGGCGATGCCACCTTGCAGGTGCTGCATCGCATCGCGCGCAGCGAGAACCGTTCGCTGATGTATGCTGCCGAGCTTGTCACCAATACCGATGAAGTGGGCGCCCGTGCGCGCACTTCGTTGCGAGACCTGATTGAAAGTTTCAACCGCTGGCGCGGCGCGGCTTCAGGTCTGCCGCCGGCCGAATTGACCGAGCTGGTGCTCGACGAGTCGGGCTATATCGCCATGTGGCAGGCCGACAAATCGGCCGATGCGCCGGGCCGCGTCGAGAATTTAAAAGAATTGGTCGGCGCGCTGGAGGAATTCGAGAGTCTCGGCGCGTTCCTCGAGCATGTCAGCTTGGTAATGGAGCGCGACGCGTCCGACAGCGGCGAGATGGTCAGCTTGATGACGCTGCACGCCGCCAAGGGCTTGGAGTTCGACATCGTCTTTTTGCCGGGCTGGGAAGATGGGCTGTTTCCCCATCAGCGCGCGCTCGACGAGTCGGGGGCTGCCGGCTTGGAAGAAGAGCGCCGACTCGCCTATGTCGGCATCACCCGGGCGCGCCGCCGCGCCTATATCTCCTTCGCCGCCAATCGCCGCCTGTTCAACCAATGGCAGTCGAACATCCCGTCGCGCTTCGTCGAGGAACTGCCGGCCGACCATGTCGAGGTCAAGCCGAACGCGATTTTCAACCGCGACCAGCCGGCGCCGCAGCGTGGATGGTCGGATGTCGCCGACACCTCTTGGAGCAGCGGCGGGCGGTCCGGTCGCGCCTTCGATGCGCGCAAAGTCGGGCCGAACAGCTATAGCGCCGTGCCGGAGAAAGCCGCGCCCAGCGGACTCAAAAAGGGCGACCGCGTCTTTCACCAGAAGTTCGGCTATGGCCGCATCGTCTCGATCGACGCCAACAAGCTGGAAATCGCCTTCGACAAAGCCGGCCTGAAGAAGGTGCTGGATAACTTCGTGGATCCCGCGTGAGCCGTTCATGACCGATAGGCCGCAACTGTGGAAAATCCATCTCGTCGCCCCCGAGGCCGCCTATGAGGCGTTGGAGGCGGCGCTCTCCGATTTCGGGTCGGTCAGCGCGCAGACCGGCGCGGCAGAGCCCGACAGCGATCCGGGCAACGACCGCCCGGCCGAGGATTGGCGCATCGAGGCGATCTGCGACCGCGAGCCCGACATTTCCGCCGTGACGGCGGCGCTGGCGAGTGCCGCCGGCCGCATCGGCTGGCAACTCTCCGAAGTGCATATCGAGAAATTGCCGCAGATCGATTGGCTGGCGGAGAACCGCAAGGGCTTTCCGCCGGTGCGCGCCGGGCGTTTTTTCGTGCGCGCCACATTTGACGAGACGCCGCCGCCGCCCGGCAGCCTTGCGCTCACGTTGGATGCCGGCCCTGCCTTCGGCTCGGGCCGCCACGACACGACGCGCGGTTGTCTGTTGGCTCTCGACCGCTTGCTCGATCGCATGGCGCGGCCGCGCACGCTCGATCTCGGCTGCGGCTCGGGCATTCTCGCGCTGGCCGTCGCGGCGCGGCGCAAATGTCCGGTGCTGGCCGTCGACAACGACCCCTGGGCGGTGCGCAACACGCGCGCCAACGCCAAAGCCAACAAGCTCGGCCGCTTCGTGCGGGCCGGGCTCAGCCAGGGCTTTTCCCGTGTGCCGCGCGGTGCGCGCTACGATCTGATCTGCGCCAATATCCTGGCCAAGCCGCTGGTCGGCCTAGCGCCGACGCTGGCGCGGCGGCTAGCGCCGGGCGGCACGGTCGTGCTGTCGGGGCTGCTCGACCGCCAGGAAGCCGCCGTGCGCGCCGCCTATCGCGCCCAAGGCCTGCGGCTGGTGCGGCGCATCCGCGTGCCGTCAAAGGATTGGGGCGTCTGGCCGACGCTCGTCATGCGGCGCGGCTGATGTGATGTTTGAGTTGGGCTTGGCCCAAAAGGACAAAGGGCGCCTCATCCTGAGGCGCCCTTTGCGGGGTGAGACATCTGGGGGGAGAGATGTCTCGGGATCGGCGGAGGTATCGGACGCTGTACGCTTTAAGCGAACGCTACGCGGATCTCGGTAGGCTTAGTAGTTAGGCGACGCGAGCGGCGAGCGCTTCGTTGCTGTTCGAGGCGACCGGAGCGACCTCGTTCGGCGTGAAGAGGCCGGCCTCGATGGCGACGATCTGCGGGATGTCGATGCGGCTCAGGCCGGCGGCCTTGAGGCTCGCGTCGCTCAGCGCGTTCAGCGCGTAGTAGCGGTTGCGCATCTCGTTGGCTTCGAACACGACGCCGTACAGCTTGGTCAGCGCGGCGACAACGCCGGCGATCAGGTTGTAAGCGGTGGTGATCATTTCGGCGCCCTTCGCGTAGGGGAGGTCGGCCGGGTTCAAATTCTGTGTGGTCATCTTAGGTCTCCTTCGGGGGTGGTCTGCATTTCTTCGTTTCGACAAGGAGGTATGTAGACCTATCCCCGATCCCCGAGGAGCGACCGTTTCGCAAAACAGCCACGCGTTGAGCGCATGGCTGTAAGCCGCAGTTTTCCTAGGTTTTTTATAGGTCGGTCATAAATCCTTCATGATTGGCGGCGCGAGCCATGCGGGCAACCGCTCGCCTGTTTATGGGCCGGCGGCTTGCGCGAGGGGGCAGGCGCGCTTACGTTAAAATTCAAGTTTTGGGCCGAAAATGGCCGTTTTGTCAGGAGTTTGACCCTCGTGAGCGTTGTTTCGGCTGCCGCCCCCTGCCGCGAGACTTATCAAGGCGATGCCGCCCTCGGCGGTCTCCTCATCAAGGCGGCAGGCTTGCGCCTCGCGCAACCGACGGCGGACGCCGCGCGCAGCCTGATCGCTGGGCTATTGGCGGCCCCGGAGGACGTGGATCGCGCCGCTTGGCTGGGTTTGGTCGCCGAGAACCCCAGTCCGGCTCTGGCGGCGCAATTGCAGGCCCTGCGCGGCGAAATGGCGGCGACGCAAGGCGACGGACTCGCCGACGAGCCCTTGCCCGTGATCGAGCGCCTGGCGGCGGTGCGCCGGCAATTGGCGGCGATGGGCGTCGACGGTTTCATCGTGCCGCGCGCCGACGAGCATCAGGGCGAATATGTCCCGCTTTATGCCCGCCGACTCGCCTGGCTCACCGGCTTCACCGGCTCGGCGGGCCTCGCCGCGGTGCTGCCCGAGATCGCCGCGATTTTCGTCGACGGGCGTTACACGTTGCAGGCCAAGGCGGAGGTCGATCCGGCGGCTTTCGTCAGCCATCATCTCACCCAGCGCCCGCCGGGCGAATGGCTCGCCGCCAATATGAAAGCCGGCCAGACGCTCGGCTTCGATCCCTGGCTGCATACCATCGAGGATGTCGCGCGGCTGCGCGCGGCCTGCGAGAAAGCCGGCGCCAAGCTCAAGGCGCTCGATGCCAATCCGGTCGACGCCGCCTGGACGCGCCAGCCCCCGATGCCGATCGCCCCGGTCGTGCCGTTCGATCTCGCCTTCGCCGGAAGATCATCCGCCGATAAGCGCGGCGAACTGGCGGGCCGTCTTGCCGCCGCCGCTGTCGATGCCGTCGTCATCACTTTGCCCGACAGCCTCGCTTGGCTGCTCAACATCCGGGGCGGCGATGTCGCCTATGCGCCGCTGCCGCTCGGCTTTGCGATCCTCCATGCCGACCGCCGGCTCGATCTGTTCATGGACCCGCGCAAGGCGTCGCCCCGGCTCGCCGCCCATCTCGGCAACGAAGTGCGTCTGGCGCCGCGTGATGCGTTCGCCCCGGCGCTTGCGGCTTTGACGGGCAAGCGCGTGCAGGCCGATCCGGCCTCGGCGCCGGCGTGGCTGTTCGACCGCCTCGAGGCGGCGGGCGCCAAGCTGGTCAAAGCCGCCGATCCCTCCCAAGCGCCCAAGGCGAAAAAGAGCGAGACGGAATTGGCCGGCATCCGCGCCGCGCATGTCCGCGACGGCGCGGCGCTCACGCGCTTTCTCGCCTGGTTTGCCGCCACAGCGCCGAATGGCGCGCTGACCGAGATCGCCGCTGCCGCCAAGCTGGAAGAATTCCGTTCAGGCGGCGAGCATTTCCGCGGCCTCAGCTTTCCGACCATCGCCGGCGCCGGCGGCAACGGCGCCATCGTGCATTACCATGCCAGCCCGGCGACCGATCAGGGCATCGCGCCGGGGCAGATGTTCCTGCTCGATTCCGGCGCGCAATATCTCGACGGCACCACCGATGTCACGCGCACGCTGTTCGTGGGTGACGCGAATGGGGGCGGCGGCAAAGGCCCGAGCGACGAGCAGCGCGCCGCCTTCACGCGCGTTCTGAAGGGCCACATCGCGTTGGCCACCGTGCGCTTCCCGGTCGGCACCAGCGGCAGCCAGCTCGACGCGCTGGCGCGGTTGCCGCTGTGGCAGGCCGGCATGGATTACGATCACGGCACCGGCCACGGCGTCGGCCATTATCTCAGCGTGCATGAGGGGCCGCAGCGCATCTCGAAGCTGCCCAACCGCGTGGCGCTGGAGCCCGGCATGGTGGTGTCCAACGAGCCCGGCTACTACAAGGCCGGCGCGTTCGGCATCCGCATCGAGAACTTGGTGGCGGTGAAAGACGCGGCGTCCGGTCCCGACGGTCTGCCGATGCTGGAGTTCGAGACGCTCACGCTCGCGCCCATCGAGCGCGCCCTCGTCGATGCCGCGATGTTGACTGATGACGAGGCCGCCTGGCTCGACGGCTACCACGCCGGCGTGCGCGAAACGCTGACGCCGCTGGTCGATGCCGAGACGCTGGCTTGGCTCAAGACGGCGACGGCGCCGATCCGCTGATCAGACTTCGCCGATCAGCTTTAGCCACTCGTCTTCGCTGAGAATGGTGACGCCGAGCGCTTGCGCCTTGTCGGCTTTCGAGCCGGCGTCGGTGCCGACCACGACATAGCCGGTCTTCTTCGACACCGAGCCGGCGATTTTGGCGCCGAGCTTCTCGGCCTGCGCTTCGGCGGCTTGGCGCGTCATGGTCTGCAGCGTGCCGGTGAAGACCACGGTCTTGCCGGCGACCGGCGAATCGGCCGGGGCCTGGACGATCTCGACCGGCTCGATCTCGACGCCGGCGTTTTCCAACGCGTCCAGCGCGTCGAGGTTATGGCGCTCGGCGAAGAAGCCGACGATGTCGTCCGCCATATTGAGGCCGATGCCGGAAATGTCGCACAGCGCGGCGAATTCGGGGCCGATTTTCTCGGGCTTTTTCGCTTCGTCCGGGTTGGCCTTGCGCTCTTCGGCAGCGGCAATCATGGCGGCGCGCCAGGCGTCGAGCGTGCCGTAGCGCCGCGCCAGCAGCTTGGCGGTGGCCTCGCCGACCTGATGGATGCCGAGCGCGAAGATGAAGCGCTCGAACGGCACGCGGCGGCGGTCGTCGATGGCTTGGAACAGCTTGAGCGCCGACTGCGGCCCCCAGCCATCCCATGCGGCCAAGGGCGCGGCGGTTTGGCCGTCGCGCTGGCGCAGCGTGAAAATATCCGCCGGGCCTTCGATCACGCCCTTGTCGAGGAAGAGCTGCAGGCGCTCTTCGCCGAGGCCGTCGATGTTGAAGGCGAGGCGCGAGACGAAATGGCGCAGCCGTTCCGAGCGTTGCGCCGGGCAGATCAGCCCGCCGGTGCAGCGCTTGGCGACTTCGCCCTCTTCGCGGATGGCGAGGCTGCCGCAGGCCGGGCAACGGTCGGGGAAGGCATAGGGCTTGCTGTCCTTGGGGCGCTTTTCCAGTACCACCGAAACGACCTGCGGGATGACGTCGCCGGCGCGCTGGATGACCACCGTGTCGCCGACGCGGACATCCTTGCGGGCGATCTCGTCCTCGTTGTGCAGCGTCGCGCGCGACACGACGACGCCGCCGACCGTGATCGGCTCCAGGTTCGCCACCGGCGTCAGCACGCCGGTGCGGCCGACCTGGATGGTGATCTCGTTGAGCTTGGTTTGCGCCTGTTCGGCGGGAAATTTATGGGCGATGGCCCAGCGCGGCGCGCGGCTGACCATGCCGAGCTGGTCCTGCCAATCGAAGCGGTCGACTTTATAAACGACGCCGTCGATGTCGTAGGGCAGATCGGCGCGCTCGGCGCCGATGGCGTTATAAAAGGCGAGGGCTTCGGCGGCGCTGGCGCAGCGCTTGGCCTTGGGGTTCACCTGGAACCCCCAGGCTTTGAGGGCTTGCAGGAAGTCCCAATGGGTCTTGCCGACCGGCTCGCTGGCCTCGCCCATGGTGTAGGCGAAGAAGCGCAAGGGGCGGCTGGCGGTGATCGACGAATCGATCTGGCGCAGGCTGCCGGCGGCGGAATTTCGCGGGTTGGCGAAGACCGACTCGTCGGCCTTCGCGCGCGCCGCGTTGAGCGCCAGGAAATCGTCGCGCAGCATGTAAATTTCGCCGCGGATGTCGATGGCATCGGGCGCGTCGCCGCTTAGGCGCTCGGGAATGTCCTTGATGGTGCGCAAATTCGGCGTGACGTCTTCGCCCTCGACGCCGTCGCCGCGCGTGGCGCCCTGGACGAAGCGGCCCTTTTCATAGCGCAGCGAGATGGACAGGCCGTCGATCTTCGGTTCGGCGACGATGCCGACCGGCATGTCGGCCGGCAAATCGAGAAATTTGCGCACGCGGACGAAGAAGCCTTCGACATCTTCCGGATCGAAGGCGTTGTCGAGCGACAGCATGGGCTTGGCGTGACGCACTTTGGCGAAACGGCCGGCGGCCGGCGCGCCGACTTTGCGCGTCGGGCTGTCGTCGCGGGCAAGATCGGGAAAGCGCGCTTCGATCTCGCTGTTGCGCCGGCGCAGCGCATCGTAATCGGCATCGGAGATGCTCGGCGCGTCGTCTTGATGGTAGCGCTTGTCATGCGCGGCGATCTCTTCGGCCAAGCGCGCCAGCTCCATCTCCGCTCTCATGCGGTCGAGCTTCTTCACGGGCGTCTTGCTGGTATCGAAAGCCATCAGATTTACGCTCCGGCGGCGAGCAGCTTGTCGGCGGCGGCGCGCGCCTCGTCGGTGATTTTCGCGCCCGCCAGCATGCGGGCGATTTCCTCGCGGCGCTCGGCGGCGGCGAGCGAGATGACCGTCGTGCTGGTCGATTTGCCCTGGGTCTTCTGCACGCGCCAATGATGCAGGCCGCGCGCGGCGACTTGCGGCGAGTGGGTGACGACGAGCACTTGCACGTCGACGCCGAGGCGAGCCAAGCGTTCGCCGACCGCGTCGGCTACCGCACCGCCGATGCCGGCATCGACTTCGTCGAACACCAGCGCCGCCGCCTCGCCGGTGCCGGCGAGCGCCACTTTCAGCGCGAGCATAAAGCGCGCCAGTTCGCCGCCCGATGCGATTTTGGCCAGCGCGCCGGGAGGCGCGCCGGGATTGGTCGAGACCTCGAAGGCGACGCGCTCCAGGCCTTCCGGGCCGCCTGCTTCGGCGGCGAGCGCCTCGATGGCGGTGCGAAAGCTTGCCTTCTCCATCTTGAGCGGCGCCAGTTCCTTGTTCACCGCCTTGTCGAGCTTGGTAGCGGCCTTGCGCCGCGCCTCGCCGAGCTTGGCGGCGGCGGCGGCGTAGGTTGCCTGAGCGGCAGCGGTTGCGGCGGCGAGCTTTTTGAGGTCCATGCCGGCGCCGTCGATGGCGGCCAGCTTGCGCGCCATGTCGGCCTGCAACGCGCCCAAGCCATCGACATCGACATTGTGCTTGCGCGCGAGCGCCCGCAGGGCGAATAGCCGCTCCTCGATCTGTTCGAGCTTCTGCGGATCGGACTCGAGCGCCGCCAGCACCAGTTCGATCTGGGCGACGGCCTCGCTGGCCTCCACCGTGGCGGCGGCGAGGGATTGCAGCGCGGCGTCGAGGCGGTCGCCGGCTTTGGCGGCGGCGCGATCGACCAAGCGATGCGCGGCGTTGAGCGCGCTGACCACGGCGCGGCCCTCGGTCAATTCATTGAGCGCCGCTTGCAAGGCTTCGGCGAGTTTGGCGCCGCCTTGCATGAAGCTGCGCTGCTCGGCGAGCGCGCTTTCCTCGCCGGGCTGCGGCTCCATCTTGTCGAGTTCGGCGAGGGCGTGGCGAAGAAACTCCTCGTCGCGCCGCGCCGCCTCGGCTTCGGCGCGGGCGTCGTCCTCGGCTTTGCGGCAGTTCTGCCAGGCGGCATAAGCGCCACGCGTGGCGGCGAGCAGCGCGTCGTGGCCGCCGTAGGAATCGAGCAGGCCGCGATGTGTGGCGGCGTCGAGCAGGCCGTGCGCGTCATGCTGGCCGTGAATTTCGACGAGCAGTTCGCCGAGCTGGCGCAACAGGCCGACGCCGGCGGGTTGGTCGTTGACGAAGGCGCGGCTGCGGCCATCGCTGCCGAGCACGCGCTTGAGCACCAGCGTATCTTCGCTGGCGATCTCGTTGTCGGCGAGCAGCTTGCGGGCCGGGTGCTTGGCGGGAATGTCGAATTCGGCGGAGACGGTGGCCTTCTCCGCGCCGCGGCGCACCAATCCGGCTTCGCCGCGCGCGCCCAGCGCCAGGCCGAGGGCGTCGAGCAGGATGGATTTGCCGGCGCCGGTCTCGCCGGTCAGCACGCTCAGTCCGGCGCCGAACTCCAGATCGAGGCGTTCGATGAGGACGACGTCACGGATCGATAGCGCGATCAGCATGGCCTGGTGTGCAGGCCGATCATCAGAATATCGAGCTCCAGGCGCGGCCGATCCACGAGCTTGTATTGGCGCTGGGCTCAAGCTGCGCGCCGGTCATCAGGCCGTAGGAGTCCTGGTACCACTCGCTGCCCGGGAAGTTGTGGCCGAGCACGGCGGCGGTCGCTTGCGCTTCTTGGGTCAGGCCGACATCGAGATAGCATTCGGTCAGCCGGTGCAGCGCTTCGGGCACGTGCGAGGTGGTCTGATAAAGTTCGATGACGCGGCGATAGCGCGTGATGGCGGCCTGCGGTTGGTTGCGCTTCTGGTAATAGCGCCCGACTTCCATTTCCTTGCCGGCGAGATTGTCGTAGGCGAGGTCGATCTTCAGGCGTGCATCGCGGGCGTATTTGCTGTCGGGGAAGCGGCGCACGACCTCTTGCAGCGCGTTCAGCGCGCGGTTGGTGAGCGACTGGTCGCGCGTGACGTCGGGGATGCGTTCATAGTAGCTCAGCGCCTTGAGGTAGTAGGCGTAGGCGATGTCCTTGCTGCCGGGATGCAGCGCGATGAAGCGGTCGAGCGCGGCGATCGCCTCGTCGTAGCGGTTCATCTCGTAATAGGCATAGGCGTTGAGAAGCTGCGCCTTGGTCGCCCAGACCGAATAGGGATGCTGGCGGTCGACTTCATCGAACAGTTTGACGGCGTCGGCCGGCGCGCCGGCATCCATCAGGCTCATGGCCTCGTTGAACATGACCTCGGCGGGGCGGTCGGGCATGACGGGCGGTTCGGAGGAGCCGCAGGCGGCCAAGCCGAAGGCCAGGATGACGGCGGCGAGGGGGGCAGAGAAGCGGCGCAAAACGGGCATGGCGAAACAAACCGAATAAAGGGGTTCCGGCGGCGCGACCGGGTGCAGCGACTATATCACATTCCGCTGTGTCGGCGACAAGCGGCGGGCAAGGCTGGCTGCTTTATAACCGCCTGTCGGATAAGGGAAATATTCTCCTTAGCGCCCGCGCACCGGCTTTTTGGCGCTCTTGCGGGCCGCAGGCTTGGCCCGCTTGGCAGGCACGCCTTTGGCTTTGCCGGCCGCCAAGCGAATATTGCCGCGCTGCACATCGAGGCGCAGATGGGGACCGTCGCCATGCTTGAGGAGGAAGTCGGCGACCGTTTGGCCGTCCTCATAGAGCGCATAGCGCTTGCTGGCTTCGGCGCCGCCCTTGCCGCCCTTCTGATCGAGCGGGTCTATGATGGTGCGCACGCGCACCGCGTTCGCCTTGCGCAGCAGCGCCGCCGTGGCGCGCCGTTTGGCGGCAGCGCCTTTATAGACTTGGGGACCGAGAGCGGCCCAGAGGTCCTCATACAGTTCGTCGAGCGCCTTGATGCTCATTTTTTCCAAATCGGCCAAAGACGAAGCGGCCATACGCAATCCTCCCTTAGGTCTTCTATTTGTCAGAAGTGTCGCTTTTTGCGCCACCCCTTTGGCCCATGATGCTGCCACGCGGCTTGCGCCCAGCCGAAGCGGGCCATAGGCTTCAGGCATAACGGCACAAGCCGAACGAAAACAAGAAAAACAAAACACTCTAGGGAGAGATTCATGACCGGCCAGACCACTTGGGCCATCACGCCCGCATCCTGCCTGACGGCCTGCCTCATCGCTGCCAGCGTCGCCACGCCTGCGGCGGCGCAGGAGGGGCCAGAGGCCTTTCGCGGCAAGACCGTCACGGTCGCCATCGGCTCAGGCACCGGCGGTTCGCACGATCAATGGGGCCGCTTGATCAACCGCCATATGGGCAAGCATCTGCCGGGCAATCCCAGCCTGGTGCCGAAGAATTTTCCGGGCGCCGGCGGCATGGCGCTCGCCAACATGCTGTGGGCGCAGAGCCCGAAGGACGGCACCTTCTTCGGCATCGTCAATCGCACGATCTATCTCGAGCCCTTGTTCGCCGGCGCCAATTCGAAGGCGCAGTTCGATCCGCGGAAGTTCTCCTGGATCGGCAGTTCCGACACCATCGTCAGCGTCGCCGTCGCTTGGCACACCTCGCCGGTCAAGACGTGGAAGGACCTCTACAATCACGAATTGATCGTCGGCGCGGTGGGCGCCGCCAGCGGCAGCACCAAAGAAGCCTACGTGATGAAGAACCTGCTGGGTTTCCGCTACCGCGTCATCATGGGCTATCCGGGCGGCAACGATGTCGATCTCGCCATGGAGCGCGGCGAGATCGAGGGGCGCGCCAATCTCGCCTACTCAGGCCTCAAAAGCCGCAACGCCCAGCAGCTCGCTGACGGCAAGATTCGCGTGCTCTACCAGATGGGCGTCGAGAAGCATCCCGAGATGCCCAACGTGCCCTCCGTGCTCGACATGGCGCGCAACGACGAAGAGCGTCGTCTGCTCGAATTGAACTTCATGCATAGCGACATCGGCTATTCCTTCGCCGCTCCGCCCGACATGGCGCCGGCTCGCCTTGCCACGTTGCGCAAGGCGTTCAAGGAGACGCTGGAAGACCCGTTGCTGAAGGATGAGGCGGCCAAGCAGCAACTCGACATCACCTATGTGCCGGGCGAGCGTCTGCAGGGCTTGATGGAGAAAGCTTATGCGGCTCCGCCGCAGATGATCGCGCGTCTGCTCGAGTTGTCGCAACCGACCCTGCGCGAAGATATGGCAGAGGCCAATGTCGTGAATACCAAACTGACCGGTATCGCCCGCGAGGGCCGTCTGGTCTCCTTCATGGACAAGGGCAACAAGACGGAAGCGGCGGTCAGCGGCGGCTCGACGCAAATCATGCGTGCCGGCCAAAAGATGGAAGCCAGCGCGTTGAAAGAGGGCATGACCTGCGAGATCACCTATTACGGCAACAAGGGCACTGCGGCGAAGATCGCCTGTGAGTGAGTTTGGGCGAATAGCCGCATCGGGAGATATGCAGAGATGACCGTTCAGTTCGCCGACGTCGTCGGCCAGAAGAAGCTTAAGCTCGGCCACAGCAAGCGCGTGCTCATCCGCACCCCGGACTTCCATGTTTGGGTCCATGCCGATGAGCCGGGCACCAAAGGGCCGATGCACACGCACACGGCCGACGAGACCTTCTACTGCCTGCAGGGCGAATGCACCTTCACGCTCAAGGAGGCGAGCGGCAAGCGCTATAGCCGCAAGCTGACGCCGGGCATGATCGTGATGATCCCGAAAGGCGACTTCTACCAGTTGCACAACACCGGCGACGAATACTTGGTGCTGCTCGGCACGCGCGGCGAGACCGACAAGCTGCCGCGCTTCGGCAAGGCCGGCGAGACGGTCGGCCGCAACCTATGGGCGCTCGAGAACAAGCATGTGATCGAGGCGCGCAAGACGGCCATTGAACGCAAGCGGGGCGCGCGCAAGGCGAAGGCGCCGGCGAAGAAGAAAACGCCGGTAAAAGCCAAGGCGCGTAAGCGGGCCTAGCGCTTCAGGCAAAGAAAAAGGCCGGCGGATGTCTCCGCCGGCCTTTTGATTTAGCGCGCAGCTTTTAGCGGATCGGCGTCGCGACGAATTTGTTGGGGGCCGCGCCGGCGATCAGCGGCGCCGTATTGAGGGCGGCCTCGTCGTCGCGCAGCAAATCGGCGTCGAGATCGACGATCTCGTGGGCGCTGGCATCGGCGAACAGGGCCTGCAGAAGCTGATGGTTCATGCGGTGGCCCGAGCGCGAGCCGTGGAAATGGCCGATCAGCGGCATGCCGGCGAGATAGAGGTCGCCGACCGAGTCGAGCACCTTGTGGCGCACGAATTCGTCGCTGTAGCGCAGGCCGCTCTCATTGAGCACCTTGTCGCCGCTGACCACCACCGCGTTCTCCAGCGAGCCGCCCTTGAGCAGACCTTGGGCCTGCAGGGCGCTGACTTCGTGAGCGAAGCCGAAGGTGCGGGCGCGGGCGATCTCGCTCTTGAACGAGCCGTCGACCAGGTCGAAGGCGAAGGTCTGTTTGCGCACGGCGGCGCTGGCGAAGTCGATGTCGAAGCCGATCGAGAAGCCGGCGCCCGGCTCGATGGCGGCGCGCTTGTCGCCGACCGTGACGGCGACGGGCTTCTTCACGACGACGGCGCGGCGCGCTGCCGGTTGCTCGACGATGCCGGCGCATTCGATGAGGAACACGAAGGGTGCGGCGCTGCCGTCCATGATCGGCACTTCAGGGCCGTTCAATTCGATGACGACATTGTCGATGCCGGCAGCCGAGAGCGCCGCCATGAGATGTTCGATGGTGCAGATCGTCGCGCCGTTCTTGGTGATGGCGGTGCAAAGCTGCGAGTCGGTGACGTTGCGCCAGTCGGCAGGGATCGTCGTCTGCGCGCCGTGAATGTCGGTGCGCTTGAAGACGATGCCGCTGTTGGCGTCGGCGGGCAGCAGCGTCATGGAGACCTTGGCGCCGGTATGCAGGCCGATGCCGGCGCAACCGATCGCGTTCTTCAGGGTCTTCTGGCGGACGATCTGTCCCATCTATCTTCCTAACGACTCAGTCACAAACGGCAGTCATAAAAAATTCGCTCTGGGGAACATAAAGAGCGTCCCCCAGAGCGTAAAATCACTGTTTGTTACAGAATGTTACGGGCGATTCCTTGGTTTTCCGCGACGTTGCGGCGACCATCGGAACCGCCCGTGACGAGGCTAGTTGGCCTGGCGGCGCAGAAATGCCGGGATGTCGAGCAGGTCGTCGTCCATGCTCGCCGCCTTCGGCTTGTCCGCCAGGTCGACGCCGAGGCCAAGACCGAGCGAGGTCTGGGCGGCCATGGACGCTTGGGGCGCCGGCTGCGGCGCGGGCTGGGGCGCCGGGGCGACCGGAGCGGCTTGCGCCGCCGCCAGGGCCTGCATGGCGACCTGCACCGGCTCAATCGCCGGTTGCGGGGCGGCCATCATCGGCTGCTGGACGGGAGCGCGGAAGGCCGGCGGCTCGGCCGGACGCGCGGTCTCCTGGGCCATGTCGCGGGCGCGGCCGGTGCCGGTCACGCGTTCGAACAGGCTCGGCTTGGCCTTCGGCTTGAGGCCGGCATTGACCATGGCCGCTTCGGCAAAGGGCCGGGCGGTCGGGGCGGTCGCTTGGGCGGCGCGGGCGGTGGCGGTCGGCTCGACCGGCATGCCCGGGATGAACGCCTTGCGACCGTCGCTGGCCAGCGGGGCGGGTGCAGCTTCGACCGGCGACGCAGCCGGCGCGGCGAACATCGGCTCCATCTGGGTCGCCGTGGCGGTCATGACCGGCGCCATGCTCGGCTGCGTCGTCGGCGCCGACATGGTGGGGACGGCCATCGTCGGGGCGGCGAAGCTCGGCATGGTCATGGTCGGGCTGGCCATGCTCGGGCTGTGCGCCGCCAGCGGCGCCATGGTCGGACGCGTCGGGCGGCGGTCGACGAGGTTGATGACCGTCGGCTTGGGCTCAGCCATGGCTTCAGCGTCGATGCCGGTGGCGATGACGGAGATGCGCATGCGGCCTTCCAGGGCCTCGTCGAAGGTCGAGCCGAAGATGATGTTGGCTTCGGGATCGACTTCCTCGCGGATGCGGTTCGCCGCTTCGTCGACTTCGTACAGAGTCATGTCGGCGCCGCCGGTGATGTTGATGAGCACGCCGCGCGCGCCCTTCATCGAGACGTCGTCGAGCAGCGGGTTGGAGATCGCGGCCTGGGCGGCGTCGAGCGCGCGTTTGTCGCCGGTGCCTTCGCCGGTCCCCATCATCGCCTTGCCCATCTCGCTCATGACCTGGCGCACGTCGGCGAAGTCGAGGTTGATGAGGCCGGGCATGACCATCAGGTCGGTGACGCCGCGCACGCCGGAGTGCAGGACATTGTCGGCCAGCTTGAAGGCTTCCGCGAAGGTCGTCTTCTCGTTGGCGATGCGGAACAGGTTCTGGTTCGGGATGACGATCAGCGTATCGACGAACTGCTGCAGCTCTTCGATGCCGGCTTCCGCCGTGCGCATGCGGTGGATGCCTTCGAACTGGAAGGGCTTGGTCACCACGCCGACGGTCAGGATGCCCTGCTCGCGGGCGGCGCGGGCGATCACGGGCGCGGCGCCGGTGCCGGTGCCGCCGCCCATGCCGGCGGTGATGAACACCATGTTCGAGGCATGCAGGTGGCCGAGGATCTCTTCCAAGGCTTCTTCAGCGGAGGCGCGGCCGACGTCGGGACGCGCGCCGGCGCCGAGGCCTTGCGTGATGTTGCGGCCGAGCTGGATCTTGCGCTCGGACGGCGATTGCGCGAGGGCCTGCGCGTCGCTGTTGGCGACGACGAATTCGACGCCTTCGAGCTGGCACTTTATCATGTTGTTGACGGCGTTGCAGCCGGCGCCGCCGACACCGACGACGGTGATGCGGGGCTTCAGATCGGGTTCTTGGTGGGGCGCGGTAAGGTTGATCGCCATTTTCTAGCCTCCGATGGACACAAAGGATGATGCGGGTGAGGTGAGGTATGCGTTGTGCCGGCCGCCAAACCGGCTAGTGGACAGAGAGGCGCCAAGCGGGCCTGGGGTGCACACCCCGAGATTGCTCTCGGAGAGCGTGCAGCCCGGGCCCGCCATAAGCGCCGACCAGGGCTGTGCGCCGCCCTGGCCGTAACGGGTGTCGTGGGTCTTAGAAGTTTTCACGTAGCCAGACTCCAAAACGGCCGAACAGGCCGGCCGACTCTTCGCCGTCGCGCATGCGCGGCGCCAGCGCCCCCATCGGGGCGTCGACGTGCTTGCTGACGGCGTAGGTGAGAAGACCGGCGCAAGTGGCGAAGGCGGGACCGCCTGTCGCCTCGGCCAAGCCGCTGATGCGCAGCGGCCGGCCGCGCCGGACCTGTTTGTCGAGAACGCCGGCGGCCAATTCCTGCACGCCTTGCAGTTGGCTGGCGCCGCCCGTGAGAACGACGCGGCGGCCGGCGGTTTTGTCGATGCCGCTGGCTTCCAAGCGCGAGCGGATATGTTCGAAGGTCTCTTCCAGACGGGGCTGGATGATCGAGACGAGAATCGAGCGCGGCACATGGTTGGCCTGGGCGCGGTCCTCTTCGCCGACCAGCGGCACGTCGATGATCTCGCGCTCGTCGGACGGCGACGGGATGGCGCTGCCGTACAGCGTCTTCATGCGCTCGGCATGGGCGAGCGGCGTCGACAGGCCGCGCGCGATGTCGCTGGTGACATGCGCGCCGCCGATCGGCACGCTGTCGGCATGGACCAGCTTGCCGTCGTGGAACACGGCGATCGATGTGGTGCCGCCGCCCATGTCGATGACGGTGGCGCCGAGATTCATCTCGTCTTCGACCAAAGCCGACAGCGCCGCCGCGTAAGGCGACATGACAAGGGCCGAGACGTCGAGGTGGCAACGCTGGATGCAGGTCGTCAGCGTGCGCACCGCGCCGGAGGCGGCGGTGATGACATGCATGTTGACGCCGAGGCGCTCGCCGTACATGCCGCGCGGGTCGCGGATGTAGCGGCTGCCGTCGATGGTGTAGCCGACGGGCACGCAATGGATCAGCTCGCGCTCGCCGCTCTCGCTCTGGGCGCGGCCGTGGCTGAGCACTTTGCGCACGTCGGCATCGCCGACTTCATGGCCGGCGATGGAGACTTCGTAGTTCAGCGTCTTCGATTCGGGCTGGCCGGCGGAGAGATTGACGATGACGTCGCGGATCGTCTCGCCGGCCATCTGCTCGGCGGCTTGCACGGCGGACAGGATCGACGTTTCGGCGGCTTCGACATCGACGATCGAGCCGACGCGCACGCCGTCCGAGCTGTGATGGCCGATGCCGGCGACGCGCAGGTTGCCCTCGTCGTCGGCGCGCGCGATGAAGCAGCAGATTTTCGTGGTGCCGATATCGAGCGCCGCGATCACGCCGTTCCTCGTCTTAGACAGAGACTTACGCATCACGCTTCCCCCTAGGTGTCCTTGCCGGATTTTCTGATGGGCGCCGCTTTCGGCGGAGTCACACCCGGCGAGAGCCGCACGACCGTCCGGTCGGGCAGCCGCAGATCGATGTTGGCCACGTCATGCGCCAGCACGTTCTGGCTGCGCTGCATGGCGGCGAACTTGGCCCAGGCGCGCCCGGCATCTTGTTCGGGCAGCTGCACTTCGGCGC
The DNA here is from genome assembly GCA_964628235.1 of uncultured Rhizobium sp. Taxonomy (GTDB): domain Bacteria; phylum Pseudomonadota; class Alphaproteobacteria; order SMXQ01; family SMXQ01; genus CAMAVH01. The sequence continues at coordinate 23,373 of CAZVLU010000013.1, read as the reverse complement.
CGTTGTCGAAGATCACGGTCCAGCGCCGGCCGCCGACGAAGCTGAGGGCGGCGACGCGGGCGCGCAGATCGGGCTCGGCAGCGGTGATGGCGAGGATGGCGGGCGCATTGACAGGCGCGCCGTCGCCGATGATCTGCGGCAATTGGCCGAAGCGTGCCGGATCGGCGCTGGGCACGGGCACGCCGTCGCGGTCGACAAGCGTCAGCTTGCCGTCACGCTGCCACAGCGCCATCGGCACGCGCTCTTCGAGGCGCACGAAGACGGTGTCGGGCAGCCGGCGTTCGACGGTCGCCTTGCGCACCCAGGGCAGTTCTTCGAGGCGGGCCTTCGCCGCATGCGGATCGAAGGCGAGGATCGGCGAGCCGCGTTTGACGTCGAGCGCCGCGAGCACGTCCTTGCCGGGGCTCTCGCCGCGGCCCTGCACCAGCACTTCGCGCACCGCCAAGCCGAAGCCGGCGGAGACGATCATGCCGTGCCGCTCGGCCCAGGCGGAGGCGGCGTCGACATGGCCGGCGCGCACGAGATAGGTCGGCACGGCGACGACGAGGCCGATGGCGCCAAGCGCTGCGATCCCGCGCAGCGCCGGCTTGAGCCAACGCGGCGGCGGCGTGCGGCGCACCGGCTTGCGAGATTTTGCGCGACGCTTGTTCAGCGCGGGCATGAGGCGTCCTCCACGATCCAGGAGACGAGCTCCTCGAAATTCATGCCGGCATGGGCGGCGATCTCGGGCACGAGCGAGAGCGGCGTCATGCCCGGCTGGGTGTTGACTTCAAGCACATAGAACTGGCCGTCGCCGCCCGGCGTATCGTCGTAGCGGATGTCGGTGCGCGAGACGCCGCGGCAGCCGAGCGTGCGGTGCGCCGCGAGGCCGATCTCGAGCGCTTCCTGATATTTCGTGGCGGGCAGCGGGGCCGGCATCAGATGGTCGGCCTTGCCGTCGGTGTATTTGGCTTCGTAGCTGTAGAAGCCTTGCTTGGGGCGGATCTCGAGGCAGCCGAGCGCCTTGTCGCCCATCACGGCGACGGTCAGTTCGCGGCCGGGGATGAAGCGCTCGACCAGCACCTGCTCGCCGTAGGGCCAGGCGGTGTCGGCGAAGGGCTTGGCATTGTCGCCGGGCTGCACGATATGCACGCCGACGCTGGAGCCTTCGTTGAACGGCTTGATCACATAGGGCGCGGCCATGAAGCCGCCGGCCAACACCTGCTCGCGGGTCAGCACCAAGCCTTCGGCGACGCGCAGACCGGCGGCCTGGAACAGGCGGCGCGCGGTCGGCTTGTCCATGGCGAGGGCAGAGGCGAGAACGCCCGAATGGGTGTAGGGCAAGCCGAGGATTTCGAGCGCGCCCTGGATACAGCCGTCTTCGCCGAAGCGGCCGTGCAGGGCGTTGAAGGCCACTTGCACACGCGGATGCAGCGCTTTGAGCAATGTGCCGATCTCGCGGCCGACATCGATCGTCGTGACGTGATGGCCGAGCTTCTTCAGGGCGTTCGACACGGCGGCGCCGGACACGAGCGAAACCTCGCGCTCCGCCGACCAGCCGCCCATCAGCACGGCGATTTCTTTTTTCATGCGGCGCCCTCGACGGCGTGGAGGCCCGGCAGCGCTTTGCCGATGCGCTTGATTTCCCAGTCGAGCGTGATGCCGCTGTTCTCGAAGACGCGGCGACGGACCTCTTCGCCGAGTGCTTCGATGTCGGCTGCGGTCGCGCCGCCGGCATTGATCAGGAAGTTGCAATGCAGTTCGGACACCTTCGCGCCGCCCATGTGCAGCCCGCGGCAGCCGGCGGCATCGATGAGCTGCCAAGCCTTATGGCCGTCCGGATTCTTGAAGGTCGAGCCGCCGGTCGGCGTGCGCAACGGCTGCGTCTCGGCGCGCGCCGTCTGGATTTCGTCCATGCGCGCTTGGATCGCGTCCGGCGCGCCGGCTTCGCCTTGCAGCGTCACGCTGGTGAAAATCCAGTCGGCGGGGGTGGCGCTATGGCGATAGGTGAAGCCCAATTCAGCCGGGGTCAGTGTGTGCAGCGCGCCGCTCGCGTCGAGCGCGGTGGCGGCGACGACGACATTCGTCATCTCGCGGCCGTAAGCCCCGGCGTTCATGCGCAGGGCGCCGCCGATCAAGCCGGGGATGCCGGAGAGGAACTCGAGGCCGGCGATGCCGGCAGCGCGGGCAGCGATGGCGACGTTCAAATCGAGCGCGGCGGCGCCCGCCGTCACGGTGGTGCCCTCAGCGGCGATGTCAGTAAAGCCGCGGCCCAAGCGGATGACGACGCCGTCGATGCCGCCGTCGCGCACCAGCAGGTTCGAGCCGACGCCGAGCACGGTGACCGGCACGTCGGCCGGCTTGGCGGCGAGGAAGGCTGCGAGATCGTCTTGGTCGACAGGGCGGAACATCACTTCGGCCGGACCGCCGACTTTGAACCAGGTGACGCGCGACAAGTCCGCCGCTTCCGTATAACGGCCGCGCACCGCCGGCAGGCGGTCGATCAGGCGGTCGGTGGATTTGCGCTCGGCCATCATGCGCGCGCTCCCGTCGCTTGTGGTGCGAGCTTGGCGAGATCGGCAGGCAGGGCGTTGGCCCAATTGGTGATGCTGCCGGCGCCGACGCAGACGACGAGATCGCCGGGCTCGGTCAGGCCGGTAACGAGGCCGGCCAAAGCCTCCGGGCTTTCGAGCGCAATGACCTGGCGGTGGCCGTGGGCGCGCAGGCTCTCGACCAGCGCGTCGCGGCTGACGCCGGGGATCGGCTGTTCGCCGGCGGCATAAACGTCGGCGACGATCACGGCGTCGGCGTCGTTGAAGCAGGTCGAGAAGTCCTCGAACAGGTCGCGCAGGCGCGAATAGCGGTGCGGCTGCACCACGGCGATGACGCGGCCTTTGTAAGCTTCGCGCGCGGCGCGCATGACGGCGGCGATCTCGACCGGGTGGTGGCCGTAATCGTCGACAACGCTGACGCCGTTGGTCTCGCCGGTCTTGGTGAAGCGGCGTTTCACGCCCTTGAAGGCGAGCAGCGCTGCGCGCATGCGGTCTTCATCCAAGCCCATCTCGATGCCGACACCGATGGCCGCGAGGCTGTTCTGCACGTTGTGCTTGCCGGCCATCGGCAGCTTCATGCCGCGCAGCAGGCGCGGCGAGCCGCCCGCGCGGTCGGCGACCAGCACATCGAAGCTGATGCCGTCGGGCGAGGCGACCAGATTGATGCCGCGCACGTCGGCCTGCGGGCTATAGCCGTAGGTGACGATCTTGCGGTCGGACAGCTTGGGGATCATCGCCTGCACTTCCGGATGGTCGATGCAGAGGCAAGCGAAGCCGTAGAACGGGATGTTCTCGACGAAATTGACGAAGGCGCGGCGCACCGCGTCGAAGTCGCCGTAATGGTCGAGATGTTCGGGATCGATGTTGGTGACGACGGCGATGGTCGCCGGCAGCCGCAGGAAGGTACCGTCCGATTCGTCGGCTTCGACGACCATCCAGTCGCCTTCGCCGAGACGGGCGTTGGTGCCGATGGCGTTCAAGATGCCGCCGATAATGACGGTGGGATCGAGCCCGGCGCCTTCGAGGATGGCGGCGACCATCGAGGTCGTGGTGGTCTTGCCGTGGGTGCCGCCGACCGCGATGGCCCATTTCAGGCGCATCAGCTCGCCGAGCATTTCGGCGCGGCGCACCACGGGGATGAGGCGGGCGCGCGCGCCGGCGACTTCCGGATTGGTCGGCTTGACGGCCGAGGAGATGACGACGACTTGCGCCTCGCCGACGTTTTCGGCGGCGTGGCCGATAGCCACCTTGATGCCGAGATCGCGCAGGCGCTTGACGTTGGCGCTTTCCGCCATGTCGCTGCCTTGCACGATATAGCCGAGATTGTGCAGCACCTCGGCGATGCCGGACATGCCGATGCCGCCGATGCCGACGAAGTGGATGGTGCCGATGTTGAGCGGCAGGGCCCTCATGCGGCCTTCTCCGTGGTGGTCGCGCCGTTGCTGCCCGAGAGCAGGCCGGCGACGAGGATGGCGAGGTTGGCGGCGGCGTCGCGATGGCCGCTGGCGTGGGCTTTCTCCGCCATGCGCGCGAGCTGCTGCGGCTGGGCGAAGAGCAACTTGAGGCGGGCCGAGAGCGTTTCCGGCGTGAAGTCGAGTTGCGGCATGGTGACGGCGCCGCCCTGCGCTTCGATGGCGCGAGCGTTCATCGTCTGGTGGTCGTCCATGGCGTGCGGATAGGGCACCAAGATCGCCGGGCGGCCGGCCATCGTCAGCTCCGCGACGGTCGAGGCGCCGGCGCGGCAGATCACCAGGTGGGCGTGCAGCAGGCGCTCGGGCATGTCGCTGAAGAAGCTGGCGAGATCGACGCGGATGTCGGTGCCGGCATAGGCCGCGCGCACCCGCTCGATGTCCTCGGGGCGGCATTGCTGGCTGATACGCAGACGCTTGCGCATGTCGTCGGGCAGGCGGTCGAGGGCGGCGGGCACCACGTCGCTGAAGATCGTCGCGCCCTGGCTGCCGCCGGTGACCAGCAGATGGATCGGGCCGTCGCCGGCCAGCGCCGGATAGGCGTTGTCGCGCAGGGCGCGAATGCCGGGGCGCACCGGATTGCCGGTCAGCACCGTCTTGCCGCGGTCGCCCGGCTTGATGCCGATGACAGTGTCGAACGCCGTGGCGATGGCCGAGACGCGCGACGCCAGCAGGCGGTTGGCGCGTCCGAGCAAGGCGTTCTGCTCATGGATCACGGTCGGCAGGCCGAGGCTGCTTGCGGCCAGCATGGTCGGCACGGTGGCATAGCCGCCGAAGCCGACGACGACGCTGGGCTTGAGCTTGGCGAGCAGCCCGCGCGACTGCAGGCCGCCGAGCGCCAGATCGATCACGCCTTTGGCGCGGCCGATGAGGCCGCCGCCGCTGACGCGGCCGGCGCGGATGCGATGCGTGGCGAGCGCGCCGAGTTCGCCGCCATAGGCTTCGCCGCGCCGATCGGTGAACAGCGCCAGCGTGTAGCCGCGCGCGCGCAATTCGCTGGCGAGCGCTTCGGCCGGGAACACATGGCCGCCCGTGCCGCCGGCCACCAGCACGATGGGGTGCGTGCGGCTGTGCGCCGGGACGTCGAGGATGTCGTGCGGATGGCTCATCACACCTCACCCAAGCCGGCGCGGCTGCGCGTCAGCGCCAGCACCATGCCCATGCCGAAGGCGATGCCGAGCAGCGACGAGCCGCCGTAGGAGATCAGCGGCAGCGTCATGCCTTTGGTCGGCATCAGATTTAGCGTCGAGGACATATGGATGATCGCCTGCAGGCCGAATTGCACGAGCAGCCCGGTGACGGCGAGCAGGATGAAGAGGTTGCCTTCCGACAGCATGCGGGTGAAGCCGCGCAGCACGATGAAGGCGAACAGCATGACGATGAACAGGCAGGCGATCAGGCCGAGCTCCTCGCCGGCGACGGCGAAGATGAAGTCGGCGTGCGCGTCGGGCAGGATTTCCTTGACGGTGCCTTCGCCCGGGCCGCGACCGAACAGGCCGCCGTTCATGAAGGCTTCGAGGCCGGTGTTGACCTGATAGCTGTCGCCCGACGACGGGTCGAGGAAGCGGTCGATGCGGCTGGCGACATGCGGGAACACGAAATAGGCGCCGACGATACCGGCGACGCCGAGAATCGCCAGCATGCCGACCAGCGCCATCGGGATGCCGGCGATGAACAATTGCGCGGCGAAGATCGCCGAGGTCAGCACGGCCATGCCCATGTCCGGCTGCAGCAGCAACAGGCCCATGGTGAGGCCGTAGAGCGCCACGGCGATGGTGCGGCCGGGGAAGCCTTGCTCCATGCGGCCGGTGGCGAGCATCCAGGCGGCGACCACGGCGAAGGCAGGCTTGATGAACTCGGAGGGCTGCAGCGTGAAGCCGGCGAGCGAAATCCAGCGCCGGGCGCCCTTGATCTCGACGCCCATCATCAGCGTCAGGATCATGCAGCCGACCATGGCGAGAAAGGCGAAGACGGCGAGGCGGCGCACATTGCGCACGTTGAGCAGCGAGACGGCGAGCAGAATGGCCAGCGCCGGCGCGAGATAGCTGATCTGCTTGCGCACGAAATAGAACGAGTCGAGGCCGATGCGCTCGGCCACCGCCGGGCTGGCGGCGAAGATCAGCACGATGCCGAGGCCGACCAGGATCATCAGGGCGGCCAGCACCCAGCGATCGACGGTCCACCACCAGCGGCCGAGGACGGACGTGTCGGTGCGCGCGAAGTTCATCATGCGCCGGCTCCCGCCTGTTTCGCGCCGCTTTGCGGCAATTGGCGGACCAAAGCGCGGAAGGCGTCGCCGCGCGCTTCGAAATTGGCGAACTGGTCGAACGAGGCGCAGGCCGGCGACAGCAGCACGGTGGCGCCGCTGATCTTCTCCGCCCAGGCGAGCTTGGCGGCGGCGTCGAGCGCTGCGGGCAATTCGCCGCACAGCGTGTACGGCACCTTGCCGTCGAGCGTGCGGGCGAAGTCTTCGGCGGCTTTGCCGATCAGGAAGGCGTGGCGGATGCTCTTGTGCCACGGGCCGAGCGTCTCGATGCCGCCGTCCTTGGCCAGGCCGCCGGCGATCCAGTAGATCGCGTCGTAGCAGGCGAGCGCCTTGGAGGTGGCGTCGGCGTTGGTCGCCTTGCTGTCGTTGACGAAGGCGACGCCGGCGATGTCGGCGATCTTCTCTTGGCGATGGGCGAGGCCCGGATAGGACAGGATGGCGTCGGCCGCCAGCTTGGGGTCGATCCACAGCGCGCGCGCGGCGGCGTAGGCCGCGGCGGCGTTCTGCCAGTTGTGCTTGCCGGGCAGCGCTTTGGCCTTGGTCAAGTCGGCGACGAAAGTTTTGCCGTCGCGCGCCCGACCGTCGTGCAACTGGCCGTCCTTCACCCAGACGCCGGCTTCGATCGGCCCGCCTTCGTTTGTTGGGCCGACGGTGACGGGCACGACGCGCTTGCCGAGCTTGGCGATCTCTTTGGCGATGGCTTTGGAATGTTCGTCGTCGACGCCGATCACCGCCACGCCGCTGCCCTTGAGCATGTCGAACAGCCGACGCTTGGCGGCGATGTAGCCGTCCATGCCGCCGTGGCGGTCGAGATGATCGGGCGTGATGTTGAGCAGGATGGCGAGGTTGAACGCCGCCGTGTGGACGAGTTCGATCTGATAGGACGACAGTTCGAGCACATAGGTGCCGGCGTCGCCCAATTCTTCGAGTCCGAGAGCGGCGGGGCCGAGATTGCCGCCGACATCCATGCGCACGCCGGTCGCCTTCAAGATATGGGCGAGCAGCGCCGTGGTCGTCGACTTGCCATTGGTCCCGGTGATGCCGGCGAAGCGCGAACCGCTCTGGGCGCGGAGCAAAAGCTCGACGTCCGAGATCAGCGGGATGCTCTTCGCCTTCGCGGCGGCGGCGACCGGGTGCGCCTTGGGAAAGCTGTGGGGAATGCCGGGGCTCATCACCAGCGCGGTGACGCCCTCAAGCGAGCCGCCGTCGATGAGCGGCGTCAGCGCGATGCCGGCGGCTTCCGCCGCCGCGCGCGCTTTATCGCCGTCGTCCCACGCCCGCACCTTCGCGCCGCCCGCCGCCAGCGCGCGCGCGGCCGTCAGCCCGGACTTGCCGAGCCCGAGAACGGCGTAGGTCTGGTCTTTGGCGAAGGGCAGCGAGATCACGGCGTGAGTGGTCCTTTAACGCAGTTTCAGGCTGGAGAGGCCGGCCAGCGCCAAGATCGACGCGATGATCCAGAAGCGGATCACCACGGTCGGCTCGGCCCAGCCCTTCTTTTCGAAATGATGGTGCAGCGGCGCCATGCGGAAGACGCGCTTGCCGGTCGTCTTGAAGGAGACGACCTGGACGATGACGGAGACGGTCTCCAGCACGAACAAGCCGCCGATGATGGCGAGCACGATTTCATGCTTGGTGACGACGCTGATGGCGCCGAGCGCGCCGCCGACCGACAGCGAGCCGGTGTCGCCCATGAAGACCATGGCAGGCGGCGCGTTGAACCACAGGAAGCCGAGCGAGGCGCCGACCAGCGCGCCGCAGAACACCGCGAGCTCGCCGCTGCCGGGCACGTAGTTGATTTGCAGATAGTTGGCGAACACCGCGTTGCCGACGAGATAGGAGATCAGCGCGAAGCAGCCGGCAGCGATCATTACCGGCACGATGGCGAGGCCGTCGAGACCGTCCGTCAGGTTCACGGCGTTCGACGCCCCGACCATGACCAGCGCGCCGAACGGAATGAAGATCCAGCCGAGGTTGATGAGCGCGTCCTTGATGAAGGGGATCGACAGGCTGGTCGATAGCGGATCGCGCGTGATCTCCATGATCCAGAGCGTCGCGATCAGGGCGATGGCGCATTCGGCGATCAGCTTGTATTTGCCCGGCACGCCCTTGTGGCTGCGCCGCGTGAGTTTCAGGTAGTCGTCGGCGAAGCCGACCGAGCCGAAGCCGATGGTGACGAGCAGCACGACCCAGACATAGCGGTTCGACAGGTCGGCCCACAGCAGCGTGCCGGCGGCGACGCCGAACAGGATGAGCAGGCCGCCCATGGTCGGCGTGCCCTTCTTGGTCAGCAGATGGCTCTCGGGCCCATCCGTGCGGATCGGCTGGCCATGCGCCTGCTTGCTCTTAAGCCAGCGAATGACCATGGGGCCGAACACGAAGCAAACGAGCAGCGCCGTCACCGTGGCGCCGCCGGTGCGGAACGTGATGTAGCGGAACAGGTTGAAGGCCGCGAATTGGTCCGCATAAGGCGCGAGCAGGTTGTAGAGCATCTGGTCGAGTGCCTTTTCTTCTCAATGGCCGTTGGCGGCGGTTTTGTTGGGCAGGCTGGCGGCGAGCAGGGCGTCGACGATCAGTCCCATGCGGCTGCCGTGCGATCCCTTGACCATGACGACGTCGCCTGGGCGGATGAGCTTGCGCACCAGCGGCAGCAGCTCTTCGGCTTTGGCGGCATGGCCGGCGCGCTTCTCGCGCGGCAAAGCTTCGTTCAGCGCGCCCATATCGCGTCCGGCGGTGCAGACGAGATCGGCGGTGTTGGCGACATCGGGCGCGAGATCGGCGTGAAGGACGGCGGAGTCGGCGCCGAGCTCCAGCATGTCGCCGAGGATGGCGATGCGGCGGCCGCCCCCAGTTTGCGAGTTGGCGGCCGGCGTCATGCCGGCGAGCACGGCGAAGGCGGCGCGCATGGCGGCCGGGCTGGCGTTGTAGCTTTCATCGATCAGCGTGAACGCCCCGTCATCGAGCGCGATCTCATGACGCGCGCCGCGGCCTTTCGGCGCAGCCATGCCGGCGAGCGCGGCGGCGGCTTGTTCGAGATCGGCGCCGAGATGCAAGGCGGCGGCGAGGACGGCGAGGCTGTTGAGGGCCCAATGGCGGCCCGGCGCGCCGATGGCGAAGCGGATGCGCTGGCCGCCGATCTCGGCGTCGATATGGGCACCGGTTTCGCTCGGATCGTATGCGATCAACCGCGCCCAAGCGCCCTTTGCGCTGCCGAAGCCGACCACCGTCGCGCCCTTGGCGACGGCTTCGCGCGTCAGATAGCCGAAATAGTCGTTGTCCTGGTTCAGCACGGCGATGCCATGCGGCTCCAGGCCGGCGAAAATTTCCGCCTTGGCGGTGGCGATGCCGTCCAGCGAGTCGAAGAATTCGAGATGCACCGCCTCGATGGTGGTGATGATCGTCACGTTCGGGCGCACCAGCTTGGAGAGCGGCGTCAATTCGCCGGCGTGGTTCATGCCGAGTTCGAACACGCCGTAGGCGGCGTCCGCCGGCAGGCGCGCGAGCGACAGGGGCACGCCCCAGTGATTGTTGAGGCTGCCTTCGCTGGCGTGGGTCAAGCCTTGCGCGGCGAGCACCAGCTTGAGCGCTTCCTTGGTGCTGGTCTTGCCGACCGAGCCGGTGACGGCGGCGATGCGCGCTGCGGTGCGCAACCGCGCGGCGCGCGCGAGATCTTCCAAGGCAGCGAGCGGGTCTTGGACGACGAGCAGCGGCGTGGTCGGCAGCGCGCCTTCAGGGCGCTGCGACACCACGGCGGCGGCGGCGCCCTTGGCGAGCGCGTCGGCGACGAAGACATGGCCGTCGAAGTTCGGGCCCTTGATGGCGACGAACAGGTCGCCCGGCTTCACGGCGCGGCTATCGATCGACACGCCGCTGGCGTTCCAGCCGGTGGTGGAACTGCCCTTGGTGGCGGCGACGGCGTGATTGGACATCCACAGCGGGGCCATTACGCGGTCCCTCCCAAACGGGCGACGGCCTTGCGGGCTTCGTCGGCGTCGTTGAAGGGAATGGTCGTGGCGCCGACGATTTGGCCCTGCTCATGGCCCTTGCCGGCGAGCACGAGAACGTCGCCGTTTTGCATCATCTCGGCGGCGGCGGAAATGGCTTCGCTGCGGTCGGCGATTTCGATCGGCGTCTTCGCCGTCACGCCGGCCAGCACTTGGCGGCGGATCGCGGCGGCATCTTCGCTGCGCGGATTGTCGTCGGTGACGATGACGATATCGGCCAGTTCGCCGGCGATGCGGCCCATCTGCGGGCGCTTGCCGGGATCGCGGTCGCCGCCGCAGCCGAACACGACCAACAGGCGGCCGCGCGTATGCGGGCGCAGCGCGCCGAGCACATTGGCGAGCGCATCGGGCGTATGGGCGTAATCGACATAAACCGCAGCACCCGCCGGATGGCGAGCGGCCAATTGCATGCGGCCATCGACGCCATCGAGGCGCTCCAGCGTGGCGAGCGCCGCGCGGGCAGCGCCGCCGCCGGCAATGACCAAGCCCAAGGCGCAGGCGACGTTCATCGCCTGGAAATGGCCGACCAGCGGCAGTTTGACTTCGGCATATTCGCCGGCGATCGCGAAGGACACGCGCTGGCCGTCGGGCAGCACGTCGAGGATGTCGAGGCGGATGTCGGCGCCCTTTTCGCCGAAGGCGATGACGCGTTGGCGGCGTGCAGCGCAAATCGCGCGCAACTCCTCGAAGCGCGGCTCGTCGGCGTTGAGCACGGCGATGCCGCCTTGCGGCAGGATGTCCGAGAACAAGCGCGATTTGGCCTCGAAGTAGCTTTGCTCGTCGCCGTGATAGTCGAGATGGTCGCGCGTCAGGTTCGTGAAGGCGGCGGCGGTCAAGGTCAGGCCGTCGAGGCGATATTGCGCCAGGCCATGGCTCGAGGCTTCGAGCGCCACATGATCGACGCCGGCGGCCTTCAATTCGGCGAGCGTGCGGTGCAGAGCGACCGGATCGGGCGTGGTCAGCGCGCCGCTGGTCTTGAGCTTGGCCGAATGGAGCCCGAGGGTGCCGAGGCTGGCGCCGTCGATGCCCATCAGCGCCCAGATCTGGCGCGTGAAGGAGACGACCGAGCTTTTGCCGTTGGTACCGGTGACGGCGACGATGCTGTCGGGCTGCGCGCCGTAAAAGCGCGCCGCCATCAGCGCCAGCTTGCGGCGCGGATTGTCGTCGGTGACGAAACCGAACGGCTTGTCGGATTTGGCGCGGCCGACGACGATGTCGGGCATGTCGGTGCCGGTCGGCGCGAGAATGGCGGCGGCGCCCTTGGCGATGGCGGCGCCGATGAACTGGCGGCCATCCATCTTCACGCCGGGCAGGGCGGCGAATAGGAAGCCATCGCGCACGTCGCGCGAATCGGCGGTCAACCCGCCGATCCTCACGTCCGTCGCTTTGCTTCCTGCGCTCACTGCAACCGCCTCACCGGTCAAGAGTTCACTCAACAGCCGCACCCGGGCGTCCTTTCGCCGAGGAGTAGTTCACGAACATGCGCGCCTTCACGTCGGCCGCCTGGTCATCGACCGGGGTGACGCCGAGGATCGGCGCGATGCGCGGAATGATGCGGCCCACCACGGGGGTCGCGACCCAGCCGGCGGTGATGTAGCCGAAGTTTTCTTTGATCGGCTGCGGCTCGTCGATCGAGACGAGCACGACATAGCGCGGCGCGGTCATCGGGAAGGCGCTGACGAAGGACGACAGCACGGCGCGGCGCTTGTAGCCGCCGTAATCGCCGACCTTCTCGGCCGTGCCGGTCTTGCCGCCGACGAGATAGCCGGGGACGTTGGCGTTCTTGCCCGAGCCGTCGGTGACGACGAGGCGCATCAGCTTTTGCACGTCGAGCGCGGTGCGCTGCGAGATGACGCGGTTGCCTTGCGGCGCTTCGCCCGGCGCGCGCTTGAGGACGGTGACCGGGCGCATGACGCCGCCGTTGGCGATGGCGAGGATGCCGCTCGCCATCTGCAGCGGGCTGACGGCGAGACCATGGCCGAAGCCGATGGTCATCGTGTTGATCTCTTTCCACTGCGCCGGGACGATCGGCGCGCCGATGTCGGGAAGCTCGAGCGTCGGCTTGCGCAGCAAGCCGAAGTTGCCGAGATATTTCTTCTGCGTCTCGGCGCCGGCGGCGAGCGCCATTTTGGCCGCGCCGATGTTGGACGAATAGACCAGCACTTCGGGCAGGTTGAGGACGCGGCCCTTGCCCTGGAAGTCGGAGATGGTGAAGCGCGAAATTTTGATCGGCCTGGAAGCGTCGAAGCTGCTGTTCATCGTCGCAGCGCCCGAATCGAGCGCCAGGGCGGCGGTGAACAGCTTGAACATCGAGCCCTGCTCGTAGACGCCGAGCGTGTTGCGGTTGAACAGCGTCTTGGGATCGAGGCTGGTCGGATTGTGCGGATCGAAGTCGGGCAGCGAAACCATGCCGAGCAGTTCGCCGCTCTGCACGTCGAGCACCATGCCGGCGCCGCCGATGGCGTTGACGCGCTTTATGCCGGTCATGATTTCCTGACGCAGCACATGCTGGATGCGCAGATCGATCGACAGCGCGAGCCCACGGCCGCCGCCTTTCAGCACTTCTTCGAACGAGCGTTCGATGCCGGCCAGGCCGTCGTTGTCGACGCCGGTGAAGCCGACGACATGGGCGGCGAGCGGCCCTTGCGGATAGACGCGGCGCTCATCGCGCTGGAAATAGACGCCCGGAATGCCGAGACGGTTCACTTCATACTGCTGCTTCGGCGTCAGGTGGCGGCGCAGCCAGACGAAGCTGCGGTTGCCCGTCAGCTTGGTCTGCATCTCGGCGAGCGAGATCTCCGGCAGCACGGTCAGCAGTTTTTGCGCCGCGTCCTTGACGTCGAGGATCTGACGCGGATTGGCATAGAGCGAGGCGGTGACGAGCGAGGTGGCGAGCAGATTGCCGTTGCGGTCGACGATATCGGCGCGCGTCGTCGGCCAGGCGTTGCGGGCGGCTTGGCTGGCGGCGAGTTTCGGCTCGGCGCCGGGCTTGAACACGGTGACATCGGCCAGGCGCGCGCCGATCACCGTGAAGGCGAGCAGGAACATGGCGCCGGTCAGCAGCAGGCGCGTGCGGCCGGTCTCGAGCGCCTGCTTGGTGGTGCCTTCCAGCTTTTGCGTCGCAGATTTTTGCGGTCCGTTGCCCATGATGCTCATCGCGGCACGCTCACAGGCAGGACAGCGCCGCCGGAGATCGTCGGCGTCTTGGGAAGCGCGGTGGGGGCGAGCGGCGCAGTCGGCGCAGCAGCGGTGGAATAGGTCGGCGCAGTCGCCGGCGCGCCCGGCAGAGGCGGGCGGCGCGGCGGCGCGATGCGCGCGATCATGCCTTCGGTGCCGGGCAGGCGCGTGCCCGGCTCGACGTCGAGGCGTTCGGGACGCATCGGGATCGAGGCGATGGCGGCGAACTGGACAGGATTGATCGGCTTCAGATGCACGAAACGCTCATTCAGCTCTTCGAGGCGCTGGGGCTGGTTGAGGTAGCTCCATTCGGCCTCGAGCACGTGAATCTGATTTTGCTCGCGAAGCGTGGCGGCATTGAGGCGCGCCATCTCTTCTTCGAGGGTCACGACCTGATATTTGACTTGGAACAGGCCGTAGCCGGCGAGCGCTGCCAGCAGCAGCCAGAGGAAGGTGGTGCGGCCGATCATGCGCGCGCTCCTTCTTGCTGCCACACCGGCGCATCGGTGCGCACGGCGGCGCGCAGGCGGGCCGAACGCGCGCGCGAATTGCGCGCGGCTTCGGCGTCGCTCGCCGTCAGCGGTTTGCGCGTCACGCTCTTGAAACTTGGCACGGCACCTCGTGCGCTCTCTCGGGGAAGGAGAGAGGGGAAGTGGCGCGAGGGCCGTGCCGAGGAACCGCTACGGGTCGTGAGGAAGGCTTTGACCCGACGGTCCTCTAGGGAATGGAACGACACGACGGCGAGGCGGCCGTCGGGACGCAGCAGGCGTTCGGCGGCGGCGAGGCCGCGATCGAGTTCGCCCAGTTCGTCGTTCACGGCAATGCGCAGCGCCTGAAAGGTGCGCGTCGCCGGATCGATGGTCTCGTTCTTGCGGCCCTGCTTGCGGCGCACGGCGTCGCGCACGATGTCGGCGAGGCGGCCGGTGGTCTCGATCGGGCTTTCCTGGCGCGCCGCGACGATGGCGCGGGCGACGGCGCGCGACAGGCGCTCCTCGCCGTAATCGAAAATCAGGTTTGCGAGGTCGTCTTCTTCCGTGCCGTTCACCAGGTCGGCGGCGGTTTCGCCGGCGTTGGTGTCCATGCGCATGTCGAGCGGGCCGTCGCTGCGGAACGAGAAGCCGCGCGCCGCCTGATCGATCTGCATGGAGGAGACGCCGATGTCGAGGGCGATGCCGTCGACCGCCGTGACGCCGACGGCGGCGAGCAGTTGTTCCATGTCGCCGAAGCGGCCGGCGAGCAGCGTCAAGCGCGCGCCGTAGCGCGCGGTCAGCGCCTGGCCGGCGGCGATGGCGGCGGGGTCGCGGTCGATGCCGTAAACTTTGCAGTCGCAGGCGTCGAGCAGGGCGCGGCTGTAGCCGCCGGCGCCGAACGTGCCGTCGACGAACACCTCGCCGTCTTTCGGCGCGAGGGCCGCGACGACTTCGTTCAACAAAACGGGGATATGCGGCGCTTGGGAAGCGACAGTGTTCGCAGACAACGATCCCATGGCGCCGTCCCGGTCCTGATCGGAGGGGGGATGGCTCATGGGCATCTCACCGCGAGCCTTCGGAGCCGGGCCCGCCGCCCGGTTGCGCGACCTGTGGGCGCAGCTTCACCGTGGCGCCGCGCGCCAGCAGGCGCTCGCGCGCGCTGCCGCTTTTCTTGGCGTAGGTCTCGGGCTCCCAGATCTGGAAGTGGTTGACGGCGGAGACGAACAGCGCCGTCTCGCCGATGCCGGCATGGGCCGCGAGCGCTTGCGGCAGCATGATGCGGCCTTCGCCGTCGAGCTGGAGCTGCAAGCTGTCGGCGAAGATCGTCGCCAGATCGTCGCGCTCTTCGGAGAATTGCTCGAAATCGTCGAGGTTGGCGGCCATCTGCGCCATGTCGTCGAGCGAGAAGGCTTCGATCGCCGGTTCCTTGAAGGAGCGGAAGGCGACGATGCCGTGGACCGCTTGGCCGGCCAAGGCAGCACGGAACGGCGCCGGAACGGACACGCGGCCCTTCCGATCGACCTTATTCGCGTAACTGCCAAGAAATAGAGCCACAGGCCTTCCCCGCCCTTCGCCAAATATCCCGGCCCCCCTCGCAGGACCGCCCACCGCCCAGGCGCAGTACGCCTGTGGTTTGGGATTAAATGGGATATCATGGGTCTATATGGGCGTCAATGGGATCGGCTAGCAAAAGCCTGGGAATATTCGCCGTTTAGCCTCTATTGCGCGGTCGAAATCTCCTGTCTGGCAGTCGAGAATACCCCGGCAAAGTCCTGAGCCTGTCCGCGCAAGGTAAAAGCGCCTCATTTGTTCTTGATATGTTCTTGCCCCAAGTGGGATTTGGCTGCAACTTGGGAGAAAATGCCAGACGGCCTGTAAGCCGGGTTCTGTACCCCTTGCGGGGCGACGACCATTCATCTGGGACGCCCATTGCTGGACGCCTCGCGCGACCGACCCGGACGACAGCGGCGTGACCCGCCCGCCGGCTTAAAGCCGACATGCCGTCCCTATTTGGTCTTGCTCCCGGTGGGGTTTGCCATGCCACGACCGTTACCGGCCGCGCGGTGCGCTCTTACCGCACCCTTTCACCCTTACCGCCTGAATCCCGAAGGATCGAGGTGGCGGTTTGCTTTCTGTTGCACTGTCCCTGGGGTCGCCCCCGCCGGGCGTTACCCGGCACCGCGTCACTCTGGAGCCCGGACTTTCCTCCCCGCAGGTTGCCCTGCAAAGCGGCCGTCCAGCCGTCTGGCGGAGACTTAATAGACTATTTTCAGCAACTTATCGAGATAGGACCCGGTTTCGGCATCGGCCTGGCCATCAATTCGCCAGGGCCGGAAGTGGCGTTGAAAAGCCATCACGACTTGCGCCGTATAGCTGCCGTAGAGGCCATCGACCGGGATTTCGTAGCCGTAAGTGGCTAATTTCGTTTGCAGATCGCGCACCGCATCGCCGCTCGAGCCGACCGTGAGGACGGCCGGCCCCGGCGCCGGCTTGGCGGCGAGATCGGGCCAGACGCCGATGCCGTCGGCGGCCAAGCCGCGCCAGTCGAACAGCTCGCCCGGATCGGTTTTGCGCGCTGGCGCGACGTCGGAATGGCCGAGGACGCCATGGGCGGCGATGGGGTGACGCGCCAGGATGCCGCGCGCCAGCAGCACGAAGGCGGCCATCTGCGCTGGCGGAAAGGGCCGATAGCCGTGTTCATGGCCCGGATTGACCAATTCGATGCCGATCGAGCGCGAATTGACGTCGCCAGCGCCGCGCCAACCGCCGGCCCCGGCGTGCCAGGCGCGCCGATCCTCCGCCACCAAGCGGTAAACCCGGCCGTCTTCGTCGATCAGATAATGGCTGCTGACCTTTGCGGCAGCGTCGCACAGGCGCAGGCGCGCCGCATCGGCCGACGGCATGCCGGTGTAATGGACGATCAGAAGTTCGACACGAGTCCCCGGCGCGCGCAGGTCATGATTGGGCGACGGGCAATCGATGAAAGCAGTTTCGCGCATCCGCTACCTATACTGCGGCGGCGGCCCTGGCCGAAAGCGCTGTCCTGCGCACAATCGCGTGCGCAGAAGCTATCGTTCGCCGTTATGAGCAGGGTCGCGCGAAAAAAAGCGGCGCCGTTTCGGGCGCCGCCTGTCACTCCTTGTCGCGTTTCCTTTTGAGCGTCACTCGCCCTTCAGCAGGCCGACCACTTTGTTCTTCACTTCGGGCGGCTGGTCGAGCATGGCGATGATGGCGCGCTGCATTTCCTCGCCGCGCGTCAGGATCGGCTCGATGCTGGCGACCTTTTTGGTCTCGGCGATGAACTCGGGATCGACCGCTGTTCTAGCGAACGCCTCGCGCAGCATCGCCGTGCGGTCCGCCGGAATGTTCGGCGGCGCGAAGTAGGAGCGGGCGAGGTCGAGGATCGGATTGACCATGGTGAAGAGCGGGCGATGCGCTTCGGGGATCACGTCCATCACCCAAGGCACGTTATATTGCGCGAGCGATGCCGCCTTCTGGCCGGAGACCTGCAGCAAGATTTTCACCTTGCCCTGATCGAGCAGTTGCTTGCCGCGCCCGCCGAGGAAACCGATGATGTCGCCGCCTGAGGCGTGGACTTCGTTGCGCTCGATAGCGAGCTCGATGTCGTTGTTGCGATAGCCGTAGATGATGTCCATGTTCAGCTTGAAGGCGTCCTTCAGCATCTCGGGCACCAAGCCGTAGCCGGTCGAGCCGCGCGCAGTCGCGCCGAACTTGATCGGTTGCGGGCATTTCGCCAGCTCTTCGATCGTCTGGCAGGGGAAGTCGGTGCGCATCCAATAGAGCACCGTCGCGGTGTAGAGGTTGGCGATCCAGGTGAACTTGTCGAGATCGAAGCGGATGTTGGGCTGCGAGATGGCGCGGCTGAACAAGCCGGACGAGCCGGCGCCGATCGTCAGGCCGTCTTTCTCGGCGACGTTGTAAATGTGGTTTGCCGCCGCGATCGATTCGGGCTGCGGCATATTCTGCACGATGATCGTCGGACTGCCGGCCATATACTTGCTGAGGTGTCGCGCCGTGACGCGGCCGAGAATGTCGACGCCGCTCGCCTCGCTGCTGCCGACGATCAGGCGGAAGGTTTTGCCTTTGTAGAAATCGGCGACGCTTTGCTGGGCGCGGGCTTCGTGCGTCGCGCCGGCAAGCGCGAGCGACAGGATCGCAGCTGACAGAGTTAGCCTGTATGGCTTCATCGTAGTCCTCCCATGTGAGCCAGCGTCTTATGCGCCGGCCTTATTCTTTATCTCGCGATCATAGGCGTTTTTGCCGCGACGAGGCCAGCCCGAGCGGCGCGGCTTTGTCGCGCTTTATTTCAAGACGGCTCGGGGAAAAATGAAACATGGCGCGGGCGCCGGCCCTGGTTCCGCGTGGCTTGCGATGCAGCGCAGTCCGTCTTGCGGCGACAGGAATATGCGCGAACGCATGACCGTGAGCGGCGCGGCATGGATGAAGCGGCGCGGCGCCGGTGCCGGTGCAGGGCGCGCGCTCGGCGTCTCGCCGCGTTCGCGCTGCAACCAGCCGAGCATATGCGCCCTGCAGCTCGGCGATTTCGCTCGATGCGCGACGCGGTCGAAGCGGCGTCTATCATGACCACTTTCGTCTAGGCGACGGCTGGCGAGCGCGGCAACCGCGATAGGGGCGGCGGACATCATTTTGCTGATCGTTTATCCCCTGGCTGGCGCGCTGTCGAGGCGGCGCGTGCAGCGGATTAGCCAAATCCGGCCGCCGGCGCAGGGGATATCGCCCAGCATTATCTAGGGGCATTTTAGCCGATATGGGGGGCAGAAATCTTGGGAAGCCCAGCGCGCCTTGGGCGCCTGCTTGATCCCTCGACGCGCTTTAGGCGGGTTAGGGGCCTAGCGGGCCTTGGGCGCGTCTTCGGGGGATGGCTTGTCGAGCTGTTTGCCGTCGAGATCGCGGTGGACGCGGTCGAATTCGCTGACTTGGCGCGTCTTCTCGTCTTTCGTGCGGCCGTAGCGCGCGCGATTTTCCCCCGCCTGCTTTGCCGAAGCGGCGCGGGCCCGCTGTTTGCGGAATTGGTTGAGATTGACGACGTCACCCATGACTTGGCCGTCCTCCCGCCTTGGGCGGGCGCTAACTGATCGGCCGGTCTGGCGGCGGGGCGCCGTTCGAACGGGCGGATCCTTGCCTTAAGAAAACTCGCGCCTGAAGAAACTTTTATGTGGCAGAGGCTTATGGATCGGCCCCTATCATCAAAACGCCTTCTTCAGTAGGATAGCTTAACGGAAACAGTCGGGACCGCAAGTGTCCTTGCAACCCGTCCCCGCCGCTGGCGGTGCGGAATTGCTGGGACGCGACGTGTAACGATTCCGTTTCCCTATCATCTGCCCTTCGACCTTCAACCCGGTTAGCCGTTTGAAGAAGTTTCTCTTCGTCTTTGCCGCTGTCGTCGTTCTGTTGATCGGCGCGGCTCTTGTCGCGCCCAGTTTCATCGATTGGACGCGCTATCGCGACACCATCGCCGCCGAAATCGAGTATGCCGCGGGCCGCAAGGTCGTCATCGCCGGCACGGTCGAGGCCGCGTTGCTGCCGACGCCGCGGCTGCTGCTCAACGACGCGCGTTTCGGCAATTTGCCGGGCGCAGCCTCGCCCGAGATGGCGCGTCTGCGCTCGCTGGAAGCGCGCATCGCGCTATGGCCTCTGCTGTCGGGCCATGTGGTCGTCGAGTCCTTCGTGCTGCGCGAACCCATCGTCACGCTCGAAGTGCTGGTCGACGGGCGGCGCAACTGGGTGTTCGAGGGCGCCGCCGCCGCGCAAGCCAGCATGTGGGACGACGAACCCTTCGTCGCGCCCGAATCGGTGCAATTGCAGAACGCCTCCATCGTCAACGGCACGGTGATCTATCGCAACGCCCTCACCGGCAGCGCCGAGCGCTTCGAAGGCGTCAACGCGCGCGTCGTCGCCGACAGCCTGGCAGGGCCGTTGCGCGCCGCCGGCGAAGCGCGCGTCGGCGGCAAGCCGGTGCGCTTCACGCTCGCCGCCGGCCGCTTCGATTACCGCAATCCGATCACGACGCCGCTCAACGCCACGCTCGACATGATGGCGCCGACCGGCAGCGTGCTGCGCGCCGCTGTCGCTTTCAGCGGCACGGCGCAATTCGCGCCGGCCTTGAAGCTGTCCGGCAAGGCCAAACTCGGCGGCGCGGATCTTGCTGCCGCCCTTGCCAGCTTCGGCCCGCTCGGCAGTTTGCCGGGGCTGATGACCCAGCCGTTCAGCGCCGAAGGAGCGCTCAACATAACCAGCGACAAGGCGGACATCGCCAGCCTCGTGCTGCAACTCGGCGACGTGCGCAGCCAGGGCAGCGCCAACGCGGTGTTTCTCGGGCCGCGCGACGGCAAGCCGCAGTTCGATCTGGCGCTGACCTTCGGCTATATCGATCTCGACGCTTGGCTCGACATGGCGCCGCGCGCCGGCGATGCCAAGACCCCGGACGGCTTCGCCTTGCCCGACGACTTCCGCCTGTCGCTGGAAGCCTCGGCCGAGGCGGTGAACTACCGCAAGGGCCTGTTCCGCCAATTGAAGAGCTCGGCCGAATTGGCCGACGGCGCCGTCACGCTGCGCCAACTCACCATGCAGGCGCCCGGCGGCACCGATGCCACCGTCAACGGCCGCTTCACCGTCGAACCCAATGTGCCGGCGCGCTTCGATGGCCGCGTCGACATCGCCTCCGACGATTTCCGCAATCTGCTCGGCTGGGGCGGCATCGACGCCAAGACGCTGCCCCCCGGCCGGCTGAACAAGCTGACGGCGACCGGCCGCGTCGGTCTCGGCGTCGAGACGCTGGAAATGAGCGACCTCGACGTGCGATTCGATTCGACCAAGCTGACCGGCGGCGTCGTCGCGGCGCTGCGCGCGCGTCCCGCATTCGGCGCCAATCTCGTCGTCGATCAATTCAATCTCGACGGTTATCTGCCTGACGGCGCGGCGGCGGCCTTTCCGCTCACGCCGGAAATGGCCGCCAGCTTCGACGCGAATCTGCTGCTGCGCGCCGGCCAGTTCGTCTGGCGCTCCGTGCCGCTGCGCGAGCTTTCCTTCGACGGCACGCTCGACGGCGGCAACCTGACGCTGCGCAAGCTGGCTGCCGGCATCGGCACGGGCGCCGGCGACGGCAGCTTCTCTCTCGCTGGCGATCTCAAAGCCGTCGCCGCCAAGCCTGCTCTGGTTCTCGACGTGACGGCGGAGGCGAAAGATCCTGCCGGGCTTTATCGTTTGGCCGGCATCGACGCGCCGATGGTCCTGCCCGGCGGCGTCAAATTCGTCACGCGCGTTGAAAGCGACGCCAAAGGCTATCGCTTGCCCAAGTTCGATGGGTCGTTCGGCGGCACCACGGTCGTCGGCGCGGCGGCTTTCGCGCTCGACGGGCCGCGTCCCAAGCTGAGCGGCAAGCTGGCGTTGAGCGACATCGACACGGCGGGCCTGTTGCGTGTCGAATCGCGCCCCGGCAGCGTTTGGTCAGAATCGCCGCTGGCGCTCTATCTGCTGACGCTCGGCGATGCCGAGTTCGACCTCACCGCCCAGACTCTGACGCACAAGACTTGGCGCGTCGCCGACGCCGGCGCGCGTCTGACGATCAACGACGGCGCGATGGCCATCGAGCAACTCGCCGGCAAATTGCTCGGCGGCGATTTGACGCTCAACGCGCGCGTGGCAGCCGCCAACGGCGGAGCGTCGCTCGTCGGCAGTTTGGCGTTGGCCGGCGCCAGCACGCCGCAGGGTCTGCTCGCCAGCAAAAGCTTCGATCTCGCTGGCGGCAAACTCGACCTCGCGCTGGACTTCTCGGCGCGCGGCGCCCACGAGGCGGGCTTGATCGCCGGCCTGTCGGGCAAGGGACAGTATGGTTTGCGCGATGCCAGCTTGCGCGGCGTCGATCTCGCCGCCGCAGCCAAGCGCATCCCAGCGGCCCTCGGGTCAGCCGACGTTCAGGCAGCGCTGCGCACCGCGCTCGCCGGCAATGGCAAGCTCGCGGCGCTCGACGGCAGCTTCACGCTGGCGAACGGCGTCGCGGCAAGCGACGATCTCGTGATGACCCTCGATGGCGCCAAGGGCGAAGGCGAGATTCGCGCCAATCTCGCCGACTGGACGATCGACGGCGGCATCGAATTCAAACTCGACGGCGACGCTGTCGCGCCGCCGGTGCAATTGCGCCTGAGCGGTCCGCTCGGCGCGGCGAACAAGAGCTTCGACTCTGCCGCCTTGCAGGCTCACGTCTTAGAGCGAACGGCCAAGGCCGAGGCCGAGCGGCAGGCGAAAATCGACGCGGAGCGTCGGGCCGCCGCCGAACGCGCGGCGCAACAGCGTCAGCTCCAACAGCAGCAGCAAGCGCCGGCGCGCCCAGTTGCGCCGCCCGCCGCGCCGCGTGCGCCCGCCGCTGCCGCGCCGAACTCTAGCGGGACGACCGGCGACGCCTTCATCAACGATGTCTTGCAGGGCTTGCCGACGCGCTGAGGCTTGGCGTGTTAAGGTTTGGCGGCTTTTTCGCGCAAGCGGTCGAGCACGTAGAGGCGGATGGCGCTCGAAAGATTGCCGCCGCGCGCCGTGTCGATCTCTTCGATGAGACGCCCGAGCGGCAAACCGCGCGCTGCGGCGATAGCGCGCAATTCATCCCAGAAGGCTTCTTCGAGCGATACGCTGGTCTTGTGGCCGGCGATCAGCACCGAGCGCTTGCGCACGCGGGCATCGGTTGGCGCTTCGCTCATGATTTGAGCGTTCATGGCTTCCGCGGACGTCCGAGCATGTCGGCGGGGATCACCCAGCGGTCGAAGTCGGCAGCCGCCACTAGGCCGAGCTTGAGCGCCGCCTCTTTCAGCGACAGGTTCTCGGCGAAGGCGGTCTTGGCGATCAAAGCCGCCGCGTCGTAGCCGATATGCGGGTTGAGCGCGGTGACGAGCATGAGAGATTGCGCCATCAACTGTTCGAGACGCGCGGCGTTGGCAGCGATGCCGACGACGCAATTGTCGGCGAAGCTGACAGCGGCATCGGCGAGCAGCGCGATCGACTGCAGGACGTTGTAGGCGATCACCGGTTTGAACACGTTCAACTCAAGATGGCCCTGCGCGCCGGCGATGGTGACGGTGACATGGTTGCCCATCACCTGCGCCGCCACCATGGTCAAGGCTTCTGCCTGAGTCGGATTGACTTTGCCCGGCATGATCGATGAGCCCGGCTCGTTTTCCGGCAGATGAATTTCGCCGAAGCCCGAGCGCGGGCCCGAGGCCATCAGGCGGATGTCGTTGGCGATCTTGTTGCAAGCGACGGCCAGGGTGTTGAGCGCGCCGGACAGCTCGACCAAGGCGTCATGCGTCGCCAGCGCCTCGAACTTGTCGGGGGCCGGCGCGAAGGGCAGGCCGGTCTGCTTCGAGATTTCTTTCGCGAAGGCGACATCGAAGCCGGGCGCGGCATTCCGGCCGGTGCCGACGGCGGTGC
>CAZVLU010000012.1:0-76847 GCA_964628235.1 uncultured Rhizobium sp. | reverse complement strand
CCCAGGCGGCGACCACGGCGTTCGACGCCGCGACCTACGAGATCTGGTGCGCGCTGCTCAACGGCGGCACCACGGTGATCGTCGCGCGCGACGCCCTGCTATCCGACCCCGCCCTCGCCAACGCACTGCAAAGCAGGCGGATCGAGGCCTTGTTTCTCACCACCGCGCTATTCAACCGCGCGGCGCATGCTCGGGAAGATATCTTCGGTCATCTCAAAGAGCTCCTGTTCGGTGGCGAAGCCGCCGATCCCGACGCGGTGCGCCAGGCTCGGACCCGTTGGCCCAACATGCGCTTGGTACATGTTTATGGCCCGACCGAGACGACAACCTTCGCCTCCTACCACCCGATCGAGACGGTGCCCGAGGGCGCGCGGAACGTGCCCATCGGCCTTCCGATCCGTTCGACGCGGCTTTACGTGCTCGACGAGCGCTTGGCGCCGGTGCCGCGCGGCGTCGCCGGCGAGCTTTACATCGGCGGCGAAGGCCTCGCGCACGGCTATGTCGGGCGCGCCGCCCTCACCGCCGCCGCCTTCCTCGCCGATCCGTTCGCCGCCGAACCCGGCGCCCGCATGTACCGCACCGGCGACCGCGTGCGCCGCCTCGCCGACGGCGCCATCGCCTATCTCGGCCGGCGCGACCGCCAGATCAAGCTGCGCGGCTTTCGCATCGAGCCGGGCGAGATCGAGGCCGCCCTGCGCGCCGCCACGGGTCGCGCCGCCGTGGTCGAGCCGCGCGGCGACGGCGAGGCGCGCGCCCTGATCGCCTGGCTGGTCGGACCGTCGGTCGCCGCCGCCGAGGAACAAGACCTGCGCGCCACGCTCGCCGCCGCCCTGCCCGCATGGATGGTGCCGCGCCGCATTCTCGGCCTCGCCGAACTGCCGCTCACCATCAACGGCAAGCTCGACCGCGCCCGCCTGCCCGCCCCGGAGGCCAACGACGACGCCCCCGTCGCCGCGCCCCCCGCCAGCGAGACCGAGCGCGCGCTGGCCGAGATCTGGGCCGGCTTGCTCGACGGCGCCCGCGCCGGACGCGACGACAACTTCTTCGCCCTTGGCGGCCACTCCCTCCTCGCCGTCCGCCTCGTCGCCCGCATCCGCGACGTCCTCGGCGCCGACATCCCGCTGCGCGCCGTCTTCGACGCGCCCACCCTCGCAGCACTCGCGGAAATCGTCGAGAAAGCCGGAGCTTCATCGGAGGCATCCGGCCCGATCCGCCGCCGCGCCCGGCGCGGCGCGACGGAAAGCGTCGCGCAATGAGCGCGCCCGGCGCCTTGGCGAAAGAGTTTCTCGAGCAGACCGACCTGCCGCTCTCCTCCATGCAAGCGGCAATCCTCGCCGACCATGCGCTGTCGCCTGACGGCGCGCGTTACAACGTGCCGCTTGCCTATCGCATTGACGGGCCGATTGATGCCGGCGCGCTTGAGCAGGCGTTACAAACGCTGGTCGACCGTCACGAAATCTTGCGCACCGTCTATCCGATGAGCCCCGACGGACCGGTGCAAGCGATCACGGAACGTCTGCGCCTGCCCTTGCAGCGTGCGGCGCTGAAAGATGACGCCATTGACAGCCGCGTGCATGAAGATGCCGCCTATCGTTTCGACCTCGAGCGCGAGCCGCCGATTCGTTGCGTTCTCTATTCCCTGGCCGCTGACCGCCACCTTCTGACTTTAACGTTCCATCATGTGGCAGTGGACGGCTGGTCGATCCGATTGCTCATCGACGAATTAACGCAGCTCTACAGCCATAACATCACCGGCGGTTTTGCTGCATTGGCCGAGCCAGCGCTGCAATATGCCGACTGGGCCAGCTGGCAGCAGGAAAGATGCGCCAGCTCGGCTGTTACCGAAGCCATCACGCGAGCGGCGGCGCGGCTCGACGGGGTGACGCCCGGCCTCGGTTGGCCGACGATGGCACATCGGCGCGCGGCCATGCACGCCTATGCCATTCCCGCGTCGCTGGTCGCGCGATTGGAAACATCCGCGCGAGCCCGCGGCACGACTCTTTATGCGCTGCTCGCTGCCGCCTACGCGATTCTGATCGGAAGGTTGAGCGGCGAACAGGCCATCGCCTTCGGCGCACCGGCCGCCCTGCGCGACCGCACCGAAATCGAATCTGTCGTCGGATGTTTCGTCAACACGGTGCCGGTCCGTGTCGATCTCGCGCCCGGCACGACGGTCGGCGTGCTGCTTGGCAAGATGCGGCAAGCCATTATCGCCGCCATCGACGACCGCGAAGCGCCGTTCGACGCCGTCACGCGAACTGCGATGCCGCTTGGCGCCTTTTTCAATTTCGACGACGCGCCGCTGGCGCCGCCGCAATTCAGCCGCTGTCGCGTCACGCCCGTCGCTTGCGATCAAGGCACGGCGAAATTTCCGTTGATGCTCACCATGGTGCGATGGGGCGACGAGATCCGCGCGGCGTTCGACTACGACGCGGCGATCTTCGATCCGGCGCTCGTCATCTTATTGCCGGGATATTTCCTGCGAATCGCCGAAGCATTGACCGTCGACGATAAGACGCCGGTAGACTCGCTCGATTTGCTCGACGACGACGGACTGGCCCGCCTTCTCGCCGATGCATGTGGGCCAGCCACCTCTGTGCCTGAGAGCACACTCGATGGGCTGATTCGCAAGAGCGCGGAAGCCTTTCCGGATCGTCCGGCGATCGTCGCGGTCGACGGCAGTCTCACATTCGGCGAATTGATCGCGCTCTCCTGTTCTCTGGCAGACCGTCTGGCGGCTTACGGAGTTTCGCGCGGCGAACGGGTTGTAGTCGTCATGCGGCGCAGCGCAGGCCTGGTGCCGGCCATGCTCGGCGCGCTCACGGCCGGCGGCTGCTACCTGCCGCTCGAACCAGATCAACCGGACGCGCGCCTCAGCGAACTGTTGGCAGATGCCGCGCCGCGCGTTGTCGTGACCGACGCTGCAACTCAGGAGCGTCTGCGCACCCTGGTTCCTGACGGTACCGCGTTGCTGGCATGGCATAACGGAGCGTTTCATTCGGCTGCGGGCGCCTCCGAGACTGAAACGCCATCGCGAAAGTCCCAACCTGCCGGGCCCGACGATCTTGCCTACATGATCTACACCTCCGGCTCGACCGGCCGCCCCAAAGCGGTGATGGTGTCCCATCGCGCGGCGCTCAACTATCTGACATGGGCGGTCGAATCCTATCGGGTCGCGGACGGCGACGGTACCGCGGTGGTTACGGCAAGCGCCTTCGATGCGACAGTTTTATCGTTCTGGGCACCGTTGCTCGCCGGACGCGCAGTCGAATTGCTGGCCGAGGACGGCACGATCGCGCAGCTCGCAGCCCGGCTGGCTGGCACAGCCGGCTATTCCTTCGTCAAGCTCACACCGGCGCATCTCGATCTCTTGACGGAATTCGCCGCGCCGGAGGCGCAAGCGCGCGGCGCGGCAACATTCGTCATCGGCGGCGAAGCCTTGACGCCTGCCGCCGTCGCGCCGTGGCGCCGACGCGCGCCAGGGCTTCGGCTGATCAACGAATATGGCCCGACCGAAACCGTGGTCGGCTGCTGCATCCATGAAGTCACCGATGCGGACGCCGACGCGCGCGCGATCCCCATCGGCCGCCCTATCGCGAACACGCGGCTCTACGTACTTGACAAGGATCTTCGGCCGCTCGCTCCTGGCATTCTTGGCGAACTGTTTATTGGCGGCGCAGGCGTCGCCCAAGGCTATTGGCAGCGGCCGGGACAGACGGCGGAGCGGTTCATCGCCGATCCGTTCTCGCCCGAGCCCGGCGCGCGCATGTATCGCAGCGGCGATCTGGCGCGGCGACGCGCGGACGGCAGTCTCGATTATCTCGGACGTCGCGATGATCAAGTGAAGATCCGCGGATTCCGCGTCGAGCTCGGCGAGATCGAGGCGGCCTTGCGCGCGGTGCCCGGCGTCGAGAGCTGCGCCTTGCTCACTGACAAGGAAGGTGGCGAACGCCGCCTTTTCGCCTGCGTAACCGGCACGGCCACGCCTGAGATATGCCGCGCTGCGTTGGCAGCGAAACTTCCCGGCCACATGGTCCCGGCCGAAATCGCCCTGTTCGACGCTTTGCCGCTGACCGATAACGGCAAGATCGACCGTGCCAAACTTGCGGCGGCGTTGGCCGCGCGAGCGCCGACGAACGGGTCTGACGCCCTGAGCG
This sequence comes from uncultured Rhizobium sp., assembly GCA_964628235.1. Taxonomy (GTDB): domain Bacteria; phylum Pseudomonadota; class Alphaproteobacteria; order SMXQ01; family SMXQ01; genus CAMAVH01. Next base: position 72,690 of record CAZVLU010000012.1, on the reverse strand, counting down.
CTTCTCCGAACATACCTGCGCCGCTTCTAGATATCTGGCGCAACCTACTCAACGGCGCGACGGTGGGGCCAGATAGCGATTTCTTCGCTGCAGGCGGCACGTCGCTCACCGCCGTTCGCCTGATCGCGCGGCTGCGCCGGGAATTCGGGCCGCATGTGCCGCTCGACGCCGTCCATCGCGCGCCGACGCCGCGGGCGATGGCGCGCCTGCTCGCCGCCGCCAAGCCCGTCGAAGCGGAACCGGATAGTGTTGTAGCCGATCAATCGCCAATCGCATCGCCCGGCGAACGGCAGCTTTGGCTAGAAAGCCTGATCGGCGGACGCGGCCAGGGTTATGTCATGCAAGGCGCGGTAGTGATCGCGCCGCCGGATGCGGCAAAGCTGCGCCAGGCCGTTCGCGCCGTCGCGGCACGTCATCCGCTATTGCGCACTTGTTACAGCGGCGCGGACGACGCACCCAGCATCCGCCTGGACAACGACGCTCAGCCCGATGTGGCGTTCGACTCCAGCGGAAGTGAGTTGTCGGAAGCAGCGGCGCGAGTCTTTATCGCGCGTGATGCCGAAACGCCGTTCGATTTGAAGACCCCACCCTGGCGTCTGCGGCTCGTCCGCCTCACAGATGGCCAGGCGGTTCTTGCGATAACGATGCATCACATCATTTCGGATGCGGTCTCTCTCGAAATCGTGCTCGGCGATATCGTCGCCGAATTGAATGGCGCGGCACGGCCGGCACCGGAGAAGGATTACCGCGTCTATGCCGGCGAACGCGCGCGGCGCGCGGCGACGGCGATGCCGGACTGTCTCGCCTATTGGCGCGAACGCTTGACGGATGTGCCGGCCGCGCTGACCTTGCCCAACGACCGCGGCGTCGAGCGCGGCGGCGAGCCGCGCGGTGCGGCGCTGTCCATCCTGCTACCCGCCGATTTGGTCGCCCGCGCAGAAGCTGCGGCGCGCCGCCATGGCGCGACGGTCCATGCCGCGTTCTGCGCCGCTTACGCGTTGCTGCTCCGCCGCTTGACGGGAGCTGGCGATTGCGTGATCGGCATTCCGGTCAGCGAACGCCCGGCGGGCTTCGAGCGCGTCGTCGGCATGTTCCTCAACACGCTGCCGCTGCGGTTGCGGCTCGACGATATCGTCGCTCGAGACGACGGCGGCGACGCTGCAATCGCGCTCGCGGCGAACGGCATGCGCGGGCTTCTCACCCATGCGGAGGCGACGCTCGCGCGACTCGTCGAAGATTTGAAACCGCCACGCCTGCCGGGCCGGCCCCCGCTATTCCAAACCGTACTGGACTGGAACGACGCTGCGCCGCCCGCAGACGACTGCATCGCCGCCTTCTCGCTCGACGTCGCGACTGCGCCGGTCGATCTCGCCGTCACGCTGCGACGCGTGGCGGACGGCAGCGTGCGCGCCGGCTTCGTCTATGATCGCAGCTTGTTCGATCCGGCGACCATCGAAGCCTGGGCGCGTAGCTATCGCCGCTTGCTCGCGTCTCTCAGCGAGGCGGAAAAGCTTCCGATCGACCGCCTTACAGCGCTCGAATCCCAAGATCATGGCCGCGTCGTCATCGCCGGAGCGCCGGCTGCGCCCGAGGCCTCGGTCGCCGCGTTGCTGCGCGCGCGCTTCGTCCAGTTCGCCGATCGGATCGCGCTCGACGGGCCCGACGGCATCATGCGTTATGATGCGCTCGCCGCTGCAGCGGAAAAACGCGCCGCGCAATTCGGACAAGGCGATCCGCCGATCCATATCGTCGCGACCGCCGATGCCCTCGAGCGCGTGATCGAAGCGGTCGGGGCGCTGTTCGCCGGCCGCGCTTTCCAGTTGGAAGATCCCAACGTCCCCGAAGCCCGCCGCAAAGCCATGCGCGCCGCGGCGGCCTGTTGGCCCTATCCGATGCCATGCGCCGACAACGCGCCCGACGCGCCGGCTTACGTGCAGTTCACCAGCGGCTCGACCGGAAACCCGAAAGGTGCGATTGCGACCCGGAGCGGACTCGCCAACCTCGCGCAAAGCATGGCGAGCTATCTCCATATTTCGCCAGGCGCCCGCGTGATCCAGGCCGCGACGCCGTCTTTCGACGCCTGGATTTGGGAAACCTTCACCACGCTCGCGGGCGGCGGCACCTTGGTCATGCGGCCGCGCGAATCGCTGATTCCTGGCCCCGCGCTTGCCGCGACGCTGGCCGAATGCGCCATCACCCATGCGACGCTGACGCCATCCGCGCTCGCCGCGATGGAAAGTTGCGCGCTTCCTGCCCTGCGCGTTCTTGTCTCGGCAGGCGAAAGCTTGAGCGCCGAGTTGGCCGCGCGCTGGAGCGTCGGCCGCCGGCTCGTCAACGCATACGGCCCATGCGAAACGGCGATCTGCGCGACCGCCTTCGAATATCTTGTGGACGGGAGCGCGCCGGCAATCGGCACGCCGATCCCAGGCGTCGAAGTCATGGTCATGGATCGCCGCGGCGCGCCGGCGCTGCCTGGCGCCGAAGGCGAACTATGGATCGCCGGCGTCGGTGTCGGTCTCGGCTATCTGGGCGACGCACGCGCCACGGCAGAGCGCTTTGTCGCCCATCCCTGGCGACGGGGCGAACGGGCCTATCGCACCGGCGATATCGTACGCATGCGCGCCGATGGAGCGATCCAATTCATCGGTCGCGACGACCGACAAGTCAAAGTGCGCGGCGTCCGCATCGAACTCGACGAGGTCGAAGCGAAGCTCACGGCCATCGCCGGCGTCACGCTAGCAGCGGCGCGGCTGGTCGGGGACTCCGCAGGCCGGCCGGCGCTCGCCGCTTGGATTAGCGGTCCGGCAGCAGCCGATCCGGCCTCCGTGCGCGCAGCCCTCGCCCAGCATCTGCCCGAGGCCATGTTGCCGGCGTTCGTCATCCCGGTCGCAGAGATGCCGATGACCGCCACGGGCAAGATCGACCGCAACCGCTTACCCGACCCGCAGAACCTGGCGGCAGCAACCGCGCCCGTTGCTGCGCCAGCCGGACCGCTGGAGACGGCCATCGCGGAGTCCTTCCGCGAGGTGCTGGCGCTCGACCGGCAAGCTGGCAGGAACGAGTCCTTCTTCGTGCTCGGCGGCCACTCCCTTCTCGCCGTTCGCCTCGCCGGGATGATCGCGCGCCGCCTCGGGCGCGAAATTCCGCTGGCCTTGCTGTTCGCGCATCCGACGCCGGCCGATCTCGCCGAAGCGCTTGATGCAAGCACGGAATCGCAAGCGCAATTCCGCACTTTGCGGGCAGGCGACGGGCCTGAGGCCATACTGGTTCATCCCGTCAGCGGCACTGGGGCCTGCTATCATGCCTTGGCAGACGCTTGGCCTGGCGCACGGCGTATCGTCGCCTTGGAACAGACCGCTCCGTTCGACGGACTCGACGCCATGGCGGAAGCCTATGCCGACGCCGTCGCTGCCCGCGTCGGCACGGCGACAGTCCTTCTCGCCGGCTGGTCCTCGGGGGCCATGCTGGCCGCCCGCATGGCCGCACGGCTCAGAAGCGACGTCCGCGACGTCCGCGTCGTCTTGATCGACGGTGCGCCTACAAGCACGGATGATATGGCGGCAGGCGAAGACGCGCTCGCTCAGGCGGCGCAAAAGGCCGGCGCCGACGACGATACCGTGCGCCGTGTGCGTGCCAACATTACCATGTTCGCTCAAGCGTTTCTCGCGCATCAAGGCGGCCGAGCCGCGCTCATTCGCGCACGGGATAATAAGCGCACCTTGGCCGCAGACCTGGGTTGGGGAGAAATCTTCGACCAGGTTGTCACGGCACAAGCGGCCGGCGATCATGCAACGGTACTGGATGCGGATGCGCCGTCCTTGGCGCAGACGATCGAGAGGCTGTGGCGCGACGACGAGGCGGAGGCAGGCAATGCAGCGGCTTGACGTAAAATCGCCGGCATATGCCCGCCTGTTCGACGGCGCGGATTTCGCCATCGTCATCAAGGCGGATGCCGCCGACAGCGACCTTGTCGCCTTCTGGCGCGACCATGAGCCGGAGATCGAACAGCTTGCACAAGAGCATCCTGCCATCCTGTTTCGTGGTTTCGCCGTACGCTCGGAAACGGACTTCCGCGCCGTACGCGATAGCGCGATCGCCTCGCCTGCGCCCTATCTCTACCGCTCGACGCCGCGCACGGAGATCGAGCGCGGGGTGATGACCGCGACCGAATACCCGCCAAGCGAGGAAATCCCGCTCCATTGCGAGAATGCCTATCAGCGCGATTGGCCGCTCCGGCTGCTGCTCTGCTGCCTTGTCGCGCCAGAACGCGGCGGCCAGACCCCGCTCGCCGACATGCGCGCGGTGACGGCCGAGATCGGCGTCGAAACCATGGCCGAGTTTGCGCGGCGAGGCGTGCGCTACATCCGTAACTACCATCCCGGCTTCGACCTCGATTGGCAAACCGTGTTCCAGACCGAAGACGCTGCTGAAGTGGCGCGCTATTGCCGAGACCACGATATCGAATGCGACTGGCTTGCCGATGGCGTGCTACATACCGAACAAAGCTGCCAGAGCGTGGCGCGCCATCCGAGCACCGGCGAAACTTTGTGGTTCAATCAAGCGCATCTGTTCCACCCTTCGGCCCTCGGCGACGATATGATGGCTGACATGATCGCCATTTTCAGCGCCGACCGCCTGCCGCGCGACGCGCGCTTCGGCGACGGCCAAGCGATCGATCCGCCGATGCTCGCTCGCGTCCGCGCCGCTCATCGGGTCCATGCGCGAAGCTTCGATTGGCGCGCGGGGGACGTGCTCATGATCGATAATATGCGCGTCGCTCATGGCCGGCGGCCCTATTCCGGCGCGCGACGTGTTTTGGTTTCCATGGGCCATATGGCTTCGCAACAAGCGCCGTTCGCGGCGGAAAGATAGCGTTATGAAAATCGCATTCGTCAACATGCCGTTCTCGTCGCTGCAGATACCCTCGATCGCGCTTCATCAGCTCGAAACGGTGACGCACGAGACATTCGGCGACGCCTGCGACGTGAGCGTCCATTACCTCAATCACGATTTCGGCGCGCTGGTCGGCCAGGATCTTTATCGCTGGATCTCTGAAAGCCTTGCCGGCCACACCTGCGGCTTCGGCGAATGGCTGTTCCGCCTCGCCGCCTTCCCGGAAGAAGGCGACAATAGCGATGCCTATTTCCGCCGTTACGCGCTGCACTTCGGCGCCGACAATATCGAACGCTACCAGCGCGAACTGGCTCCGGTGCGCGCGCGCCTGCCCGAAATCCTCGACGAGATGATCGACCGGCACGGCCTAGCCGAGGCCGATCTCGTCGGCCTGACCTCGATGTTCTTCCAGAACGTGCCGAGCTTCGCGCTCGCGCGCCGCATCAAGGCGCGTAATCCGGCGTCTCTGATCATCATCGGCGGCGCGAACTGCGAAGCCAATATGGGGATCGAGATCGTCAACAACGTGCCGTCGATCGATTTCGCGTTTTCGGGCCACGCGCTGCTGAGTTTCCCCGATTTCCTCAAGCGCTTGATGGCCGGCGACAGCGAGGGACTGCACCATATCGACGGCGTTTTCAGCCGCCGCAACAGCCGCTCCGTCATCGCGCTGGCCGACGCCGACCGTTCTGCCGATCCCGGCAGCGTGGCCGCGCCGCGGCAGATATCCGGCATCAAGGTCGCCGCCCCGGAACGCAGGCTCGATCAGGTCGTCGCGCTCGATTACGACGGCTATCTCGAATCTTACACGCGGCATTTCGGCCACGGCGACGCCGCGGAGATCGAGCTGCTGTTTGAGACGTCGCGCGGCTGCTGGTGGGGCGAGAAGGCCCATTGCACCTTCTGCGGCCTCAACGGCGCGACAATGTCCTTCCGCGAGATGGGCGTCGACAAGGCGCGGCAATCGGTGCAGGCGATGATCGACCGTTACGTCGGCCGCGCCGGCCGCTTCGCCAGCGTCGACAACATCATCCCGCGCTCATATCTCGAAGGCTTGCTGCCGCATCTGAAAGTGCCCGACGACATAGTCCTTTTCTACGAGGTGAAGGCGGATCTCGGCCGCGAACAACTGAACGCGCTGGCGCGCGCGCGGGTCGTCGAGATCCAGCCCGGAATCGAATCGCTCTCGACGACGACGCTGAAGCTTATGCGCAAGGGCACCACGGCCTTCAACAACATCCGCTTCCTCGCCGATTGCGCCGCCGAGGGCGTCAAGCCGATCTGGAACCTTCTGACGGGCTTTCCCGGCGAAGCGGCGGACACCTATGAGATGTATGCGCGCAATCTGCCCCGTCTGATGCATCTGCCGCCACCGTCCGGCGTTTTCCCGGTCCGCTTCGACCGTTTCAGCCCCTATTTCATGAAGGCGCAGGATTACGGGCTCGATTTAGCGCCGCTCGATTATCACGATCTGATCTATCCCTTCCCTGCCGAGGTCACGACCAACCTCGCCTATTACTTCCGCGACATGAATATCGACGCGTCTTACCAGACCGATCTCGCTGGACATATCACGACGCTTCGCCAACTCGTCGCGCGCTGGCGCGACCGTTGGACGGGAAGTCAGCCGCGTCCGAGATTGCGCCTCGTCAAGGACGACGTGGGATTTCTGATCGAGGACAGCCGCTCCGGCCACATGGTCGAATATGAATTGGGCGACGATGACGTTGCGCTGCTGCGCGCGACCGGAGCCCCGCAATCGGCGGAGGAAACGCGCGCCGCCCATGGCGAGGCTTACCAGCGCATGGCCCATCTTGGACTCCTGTTCGAAGAACGCGGTCGCGTCATGACGATTGTGTTCGAGGGTCTGCGGCACGACCTCGATTCGGGCTCATTGTCCTTCGGCGGCACGCGCGGGCGGGCAGAGGCTGCCGCCCTCGGCCTTACCTTCTAAGGCGCCTACGGTGCTCCCGACAGCAGCTCCCGCTTCGGCAGTTACCGATAACGACCGAACCCTCGTGCGCTATGCCGCCATGGCAACGTACGATGCCCCGCACTGCGCGGTGCCCAGCCGGCTCGCGCTCGGCCGGCCAGTGATCGCCGAACGCGCCGCCGCCTACGGCATCCTGATGCAGTTACTCCGCGAGTTCGGACCGTTCAGGCCGGACGACATCGCCAAGGATGGCCTCGGCCGCCCCCATCTTCCTAGCCATCCCCATCTGTCCCTTTCGTTGGCCCACACGCACGGCTGCGCCGCCGCCGCCGTGGCCCAAAGCGCGCAAGTCGGCATCGATGTCGAGGCGCTCGCCACGTTCGACCGCGCAACCGCCGAGATCGTGCTGACGCCGCAGCAACGGGCGCTGGTCGATGCGTCGACCGAACCGAATCAAGCCTTCACCCGCCTATGGGTCCGCAAGGAAGCTGTAGGCAAGGCGCTCGGCGTCGGACTCGACAGCGATGTGCTGGCAGCAGCGGTGGAGCAGGACAAGCTGCTGCTGCGCGGCGTCCTGCTCCATATCAGCGAGATCGCCGCGCCGAAGGGAATCTTCGCCGCGCTCGCGCTTTCGGAGGCGACCTGAAGATGAGAGTCATGCTGGCGTCTGCCGTCAGACTGGCGTGACCTTGGCCGCCATTCTTTTGCGGAAGCTCTGGCGCATGGCGTCGACATCGATGCCGGTGAGGCTGCCGCCGTCTTCAAAATGACGAAAGAAAATATCGCCTACCACCCGGGTCGCCCCGGCGGAAAGCGCCGACCCACCGATGATTTTGACGCCGAGCGCCACACCCGGCATGGACTTCAAGAGCCCGCTCACCACGAGGCCAGTGGCCGCCTGCGGCAGCACGCCGCCGACGATCGCTGACAGGATCGCGCGGCCGCGCCCTTGCGTGAACGGAATGTCATAGAGCTCGGCCAGCGCGCCGATCATCCTGACCTGGAGCGCCGACACCGCGACGATATCGACGAACGGCACCGGCAGCAGACCGCCGGCCACGGCCCAACCGGTGTAACGCGAGATGATGTCGCGCGCCGCCCCATGGCGCCATGAGGTCGTATCGCCCGAATCGGCAGGATGCGCGAGGGCCAACGGCGGCGGCGGCACGATGGCGGGCAGGTTTACGCGGCTTTCTGCGGCGGCGGGCGCGGCCGGGCGTTTTGACGATGGCTTGCGCGGCGCGGCGGCGCCTTTCGCCTTGTCTGCGGATGCGGTCTTGGCTTTCGCTTGGGGCTTGGTCTGGGCTTTGGCCGCCTGAGCGGAATCCGCCGCCTTTGCAGCCGGTTTTCCGGCCGGGCCGCGCCGGCTGATGCGTGTGACGCTCGGCAATTCCTTGCTCATGGCGAACCCTTTACCTGTGCGGCTGTTGGGCCCGCGCCCAGCAGCTGATCGATCTCTCCAGCTAAGGCGGCGATATCCTGGGCGGCGATGCCGGAGGGCTGATAGAGCGTCGGCGTCGAGCCGACGAGCGGCGCCTCGCTGTAAGCGACGCGAAACGGCAGTTCCGCATCGAACAATTCGTAACCGGCCGCTGTCAATTCGCCGCGCATGTGACGCGCGATCACGCTCGCCGGATTGGCCTGGGTCAGCAGGAAGCGGACAGGCGCGCGGCGGCTCCCGGCGAAAATCTCATCGAGCAGCTCGGCCGTGTCGGCCGCGATCTGGAAATCGACCGGACTCGGCCGCACCGGAACGATGACCAAATCGGCGCGGCGCACTGCCGCGTCCGCGCCGGGCATGCGGAAGCCGGGCGTATCGATGACGATACGCTCGAGGCCCTGCGCACGCATCTCGTCGAGGACCGGGGCGACTGTCTTGCCATTGACCGGGCGGACGACCAGGTCCGTCAGCGCGTCGCCGCTTTCGACCCAACGGGCCGCGCTGCGCGACGTGTCAGCGTCGATGACGCCCGTCCGCAAGCCGGCAGCCATCCAGTGGCCGGCCAGGCACATCGCTGTGGTGCTTTTGCCGCTGCCACCCTTCATGGTGACCAACGCAACGGTTCGAGTGAGCACGCATTCCCCCAGACGCATCTGTTCGCTTCGCAGAATAATGGAGAAACCGGAAAACTCAAACCGAACAGGGATGCCAATCTCAGTCCCTGGTCTTTGAAAAGCGCCCAAAAAAGCCGAACGTCTCGAAATCTCGACGATCAATGCCCTCGAATGCAGGGGGGGAGCGCGTGAATCGCTCCATAGTCTGCACTCATTTAAGTGATCCAGTTTCTGACGGAGAGTTCAGACTCCACATGGAGGGGTGCGATGCCAAGGAAACGATTTACGGCAGAACAGATCATCGGGCTGCTGCGGCAGGACGAGGTGGAGATGGCGAAGGGCCGGACGGTGGGCGAGGTCAGCCGATATATCTGCGTGTCCGAGCAGAGTTACTACCGATGGCGCAACGAGCATGGCGGCCTGAAGGTCGACCAGCCGCCATCGGCGCTAAATCCCCTGATCCAAATCTAATGAATTCAACTCATCTAAAATTAGGCAAAGCGCCTCATTGATAAATGGTCGATACAGGCGACCGCAAAGCCATTGAGCAGATGTTCCGGAGTATGAAAGACTTCCGACGGATCGCCACACGCTACGACCGCCTCGCCGCAAACTTCTTCGCCACCGTCTGTCTCGTCGCTATGGTCTGCGATTGGTTAAGAGTCGTGAATGCTCAATCAACGGCGCCGCGAGCGGTCTCTTCATAGCAGTCTTAGTGAGTAGGCATCCCTTGGCTTAGACTGGCAGGGCTGTTGCTCATAGCTTATCGCAGCGCCTCGAACGCCGAAGACAGGCCTTTGAATTCGCAGACAGATAACCGTTTCCGGTGCTGTCAGCCCAACGGTAACTTGTCTCGGATGCAAGCGGGTGGGAAGTAAGCCATCTGCTCTAAAAACACGGCTCCGCCTGCTGAATGCATCCGTCAGGCTGGTGCTCAATTCCTGCCTGGTAGCATCTCGGCCTACGATGCGGCCCTCTTGGCAATCGAGTCAAACTTGAGAATCGAACAGGAAGCTTTCGCGATAGCGGTCGCGAAGTATGTTCTTTTGAACCTTCCCCATGCCGTTGCGGGGCAATGCGTCGATGAAGATCACCTTTTTGGGAATTTTGAATTTCGCAAGCTTTTCCGAGGCCTTTTTGGTGACTAGCTCTTGGTCTATGGGAATCTCTCCGCTGAGCACGACCACAGCCGTCACAGCTTCGCCGAAGTCTCTATGCGGCAATCCAATCACAGCGCTCTCGGCGATTCCCCTCATCTGGTCGAGCACTTCCTCGACCTCCTTGGGATAAACATTCAAACCGCCGGAAATGATGAGATCTTTGTCGCGACCGACAATCGTGACGTAACCGTCCTCGCTCTGCTTCCCAAGATCTCCGGTGATAAAGAATCCGTCTGGTCGAAACTCCGCAGCGGTCTTCTCCGGCAAATTCCAATATCCCTTGAAAATATTCCTGCCTCGCACTTCGATGATTCCAATTTCACCGGCAAGAAGCGGATACCCATTTTTGTCCGCGATCCGAACCTCGACATCGGAAAGTGGCGGCCCGACCGTCCCCGGCCGTCGCTCTCCGATGAGGGGATTCGAGCAATTCATCCCTGTTTCAGACATGCCATAACGCTCGAGTATGCGGTGGCCTGTCCGTTTCTCAAAGCTATCGAAGGTTTCGGCTAGAAGGGGCGCTGAACCGGATACAAAAAGACGAATGTTCCGAGCGGCCTCTCGCGTGAAGGAAGGGTCGGCCAGCAGCCGCGTGTAATATGTCGGCACGCCCATAAAAACGGTCGCTCGCGGCATGCAGCGAATAACCGCGGCTGTGTCGAATTTCGGCAGCAAAAAGATACGGCCGCCATTCAGAAGCATCAGGTTCACGGCAACAAAGAGGCCGTGGATGTGGTAAAGCGGCAATGCATGCAGCAAGATATCGCCGGGGACGAAGCCCCACTGGCGGTGCAGAGTCTCGACGTTCGAGCGAAGATTTTCGTGAGTCAGCATGGCGCCTTTTGAGCGCCCGGTCGTGCCCGAGGTGTAGAGAATCGCGGCCACATCATCCTTGGAAACGGCCGCCACCTGATCATATGGATCAGCCGACTTTGCGGCCGCGGGCAAGGATCCGTCGCCGTCGGCCCCCAAGGATAAAACGCATCGCACGCCATGTGATTTGGCGAGCGACGCCATAGAATCGATTGCCTCAGGTCGAACGATCAGCGCAGCCGGCGTCGCATCGGCAAGGAAGTAATCAATCTCATGATTGGTGTATGCCGTGTTAAGCGGCAAATATATCGCGCCGATTTTGAGAGTGGCCAAATAAAGCGCGATATTTTCCGGCGAAGTATCGACCTGCGCGGCAACGCGCTGGCCTTGAATAACGCCATTCTCTGTCAGCGCGCCCGCGTAATGGCTTGTTAAGCGCTCGAGATCGGAAAATGTCAGTTGGCGACCGTCGACCGTCTCGAGAAAGATAGAAGATCGATCCTCCGGAAATGAACGAGAGAATATCTCATAGATGTTTTCAGTCATGAGCTGCTCCGTAGCGTTGACGGCGCTGTTTACTGATCGCGGCGGCCAAACGCTCGTCACGCGTGATGCGGAGTTTACCGAAAAGTCAGTGTTCCATCGCCGTCCTCTCCACGCTCTTCCCATAGATGATATGCAAAAGATCGGGAGTAATCATATTATCTGATAAGCTTTGCCTGGGGCATAATGAGCGAGCTGCAGAAGCGATGCCGGAGATGCGTTTTTATGGGCAGTCTAGGCGCGTATAAGCCAATAATAATTTCTAAAAAGGGAGCAACGCAGGATGTCAAGTAAACCACGCTATCGCGTCAACATAGCCGACGTGCCGAAACGTCGCGCACGTCCTACAACCACTCCTGACGGAGAGTTCAAGGAGACGCAGCGGGTCTATGGATTGGAAACGAGCATGCTGATCGCCAATAGAGACCCGGGCTATCACACCAATCCGCATCGTCACGATTGCGAGCAGTTCAACTACGTCTTGTCCGGAGAAATTTGGTTTTTCGTCGAAGACGAATGCTGGCGCTGCAAGCCTGGCGACATCATGCGCATTCCTAGAAACAAATTACATTGGGCATGGGTGCGGTCGGAGCAAAGCTGTTCCGTCATCGAAACCCATTCTCCACCATTGCCTGGCAATGGCGCTGCCCGGGATGCGGCGGTTCCGCTTCTTGCGGACGACGAAGTGTTATCAGACGATCGCATCGCCAAAAATGCCCGCGTTCACATGGATCCAGAAGACGTGAAGAAGATCGAAGCCCGCGCCGTTGCCGAAGAAGAAGCGGCATCCCGTTGAGCGAGTTGCCATCGACCTGACGTCAGCCGGCTTCTTTTTCATGGCGATGGAGCCCCCGCCGCTATTGGCGATTGGCAATCCGCTCGGCCATATCTTGTAAGGTGGATGCGCGCGGCATCTTGTGCGGCTCGGTCAGCCGCGCGCATCCATTCTTGCGCTCGTATCGTGCGGTAGTCGTCTTTAACCATTACGATGAGCAGCTCTGGGCGTCTGGAGAAAGCCGTTTCTTTAGTTGCCTTCTTCTTCCCAGGCGCGCTCTTCGATCGCCGCGACCTCCTTCGGATCCATCGGCACCACGACGTTGACGACGTACGGCACCTTCTCCTTGTCTTCGGAAGGGCCAAGCAGCGGCACTGATAGCGCACGAGCCTCAGCGTTATTGCCGATCAGCGGCGGTGTGTGCGTTTCGATGAGAACGGCGGTTTGATCGCCGCGGTTCCAGGCCCAGTGGATCTTGTTTTTCGGGATGCGCATGATGTCGCCAGGACCGCAGCGATAGCCCCGTCCATCGACATAGAACCAGATCTCGCCGGAGATGATGTAGTTCAATTGCTCGGCGTCATGCTGGTGCGGACGGGTATGATAATCCGGCCCGCGTTCGGCGAACATGAAGCTCGTTTCATTGCCGTAGGCAAGTTGAACCGCCAACACGACATCATCTCGCGCAGCCGCAGACGGGCGCGCCCGGCGCACGGGTATTTTCGACTTGTTCGTGCGGTAGTTCGGCTTCGCCTCGATCGCCCGCTTTTCTTTTACGATTGTTTCAGTCACGTGTTTCTCCCTGTAATCGATTGATTATTCGCCGGCAGCCGGCATCAATTCGCGTGCTCGTTCGAGAAGATTTTTTGGCGTGGCGTAGAGTTGCGACACCAGCTTTTCCAGATCCTCCGGGGGGCGATAGGTCATGTCCAATGCCAGCTTGTCCGATTCGGTCTTTAATTCCGGATCGTTCAATGTGTCCTTGAAGGCCTTGCGCAGCAAAGCGACACGTTCGGCAGGCACGTCAGGAGGCGTCACATAGGGGCGCCCGAATTCGACGCTTGAGAAGGCGAAGCGCATCAGTTGCTTTTGCTCTTCAGTTTTGGCGAAATCATACACTGAAGGCACATTCGGCGCGTACGGGAAGGCCGCTTCTTCGGCGTGAAGAAGGATGCGGACCCGGCCGTCGCGCAGCATATCCGAGTGGGTATTCCGGAACGAACTGAAGCTGTGGCAGATGCCCTGTGTTTCCCCGCGCTCCATAGCCAAGACCGCGTCCGTCGAGCCTTTGTAGCCTTCGACCACCTTGAACTTGGTCCCAAGCACACGGTTGAGCACACCCGGCACGATGCTGAGTGACGATCCGGCGCCGCTGCCGCCGACGATCACTTCGTGCTGGAACAGGTCGGGAAACGTCTTGACCGCCGACGCGGCGTTGACGACGCAGACGCGGCTCGGCAGCGATGAGCCGCCGAGCCATCCATACTTGCGTGGGTCGGCTTTGATGTTTTCGTTACCGAGCACAGCCTGTGCCGGCATATTGCGGGAAAAGGACCCAAAGACCGTGCCGTCTTTTGGCGCCACGTTGTAAAGATAGTTCGCTCCGACCACGGTGCTGGCGCCCGGCATGTTCTGGACGACGATGGTGACGCGGTCGGGCAAATGTTTGACCATGAACCGCGCCAGCGTGCGTCCGCCGAGATCATAATCGCCGCCAGCTGGATTGCTCACGATGAGGCGAAGCGTCTTCCCGTTGTAAAACTCTTGTGCGCTCTGACTCCAAGCGGGCGTTACGGCTAATGCCGCGCATATCGTGCCGGCAAGGCCGACCATTCTGATTGTCATGTCGTCTCCTCCCTCCCCGCTCATGCGGTGTTATAATAATATGATGATTATCCACAAACATCAGGCAGGCGTACAAGCTTTATAGGGGGGAGGCCGTCGAGCTTTGCATGCGTTCAGTAGATATCATGAAGTTCAGCTTGGATCAGTCTGCGCAGATGGCGGTCATCTCTTATAAAAGACTCTGCGACTGATGCTTCAATCACCCCGTCAGCCCTTTGGCTGTATTTCGTATTTCACGTAGAGTGTGCATGGGATGGGGGGCACTTAGAGTGCAGAAACGACCTGAACTGGTCCAGCGCCGAGCAGACAGATGCGGCACGCCAATCGCCGCGAATATTCGACGATTAGGTCTTCGCCCCAGTCGATTTCGCGATAGCAACGAGGCCGTGAATTCGCATATCTCGATGCGAGGGAGCAAGAGATCGGGATTGCAGGTTAGGTGCGAGAACCGCGCGAACTTTTCAGATCAGAAATTGCGTGCGGCCGCGCCATTTAACCTGACACTCCCGAGTTCTGGCTAAAATGCGTTAATCTTCAAAGGCGAGAAGCGTAAACTTTTTGCAGTCTTTCGATAACATCCTTAGGCGCTGCATAGGAGTCGGTGACGATGCGCTGCAACTCTTCACCGGTAGACGGCATATCGCATTCCAGCCCCTGCTTTTCGCAATCAGCAATAAACTGCTTATCTACGAAAGTTTGAGCAAAGGCTCGCCGCAACAGTGCTAAGCGATCAGCCGGAACTGCGGGTGGCGCGACAAATGGACGCCCCAATGCCAGAGCAGCGGAAGCGACCTCCATCAATTTCCGGTCTGCCGGCATATTCTTCAAAAGATCGAGCGCGAACGGCACATGCTTGAGTTCTGGATGGGAGACAAGGCCGTATTGCAGCAACAAGCGAACCTTATTCTCGCTGATCCACTGCGGACGAATCGTTTTAAGGCTCGACCAGAACGTCGAGGCGCCGCCTTCGTTCTCGCCGCGCTCCATCGCTAGAAACTGTTCGTTTTGCCCCGGGTAACCGGAGATCAACTTGACCTTCAGGTTGAAAATATCGACTAAAAGTCGCGTGTAAAAAGCTGGCGTGGATGAGGCGCCTGTTGCGGCGAGAATGACCTCGCGCTTCTTCGCGTCGTCGAGCGTCATGGCTGCTGACGTATGCCAGACGATAAGAAGTGCCGTTTCCTGGGAAGGGCTACCCAGTAGATTAAACTCTGTAGGTTCGTAACGGACCTGCTTGTTGCCGTAGAGCGGCTCAAACGGCACGGTGTTCTGCAGTTGCGCGATCGTCAGGCCATCTCGTGAGGAAATGTTATAGAGATGGTTTGCCGCGACAAGGCCGCCGGTCCCGCCCATGTTCTGTACAACGATCGACGGCGTGCCCGGCAGATGTTTTGGCAGATGACGCGCCGCGGTGCGGGCAATAGCATCGTAGCCGCCGCCGGGCGCGGACGAGACGATCATCGTGACCTGCTTGCCGGCGTAGAATTCCTGCTGAGCGAACACACCGCTCGAATCGAAGCCGAGGGCCAGGAAGGTTGCCGCCGCTATGACAACATTTCGAAACGTCAATTGAGATTGAGCCATGTGAGTCCCCTCAGTTTGATCGCCACAATCGGTCAAAAGCCGGCTAAACCGCTGCCTTAAGCTGTTTGCCCTGCGCATGCTTGGCAACCCATTCGATAAGCCAAGCATTTGTTTGTTCGGGGGCCTGCCAGAAGAACCCGTGAGATTGGCCCTTGATGACGAACCGTTCGGCGTTTCTGATGCGTTCCGACAAGGCAACTGCCTGTTTGACATGATTGCTGCCAACGTCGTCGTTATCGCCGACCACGACGAGTGTCGGTGCGAGAATCTCGCCCAATCGATGCGTCGCCTCCCAATTATGGCGCGCCATAATCAGGCGGAGGAAGGGTCGCCATTTTGCGTGATGCTTCCAGGCCAGATCGTAGAACGCCTGAACTTTGGCCGGTTCGTTCTTGAGAAAATCGGACGTGAAATAGGTCGCGGTATCGAAAAACTCCGTACGCACGAATTTTTCGAAACCCATCTCGACCAGTTCGTTGACCATACGAAATGGCAAACCCGGCACGCACTCTTCTCCTGGACGCGCGGCCGGCCCGGATCCAGCCGCGGCTAGAACGAGACTGCGGACCCGGCCCGGATAAGCCAGTGCAAAAGCTATTGCGATACGGCCGCCCATCGAATGACCAAGTACATGGGCCGATTCGATTCCGAGGTGATCGAGCAAGGCAGCAAGATCGCACGCCATCTGTTCAATCGTGTAATAACCCTCAGGCGCCGAAGACCTGCCGCATCCCCGAGGGTCGAACGTGATCACCTGCAAACTTTTGGAAAGGCCCGGTACCTGAAATGGATCCCAAACGCTGCCGGCAAATCCGGTGCCTGGAATGAGAACGAGGGGCTCGCCGCTCCCATGGCTTTCGAAATAAATATCTACGCCAGTGCCGAGCCGTTGCGTTGGCATTGCCCCCTCCTTATTTCTGTGACGCGCTTTTGATTAACTGACGGCCTTACTCACCGATAATCACTATGAGGCCTTGGCAGCGCGCCAATCCGTCATTCGGAACCTCGTTGAGGTTTCGTTCAGATCAGGCGGCTGATATCAGGCTACGCGTCCGCTATAGGACAGGCCAAGCATTCTTCGGGCCGACCATAGAAATTTTTCGCCCTAACGCCTGCGCGTTTTGCATCGCGGAAATCTCCGCGGCCATATAGGAGCTTTAAACGCAGAATGCTTTAGGCTGCTGCGAGCGGCTGCCCCTTGACGATGCTGCGGCGAAGCAGGCGGATCTGGTCGGACGGGAAATCGGTTCGGGCATGGCAGGACCCCCAATTATCCCAAATTACCAAGTCCCGGGGACGCCATACATGCTCGTAGATCAACGAGTCGTTCTCAGTGAACTTGCAAATATCGCGGATCAGTTCGTCGCTCTCATCCCTCGGCAAACCTTCGATCCGGGCTGTAAGTAGCGGATTGATATAAAGAGCGTTCCTGCCGTTGTTCGGATGGCGCACTACAGCCGGATGCCGGGCGTGACGGACGGGAGTGAGATCTTGATCGGGATCGGGTGCGCTGGTCAGGGTCTTGTAATCGAAAATATGTAGGCAGGTCCGCCCCTCGAGCCGCTTTTTGATGTCAGCAGGCAGGATCTCGTAGGCTTTATACATGTCGAGTATCCGCGTATGACCGCCTATCACGGGCACCTGCACGGCATATAGCATCGTTGCCCGATAGGGCGCATCGATGAAGCAGCCGTCATGGTGAAACCACATCTCGCCATCGGGCAACGAACCTATCGGCTTGCCGTTCTTCCGGATATTTGTGACCAGGCCGATCGCTCGGGAATATTCGTTCTCCTCGGCGACGATGTTTTCGGGTCGAGAACGCAAAGAGGGTTCGCCGAAGATATTTGCCAGCCTGATCTGTTCTGCCTCGCTCACCTGCTGGTCGCGGAAAAGCAACACGGTGTGATCGTCCAGCGCCTTGCTGAGCGCCCGAGAGTCTTCCGCCGATAGCGGCTGACTGAGGTCTAGGCCCAGAACCTCGACACCGAGAGCATCACCGAGCGGGCGGAGCGTGAATGACTTTGCAACGTTCGTCATGGCCAATTCTCCCAATCATTAGTCGATTGACAAATTTTGACGCAACTCGATCGTCGTTCAAGGCTGGTGCGCATTTTCTGATACTCGTAAGAAATTTCTCCGAAAAATTTCACGACTTTTCGACCACGCGCTGTCGCCCCGGTGCTGTCAGCCTAACCTGACAATCCCCCACGCGAGAAAACGCTTAAATCTTGGGTCTCGTGAAAAAATCCTGCACCGCCGAGATCACCATATCGATTTGTCCGTCGGTCAATTGCTCATAACAGGGCAGCGACAGAACCCGGCCCGTCGCCGCGCGGCCTTTGACATAGGCGGCCAGGGTTCCCGTCCGAAAGGCCGGCTGGTCCGGCATCAGTTCGCCATATTGGATCCTTGTGCCGACCCCTTGTTCGGTCAACCAGGCCTGCAAGGCATCGCGCCGGTCAGTTTGCAGCGTGTAGCTGTAATAGACGTCGCGATAACCATTCAATTGGCGCGGCGGCACGATCAAATCCGCCAATGCGGCGGTGTAGCGCCCGGCGATCCCGCGGCGGCGCTCGATCGTCGCCTCCAACGCTTCGAAGCGGATCAGCAGCGTGGCCGCCTGAATGGTATCGAGGCGCCCGTTATGACCTGGCACGATCCTGGCGCCGACCTCGGCATAACGGTTGTCGCGCAAGGCCGCCAGGCGGTCACGGAGCGTCGCGTCGTTGGTGAGCACGACGCCACCTTCGCCGAACGCTTTGAGAATTTTCATCGGATTAAGGCTAAGGCAGCCCATGACGCCGAAGCTGCCGGCTTTACGGCCGTCCGGATTGCTGGCGCCGATGGCCTGCGCCGCGTCCTCGATGACCGGAAGGCCATGATGGGCCGCCACGGTGAAGATTTCTGTCATGTCGCAAAGCTGTCCGGCAAAATGGACCGGCATGATGGCCTTGCAGCGTGGGCTGATCGCCTCCGCCAAAAGCGCCGGGTCAAGATTGTAGTAGGCTCCGATATCGACGAACACGGGCGTCGCTCCGGTCAGCGCGATAGCATTGGCCGTGCCGATATAAGACCAGCATGTGGTGATGACCTCGTCGCCGGGGCCGATGCCGAGGGCTTGCAGCGCCAGCACCAGCGCTTCGGTGCCCGACCCGACGCCGACGGCGTAGCGCGTGCCGCAATAGGCCGCCAGGCGGACCTCCAGCTCCGCGACGGCGCCGCCCAGGATGATATCGCCCTCGCGCAAAATGCCATCCATGGCCGCCAGATAACGGGCCCGCTCTGCCGGGTCCGGCACCCTGTAATCGAGATACGGCACGCGCATCGACATCTCCCGTTCGGTGCTGTCAGTCTAACTTCAACTTGTCTCTGGTATAAGCTGGTGGGACGAAAACCATCTCTTATAAAAGACACCGCTTCCCGCCTGAAGTCATCCGCCAAGCCGTCTGGTTGTGCTTCAAATTCACCCTGAGTTTACGGGATATGGGTGAGATTCTCGCCGAGCGTGGAATCGACGTCTCTTACGAGACCGTCCAGTGCTGGGCGGAGAAATTCGGCGGCGCACGCCGGCGAGAGCGCAAGATGCAGCGCTTCAAGTCTCAGGGGCAAGCCCAGCGCTTCGTTGCCACCCATGTCGCCGTCTACAATCTCTTCAACGTCGAGCGTCACCTGATTTCCCGACGAGTCCTTCGCGCCTTTCGGACTAATGCCATGGAAGGCTGGTTCATATCGGCCGCAACAGAGGCGTATATTTCAGGTCGGATATCTCGTGCGATCACGTCAGTTAAACTGACAATGCCCGTCATTTCGCCGCGACAGCTCCCAAGGACAGAGCGCAAGAACAGCGGCAGAATGAGAATGAGCAGGAATGCCGCCCCTGTTACGCGCCCTTGGCGCGCCATCGCTTGTGCAGAGACAAGTGGGCTGGGTGCGTGGCGGTGCTGTCAGTCTAACCGCAACTTGTCTCTGGTATAAGCTGGTGGGATGAAATCCATCTCTTATAAAAGACACCGCTTCCCGCCCGAAGTTATCCGCCAAGCCGTTTGGCTATACTTCAAATTCACCCTGAGCTTGCGGGATGTGGAGGAGATTCTCGCTGAGCGTGGGATCGATGTCTCCTATGAGACGGTCCGGTGCTGGGCGGAGAAATTCGGCGGAGCCATTGCAGCGAATATTCGTCGAACCCGTCCTCGTCCCGGGTCTGTCTGGCACCTCGATGAAATGGTCGTCCGCATCAACGGCCGCCGCATGTTCATGTGGCGGGCTGTCGACTGATCTGCCCCCTTCAGAGTGGTCCATGAAGGGGGCAGATCAATTTACCAGTTTTTGGGTCTTTTGCAGTACCGCTTCCGGGGCGCTCTGTGCCGAACATGCAACGGTCGGGAGTCGCCCAGCGAAAGAGCGTTTCAAGCGCATCCTGGATATAGAGTGACGTATCAAAATAAAGCTGACGAAGGCTCTCCTCGTAGGGCGTCGCGTTGCGCTTGGCGCGCTCAGCTAAAAATCGGCCGATCTGATACGGAATTGCACCACCACCGTGACAAATGATCAGCTTGAGCTTTGGAAAATCAGCAAAGACCTTTGATCTCAGCAGCGATTCGATCGCAATAGAGACCGGTTTGACGATGAAGTGCTGGAGCTTCTGCAATCGCTCCTTCTCGGCCTTGCGCTTTTCCTTCTCTGCTTGTCTTGTTCAACATTGATTAGACTGGCGAGCCCCTCGGCGGCCACCCCGAGGCCCATGGCCCAAGCGTCCAGTGAATTGGCGCTAGCTTCGTGGACCATATGCAGGTAGCCCGTGCAGGAGTTCCAGTTTTTTAAATTTTGACTTGCGGATCACAAAGACAAGATACATTCCGAACAAGTCCCATGACTTGTCATGAAAGGCCGCTGAGCCGCGCGATATTGGTGGCCCGAGTCGAACCATGGGTGATTTCAGCGTCGTCGATGTGAGCACGATGCTGTGCGGTTGCCCTCGCTCAGCGAGACATTCATCAGAGGATAACTCCCATGTGTTCTGATTGTGGACGTCCGCTTGACCGTGCGTTTAATTTTTTACCGCTCATTAAATCGGATAAACGAGGTAGCGCGGGGTACTAACGGTATCGAGAATCGCGCGTTTCGAAATGAACTTGGGTCCTTCCGGATTCAGACGAATCAAATCCTCATAGCAACCCGCCGCCAGGACTTCCGATGCACCGCTAGCAGCGGTATAGGCGATCAAGAAATTCGTCTGCACCGTGTAAAGCTTCGAATCTGAACTCGTGTGCTCAAGTCTTTGAATGAAATGTCGGGTATCGTAGTCCTCGTAAGTCCCTGTCCAGACCTTGGTGATAAAAGTAACCCGGTCCCGCAGACGCGCTGTGCAATCATCTAGCATCAACGCGATCGGCATATTTTGTTCGACATTCTCTCGAGAAATGCAGATGTAGCTACCGTCTTGCGGATCGAAACAGTCCAACCATGACGCCCAATCACGCTTATCGAGAGCCCGCACATACTTGGTTTGCAGGCTGTCGATTTCATTCAGTAGTTCAATGTCACTCACGATGAAACCCCATCAGCTCTCTGTAGCGCTCCCACTTCACTAGGTTGCCATGCTCATCGTTTTGTCCGATTTCACACGGTGCCTCGAGGCGGCCATTCACGCCCTTTTGAAAGGTCACCGCGCCTTCAGTTGCCGAACCCACATGCAACCGATTGAACACCGCGCCATCTTCGAGGGAAATAAAGCCACTCGGCCCCAACAGGTTTGAGGCTTGGCGCACACGATGCGTCACCATCTCTGGCACCTCATCCTTTTCTGAAAAATAGGCGTAATGGACTTCCGTCGCATGAACAGAAATTGGAAATGCAAAACGGACAGTGATGACATCAAGGTGTCGAAGCACCGTCGTGAGCGGGAACAAGGAGATCACCACGGAGCGTGTTAGAGCGCCGGGCATCTTGACGCGGATGAGTGAGATGTCGCGTAGGAAGCCGTTATCTGGAGCTTGTTGAAGCTCTGCATTGACGGCTTGGTGGCCATACTCGCTCACACTGCGCGTGCCCTTGCCACCTTGCCAACGCAGAAGCGAAAACGCCTTATGCAAAAGCGGCGCATGGTACCCCTCCTGATCGCCATACTCCTTCCAGTTCGTCGAGAATTTGACTTTCTGGTAACCGAGAAAGGTCAGGGGCGTGTTTCCCAATGCGCGCGCAATGTAGGAGTCGACCACACTCAGATATTTATCAATCGAAGGGCTGTCGGGGCTACGGGTGACAAAGACGATCCCGAAGCGTTCTTTCGAACGGATTTCTTTCAGACCGTAATTTTCTTTGCGAAATTTGGCCGGAAAGCAATTCATGCTTGGCGCGGCCAACAGAGATCCCGCGTTGGTAAACAGCCAACGATGATACGGACATTCGATTTCCTGCCCGTGTCCACGGCTATCGGTTTTGAGTTGTGTGCCGCGATGAGGGCACGAATTATCGAAGACCCGAACAATCTGATCATCACCTCGCACAACCAAGATGGGTGCCTCACCCAGGCGAAAAGTTTTATAGTCCCCTGGATTAGGTATCTCGGCGATATGCGCAACCGCATGCCATTCAGGACCCCCGAAGATCTGCTTCAATTCTTGCTGATAAAGCTCCTCATTCTGAAACACCTCTTTGGGTACTTCAGCATAATCTTCCGGCCAGATCCGAGATGAGCTAATTGAATGGATGGTCATCTGATACCTCTACATTCTTTCAAAGACTGGCACACGAAATCCCGCTAGTAATCCACCGTCGACAATCAACGATGTGCCTGTGATGTAGGAGGCCTCGTCTGATGCAAGAAAGACCGCCGGCTGCGCGATTTCATCGGGATCCGCGTAGCGATTGAGCGGCCGCATAGCCAAGCTCTCCGCCTCCAGGTCTTCGTGGCCACGCATGTATTCCTGAATGCGCGGCGAGAGCGTTCCTGCCGGACATAAGGCATTGACGCGGATGTGATCCTTTGCAAAATCCATCGCCATATTTCTGGTGAGAAGGACGACCCCGCCCTTGCTAGCACTGTAAGCCGCACAGCGCTTTTCACCGATGATACCTGCGACGGACGCAACGTTGACAATTGCCCCGCCGCCACGCTTGCGCATCTCGGGAATGACAGCTTTGGAACAGCGGTAGACGGATGTAAGATTAATCTCGATTAGTGAGAGCCACTCGTCATCCTCGGTTTCTTCGATAGTCTTTGGCGCATTGACGCCAGCGACGTTGAATAAAACGTCGATGCCGCCAAATATTTTAATGGTCTTCGTGACGGCAGTCCGTATCTGCTCCAGATTTTGCACGTCAAGAACTGCGGCATGCACGCGGTCTTTAGCGTCTGCCAATTCACCAGCGACGGACTGGGCTGCTTGCTCCTTAACGTCTGTGATCATGACGCGGCCGCCACGCTTCATCCATTCGAGCGCAATACTTCGCCCGATGCCGGCCCCCCCCGCCGTAATCAGTGCGACCTTACCTTCTAGTTTTCGATTACCCACCACTTGTAAGTCCCATTGCGAATGTTCTGGGGTATAGGCTAGGAGCGTTGCACTATTCCGCAAAATCGATAGCTTTCATACTTGCCATCAATGGCCGCCCTGCTGGAGATGTTCGATGAGCCTGCGCCGATATGATCTCAACCTTTTACCTATCCTTGATGCGCTCTTGCGGCACCGCAACCTAACCAAGGCTGGGCAAGAAATGGGTATCAGTCAGTCCGCAATGAGCCATTCTTTAAATCGTCTTCGTGCGCAATTATCCGATCAGCTTCTCGTCCAATCGGGACGTGAAATGATGCTCACCTATCACGCACAGGCTTTGGCCGAACCGCTCAGCGAAATTCTTGGATTGATCGACAATTTGCTGGGTGAATCGACATTTGATTTCACGACATCCTCTAGACGGTTTCGCATTGGCACCGGCGATCACATGGCCTTTTTGTTAATTCCTCGCTTACTCGGCGAACTTGAGAATGTGGCACCAAGTGTCAGTGTTCAGGTCACCTGGGACACTGACGAGAAGGCTGCGAAGCTGAGATCAAACCGCTTGGATCTTGCGATCGTGGTCCGAGGAACATTCGCAGAATCTGACCTTTGTTGTGAGCCACTTTTCGAAGATGGGCTCGTTGTGATCGCCGGAAAAATGAACCGTGCCATCGGCGATGAACTGGATTTAGACACTTACCAATCGCTTCGGCACGTACGGGTTAAACTCGAGAACATCAATCGCATGACCTTTGCCGATATGCAGGAAAGTCGCAACAAGGTCGAGGCCGATGATGCGGTCACTGTAACGAGCTTTCTGCTGTTGCCATTCTTGGTAGCGAACAGCCAGAGAATCTCTTTAATCCCCAGGCGCCTCGCGACTTATTTTCAGAAGATGGCCCCGCTTCGCATTTTTAAGCCGCCCTTTCCGACCGAGAAAATGAATATCGATGCTTACTGGTCGTACAGCGCCAATCGTGATGCCGGTCACCGTTGGTTGCGCACCTGTCTAATCGAGCAGTGTAAGGCGATGGACGAATAAAATTCGGCGATGCGTAGTTACTCTTTGTGGGCCGCCGACTCGAAGACTATGCGAAGCTTCCGTTCAGAAAACTTCCAGGTTCCGGCCAAATTCCGGGTGAAGCAATCGGTCCATTCACCGACCGCAATCGGCAAAGCCTCTCCAATGACATCCCCGTCGTAGCGGAACAGCGTGACGAGGACGTGGCCGCGCACCGTATTGGAGTTCACTTGTGTCAAACGAATGTTGCTGCAAAGATGACTGGTCACCCGCTTGGTCATTTTGGCTCTAGCTTCGCCATACGCCATGATCGCTGCGCGGCCCACGCGGTCCTCGCCAATGCCGATGATTTTCCCATCGTCCGTATATAGCTCGTGGAGACGATGCGCCGCACCGTGATCGACCAGCCAGGCATGATCGAGGATCAGATTTTCGATTTCGCGCGATGTTTCAAAACTCATTGAGGGTGGCATGTGATCATTTCTTGCTTGCGATGGGGGATGCGGGCTTAAACGCTTTTCGCGGTCGCCAAGTGGTGGCATAAGATCGCCCATCGCCGCCCGCACTCACGCGCGAGCGATTCGTATTCTGGCGGAATAACGTCATATGGCGGGCGGATTGGGCCAGGCGCACAGTACCCGGCTTCACTGATCCGCACTTTTTCGATTTGAATATTATAGGACGCGAAGACTTCCGGATTCTTGACGATTTCGAGAATTGGGTCATTGGCCCAGCTAATTTTATTTGCCCAGTCATCGATGGCCTGCATATTTTTTTGCTGAAGGGCTTTCATGATCTCAAGCGACGGTGCCGGCCCCATGCCAGCCGCTGTCGCCCAACACGCCATCGTCGTCTCGGGTGAGATGCGGAAGAACTCATGCACGACCATATCGCTCGGCATGAAGTTGACCTTTTGAGACGTCTGCCGAAGTGCTTCGGCCAAGCCCCGCGCATTGGAACATTTTGCCGCAACTATTGTCGGCGCCACTTTCAGCGCCGCGCCCCAGAACTCCGGCGTGAAGTCAAATCGGAACGCCCGCATGTTGGCGTAGACCATGAGCGCTAGGTCGGGAAACACTTCTGAAATGGTTTGATAGAACCTGATCGCCATGTCCTGCGTGAGCGGTTGCCACATCGGCAGGCCCAGAAGAGACCCGCTGGCGCCAAGGTCTTGGGCAAACCGCAGCCGCGACACGACCTCATGGGTCCCGAGCGCTGTTGCGCCCACGAAGGTCGGGATGCGTTTGCCGACCGTCTCCAGAACACAACTGACAAAGCTTTCATAATCATTGCGTGATAATGTCGGGCATTCACCTGTGGTGCCCAAAACGATCAAGCCACTCACCCCGTCTGCAATGAGCTTATTTACCAGCCGCTCGGTTTCAGGAAGATTGACCGTGTTGTCGGCATCTGCGGCCTGCGCCCCTTCTAGAGCGGGAGTAGGAATGATTCCGTATAAACCTTGAATATCATCAGCGCTCAACATGCTCTGCGATCCTTACAGCGAAAGAAAATTAGCTCATGAACTCAGGGGGGACGGGGCCGGCGCTGCCCCAAACATCGCCTTTATGTTCGGGACCCCAGAATTTTTCCGTGATTGGCGCATCGCTCTCTTCGACCTGCTCAAGATCCGAATACAGTTCGATCACATTGCCAGCGGGATCTTTGTAGTAGGTGAATATGTTCGAGCCGGGACCGTGTCGCCCCGGCCCCCATATGCAGGGCACTCCGGCCGCTTTCAGTTTCCCGTAGGTCTGCATGACATGGTCAAGATCATGGCCGTCAAACGCGATGTGCTGCAGCCCTGTGCGATTGCCTTTGACCAGGGCCAAGGTATGGTGGTCGCCATTACACCGTAGGAACGACATGCCGCGCACCGTGCGATCACTCACTTGGAACCCGAGCCATCCGTAGAACGCTTCCATCCGCCCGGGGTCTGGCGTCCACAACACAACGTGTCCGAGATGACTGGGTGACTGGTCTCCTGTGGCCCGCAGTCGAGGCACTGCATACCAGGCGATGATAACGTTGTTCCCGTCGGGATCATGAAGGACCATACTACGGCCTTGCGCAGGCGCCGAAAAGTTAGTCGGCTGATGGGTGACGACGTAACCCTGCTGCGGCGCCAACTTTGCAAACTCATCCACATCATCTCTACGGGCAACCGCGAAGGAGAGATATGCGAGTGTGCTCGTCTCTCCCGGCTGCAGCACGAGCTCAGCGTAACTCTGCGCTGGACAGGATAGATAGAAGTGGCCCTGCGGCCCCCGTTCAGAGTGCATACCCCAAAGCCTCTCATAGAAGTCGCGCACGACCTCGAGCGAAGCAACCTGCAGAGCGATGTGATCTAATCGAACGACTCGGGCCATGAAATCCTCAGGGGAGACTGTTCTTGCAAACCACTTAGGTCACATTCATTTCTTCGTCGCGGCAGCAAGAGATCGCGCTTTCTCTGCGAGGGCTGGCGAGATATCTTGCACTTGCTCCATGAGCCTCTGAAGCTCTCCGCCGGAGAGAGCGTTGACCATCATGCTCTGCTTCTTTGCTTCGGCGAAATACTTCTCGTCCTTGGACATGCCGTCGAATGCATCGCGAAGGATTTTGGTGCGGTCGGCTGGCAGACCAGGCGGCGCAATGATCGCGCGCCCCACATCGGCCGGCAGCATGAACACGTCAATGAGTTTGCGGTCATCTTCATTCTTGCCCAATTCGCTCAACAACGGCACATCTGGGATTTCCGGCAATCGGTTAAGACCAAGGACGGCGAGCAGATTGACCTTTTTGTCGCGCAGCAAATCGGCATTGGCCTGTTGGAAGATGCTCCAATCGATACTCGCCGTCGCATCAACCTCCCCGCGTTCCATCGCAAGGCGGGTCTCGTTGCCATTCTGGTAGCCAAGAATAATGGAGTACTTGGCACCCACTAGTTCCTTGATGAACGAGAGCGTCAGATTGGCGGACGACCCAGCGCCAGGTACACCGATGTTGTAGGATTTTGTGAAAACATCGCTCGGCTCCATTGCCGGCGAGTTGTGCCATGACATCAACAATAGCGGCAGATCGGCCTGGCGCCCAATCCAGGTGAATTTCGCGGCGTCGAACTGAATATTCGGTTCACCGAGGAATTGCTGAAGATAAAGGCTGTTACCGACCATCCCGATGGCGGTTCCATCTTTCGGCAGGCCGTTATAAAGCCTGTTGGCTAGAGAAATACTGCCACCGCCCGGCTGATTGAGCGGAATAATATTGGGTGCGCCGGGAATGTAATTGCCTAGATGGCGCGCTGCAAGCCGGCTGTAACTATCGTAGCCACTGCCGGCTGCCCAACCGATGTAAAAGTTGATCGTTTTCCCTTTGTAAAACTCTTTCGCGTTATCCTGTGCTTGGGCAGCTGTGCCGTAAAAGCACATGGCCGCAAAAATGCAAAGCAATTGTTTGAGATGGTTCATTCATAGCCTCCTTGTCGCCTACTGTTTTCTCGCGCGATTACGCGGCTAGAACGTAGGCTTCTTTGTGCGCTCTTTGCTTTAACTGACGCTGGCAGGTGTTTTTTTCTGTGGCGCGGGTGGCTTTACTTCATAGCCTTCTTTGCGCGCGGCTTCGACGAACGGCTGCCACACTTGACGCCGCACCTCTTCGCCAAGATCTTCAAAACGCAAGACTGCGCCACCTTCCGAAACAGGCTTATGGACCTTGTCGTAAAGATGACTGATCGAGTTGATTCGGCTCATAAGCTTAATGGCCAGCTGTACCGCATTGCGCTTGCCAACCGCGAAATGTCCGTGCCACCACATGTTCGGCGGCACCAGAAGGCCGACGTCATTTTGTGGCCACTCAAAGCGTTGCATGTCACCTTGATCCGACCACATCATCGAATAACCGGTCCCTTCGATGGTGAATACGTAACCCGAAGGACCATGGCGATGGGGCCAGAAGAATTTATTGGCCGGCACTTCGCAGACATGCGCTGAAATGACGCTGTTGGCCATTTCCATATAAACGCAAGCCGCGCCTTCGCCACGCTCAGCGAACGTCGACCGGCCAAGCGCGAGAATGTCTGGAATGAATAGGGTCTCGTAGAGATTGACGGCGGTCCGCTCATGATTGACATCCGGTTCGTAAAGAACCGAGTCCGTGATCTCACCGTCATCCGGAATGCGGCTAAAATTCCAATCCGTTCCGCCGTAAATAAAATTTGTATCGCGGAACATACCGTAGATCATCGGCAAGGTATTAACACTGATGAACCGCACCGGATCAACGCCGGAACCATTGTGAATCTGGAACGGTGCATTCATTGGAATGGCAAACAGACTGCGCGGTCCCCATTCAAACGATTTCGGGACGCCATTATGGACAATGGTCACAGACCCGGTGCCTGACATGATGTAAATAAACTCATCGTATAGCTGGCGCGTTTTCACGCTGCTCTTGCCGGGTGCTATTTCCGCGACATACATGCCGGCAAGCGATTCCGCACCAACCGTATCAACGAAGGCGGCGTCGAAACCCCGGTCTTTCCAAGGCTTGAGCGGCATTGTACCGAGGGGTCCGGCGAAATATCCGGTATGCCGATCGAGTTGAAGTGTGTCTTCCACCCAGCGCTCAAAGGTCGTGCGCTTATCCGTGTAGCCTGGCACACCTGTGAATTTCGCTTTGGGTGAGAGTGTATCCATAACTGTGAAACTCCACTGACGATGTTTAGGTCCTGCGCTTTATCGCGCTGCGCGCCCGGCACCATTGGGGGGCCGATAGTGGCGAAGTCTGACAATTGCACAAATCGACAGTGCGCATGATAATCATCCAAGCGATTCATAGCTGACGCGAAGTAAATGCGCATGTTCAAGACCGCCTAAATCCCGCAGCGCCGCATTCGGACGGGTTCCGCACTTAATTTTGAGGAGTTGGCGGACGCTCCAGCTTGCCGCAGTGCAATATATCTTCGGCCATCCATCTGCCAGCGCTTCTCCGGCGGGCCGTGTCGCCGCAGCGACAGGCTCGCGGTGCCTTCGTCATGCGTCAGCGACGATTCGCGCCATTGATCGGTGGCGCTGCCCGGTTCCGTTGTTATTGATGCGGTCGTCATACTACGTTACTTTGCGCACTTGGTATGATTGAAATCCTTTGGCAGGTTATTGAAATCCCTGGCGGATTTGGTCGTTTGGTGATTCCTTCGACGAGCAATTGCGTCTGGGGATGGGTGATGCGCGGGACGGACGAACGCTCAGGAACGCTGTTTTCGTATGTCGATCTGGAGACGCGTGTGCCAAAGGATCACTCCCTTCGCGTTATCCGCGAGATAGTGAATGCCGCGTTGTCCGACCTGAGCGCGGACTTTGCGGCGATGTACGCGCCACTGGGACGGCCCTCGATCGCGCCGGAGAAGCTGCTGCGGGCATCTCTGTTGCAGGCGTTTTACACGATCCGCTCGGAACGCCAGCTGATGGAACGGCTTCGGTTCGATCTGCTGTTCCGCTGGTTTGTTGGCTTGGGCATCGACGATGCGGTGTGGGATCACTCGGTGTTCTCCAAGAACCGGGACCGTCTGCTCGAAGGTGATGTCGCGGCCAGGTTCATGGCGGCGGTCCTGACCCAGCCCAACGTCAGGCAGCTTCTGTCGACGGATCACTTCTCGGTCGACGGCACGCTGGTGGAAGCCTGGGCCAGCATGAAGAGCCTCAAGCCAAAGAACGAGGATCGCGCCCCTCCCGCGAGCGGTGGGCGTAATGAGGAGGTCAACTTCCGTGGCGAGAAACGCGGCAATCAGACCCACGCCTCGACCAGCGATCCCGATGCCATGCTCTATCGCAAGGGGTCCGGCATGGAGGCGAAGCTTTGCTACATCGGCCATACCCTGATGGAGAACCGCAACGGGCTCCTGGTCGATGCGCGGCTAACCCGGGTCTCTGGTCATGCCGAACGGCTGGCGGCGCTCGACATGATCGAGCCGCGCGCCGACAGGCCGGGAGCCATCACGCTGGCCGGCGACAAGGGCTTCGACGCCGCCGACTTCGTCATGGAACTGCGTGAGATGAACGTGACACCGCACATTGCCCGCAACACGACCCGCCGTTCGGCCATCGATGGACGCACAACGCGCCATCCCGGCTATGTCGCAAGCCAGCGCATCCGAAAACGCATCGAAGCGGGCTTCGGCTGGATGAAGACCATCGCGGGTCTCAGAAAGACAAAGTACCGAGGTCTCGCAAAAGTCCGATGGGCCTTCACTCTCGCAGCCGCCGCCTACAACCTCATCCGCTTGCCGAAATTGATGGCTGCCGCATGAACCACAACCTCAGCGGACCGGGCCGCGCCACGAACCGGCGCCAAAACGGTACGACAATCCAACAGACATCGAGAAAATCGGCTATTTGTTCAACAGCCTGCTAGAGATGAAATCTCTCAAGACGGAGGAGTGATCGTATGGTGCCGCTTGCGGAATTCCGCGACGTTGGAAAGACCTTTACTGTCAAGGGGCACGAGCTTCGCGCCGTAACCGACATAAATCTCACGGTGCTGGAAGGCGATTTTATAACCCTGGTGGGACCGTCGGGCTGCGGGAAGTCGACATTGCTGAACATGATTGCAGGGTTATTCCGCCCGACAACCGGTGTTGTTTTGTATCGCGGCGTCGAGGTGAGCCAGATCAATAGGCGCGTTGGTTATATGACGCAGCAGGATCATCTCCTGCCCTGGCGGGACGTCGTTGGGAACATCGCCGTGCCTTTGGAAATTCGTGATGTGCCCCGTAAGCAACGTCGAGAAACCGTAGAGCGTTTGATGGCGCTGGTCGGTCTTACTGGCTTCGAAACATCTTATCCTTCGCAGCTTTCCGGCGGAATGCGCAAACGCTGCGCGCTTGCTCGCGTCCTTGCGTACGATCCCGAGACTCTCCTGATGGATGAGCCGTTCGGCGCGCTGGACGCGCAGTTGCGGATGACAATGCAGACGGAGATCATGCGTATATGCTCCGATCTCAAGAAGACGGTTCTATTCGTAACACACGACCTCGACGAGGCTATAGCGCTCGCCAGCCGGTGTATTGTGTTTGGGCCGCGGCCTGGAACAATCGTTCAGGAAATTCCGGTCGATCTAGGTCAACCGCGCGGCAGTCTTATCAATCTACGTTTCGACAAACGATATATCGAACTGACTTCGGAACTCTGGAGAATTATGGCGCCCTCACTCGCTCAGGCGGAGGGCTAGGACATGGGGCTCTTTCTTCAGCGCGTACTCTTGGCGGTCTCCGTGCTGGTCGTGTGGCACCTGAGCTCCGGAACGCTCATCAGCGAATTTTTCATCAGCAAACCGTCCGTGGTTTTCGCAAAGCTGAGTCACTGGATAACGAATGGAACATTAGTATTCCATATATCCTACACGCTTATTGTAACGGTTGTCGGTTTTCTAAGCGGCTCCATAATCGGCATGATTGCGGGCATTCTCCTCGGCCGCATAAAAAAGCTTGCCGACCTTCTGGATCCCTTTTTGATAGGGTTCTACAGCTTACCAAAAGTCGCATTAGCGCCGTTGTTCGTCCTGTGGTTTGGCGTTGGTTTGTCAATGAAAACCATTCTGGTTGCATCGATCGTCTTCTTCTTAGTGTTTTTGAATACCTATACCGGTGTCAGGAATGTGGATAGGGAACAGATCACGATCCTCCGGCTCATGGGGGCGGGCGAACGACATATTCTACTGAAGGTGATTCTACCGTCGGCGTTTTCATGGGTATTTGCAGGGCTGCGGCTTTCCGTTCCCTATGCATTGATCGGCGCTATTGTTGGCGAGATGATCGCATCAAATAGAGGACTCGGCTTTCTTCTTTCAGAAGCATCCGGACAGTTTGATACGGGGGGCGTTTTAGCCGCTCTTATCGCCTGCGTAGTGCTTGGGATAATTCTCAATGCGCTCGTCCGCATCGCCGAGAAGAAATTGATGCCGTGGAGATCGGTAGAAGAGACTCGCGAAGTCAGCATATAAACAAAAAACTGGGAAGGGAGACGGGCATGTTAAAGAATGTTATTGCGGTATTAGCCTTTGGTATCGTGTCGGTTATGGCGATGCCGGGCGACGCCCAAACGCCGCCGCGCACGAAGATCACCGGAATTTCGGTCAGCCTTGGTTTCTACGGCGCTCCAATCATGGTGGCGGAAAAGATGGGTTATTTCCGTGACGAAAATATCGATTTCGATTTGCTCTTCGTTAAGAGCGGCGGCGCCGCCATGTCGGCACTGATGTCTGGCGCGGGACAATTCTATATCGCCCCATTTGCCAGCACGATTCAGGCAATTGACAAAGGCGCCAATGTGAAGATCTTCGCTCCCATAATGAATCAGTATGCGAGCAATGTTCTCGTTTCGAAAGAGGTCAAAGATCGCTTCTCTCTCAACGAGAACACGCCGGTCGCGAAGCGGATTGAAGCGCTCAAGGGGCTCCGTATCGCGGCTCATATGCCAGGTACTTCGCCTGATCTCCTGGTTCGCTATATTGCGAAGCAACAAGGCTGGAATCCAGAGCGCGATTTGACCATCATGCCCATTACGACGGAAGCTATGATTCCGGCACTGCAGAACAAGCGCGTCGACAGTTTTGTCATTTCTCCGCCAACAGCTGATATGGGCATCATGCAGGCCAAGGCCTTCATGCTTCTAAACGTCGTTGCTGGTGAATACCCACCGTTGGATGGTTTCATGTCCAATGGACTAATCGCGAATACGGAATGGCTGGCCAAGGACGAAGAGAAGGCCGTTCGTATTTTGAAAGCGACCTGGCGCGCCATTAAGTTCATAGAAGAGAACCCGGAAGAAGCAAAAGAACGGGTAAAGGGTTACTTTCCGGAGCTCGATCCGAAGGTTCTTGATGCGGGTTTCCAGGACCAAAGGAAAGCAATTCCCTCGGTACTTCGGATGACCGATCTCGACATTCAGAGGAACATCGATTTCCTGGCGGCGACGAGGGGCGAAGAGATCAAGGTAAATGTGCCTAGCGTTTACACGAATCGAATTGTTGAACTCGCCGAACAATCAATGAAATGAACCGCACTCTCCCATGCTTAGCAGGTTATTGAAATCCCTGGCGGATTTGGTCGTTTGGTGATTCCTTCGACGAGCAATTGCGTCTGGGGATGGGTGATGCGCGGGACGGACGAACGCTCAGGAACGCTGTTTTCGTATGTCGATCTGGAGACGCGTGTGCCAAAGGATCACTCCCTTCGCGTTATCCGCGAGATAGTGAATGCCGCGTTGTCCGACCTGAGCGCGGACTTTGCGGCGATGTACGCGCCACTGGGACGGCCCTCGATCGCGCCGGAGAAGCTGCTGCGGGCATCTCTGTTGCAGGCGTTTTACACGATCCGCTCGGAACGCCAGCTGATGGAACGGCTTCGGTTCGATCTGCTGTTCCGCTGGTTTGTTGGCTTGGGCATCGACGATGCGGTGTGGGATCACTCGGTGTTCTCCAAGAACCGGGACCGTCTGCTCGAAGGTGATGTCGCGGCCAGGTTCATGGCGGCGGTCCTGACCCAGCCCAACGTCAGGCAGCTTCTGTCGACGGATCACTTCTCGGTCGACGGCACGCTGGTGGAAGCCTGGGCCAGCATGAAGAGCCTCAAGCCAAAGAACGAGGATCGCGCCCCTCCCGCGAGCGGTGGGCGTAATGAGGAGGTCAACTTCCGTGGCGAGAAACGCGGCAATCAGACCCACGCCTCGACCAGCGATCCCGATGCCATGCTCTATCGCAAGGGGTCCGGCATGGAGGCGAAGCTTTGCTACATCGGCCATACCCTGATGGAGAACCGCAACGGGCTCCTGGTCGATGCGCGGCTAACCCGGGTCTCTGGTCATGCCGAACGGCTGGCGGCGCTCGACATGATCGAGCCGCGCGCCGACAGGCCGGGAGCCATCACGCTGGCCGGCGACAAGGGCTTCGACGCCGCCGACTTCGTCATGGAACTGCGTGAGATGAACGTGACACCGCACATTGCCCGCAACACGACCCGCCGTTCGGCCATCGATGGACGCACAACGCGCCATCCCGGCTATGTCGCAAGCCAGCGCATCCGAAAACGCATCGAAGCGGGCTTCGGCTGGATGAAGACCATCGCGGGTCTCAGAAAGACAAAGTACCGAGGTCTCGCAAAAGTCCGATGGGCCTTCACTCTCGCAGCCGCCGCCTACAACCTCATCCGCTTGCCGAAATTGATGGCTGCCGCATGAACCACAACCTCAGCGGACCGGGCCGCGCCACGAACCGGCGCCAAAACGGTACGACAATCCAACAGACATCGAGAAATCGGCTATTTGTTCAACAGCCTGCTAGAGGCCGTCTTGAAACTCAGATAAGAGTGGATGGTCGGGCCCGGATGTGATTCCAAACGGTTGTCAAAGCCAGTTTGGAGGAGCACATGTGGACATCGGCCACCCGGCGGCAGCATAGCCGCGATGAGTTGCGCTACGGAAGCGATCTGAGCGATGCGGAATGGGCGATCGTCGCGCCGTTCATGCCGTCGCCGGCATGGACCGGCCGGCCTCGCGAATGGCCGATGCGCGAGATCATGAATGCCATCTTCTACGTGCTGCGGGCCGGCTGCGCGTGGCGCATGCTGCCCAAGGACTTCCCGCCGATGACGACGGTCTACGGCTGGTTCCTGCGCTTCCGCCGCGAAGGCCTGTTCGAGACCATCAACCACCATCTCGTCATGCTCGACCGCGCGCGGGTCGGGCGCGAGGCCAGCCCCTCGGCGGCGGTGATCGACAGCCAAAGTGTCAAGACCGTCGAAGCCGGCGGCCCCAGGGGCTACGATGCCGGCAAGAAGATCAAGGGCCGCAAGCGCCACGCCATGGTCGATACCGACGGGCGCGCCCTGGTCATCCAGGCGCTTGCGGCGGATATCCAGGATCGCGACGGCGCGATCCCGCTGCTCAAGGCGTCGCGCCGATCGTTCCCTTTCGTCGAACTCGCCTTCGCCGACAGCGCCTATGGTGCCCAGCGGGTCAAGGACGCCACCTGCATCGCCATCGAGGTGGTCAAGAAGATCGCCGATCAGGTCGGCTTCCAGGTCCTGCCAAGGCGATGGGTGGTCGAGCGCTTCTTCGCCTGGATCAACCGCAATCGACGCTTGGCAAAGGACTTCGAGGCCACCATCGCCTCCGCACAAACCTTCCTCTACGCCGCCTCCGTCATGCTGCTCACCAAGCGTCTCGCGCGCTCAACATGAGTTTCGAGTCGGGCTCTTAGAGAAGTCTGATCGTATCTGAATACAGAGTAAAGAGCTTGGATGAAAAAGCCGGCCGCTCTTTGCAATGAATGCCAGACCATAAAAAAATATTAAAAACTAGAAATCTACGTCGCCAGTGTCACTGGAGCGAACAGGTCGCCGAAATCGGGCACGCGAGAAATGAGCTCTTGATCCAGCATGTAGTAGGCGAACCGTTTAAGGTTTCTGGCATTGGCTTGTAAGCCGGAGCGCCAGAGATTTTCGCCGTACGACCTACGGTCGGCCTCGAAATAGCGACGACCGCCAGCTAGAAGCGACCAATTAGGGTCGTCGTAATAGCTTTCACTGATGCCCCTAGCGCGCTCGAACATTTCCATTATATCCAGCGCCAGATTTGGAACCTCCCTCAGCAAGCTCCCACGCATGGCCACGACATGCATGATGGGAAAATATCCGTGAGTTTCCAGATAAGCCGCTTCTTCCGCGGCTGGGTCCGCGAACAAGCGGCGGGCGGGCGACGGTCCGGCGAATAACGATGGGGGAGGATGCGGATGGATCAGGGCATCGATTTCGCCCTGCTGGAGCGCAAGGCCGAAATCGATCCCAGCGCCCAAATTGCGGATTTCTACGCCCCTCTTCGCCTGAAAGGCGACCTTCTCATCGTTTGCAACACACCAAGTGATTCCTTCCCAGGGCACGCCGTATTGGCTCGCGAGGTCTCCACGCGCCAAGACCGAAAGCGTAGTTTGGAAAGAATTGAGGCCGACGCGTCGTCCGACAAGATCGGAGGGCTTCTCGATGCCAGCTTCCGATCGGACGTAAAAGAGTCCAGCGCTGAACAACCGTCGAGGGAAAACCGGAATCGCCATCAAATCGATACCATGATCGCGCGCCATGAAATACGACGACAGGGAGAATTCGCAAATATCAAACTCCCCGTCACGTATCATGCGTTCATGACGGAATTCTCCATCACGCAAGGCGACCGTCTGACCGACCTGCAGAGCCCGGATTTCCGTGCCGTGCGGTGGAGATACCGTGCCGTCGAAGAAAGGGAAATGACGGTCGTATCGATCGACCGCCATCGTCAAGCGTAAGACCATGTTATTTTTTGTCTTCGACGACCTCCGTATTGCCACGCTGCGTCAATTCCTTCGCCAGGGTGACGGCGGCCGGCGTCGCCGACGTCAGACGCTCAACAAGGCTCTGCAGCGTCTGACCATCAGTAAAAGTAACGTCTAGTTTGGCTTTCTCGGCTGCAAGCTTGAAATCCGGATCGTCGACTAAAGCCGCAAAGGCAGACCGCAACGCACGCCCTGCGTTCGGTTCGATTCCCGGCGGCGCGAAGAAGGGACGGCCGCTGGCTTCCGGCGCGAAGATCAATTCCAGCGCCTTTTTCTCGTTCTCGTTCCGCGCATAGTCGCCGATCAACGGCACGCTGAGCAAATCCGGGTGCTTGACGAGCGAAAGTTGCAACAGCGGCGTAATGAATTTTTCGGCGATCCAATCAGGCTTCTGCACCTGAATGCTCGACCAAGCCCAACCGCCGATGCCTTCGATCTCGCCGCGCTCCATGGCGAGAACAAGATGGCTCGTGCCGGGATAACCGGACACCACCTTGAACTTGGTTTGCATCAGATTGTTGGCGACATAGGGATAAATTGCGTTATTGGATGTCAGCCCCGTGGCGCCGACGACAGTAGGGCGAGTCTTTGTCTCCTCAAGCGAAGTTATCTTCAGATCGCTGCGGACGACGATCACGCTGACTTCGGCATTTAAGTTGGCCAGCCAATAGAATTCTTCCGGTTTATATTGCACATTCTGCGGTTCAACCAAGCCGAGGATTGGAGCGACCGCGATATTGCGATTGGTCAGGGCGATGACGCTGCCGTCTTTCGGGACTCGCGAGAAGACGTGATTCGCGACAAGCAAACCATCGGCTCCTGGCATATTTTGCACGATGACAGCAGGTTTGCCCTCGAGATACTTGCCGAGATGAGCGGCGGCCATTCGAGCATAAACGTCGTAACCTCCGCCCGCCGCATACCCAACCAGCAATCGCACTTCCTTAGCCTTAAAGTGCCCATCGTTAGACTGCGCGAAGCTCGGCATCGCCAGAACAAGAGCGCCGCTCAATGCGACCGCGAAACGTGTCCACAGCATTGTTTCAGTCTCCCTAGATGTTTCGGGAGGCTTCTTCGTCCTCCCTTCTGATTGGTTAAATTATTAATCCGACGCGGACGGCATGCGATGGTCAGTCACGAATATCCTGCACGAACCACTCAGTTTCCATTTCGCGAGCAACCCGCATATTCTTGACCTTGCGATAGACAAGCCCGCCTACCGAGGCAAATTGTAAGCCCTGGTTGCCCATGTTGTGGTAGAAGGTAATTTGCTCAGCTGACTGTCTCCCTTTGACACGTCCGAACATCAAGTCGCAGAAATCTGGGTAGACGCCTCCGAAGCCGCTGCCCGGCGTTTTGCGCGGCAACCTCTTCATCTGTTCTTTTGTGCCGGCGATCCAGGCCATCGGGCTCATTCCGACCTCGGAGCGAATGCGCTCCGTCTCCGGCATGCTGAGGCCACCGATGCCCTGACGAATTTTCACGTCGAAGCGCTTCTCAGCATCTGCCGATACCTCGCAGGGTCCGAGCATCGCGACGTGCATGCCGGGCTCCAACCATTCCGCCTCGAAGGTCGGTGCCATGCTGTCAGTCGCGGTCGAGAGGATATCGACCCCACGCACCGCTTCGCGCGCGGTATCCACCGGGGTCACTTCGATTCCGAGCTTTGCGCTCATCTCCTCAGCATAGGCATTCCGGTTACGGGTCGTCGGGCTGTAGACCTTGCAGCTCTTGATCGGCCTCACGGCGCAGAATGATTCAAGAAACGTCCTTGCCATGCCGCCGGAGCCCAGCATTCCAACACTGCTGGCATCTGCTCGCGCGAGATGCTTTGCGCCAATACCCGCGCCCGCGCCGACGCGCATGTGCTGCAACACGCCATCATTTATAATGGCGAGCGGCTCTCCATTGTCGGAAGAGAACAGCATGACGAGTCCGCAAAACGTATTCGGTTCGATGCAGTACTTTTCTTCTGTCCAGCCGCCATTCCCCGTCTGCGGCCACGTGATAACGTCAGACTTCATGCGAATCGCAAAGATGCCGTCGTACCATCCTTCCATCGTGCCCCAACGGTAATAGCCGTCCTCGCGCTTCGTCGGCGCGTACATATCGATTCTTGGCCGATGGATCGCGGCGCCGTTTTCGAGCCCCTTGAAAGCTTCTTCCTGAATTTCGATGCATTCCTTCATCGAAAGAACGCGTTCGACAATGTCGTTATGGATAAAAAGCATTTGGATTGTCCTCCCCCTGCACCTCAGGTCAGAATAACTGCATTGGTGTCTTTCCAAAAAATTATACGTGATCTAATCGATTAATCTAATTTATTGTTACGATTGCATTGATCTTTAAAATTGATCAGTAAACTCTGGCCGAATGTAATCGGCAAATTGCCCTTCCCGCCTAAGCCCATTATCGAACTGCTTGCTCGATAAAGCTGCTTTGAGTTGCATGATGTGGCGCACCGATGGCTTCACCTCGCCTTACGAAATTGGACAAGAGATAGGGAGCGATTTTTACTTTGTGCGGCACACAGTGAATGGCCCAACAAAACTCAAAATGCTAGTTCCGGCGAGGACTCTTATGTTCTCCTACTTCAGCGGCGCAGCGAGATATCTTGCTTCATATTTTGCGGGCGTCCATGATTTACCAGGAGCGACTTTGCATCGCTCTGAACGCTGAAGCGCTCCAAAAGCGACTGGGCATCACCGATCTTGTGACTGCAACGGACATCGCCATCGTGCTACCCGATCACGCTCCGGCGGCGTGGGGTCTAGGTCCGCTTCCTCATCGAGAACGCATACCAGCCGAGCAAGCCCGATGAAAAGCTGGTCGAGCTCGTGGTCCAGGCCCATGGAGCGTCGGCGATTTTCACAAGAGCATAATTGCGGCGGCGACGCCGGACGTCTCAGACGGGCTCGGAAACCGTGTAACGGCGCAACAGCCGTATTTCGTCGGACGGGAAATCGGACCGTGCATGGTTCAGGCAGCGGTTGTCCCAAATCACCAGGTCACCCGGCGTCCAGCGATGGGCGTACACGAATTCGGGCCGCTCGGCATGGTCAAACAGATCCGCCAGCAGGGCATCGCTTTCGGCGCGATCCATGCCGACGACATTGCGCGTCATCAATCGACTGAGATAGAGCGATTTGCGTCCCGATGCCGGATGCGTCTTGACGATAGGATGGACAGCCGACGGCAACTTCGGATCGTCCTCGTCAGTGTCGTCGCGGGTTAGCGCGTCATAGAGATAGACCGTACGTGCCTGCAGGCCGTCGAGACGGTGTTTCGTCGCCTCGGGCAGCGCCTCGTAGGCGGCATAGAGATTGGCGAACAGCGTGTTTCCGCCGCGCGACGGGATCTTGATGGCGTAAAGTGTGGTCGCCCGATAAGGCGGGTTGCGGTGCGCGCCATCGGAATGGAACTGCATTTCGCCGTCGGGTAGGAAACCGACCGGCTTACCGTTTTTGCGTACGTTGGTCACGAGCATC
Source organism: uncultured Rhizobium sp. (assembly GCA_964628235.1). Taxonomy (GTDB): domain Bacteria; phylum Pseudomonadota; class Alphaproteobacteria; order SMXQ01; family SMXQ01; genus CAMAVH01. The sequence continues at coordinate 32,742 of CAZVLU010000012.1, read as the reverse complement.
ACACCGCGCTGGCGCGCACCCTCGAAATCCTCGCTCGGCGGCTTGCGATAACTGCTGTCAGCTTTGCCAAAAACATTAGCAAAGCGGACTTGATCGTCCGGTGCGAGCTTCTGGCCGGGAAAGCACAAGACGCTGTGCCGCGTGAAGACGTCACGCACGGCATCTGCGGTGGCCGCGTCGACCGGATCGCGCCAGTCGATACCGCGCACCGATGCGCCGACTACCGGCGATAAGGGTTCGACCAGTAAGCCTTGAATCATAACCACTAATTCCGCTCAATGCATCATATGGCCACCGTCGATATTCATCGTCTGGCCAGTCATATAGTTACTCGCGTCCGATAACAGGAACATCAAGGCGCCGACCAGATCGTCAGGCACCTGCACGCGATCGAACGCCTTGTTAACCATAGAACGGTTTGCCACATGGGCATTCGACGAGGTAGCCATCTGGGTCTCGCTCTGAGTGAAGCCCGGCGAGATAGCGTTGACGGCAATATTGTCCGGTCCGACTTCGCGCGCTAGAGCGCGGGTAAGACCGACGACGCCGGCTTTCGACGTGGTGTAATGCAGGCGGTTAGGCGTGCCTTCCCAAACGCGGCTCGACGCGATATTGACGATTTTGCCGCCGCCTTGCTGCCTCATCTGCGGGTAGACCGCGAGACAACAGAGAAAAATTCCGCGCAAATTGACAGCCATCACGCGGTCCCACTCGTCGACCGGTATCTCGTACCATGGCTTGCGACCGAGCACGCTCATCAATGAGGCATTGTTGACCAGGCCGTCAATGCGGCCCCATTTGGCGATGGCTGCTTTGGCCATGCTCTGGGTCGACTCTGGATTGGCGACATCAGTCGGCTGCGAGATGGCAGCACCGCCAGCCTTAACGATGGCTTGCGTCAACTCGTCGTTCGGGCCCTTGTCGATGTCGGCGACTACCACACGCGCGCCAGCGGCGGCAAGACGCTGGGAATAGATCTTGCCAATACCCTTGGCACCGCCGGTGACGATGATAACGCGGTCGGTCAGATCAAGGCTTGGATGGGTGGGTGAAATATCAGTCATAAATTCTCAGCCTAATTTTAAATATTATATCTGCTTCGAGTGGCGTTGGATTTGTCTTCAATAGCTCAGACACACCTACCTAGGTCCTTCACGGCAGGCCATTCAAAAGCAAACTGCCCATCGCGCACGAGGCCCCAGTAGTTGACGGTGATTGACAAGCGATTGTGTCAATCAGGACGGTCCGCATCTTCGTTCTTATGTTTGTTCTCGCATTTAGTGCAGAATTAATAGGGCCTATCGCCCTTAACGGTGACGCGGCGCATCATGCGGCGCGTACCGGGATCGAAGTCCGTCCGCGCATGTAGCGCGCAGCGATTATCCCACATGACCAGGTCGCCGACACGCCATTTATGGCCGTAGATGAACTCGGGCTTTTCGATCTGCAAAAAGAGCTCCTCAAGCAAGGCGTCGCTTTCCGCGCGCTCAAGGCCGAGGATGTGATTTGTCATCAAGCGATTGACGTAGACGCCCTTGCGCCCGGTTTCCGGGTGGGTGCGCACGACTGGGTGAACGAACTTCGGCGCGTTCTCGTCGATCCTGTCGCTCTTGATCGTCGAGGCGTTGCCGTAGTCGTAAACGTTGAGCGCCCGCAGGCCTTCCAGCCGTCTCTTCGTCGCATCGGGCAAAGAGTCGTAAGCCGCGGTAGCGCTGGAAAACAGCGTGTCGCCGCCCGCCGGCGGCACTTCGATCCCGAACAGCATCGTCGCCATCGCCGGGTTCTCGTAATAGCATTGGTCGGAATGGAACTGCATCTCGCCGTCCGGCAGCGCGCCCTTTTTGCCGTCGATCACCACGTTGGTGACCATCAGCACGTAAGGATTTTTATAAAGACCCTTGGTGGTGCGGACTTCCTGCAAATCGCCGAAGCGCCGCGCGAAGGCGATCTGCCGCTCCTCGTCGAGCGTCTGGTCGCGAAAGAGAATGACCTGATGCTTGAGCCAGACGTCGTGGATCGCATTGAAGGCGGCGTCGCTCAAAGGCTGGCTCAGATCGACGCCTGAGATTTCCGCGCCGAGCGCCGGCGACAGCGGACGGACGGCGAGATTGAAGGTTACGGTCATGGCTATGCCTGGCCTCCCAAATCCTTAGAATACGAATGTTCTTATTTTACTTGACGTTAGCCGCCGCGCTCAATGAAAAAATAGCGTCGGCCTATTCGGCCGAGGGGGCTGACGGTTGCAAGTCGCGCGCTTGCAGATAAAGCACCGTGTAAATCCCTAGGGCCAGCAAGCCGCAAGCATATTCGATCCAAGGTTCCGGATGGATGATGCCTACCGCCAGGCCGGCGAAAACCAGACGCAACCAAGCCGGCACGCGCTTTTTCATCACCCAGCCGTGCAGCGCGATTGAGGCGATCACGACCAGCATTGCGGCGAGAAGCGTATCGGACAAAATCTCGACGAGGGTTCCTTGCATCAAGATGGCCGGATTGAAGATGAAGAAGAACGGCAGGACAAACCCGCCGACCGCCAGCTTGCAGGCATAGGGCGCGATCTTAAATGGATTGGCGCCGGCGATGGAGCCCGCCGTGAAGCAGGCCACCGCCACCGGCGGCGTGATTGCCGACATGCAGGAGATATAGAGGATGAACATGTGCACGCTGAGCAGCGGCAATTCAAAATTGATGAGGAAGACCGGCGCGATCAGCGCGATGCCCATGATATAGACGCCGGTCGTCGGCATGCCCATGCCGAGCAGGATGAGAATGATCGCCGCGATGATCAGCGACGGCACCAGTTCGCCGCCCGACAGGCCGAACAGCAAGACGGTGAACTTGCCCGACAGGCCGGTCAGCTCGATGCAGCCGATGATGACGCCCGCGGCGGCGACGGCGGCGATCAGCGGCACCATGCGATGACAAGTATCGACGCAACCCTCGACTAAGCGCTTGGGGCCGATGGCGTCGGGCCGCGACAGCCAGCTAGCGAGAACCACCGACGCCGTTGCCCCGGCCGCGACATAGGCCGGCGAATAGCCTTCAACCAGCAGCACAATCAGCACGACGATGGGGATTAGGCTCAGCCAGCCGCGCCGCATCGCCTCAAACAGGCCGACGATCTTGTTCTCGGGCACACGGCCGATATCGAAGCGTTGCGCGTCGAAATGCACGAGAACGAAAACGCCGAGATAATAGAGCAATGCGGCGATCAGCGATGATTTGGCGATCTCGTGATAGGGAATCCCGGTGAAGTCGGCCATCATGAAGGCGACAGCGCCCATCACCGGCGGCAACATGGCGCCGCCGCTCGAAGCCGCTGCCTCGATGGCGCCGGCGCGCGCAGCGGAAATGCCGACGCTGCGCATGATCGGAATGTTGATGGGGCCGGTCGTGGCCACGTCGGCCACCGGGCTGCCGGAAATCGAGCCGTAAAGGCCGCTGGAGACCACGCAGGCCTTGCTTGGCCCGCCGATCATACGGCCAGTGACGGCGGCAGCCAGATCAAAGAAAAATCGGCCGCCGCCGGCCAAATGGTAGAATCCGCCGAACAGCACGAACATGAAAGCGTAACTAGCGGCGACGTAGAGGGCGGATCCGAAAACGCCATCGACGCTCACCGTCTGCATGTCGGTGAAATATTCGAGGCTGATAGGATCGTGATAGAAGCTGCCGGTCAGCAAATGGCCGAACGCCGTATAGACCAGCAGAACGATCATGATCGAAGTTAGCCCCCAACCCGCAGCGCGCCGGCAGATTTCAAAAATTAGCGCGACGAACAGAAGGCCGAGGGCGATATCCAGTTCGGTCACGACCGAAAAGCCGCGCATCCAGTTCTGGAAGCGCTCTTCGTTGAAGACATACCAGAGGCAGACGGCGCAGGAAACGACCGCTAACAGATAATCGACCCAGGTCAAGCGCTCGACATACTTGGAGCGCGTCGTCGTGAGATAGCAGATCGGCATCAGTAGAGCCAAGGCTGCCGAAATCTGGTGATGCTGGGTCATCGTACCGAAGATCGAGCTCCAGCCGATGAACAAGCTGACGGCCACCGCCATGCCGGCGATCAGCCAGCCTGTCGCGCCAGACGGCGAGACGCGATTGCTTTCGCCGGTGATTACGAAGACGCGCTTCGGCAAATCGAAGCGCGTCGGCGCCTTGGAGATATCGGTCATCGCGGAATCTGCCGTTCGCTCTGGTTAAAAAGGCGGCAAGGCACAAACGGACGCCGTGACGTAGATTTTGCGGCGGGACGGCCATCTCAAAAGCCGCCCCGCGTGACGCGTCACTTCAGCAGGCCTGCCTCGCGGTAGAAACGCTCCGCCCCGGGATGCAGCGGCAACTTCATCGGATTCCAAACCATCTCCTCGCCGTCAAAGTCGCTCAACGAGGGGTGAATAGACTGGACGCGCTTCTGGTTCTCGTAAAGCGCCTTGACGAACTTGTAGACTGTCTCTTCCGATGTCGAGGGCCCGGTATTGACCGTGTTCCACAACTTGAGCGTGGTGACGTCCTTGGTCAGGAACGGATAGGTGCTTTGCGGAATCACGAGCGTTTCGTAATTCCAAGCATCGGCCGCCTTCTTCATCATGGCCGGATCGCCATCGATCCACAGGAGGTCGCGGCCGCGCGCCACATCGAGGGTCGTCGAGTCGGGCAGGAATCGGCCGTTGATGAATACGTCGGCCTTGCCGTCGCGCAAGGCGTCGAGGCCGATGCCGCTATTGCCGCGCAGGAAACTGCCGCGCCATTTCGGCACGTCGCCCTCCTGAAAACCGTGCGCGTTGAAGATGGCGATATGCATGCCGAGGGTCGATTGCAGGTTCGCCAGATCGTTGACCGCCAGACGCATCGGCGGCTTCTTCGCGGCGATGTCGGCGAAGGTCTTGATGCCGTGCTCGTCGGCCCAGGCTTTCGTCATCAGGTTATGCACGATGAGTTGACGATGCAATGTCATTACATGCATCACTTTGCCCTTCAGCGATTCCCGAAACGGCGCCTTGCCTTCCAGAGCGTAGGCGATTTCCGGCGCGCCCGAGGTGAAGGTGAAATCCGCCTTGCCCGTCGCGGTTTCGAGTATTCCGCCGGCGGGGGAGCCAGGCTTGAAGGTCGCGGCCGTGCCGGGATAGACGTCACGCACGATGCCGTTGATCGATTCTACGACAACCTTGAAATAGCCTTGCACCGTTGCTCCGGTGACGGTGTATTTGATCGGCTGCTTGTCGTCGAGAGCGGCCTGCGCGGTACGCGGAATACCGACAAGGACTGCGCTCGCCGCTAGAATCGCCATGCCCGCGCCGAAAAAGCGTTGAAATCCCATTTTAGCCTCCTGTGAACTCGAGCCTTTGTGGCTTATTGTCTTTTGTAAAATATCTTAGAGTCCAATTTTCTCCTTGTCAAAATGCAAGCGCCGACAGCAACAACACAAATTCAGGCGAGCAATTGGGGCTTCGTCACCCGCCTCGATACGCCGTCCTTCTCAAACCGTCATCACCCAGTTTCCGCCATAGCTCCCAGACCCATAAAGGGGATTCCCAAGGCAGCTCTGGCATGATTCAAGCTCCTTGAAGGGAGTTTGTCATGACGCGTTCGCACTTTTGGGTTTCCGACCGGCAGTTCGCGCAGCTTGCGCCGCATCTTCCCACCGATACGAGAGGCGTCCCGCGGGTCGATGGTGCTGTCAGCCCCGGGTCTGTCTCATCTTGATGAAATGGTCGTCCGCATCAACGGCCGACGGATGTTCATGTGGCGTGCTGTCGACCAGGAAGGCGAGGGTCTCACGTGCTGGTTCAGAAGCGCCGCAACAAACGCACAGCGTTGAAACTGCTGCGGAAACTTCTCAGTAAACAGGGCTACGTACCAGTTGGCATCGTGACGGACGGCCTCCCTTCCTACGGTGCCGCGCTCGAGACTTTGAGTTGCCGCTCGTGCCATCGCCCGGTTCGGTTACGGGACAACAATAGGGCCGAGAATTCGCATCTCTCAGTACGACGGCGAGAGCGAAAGATGCAGCGCTTTAAATCCCAGGGCCAAGCCCAGCACTTCGTCATCACCCACGGCGCCATCTACAATCTCTTCAACGTCCAGCCTCACCTGATTTCATGATCAACCTTTCGCTCCTTCCGGGCTAACGCCATGGCGGGATGGATGACTGCGTCCGCCGCCAGCGTGTGAGTTTTACGTTTATGGGTTTCGCGCCGCCATCGCACTTAATCTGACAATCCCGGCCCGATGTATCTGGTTCTGGGCTGGATGACGGCACCTACCAGACGCTGTTCGAATACATGGGCTATCCAGCCTGACACGCGCCCGATCGTCATGAGAGCGCCTGGAGCTTCTTTGGGCAGCTTTAGCGCAGAGGACATGACGGCCAACCCGACCGCCAGGCTTGGCATCAGATCTAGTTCTTCGTGAGCGGCGTTCACACATGCGAGCATGTTGCGGGCGGAGGATGTCGATTTGGGAATCTCCGCTGCCATTTTGAGCAGGTAGCGCCCGCGTGGATCCCCTTCGCGATATAGCGGGTGGTTGAACCCCATAGGGGATTCCTTGCGGTGCAGCTGATCCTTCAAAAGCTTGAGGTAAACGGCCGGCGATGGCGCAGCGCGCAGGAGCTGTTCCGGTTCATCGCATCCCAGCCCCGTCAGCGGCCCCTCGAACGTGCCAAGGCCGCTATTCACGCAAGAAAAAATATCCGCGCCTCCGGAAGCTGCGACACGTGCCGTATAAGTCGACGGTGCGATCTCATGATCGGCACTCAAGATGAGGCAAGCGTTTAACGCCGCGATCGTTTGCTCAGTCGGCGCCACATCCGCACTCTGCGCGATGACAACGGCGATCGAGGTATCGCGCGTTGGCAGAACATATTGCCGTTTCTTGCCGAGGAGACCAAAGATCGGCGCCAAAATCTGAAGAAGCTGATGGCCAGCGATCATCGGCGTTGCAAGATTGCTTTCTGGATTGCGTCCCAAAGAGGCGGCATATACGCCTGCGAGCAGGCCGAGGATCTGGCGCGAGCTGCACCTCATGACATTGCCGAACAGCGTCTCTGTGAAGCTCAAAAAGCCTTTTGGAATCTGTGGCGCCGGCCATAGCGTTGGGCGCTGAGGTAGGACGCCGGTCCACAGCAGCTCGACGCAATCTTCGAACGGACGGCGCATGTCCGCAATATCTGTCGCAAGCCGACCGCGATATCGTGGCCCTTTAGGGCCGACCGACGTGATGCCCGTCGGCAGGGTCGAGCCCGCGCCCCAGCGGGTCAGCCTGTCGGCTTTGCCGCGGCGGTTCATGCGAAGGTTTTCGACGTCCTGTCTATGATACAGATGCGGACGGTCGCCCGGAGCCTGAGTGCTCCTGATCATCCCCCGGCTCACATAAGCGTACAAAGTCGGAAGCTTGATCCCCAGCATCTGGACGGCAGTTTTCGCATCGACATAGTCGGTACGCGTGTCCTGCATCGCCGGCGGCGCTTTCTTCTTGCGGCCGGTTTTCATCCCCTGGCCCGGTTGATCTTTCGTGAGTGAAGGCATGCGCAAGGTGGGGCCAGGTGTTGCGACAAAGTATCGATAAACGCCGCGGCCGTTATTGTCACCTGCGTTAGGGATACGCGGCTGCGGCTTTTATCCGCAGCCGCGTATCCCTAACGCAGCCGCGGATTATGGTTCCGACACCGCTTCCTTCGCTTTCTTTACAGCGGCTTCAGGTGTGGCCAGCATGCGGCTGACGATCTCCTGAAGCTGCTCACCATAAATCGCGGATACTTCGACGTTCGCCTTCTCGGCTTCCTCAAGATATTCCGGATCGGCCATGGTCTTGCGGAAAGCCTCGCGCAGAATTTGTACGCGGTCGGCAGGCACGTCAGGCCCAACGATAATAGGGCGTCCCAAACCGACGGAATACGAGAAGAGACCGAGAATCGTCTTCTGCTCTTCGGTCTGCGCAATCTCGGTGAGCAGCGGCACATCGGGCAGCTCCTTATCGCGCGCCAATCCCATCTGTATCATAACCTTGATTTTGCCGTCGCGCACCCAGTCCGGCTTGGTCAGCTTCCAGCCGTCCAACGATTGCGCCGCGCGCCCCTGCACCTCGCCTCTCTCGATGGCGAGATCGATCTCGGATCCGCCCTTATAACCGGTGACCAGCTGGAACTTCGTGCCTAGGATGTTGTTGAGCAGCAGGATCTCAGCTCCGCCGGAGCCGGTCCGGGTGGTGCTGCCGAAGACGACCGGCGTGTTCAGGAATTCGTTCACGGTCTTCACTGGAACCGTGTGCCAAACGGCATAGAGATTAACCGACGAGGTCGGGTTGCCAATCCAGTGGAACTTGGCCGGATCGAAGCGGACGCCAGGATCCTTGAACATGTAGTTAAGCGGATTGATCTGGACGATCGCGCCCAGCGCAGTGCCGTCTTGCGGTGCTACATTGTAGAGATAATTACAAGCGATCACGCCGCCTGCGCCCGGCATGTTCTGCACGATCAACGTCGGCTTATCGGGAATGTGACGATTGATATGGCGGCCGACCATGCGCGCGCTGAAGTCGTAACTTCCGCCGACCGCCGTTCCGATCACCAATTTGACCTGCTTGTCTTTGTAAAAACTGTCTGCTTGGGCCGCTCCGGCGCCGAGCACGCCAAATAGTCCAAGCCACATCGCCCTCAAAACCTTCATACTAGCCCCCTCATTTTTTTGATCAGCTAAAATTTATGCCATTGACTGTTTCATCAGCATCGCGCGCGCAGCAGCCCGCGGCAGCGTTTGCGGGTTTGATATCCACACACGCGGAAAGGCGATGCGGCTTATTTCCGCATGCTAACATTGAAAACTTTCTGCTCTGTGTAGCTCAGCATCTCCTCGATGCCTTCTTCCCGACCGACCCCGCTGTTCTTCATTCCTCCGTAGGCCATCGCGGGATAATGAGGGCCAACGCAGTTGATCCAGATGTAGCCCGAGCGCACCTGCCGGGCGGCGCCCAACGCGTCGTCGATGTTTTGTGTCCACACCGACGCCGTCAGGCCGAGATCGGTCGCATTGGCGATGCTGATCGCCTCCTCGAAATTCGACCATTTGATCACCGACAGGATCGGCCCGAAGACCTCTTCGTTAGCGATGCACATCGATTGCTTGACGTCCGAGAACAAGGTCGGGCGGATCCAGTAACCCTTTTCAAAGCCCGGGCCGGTCGGACGGCCGCCGCCGGCCAGCAGCCGCGCGCCCTCGGACTTGGCGATGTCGATGTAGCGCAGCACCTTTTCGTACTGCCCCTTAGAATTGATCGCGCCCATCTGGCTTTCCGGGCTCATCGGATCTCCCACGCGAATGGCGTTGATGCGCTCGATCAAGCCTTGGACAACTTGATCATGGATCGATTCATGCAGCAGCAAGCGGCTGGTCGAGCCGCAAGACTGGCCCTGCCACGAGAAATTCATGCCTGCGACCGCGGCGTCGACCACAGTTTTGGGATCGACATCGGGAAACACGATCATCGGATTCTTGCCGCCAAGTTCGAGTGTGACGTGCTTCACCGCCGATTCAGCTGCCATGCGTTGGATCGACTTGCCCGTTTCGACCGAGCCTATGAATGCAATTCTCTTCACCGTCGGGTGACGCACAAGCGCCGCGCCGGCCTCCGAGCCAAGGCCCGTCACGATGTTGAACACGCCCGGCGGAAGAGCCTCTCGCGCGATCTCGGAAAGGACGAGGGCGGAAAGAGAGGCCGTTTCCGGTGGCTTCACAACCACGGCGTTGCCCGCCATCAAAGCCGCGGCGCTGCGGGCTGTCGCGAACATGACCGGGTGATTGAACGGTACGATGCGCCCGACGACGCCATAAGGCTCTCGGACCGAGAAGTGAAGATGATTGGAGGTCGCCGGGATAGACTCGCCCTTCAACTCGTACCCCAGGCCGGCGTAATAGTTCAGCCCCTCAACACCGGTGCGGACGTCGCCGCGCATCGGCGCAATCGTGTTGCCGGTATCCCTGACCTCGACCTCGAGCAGCTCGTCGGCGCGCTCGAGCATAAGCTGGCCGAACTTGCGCAGGGCTTGAGCCCGAGCCCCCACGCCCATGGCGTTCCACTCGGGCCAAGCGTGCTCCGCGGCGGCGACCGCGCGTGCTATGTCCTTCTCCTTGCCTCTCGGGAAGCGGCCGATGACCTCTTCCGTCGCGGGATTGGTCGAGTCGATCCATTCACCGCTGTCGCTTTCGACCAATTCTCCGCCGATCAACATGCGATCAGCCTTCGTCACCAGATTCATCTCGGTCTTTCTCATCTCATCCGATGAAGCTCATCGAATAGCTGTGGATTGACATACAGGCCGCTTTAGTCCGGGTGCCGTCCGGCCTCATTCGCGAAAAGCGAGCGGCGGGATGCCGGCCACACCCCAAACGTCGCCTTTGTGTTCGGGCCCCCAGATTTTGGTCTCTACGGTTTCGCCCACGGGAAACTTCTCCATATCCCCGTAGTACTCAACGAAATTTCCGGCGGGATCGGCGTAGTAGCTGAAGACGTTGTTGCCGGGGCCGTGACGGCCGACGCCCCAGGCGCATTCGATGCCCATCGTCCGCAAGCGGCCGTAATTGCGCATCACCTCGTCAAGCGAGCCGACATCGAAAGCGATATGCTGGATGCCGGCCTTGCCCGATGCGCTCTTCGCCAAGGCGACTGTATGATGGTCGTTGCTGCAGCGTAGGAAGGACATTCCGGCGTTGGTGCGGTCTGTGACTTGGAACCCCAGCAAACCGTAGAAACGCTCGGTTTCGGCGCTTACCGTGGTCCAAAAGACGACATGACCGATGCGCTGCGGCCCTGAAACCTTCGCCGGAGCCAGTGCGGCAGCGTCGCCTCCGTCCCTCAGCACGAGCCATATCGAGCGGCCATCGGGATCTCGCGTGGCGACCGCCTGCTGATCGCCAGCGAATAGCCGGTTACGCTCGACCTCCGCCGGTTTGAAGCCAGCGCTGGCCAGACGGCCTGACAGTTCGCGCAGGGCTTCATTCGATGCCACCGCGAAAGCGACGTGATCTATGCCGCGCGGCCCCTCAGCAAGCAGAAAGTCGTCATGACCCGAGGCTTGCGTGCGGAAGGCGTAAAAGTGCTTCTGGAAACCTGCCTCGAGCAAATGCCAAGCATCCCTGTAGAAGCGCCTGGTTCCTTCGAGGTTCGGAACAGTCAGCGCGATGCGATGCAGCCCCGCCACTCGCGCTTCCACGTTACCCATGCCTGTCATCCTGCGCTCCTTGCGTTCATGCCGTTCGATTTAGAGCTGTAGCGATCCCTCGCGGGTGAAGCCGACAGGGAAGAGGTCGGCGACCTCGACTTTCGTCGGCACCAGCCCCTGCTCCCAGGTGTATTGGCAGAGCGCCTCGATCTCCTTGAGATTGCCTTCGACCCCGTAAGGCCAGAAGTCCTTGCCACGCATCTCGACCACGGCGCGCCCCAGCTGATAGGCCCAGGGAATCGAGACGGCCGGCGGCTCTTCGACGCTCAAGCGTTCGAGACAGTTGTTCTTGGCGCGCTCGAAAGCCTCGAAAAGGCTGAGCGCCACCCACGGATGCTGCTCGTAGACATCGCGCCGGATGACGACGACATGCATGATCGGAAACAAGCCCGTCTTGCGAACGTAGGCCTGCTCGACGCTGACATTATCAGGGAAGAGCAGACCGAGGTCCGGATGTCCGGCGCGCAAAGCCGGGGGATGCTGCGGTGCTATCATGGCGTCGAGTTCGCCAGCCACCAGCATATCGTTCAGCGATTTCTTGGACTCATGGCGAATGTCGACATTGGGGATATCGATTGAGATCATCGGCTTGCGGCCCGGATCCTTGATGCCGCCGGTCGTCCACTTAATCGTGGCGGGATCGATTCCGTACTCATGCATCAGCATCCCGCGCGCCCACACGGCGGCAGTCATATGATATTCCGGAACGCCGATCCTTTTTCCGTTCAAATCCTGCGGCTGGCGAATGTTTGACTTGCGGTTTACGTAAATGGCGCCGTGCCGGAACGTCCGCGAGGGGAAAGCCGGAATGCCGACGAACGGCAAGCTCTCGCCCTTTACTTTGGCTTGCGCCGTCATAATCGTAAAAGTCGAGAAGGACATTTCACCGCAGTGAAACTCTCCGCGCAGGAATCGATTGAAGGCCTGGAACGGCTGCAACGGCACGAAGCACAGGTCGATCGCTTCAGGCTTCACGACTCCGTAATAAAGATCCTGGACGCGGTCCGAAAAATGGCCGGCGTAGCTGAGAGAGAGTTTTGACATCCGAAGATCCATCAACGAATTGAAGTCGAGCCGCTAATCGCGGCGGAGGCGCCGGCGATCAACCGGCTTTATGGGCTTCCGATTCGAAAACGAGGACGATCTTGCGTTCCGCGATACGCCAGCGCCCGTCCGCGCATTTCTCATATTTCTCGAGGCAGTCCGCGACCGCGATTAGGATCCGCCGGCGCGCGCTCTTCTCCATCTGCGCGAAATAGGATGATGATGCTGGCCCCGCTGATCCGGGTTTCACCCTCCCGGATCAAGCGGATGTTGTTGATGACATGACGAGCCGTGCGCTTTGCCATCCCGGCGCGCTCGGCGCCATACTCCGTCAGCGCCTTGCGGCCCACCTTGTCCGATCCGACGCCGAGCAGGCGACCGTTCTCAGTGTACAGATCGGCGAGGCGGTAGGATTCGTTGTGGTCGACAGGCCAAGCATGCTCAATGATCAGCGCTTCGATTTCCGTGCGCAGCACCGGATCAATCACCAAATTCTCGGAGGACATTAGACGCCTTTCTGGGCAAGGGTTAATTGGTTCTGGTATCGGCCAGCAACGGACCAGTCGAGTAGCGAGACAGCGCGATGGACCGCCTCTCCAGCGATTGGCAGACCTTCGCAGGATCGATGTCGTCGGCGATAAAGATCAGGTAGGGCTCTTGGCTGGCATCGCTGTTTGGCGGCGCAGCTTGCAGAGGAAAAATCGTGGTGCCGACGACCTGGACGATGGATGGCCCCTCGCCCCCTGCCAGCCCGACGATACCTTTAATTCGGAGCAGTTTGTGGCCAAACTCGCTGGTAATTCCCGCGAGCGCGGACATCAGGATTTCGCCCGACATCTCACGCGGCAACCGCACGGCAAAACTCTGCAAAGGCTTCTCGTGCGCAGATGCGTGATCATGCGCATTGCCGTGATCGAGACCGTGGTCATGGTCGTGAGCTGCTTCGAGCGCCGGTCGGAGCACCGCCCTTTCATGAGCGGCTTTGTTGAGGCCGAAAAGCCGGTCGGGCGTGATCTGTCCTTGCGCGACCTTTTCTCGCGCGGCCCATGAATTAAGCCGGTGCAAACGGCGCTCAAGGACGTCGGCCAGCGGCGGCGCGACCAGATCCGTTTTGGTGACGAGCAATATGTCGGCCATGCGCACCTGCTCGACTGCCTCTTGGTACTCGTCGAGCTGCCGATCGGCCAATACCGCGTCAACAGTGGTTACGATGCCTTCAAGAGAAAAACGCTCCGCGATGAGCGGATCGGCAAAGATCGCGTTGACGATAGGCCCCGGCTTGGCTACGCCTGTGGTCTCGAGGATTAGCCGGGAAAACTTGGGAATCTTGTGGTGAAGCCGATCCCAAAACAGTTTGTTCAGCACCCCGACAAAATCGTCACGGACATTGCAGCAGACGCAGCCGTTCTCAAGAACGAGGACCGTTTCGATCGCGCCCTGCACGAGATGATGATCGAGGCCAATTTCGCCGAGCTCGTTGATGATCACGGCGGTATCGGCCATTTGCGGATGGTGCAGCAGATTCTGGAGCAGAGTCGTCTTCCCGCTACCAAGAAAGCCTGTGAGCAGCAGGATCGGGATCTGATTGGTGACAGGCATCCGTCGGAACTCTAGTCCTGCCAAGGGTTGACGGTGCAATGCAAGGCCTTCGGCAATCCTTCGCCGCCCACAGTCCGCAAGGCTTCGTCGACGGATCCGAGACCGAACTTGTGCGTGCTCATCGCCTCGACGGGATATCGGCCTGAGGCCATGATTTGGATGGCCGTTTCGACTGCTTGATAGCTATGACCGCGCATGCCTTTCACGGTGATGAAGCGCGCGGCCAGAATATCGCTGTCGAATTCCGGGATTGGCCGCTGCTTCTGACCGCACAGCATCACGCGCCCCCGCTTGGCTGCCAGGCGAATGGCAGATACCACGGTGGCCGGCCCACCGGACGAACAGTCGACGACGAGATTGGCCATTTCGCCGCCAGTGATGTCGGAGACGGTATCGAGTAGGTCTTGCTCGTCGATGTTGATCGTGTAATCAGCGCCGAGTTTCTGGGCGATTTCGAGACGAAAGCGGTCGGTCGGGGTGCCGAGGCCGCTGATGATGACGCACGCCGCCCCGGCCTCCTTAGCCGCGACCACGCAGGCAAGGCCCTGTTGTCCGGGCCCCTGGATCATGACCGTTTCGCCGATGCCAGCCTTGCCTTGCAGGTAAGTCCACTCGACGCCGTTGCCGAACGGCAAGGCCATGGCTGCCGTCGTGGATGGCAGGTGCGACGGGATCTTGTGGAAAACCGTGTTTGGATGGAGATGCTGATATTGGCTGAAACCGCCCCATAAGGCGGGCGCGGATGCGACCGGCATCAAACCGTAACGCAGCGCGCCGATCTTAAGATCCGTCTGATTGCAAAGGCGGAAGTCGCCGCTATAGCAGTAGTGGCAGCGGCCGCAAGGGATGTACTCCTCAAGAGCCACGCGGTCGCCCTCCTTAACCCCCCAAGGAACGGAGCCGCCGAGCTCTTCCACGATACCGACGGTTTCGTGTCCGAGAATCAGCGGTCCTTTGACCTTGGGGGAATTCAGGTAGAACGGCCAGTCGCTGCCGCAAACGCCGGTCGTCTCGACCTTGAGAAGACCATGCTCGGGCCCTGGCGTGGGGCGCTCAAATTCGCGCACCTCGACCTTCTTGCCTTCAAGCGCCACGGCCGCTTTTACTCTATCAGTCATCGTCGTCATCTCTTGTCCGTGTTGATCGCTTGAAAGGGCCGCGGGTCAGTTGGCACGGCGCCGGAGCGCCACTACACGGCGACGGGCTTGCGCTCTGCGCTCATCTTCAAAGCCTCCCGCGCCCCGTCCTTGAATGACACGTCGGGCGGAAGCACCAACGCCGCCGGCCGCACCCGATGAGTAGCGGGGTCCAGGGCTGGCGGCTCGATGCCCTTCTGCAAAGCCAGCGCCGCCTTCTTGAGCTGCTGGCGGGCCATGATCACACCCTTGTCGGCGGCGACCAGGTTCTCCTTTGTGCGATCTTGGATCGGCCCCATGCTCTCCTGCAGAGAAGAATCCTGGATGGCGATGCCGTCGATACCGCTGAACGAGACGCCCGCCCGTTGCGACGCGCGATCCATCAGATAGTCGTTGTCCTTGTTGGCGACAGGAATGTAAGTGCCCGGAATGAGCTTCACATGGACGCCATACCCGTCCTTCATGTAGCCGACCTCTTCCTCGGTGAGATCGCGCTGCGGGTGGTAGTTGTAGCTCCACGCCCAACAATGCTCGTCATCGATCGGAACCCAGAAATGTCCGTGGATGGAGGACTGGTCGCCGTGCGGAGGAACCGCCGTGAAGCAGGGCATGACCCACTGCGTGACGCGCCAGTAGAAGTTGCCGTTATCTGCCTTACGACGCGAGCCGATCCAGAGACCGCTTTCCGACTCCACGACTTCAAACTGCACGTGGAAGTCAGCCATGCTGTATTCTTTGCTCTTGCCTGCGATCTTGAATAAGGGATCCCTCTTCAACTCGCCGCGGTGCAGCCAGGCGGAGTGGCTGGAATCGATGCCACCTTCCATCGCCTGAAGATAGTTGTTCTCCTGCAGCCGTTTCGAGATGAAGCGCTGACGCGGGCCGACCAAGGCGAATTCGAACTCCGGCAATTCGGGCTGATGCTCCGGCGGCCCCATGTAGGTCCACAAGATACCGCCGCGCTCGACGAGCGGATAAGACTTGAGCTTGATCTTCTGGCAGAAGCCCGTTTGGGCGGGCTGCGACGGCACTTCGGTGCACTGACCGCTGACATCGAATTTCCAACCATGGTACGGGCAACGCAGCCCGCCCTCCTCGTTGCGCCCGAACCACAGCGACACGCCGCGGTGAGCACAGAACTGGTCGATCAGCCCCAGACGCCCCGCAGTGTCGCGAAACGCGATCAGATCTTCCGAGAGCAAGCGGACGCGCACCGGATCGCAATCGGGTTTAGGCAGCTCTTCCGCCAACAGAGCCGGCAGCCAGTAGCGCCGGAATAGGTCCCCCATCACAGACCCCAGGCCAGTCCTGGTCAGCAGCTCGTTCTGTTCGCGCAGCATGCCGATCTTCTGCTCAGGTGTCATGCTCTGATCTCCTTCACGTAGGCTGGGTGATTCTGCGCAAGAGTCCCGCGCTTCCGACCATTAGAGCCGCGGCTTTAAGCGGGCGCTAAGCGATGTGCCCTTCGGCATCGAGAGAGATAGGCAACACGTATAGATCGGTCAACGTTGATTCAGAGTCAATGAATGCACCTGCTAAGTCCGCTCCGGTCAAAGATCGAGAACAAGGCGGGCTGTTTTGCTGCCCGAGCAGCAAACCGTGATTTTCTTGTTCGAAGCGCGTTCCTGCGGCGTGAGGACTGAGTCGCGATGATCCGGCACACCTTCTAGCACCTCTACGACGCAAGTTCCGCAGATCCCCTCCATGCAAGAGAAGGGAACGTCGACCTGATGCGCAATCAAAGCGTCGAGAATGGTATGACCAGCCTGCACCTCGAGCGTGAGAGCGCTCTTACGCAACACTACCGCGAAGCCCCCCTCCACAGCGGTCTCTTCCTTCGCCGTGAAATATTCAACGTGGACCCGCTCAGGAGAGATGCTAGTCGCGCGGGCCGCCTCTTCGAACGCCTTAAGCATGCCGTTCGGACCGCAGCAGTAAAAATGCGTCTGGTCGCTTGCGGTGCGAAGCAGCGCCGCGATGTCCGTCGGCGCATTGCCGGCTTCATGGTCGTAGTTAATATGCACGCGCTGCGGATTGCCGCACTCGAAGCTCTGCAGTTCGTCCTGAAAAGCGCACAGCTCCCTAGTGCGCGCGCTGTAATGAAGCTCCCAGGAACGTCCCAGCGCTTTCAAGCGATGCATCATGCTTAGCATCGGCGTAATGCCGATGCCTCCGGCGATCAAAAGCGTGTGTGAAGCATTTTCCGCGAGCGGAAAATTGTTTCGCGGACGCGAAATCTTGATTGTATCCCCGGTCTTTAGGGTTTCATGGATGTACTTCGATCCGCCGCGGCTGTTTGCATCCTTATTGATGGCGACGACATAACGCGCCGCCTCGGCTGGCGAATTGCAGAGTGAGTAGCTGCGAATCATCCCGTTGCCGAGATGAAGATCAATGTGAGCGCCTGCTGTGAACGATGGCAAATCGCCGCCTCCCGGCAGACGAAACTCCCAGGATTTGATGCAATGAGCCTCGGTCTTCACGGATGAGACCACAACATCCAAAACGTCAGCCATCAAACGGTCCTCAACTTGTCAAAATATCTGTGAGGCTAGCACGGTCGCGTTTATGGCGCACGCCACTCGGCAGATTGCTACGCGTAGCCGCTTTCCCGGATGCTTTTTAGCTGACGATCGAATTGGCTCCGTGTTTTGATCGTCCTCCCGGTGACATGCGGAAGCGCCGCCCCGGAGAACATGTCGCGCAAGGTTTGGGAAGGGAATGTAGCCTGGCCTTGGCGGCGAGAAGCCGACCATGCCCGGCGATGATGGCGCCGTCTGGATCGATCAGGATCGGGCTGGTGAAGCCGAAGCCGAAGCTCTTGATCGAGGAGACGATCTGATCGATCTGGCGTTTGGGGTGCGTGCGCACATTGCGGGGGTCCGGAACGAGGTTCTCGACCGGCCAATAGGTGACCGTGAGAACGGTCGGGGCTGTACAAGCGGGCCTATCCATAAGGGCATATTATAAAAGAACATAACATGAACATCAAGCGCTTTTGATTGCTCTCGACTTCCCGCCGCAACGAAGCGTCATTGGACCCCTCCCGGCCTGACGGGCTCTTTGCGGTAGCGGCGGCGCTCTTGCCGTCGCCTTAGCGAGGAGATCGAAATGACCGATGTGAAGCCGAATCTGAAGGCTAATCCGAAGCCCGATTCCAAGACCGCAAAGCCCGGCAAACCCCGTCCGCGCAAGGCCAAGGCGGGGCCTGCCACACCGCCCGCCCTGCCCGCGTCCGCCAGCAAGCTCGACCGGCTGGCCGCATTGCTGTTGCGGCCGAGTGGCGCCAGCATCGCCGAGATGATGTCGGCAACCGAGTGGCAGGCCCATTCGGTTCGCGGCGCGCTCGCCGGGGCGCTCAAGCGTCGCGGTATGACCATCGCCTCCGAGAAGATCGATGGGGTGCGCCGCTATCGCAGCGGAGGCAAACGATGAGCGACGCGGTGGTGCGCGAGGTCGAGGCTCTCAGAAGCCTCGACCTTGAGGGGCTGCGTGCCATCTGGCAGGCACGCTATGGCGCGCCGCCGCCGCTGCGCTCGGCCGAGCTTATGCGGCTGATGCTGGCTTGGCGGCTTCAGGCCGAGATGCTGGGCGCTCTCGACCGCGCCACGCGCCGACAAATCAAGCGCCGCGGTGCGGTCGCGGCCGAGGGGCTGCAACTGGGCGTCGGCGCGCGGCTCCGGCGCGAATGGCAGGGCCGCACCGTCGAGGTGGAGGTTGAGGCGGCGGGCTTTCGCTGGCAGGGTCGGCTCTATCCGAGCTTGTCGGCCGCCGCGACCGCCATCGCGGGAGTGCGCTGGAACGGACCGCGCTTCTTCGGCCTGCGTGATCGTCCATGAAGGCGATCAAGCGCTGCGCGCTCTATACCCGTAAAAGCACTGAGGAAGGGCTCGACCAGGCGTTCAACTCACTCGATGCCCAACGCGAGGCTTGCGAGGCCTTTGTCAAAAGCCAGAAGAGCGAAGGTTGGCGCGCCCTTCCCGCCCTCTATGACGACGGCGGCTGGTCGGGCGGCTCAATGGAGCGGCCGGCGCTGCGGCGCCTTCTGGCCGACATCGCCGCCGGCAAGGTCGACGTGGTGGTGGTCTATAAGATCGACCGGCTGACCCGCTCTCTGGCGGACTTCGCCCGCATGGTCGAACTGTTCGACCGCCACGAGATCAGCTTCGTCAGCGTTACCCAGGCCTTCAACACCACATCGAGCATGGGCCGCTTGACGCTCAATGTGCTGCTGTCCTTCGCCCAATTCGAGCGCGAGGTGACCGGCGAGCGCATCCGCGACAAGATCGCGGCCTCCAAGCAGAAGGGCATGTGGATGGGCGGCAACGTCCCGCTCGGCTACGATCTGCCGCAGAACAACTCGCGCGCGCTTGTCGTGAACGAGGCCGAGGCGGCCACGGTCCGCTCGATCTTCGAGGCCTATCTTGAGCTGGGCTCGGTCCATGCTCTGCAGCGCCGCCTGGAGGCCGAGGGCGTTCGCTCGAAGCAGCGCACTACGCAGGGCGGCAAGGTCCTCGGCGGGCTGCCGCTCAATCGCGGCGCTTTGTTCTACCTGCTGCGCAACCAGATCTATCTCGGGCTGATCACCCATAAGGACAAGACGCATCCCGGCCTACATCTCCCCATCGTCGATGCCGCCCTGTTCGACGCCGTGCAGCAGAAGCTCGATGCCAATCAGCGCCGTCACGAGGCCGGCAAAGACCAAGCGACGCGGGCGCCGCTGACGGGGCGCATTTTCGATGGCGACGGCCAGCCGATGAGCCCGTCCTTCACCCGCGGCAAGCGCGGGCAGGCCTATCGCTATTACGTGTCGGCGCCGCTGCAGCAAGGACGCCGGCCGGCTGACAAGGACGGCATCCACCGCGTGCCCGGACCGGCGCTCGAGTCCATGGTGAGCGCCGCCATCCGGCGTCTCGCGCCGGCCAGCGGCGACAATCCTCTGTCGCTTCTGACGCGCATCGAGGTCCATACCGACTCGCTGCAGCTGCTGATGCCCGTCGGCTTGCTCGCCGCCATGCGCGCGCGGCTTCAACAGGGCGAGACGATGGCGCCAGACGCCGCCGACCCCGCGCAGCTACGTCTCGTCCTGCCGATTCGCATGCGCCTGCGCGGCGGGCGGAGCTGGATCGTCGGCGGCGCGCGCATCGCGGCGCGGCGCGATCCCGTTCTGATTAAGGCGTTGCGCAATGCTCATGCGCATTTGCAAAACGACGCCGCGGGTCTTCCGATTCTAGATGCAGCCCCCGCCACGCCCTATCGCCGTCGTCTCGTGCAACTGGCGTTTCTGGCGCCCGATCTGCAACGCGCGATTCTCGCCGGCGAACAGCCGCCAGGACTCACTCTCGAGCATCTGATGCGCCGACCCATGCCGATACTGTGGTCCGAACAAGCGGCCATGCTTGAGGCGCTCGGCGGCGCATCATCCGACGCGGCAGACAGCTCAATTAGCTGAAGCGCGCATCTTCCTGTTATTTGCAAGATGCACCCTGTTATGTAGGTAAAATTGCCTGTTATGACGTTCTAAATTCCCTGTTATGACCAATAACAGGAAAGTGGTTTTTACGCGCGTAACTCTCTGAATTAGCGACGAGATTTTAGCGACGCGACGGCGCTACCTTGCCGGAGACCCTGTTTTTGGGGCCAAAAACGAAAATATTCCCTGTTAATCGCTGCATAACAGGGAAACTCACCCGCGCCCCGGACCGCCAGAGACGCGCCCGCAATCTTCGCCGCGATACCCCGCAATGAAGAGCGCACGAACCGTAGCCGAATAGGATTGAGCGGAAATACCGCCCCTGTTACGCGCCCTTGGCGCGCCATCGCTTGTGCAGAGACAAGTGTGAGGGGTGCGTGGCGGAGGGGGTGGGATTCGAACCCACGGGAGGCGTGAACCCCCGCCGGTTTTCAAGACCGGTGCCTTAAACCGCTCGGCCACCCCTCCGAAACGGCGTGAGAATTAGGGCTTTTTTCCGCGCCTGTCACCTCCCCTTTGTTCCTATCCCAATGAGCCGCTACCTAGCTTGCACAGGGGGCTTGTATGAATTATGACACTCATTGTGACTGAGTCATGCGTATTGCGTGCCCTGTAGAAGGTTCAGTTTTGATGGCGTTCTTTTCGCGTTGCGTTTTGGCGGTTGCGTCAGATGGTCGCTGATCAGCGGCCCCCGTCCCTTGCCGGCCCGACAGCGGTGAACGACGCAGAGGCGCAGCGGCGGGCGCTGTCCGATCCAAAAATCCGCAAAATTTATGACTATTGGTCAGGCAAACGCATTGGCGACGCCTTGCCGGCGCGTCGCGATATCGATCCGGTGGAGGTCTATGACTGCTTGAGTGTGTTGATGATTCTCGAGGTCGTCGACGGCGGGCAGGACTTTCGCATCCGCCTTGCCGGCTCGCAGATCGAGGAAGCGCACGACCGCCCGCTCAAGGGCCTGTTGGTCGGCGAGATGGGCGAAGGCGAGGAATTGGCGGCCATGCTCGATCGCTTCCGCGCCATCGTCGCGACGCGCCTGCCGGATTTCCGTACGGCGTCGTTGTCTGTGGTAGGGCGCGCGTTCATCGAGTTCGACCGCGTCGCTTTGCCGCTCTCGGAGGACGGCCAGACCGTCACCCATCTGTTATGTTGCTACGTGCAGCGTCAGCGCGAGGGCAGAGCCCGCTAGCGCTTGCGCTCCGCTGGAGCGCCTTAGGCCGCGCGCTCCTCTGGAGCGACTAGGCTTTGTTGATCGCGGCGGCCAGCGTCTGGGCCAGTTCGGGATCGATGATGGTGTCTTGAATGTTGGCGCGCCGCAGATTGGCCTCTTCTAGGTCGGCGTCTGTCAAATCGGCGCCGCGCAGATCGGCGTCCATCAGGTTCGCTTCCTTCAGATTGCTTTCCGATAAATCGGCAAAAACCAAATTGGCGCGGCTGAGGTTGACCGACCATAGGCGGGCGGCGTTCTGCCCGTCCGGCCGCCAGATCGTCGCCGGGCCCATATTGGTGCGGCGCAGACGTGCGCGGCTGAGATTAGCCCCCGAAAGATTTGCGCCCATCAAATCGGCGCCCATCAGGTTGGCGTGCGTCAAGTCCGCGCCTGACAGGTCGGCGAGCAGGAATTTGCACTTTGTCAGGATCGCGCCGCGCAAGTCGGCCTGAATGAAGATCGCGCCGTTGAAGTTCATGCCCTCGAGGCTGATTTCGCTGAGATCGCATTTGCGCAGATCGGCGCGTTCGCCTTTCGCGCCGTTGCTTTCGATCCAACTCATATGGGCGCGCAGAATTTTCTGGATGTCGAGCGGCAGGCTTTCCGGCCGGCGGGCGGTGATGGTGCCGCTGAGATCGACGTTGGAGAAATCGGCGCCGTGCAGCTTGGCGCCGGTCAAGCGCACGCCCTGCAGATTGCAGCCTTGGAAGGTCGCGCTTTCGAGATTGGCACCCGAGAGGTTGGCGCCTGAGAGATTGGCGCCCTTTAGCTTGGCAGACGACAGGTTGGCGTCGGCGAGGTTCACGTCGCTGAGGTCTGTGCCGTACAGTACGGCGTCTTGCAGATTGGCCTCGACCATGGAAGCCTCATTCAGACGCACCTGAGAAAGATTGGCCTTACGCAGTTCGGCGCGGTCGAGCCGCGCATGGCGCAGATCGGTGGCGGCGTCTTCCGGTAAAGTGTCGAGATATGCGCCGGCGCGCAGGTCAGCCTCGTTAAGGTTAGCCTCGGTCAGCTTGGCGCCACGCATGCGCGCGCCCTTAAGATCGGCGCGGAATAGATTAGCGCCAGTGAGATTGCAATGTTGCAAGTCGGCGCGGAACAGATCGGCGAAACTGAGGTCGGTACCAACCAGCATGCTGCGGCTGAAATTGGTCGTCGCGGCGACGGCGCTGCGCAGCACCAAACTATTCAGATTGAGTCCGGACAGGCTCATGCCGGTCAGGTTTGCGCGCAAGCCACCTTGCTTGCCTTCGAGAAAATCCCGATGGCGACGCAGCGTAATGGCAAGACTTCCGACGGGCATAGGGGGATCGGGGACAGGGATATGGATGGCGTTAAGAACCGCCGGCTGTCTGAAACGGCCTGTGGCAACGATCTGTTACCTTAAAGCGATAAACTTAAAGAAAGCTTTATCTCTAAAGTCTGATAAATATCGCTTTTTAGGCATCTTCCGCGCCGCAAGCGATTGATCATGCAGATCGCCATTTACGCCGATTTCGTCTGTCCCTGGTGCTACATCGGCAAGCGCAGGCTGGAGCGCGCCGCAGCGCTGTGGCGCGATAAAGCTGGCAGTAGCGATGCCGGGCAGTTGGAGCACTCCTGGCGTCCCTTCCAGCTCAATCCGACGATGCCGCCCGAGGGCATGGAGCGCGACGCTTATCTCAACTGGAAGCTCGGCGGCGCCGACCGGGTCGCCTTCATCCATGACCGCCTGGCCAAAGAGGGAGCGGCCGAGGGGCTGCGGTTCGTTTTTGACCGCATCGTTCGGATGCCGAACACCCTTGCCGCCCATCGATTGGTCGATTGGGTGCAACGGCAAAGCCCAGCAGCCGATAGAGCTGGCGACGCGATCGCTGAAGCCTTGTTCGCTGCCTATTTTGCTGAAGGCCGCGATATCGGCGATGCCGGTGAATTGGCTGATATCGCTGCCGCGCAAGGTTTGCCGCGCGCCGAAGCTGAGGCCTATTTGCGCGGCGACGGCGGCCTGGAGGCGATGCGCGAGGCCGACGTGCAGGCCCGCGCGCGTGGCGTCAACGCCGTGCCCTGCTACGTCATGAGCGACAGCTACGCCCTGTCGGGCGCGCAGCCGCCGGAAGTGTTCTTGCGAATGTTCGAGTTCGCGCGCGGTGCTAAAGCTTAGCTTAGGCGCTCGCGCGTGGCGCTTCGCCGCTTTCGGCGAGCAAGGCGTTGCGCAGCAATTTGACGCAAGCCTCGGCCGCCGGCGTCAGGGCGCCCGGGTGGCGGATCAAGGTGATTGGCACCTCATGCTGCGGGCGAATCGGCAACACGCGCATTTGCTTTAACGCCACTTCGTTGGCCGCGCAACCACGCGGCAGCACGGCGAGACCGACTCCCGACGCCACCATCAATTTGATGGTGTCGACGTCGTCGGCGCGCGCGACCACGTTGGGCAGCAGGCCTTGGTCGGTGAAGACGGTCTGCACGAATTGGCCATAACCGATGTCGGGCTCGTTGACGATCAGCCGCTCGTCTTTCAAATCGGCAAGATTGATAGCGGCGGCACGCTTGGCCAGCGGGTGAGCCCAGGGCACGATCAACGCCATTTCGATGCTGGAAAGGCGCTCGCTGATAAGTTCCTCCGGCAGGCTGCGCGGATCGGATTGAATGGCGATGCCGGCGTCGAGACGGCGCTCGAGGATGAAGCGCTGAATGCGACGGGTGGTTGCCGTGACCACTTCGAGGCGGACGCGCGGGAGCATTTCAGCCAGGCTGGCCATGACGCGCGGCACGATCTCCTGGGCGACGCCAGAGCTGAACCCGATGGTGAAGGAGCCGCGCGGGCCGTCGCCGCGCAATTGGCGAGCGGTTTCCGACAGGCCCAAAATACCCGACATGGCCTGTTCCGCATGCTGCAGGAAGGTGCGGCCGACATAGGTCACTTCGACGCCGCGCCCGGTACGCTGAAACAGCTCGAAGCCGAGTTCGTCCTCGAACATGCGGATTTGGTCGCTGACGGCTGGCTGTGAGACGTTCAAACGGCCTGCGGCTTTGCTAAAACTGCGTTCGCGCCAGACAGTTAAGGCATAGCGCAATTGGCGGTCATTCATCGCTCATCTCAGCATTTGCAGGAGAATTTGAAGCCAGTGGGAGGGCAAAACTTGAGTTATAAGCTAAACTTATATTAGTATTTGTAAATCCTTTTTGCTTCGCGGAAGGGGCATCCATACGATCTCTTTTGAATAAAGTTTTCCCCGCGCTGATATCGCCATACCAGGCAACAGGAGAGAAATATGCGCAATGGTTATCGTATTTTGGACGTGGATGCCCACGTCACGCCGTCCCTCGAAGTGCTGCACCGCTATGCCGGCGACGCCGCCAAGGCCCGCTGGGACGAACTGAAGCCCTATGTCAAAGCGATGAACTCTCCGGCTGGCCGCGGCCACCCGACAACGACCTGGCACACCATTAAGGTGAACCCGATCGCTTACGACCGCATCGCCGGCCAGAAGCCCGGCTATGTGAAGCCCAAGGGCGGCACTGCCGTCGAAGGCCGCGTGCAGAACGTCTCGACCGAGATCTGCCATGAGAACATCCAGCACGACAATCCGACGGGCCGTCTGGAAGACATGGACAAGGAAGGCGTCGACGTCAACGTGCTGATCCCCGGCACCTGGGCGCCCGCCTCCTCCGCTCTCGAGCCCGGCCTGACCGCCGGCATCTACGACGCCTATCACAACTACATGCGCGACTTCTGCTCGGCCGACGTGAGCCGTCTGCGCGGCCTCTTCCTGGCGCCCGGCCACAACATCGAATGGGCCGTCAAAGAACTGAAGCGCATCGGCAAGGAAAGCTGGGTTTCGGCCGTGTGGCCGTCGCTGCCGGAAGGCATGCCGATCGACGATCCGGACTTGAACCCGTTGTGGGAAGTGATGAACGACCTGCATCTGCCGTTCATGCACCACAGCTTCTTCTACGAGCCGCCCTACTTCCCCGGCGCCCGCGACATTTGGGGCAACGCCGCCATCGCCCGCACGGCCGCTCATCCGTGGGGCGCCCAGCGCGCGCTCGCCTACTTGATCGGCGGCGGTATCCTCGACCGCTACCCGAACATCAAGATCGCCTTCGCCGAGACCGGTCACGGCTGGCTGCCGAACTGGCTGCTGCGTCTGGACAGCCAGTTCCATTACGTTCGCGGCGTCATTCCGAAGCTGAACTACCTGCCCAGCGAATACGCCAAGCAGGGCCGCATTAAGGTCTGCATCGAAGCCCACGAAGGCCCGCTGATGACCAAGGCCGTCAACGACGTCCTTGGCGACCAGTGCCTGATGTATGCGTCGGACTTCCCGCATCCGGAATCGGCGTGGCCGCACCACGTCGACAACGTGATGAAGTGGAGCAACGTGCTCGGCGACAGCGCCATGCGCAAGCTGTTCGGCACCAACGCCGACGACTACCTGCGTCCGGTCTAAGACCGCTTAGATCGACTACAATAGAGAGAGGGTGGCCGGCCATGATGGACTTTGAGAAAGCGTTGAAGTTCGTTCTCAAGGCGAAATCCATCGGCCTCGAAGAAAAAGGCGCCGAGGTAAGTGTCGCGATCACTGACCAGGCCGGCCACCCTGTTCTCGTCGCGCGCGGCAAAAGCGTTTCTTGGCACGGTCCCTACATGGCGACAGGCAAAGCGCGTCTCGCCGCCGCTTTTCAGAAGCCGACAGAAGTGCTGATGGACCAGTGGGCCGATCGCGCCTACTTCCCGATCAGCTTGACCGAGGTGATCCCGGGCGGGGTCACGCTCAACAAGGGCGGCTATCCGATTTTCGAGGATGGCGTCTGCATCGGCGCCATCGGCGTCGGCGGCGGCTCGCCGGCGGTGGACGATTACGTGGCCAAGGCGACGGTCACGGCGTTCGACGGCCATAAGCCGGCTTCCGCGGACGCGGACTAGAGCTTTGCGTTCGTAACGCGCATTTTTGATCCCTGCCCTCCAAGGCTTTGGAGCGGCAGTTTTCGTGTTTTATGAAGGGGGCTACCCAAATGGCGAAGAAAGAACCCATCCGCACCGACAAGGCGCCGATCCCGACCGGTCCGTTCAATCAGGCGATCCGCGTCGGCAACATGGTCTTCACGTCGGGCCAAGCGGGCCGCAACCGGGAAACCGGCAAGATGGGCGATATCAAGGACCAGGCGCGCCGCTCGATCGGCAACATCCAGGCCGTTCTCGAAGCCGCCGGCAGCTCGCTCGGCGATGTCGTCAAAGCCACCATCTTCTTGAAAAGCGCCAGCGATTGGAAAGCCTTCAATGAGGTTTACGTCGAGATGATGCCGGAGCCTTTGCCGGCCCGCACCTCGGCGATCGTTGAGCTGAAGAATCCTGATATGCTGGTCGAAATGGAAGTCGTCGCCGTCATTCAGGACTGAGCCGTTCTCGCCGTCTCGGCCCGGACCACCCACGGGCCTTGACGTTTTTTGCTATGCGCCGGGGAAAGCAGCGGTCGCTCTCCGGTCGATGACCCAACCGCAAGGAATGCGAAGATGCTTCGTGTCGTCAATATCAAGAAAACCTTCCCCGTCGATCAGGGCGCACAAGTCAACGCGCTGAAGGGCGTCTCTATCGACGTTCCCGATGGCGAGTTCTTCACGCTGCTCGGGCCCTCCGGCTCGGGCAAGAGCACCGCGATGCGCTGCATCGCCGGCCTCGAGCATCCCGATGAAGGCGAAATCTTCATCGGCGAACAGTGCGTCTTCTCCTCGAAGCGCAAGATCATGGTGCCGCCCGACGAGCGTCCCATCGGCATGGTCTTTCAGTCTTACGCCATCTGGCCGCATATGGACGTGTTCCATAACGTCGCCTTCCCGCTGATGTACGGTTCGAGCGGCCCGAAGCCCTCGAAGGAAGAAATCCGCAACAGCGTCGACGAGGCGCTCAAGCTGGTGCAGCTCGCCGGCTATGGCGATCGTCCCGCGACGCAGCTTTCGGGCGGCCAGCAGCAGCGCGTGGCGCTTGCCCGCGCCATCGTGCGCCGTCCTCGCCTCCTGCTGCTCGACGAGCCGCTGTCGAACCTCGACGCCAAGCTGCGCGAAGAGATGCGCGTCGAAATGAAGGAAATGACGACCAAGCTCGGCATGACGTCGTTCTTCGTCACGCACGACCAGATCGAGGCGCTCGCCCTCTCCGACCGTATCGCCGTCATCATGCAGGGCGAGCTGGTCGAGATGGGCAAGCCGCATGACGTCTATACCAAGAGCGACAACAAGCTGGTCGCCGCCTTCCTCGGCACGACCAATACGCTCGAAGGCGTCATCACCGGCACCGGCTCGGACACCAAGCTCGAGACCGAGATCGGCTTCCTGACGCTCGGCGGTCGCCAGACCATGACGACGAGCGGCCGCGCCTCCGTCGCCATCCGCCCCGAAGCGGTCGATTGCTTGCGCGAAAAGCCAGCGGACGGCGCCAACGTCTATCAGGGCACCGTGAAGCGCACGATGTTCCTCGGCACCTTCATCGACGGCGAAGTCCAGATCGGCAGCAAGAGCCTGCGCGTCAGCTTCAACCCGTACAACACCTTCTCGCCCGGCGAAAAAGTGTTCGTGCGCATTCCGCCGGAGCGTTGCCAACTCATCGACTGAGCCGCGACCTTCGCGTCCGCCAAACCTCTCAATACCCCGAGAGGCAGCCCCGCCGGCAACGGCGGGGCTTTTTTTACGCCCGATTGAGGGGCCTATTTTGAAATCAGGGCCTTTAGGTCAGCTAGGTGAGCCGTAATTGCTCTTCTGATTTCTGCGAGTTCTGTCTTTGAAAGTGCTGTTGATGCCTCAACCCATTCCAATCGGATCGATTCAAGTTTTCCTTCAATGTCGCGTTTTCGCTTTTCTACTTCGGTCATTTTCCCTCTTTTCCGCGAGGATAGCCGCCCGCCCTATCTCCAGGCAAAACCGCCAGACTGACTTAAGCTTGGGTTGCATCAATTGTTGGTTTGTAATCATCCGGAAATGGAAGCATGAGATTTCCGCCCCATTGGGGATATTCCTTATCAAGCCGCTCCATGAAAACATTCCAGTTTGGCGAGTATTTCATCAGCATAACTACACCAGTAAGGTGCTCACGAAGTTTAGGGTGCCCGACATCTTCGGTGAGACGCTGGAAAAGTTTATTCTTGTAGACGCCGCTCGGCGTTCGAGGAGTTAGCCTTTTGATCTCTTCCCAGACGCCGGGGGCCAATCGCTTATAGACAATATTGTTCGTCCAATGCCCGATGATGCCGGGGCGGCCTTTGTTATCTTCGTAAGGCCAATCGTTCAGTCGATATATTTGTTTGTAAAACTCTGCGGGGAAAGTACGAACCCATGGCCGCAATTCTTTTGCGACAAACTTCTCCAATATGTGAGCCAGCGCATCGCGTTTGCGGAAATCTTGGTAGCCTGTTGCCTCATCAACTAGAGCAATAATGCCGACTGTTGCAAAGCCATGTTGCAACATGGCTGCGCGCGTGGCGAGGTGCTCGCGCGCCTTACCTAGTATGCCCTGCTGTTGTGCATCAATTAAGACCGCGCAAATATCAGGTAGAATCATCGCGTCATAGCCATCGGCAGGGATGCCACCGTGGGGAGGCATGAAGCGAATTGGCGAGTTTGTGCGCGCGACGAGTCCCCTGACGTCTATGCCCTTTTCAGCCAAACGCTCCATTAAAAGGGCAATTCGTCGCGCGCCCGCTGGGCCGCCACTTAGTGACAGGCCAACCCCTCCTTGAAGGCCGCGTTGAGATAGAACGCGGGTGCCATCAGCCAGCACGTAACAAGGGATTTCGATGGCTCCAATTCGTAATGGCCTATCCAAAGCTCCATATCTAGCTGGGATAGGCGCCGCTTTGCCTTCAACTTCCCACCGCTTGATAGCCGCACTGCGCGCGATGTGTGCTCGTCTCTGCGGGGTAAGCGCTTCGGCGCGGGCTTTCCCAGCCTTGACTTTGTCGGGGTTCTTTTTGCCAGCCATTTAGACCTCCATGCTTACACATACCAAGATACATGCTTGCATAAAATTATGCAAGCATGTTGCTGTAAATCAGCAAGCATCGATTCTACTATTCGCATAGAATCGTTGGAGATCAGCCACTTCGCGTATGAAATATCTTGTGGGTTGATGGCGGCGGTTGAGTCTTTGACCTACATATATTTGCCGCACGCCAAAAGAAAAAGCGCCGGTCGAGTGAGCCCGACCGGCGCTTGAGCAGTCCTTTGAGGACTGTATGGATCAGTTCTGCTGGCGGCTCATCCGCGTGACCAGGAAGCGGCCACCGACGGTGAAGAGCGTCAGCACGAGGATCAGGATGATGCCGACCGCGGCGGTGCGGCCCGGATAACCGTCATCCCAGTTCTGGAACATGATGACCGAGAGCACCATGTTGTCGCTGCCCGTCAGCATGACCGGGATCGAGAAGTTGCGCAGCGCGTGCGACGCGACCCAGATCCAGCCCGAGATGAAGGCGGGCATCAGCAGCGGCAGGACGATATGGCGCAGGATCGACAGCCATTTCGCGCCCGAAGTCTTGCCGGCCTCTTCCATCTCGCCCGAAATCTGGGCGAGCGCGCCGTTCATCGTGCGGCTGCCGAAGGAGATGTAGCTCACGGTCAGGCCGAGGATGACGATCCACAGCGAGCCGTAGAGCTGCAAGCTCGCGAGCGGCGGCTGCAGGAACAGGAAGATGAAAGCGATGCCGATGATGACGCCCGGCAACGCATGCGGCAGGAAGGTGATGGTGTCGAGCAGGCCACGACCGCGCATGCGGCCGCGGATCGTCACCCAAGCCATCAACAGCGACAGCAGCATCGTCACCGTGGCCGAGCCGACCGCGAGATACAGCGTGTTGACCGAGGCCTTCCAGATGTCCGGATCGGCGAAGACCGCCTTGTAGTTGGTCCAGGCCAAACGGTCCCACACGCCCGGCATGCTCGGCGGAATATAGGTGCTGAGGAATGAGGTCCACAGCAGGATGGCGGTCGGCGCGGCGATCGTCAGGATGAAATAGAGGACGAACAGGCTGAAGCAGGGATAACGCCACTTGCCGAGATGGATGATGCGCGGGCGATAGCCCTTGCCGGTGATGGTGGCGTACTTGCCGGCCTTGCCGACGATGCGGCGATACCACCAAACCATGATGATGCTCACCAGGATGAAGGTGGCGCCGAGCGCCGCCGAAGTGCCGTATTGCGGCGGCGAGAAGCGCTGCGTCGAGAAGTAGATGAACGACGGGAAGGTATAGATCTGCGCCGGCAGGCCAACGACCAGCGGCACTTCGAGCGATTCCAGGTGGCTCATGAAGTTGTACATGGAGGCCGCGAGAATCGCCGGCGTCAGGATCGGCAGGAAGATCTTGAAGAAGGTGACGCGGTTGGTGGCGCCGGCGGTGCGCGCCGCCTCTTCCAGGTTCGGGTCCATCGTGCGGAAGGCGCCGACGATGATCAGGAAGGTGGTGGTGACGCCGCGGATGCCT
Source organism: uncultured Rhizobium sp. (assembly GCA_964628235.1). Taxonomy (GTDB): domain Bacteria; phylum Pseudomonadota; class Alphaproteobacteria; order SMXQ01; family SMXQ01; genus CAMAVH01. The sequence goes on along the minus strand of CAZVLU010000012.1, from coordinate 1,610 downwards.
TCAAGGAAGATCATGCCGGTCAGGGTATAGACGTTGAACGGCCCTTCCCGCCCCATGTCGAAGCCGAACAGCGAGAAGAAGTCGCGGATCCAGACGTTGAACAGGCCGATACGCGGGCTGAGCAGGAACGTCCAGGACATGGCGAACAGCAGGCCGGGCACCGCCATCGGGATCAGCATCAGGGCCCAGGCGACGTTGCGGAACGGCATGTCGGTGCGTTCGGTGAGAAAGGCGAAGAACACCGCCATGCCGACAGAGATGATCGTGCCGAAGATCGCCATGATCACCGTGTTGAAGAACATTCGGTAAGTCTGGGGATCGCCATAGGCGCGAATATAGTTGTTCAGCGTGAAGGGGCCCGGATCGATCAGGGTGCCCGACCGGAAGCTGAACAGCACCAGCGTGATGAACGGCACCAGGATCAGCAGGACCGTGAAGACCACGCCTACAGCCGGCAGAATGTACTGGCGTTTCCCCTGCCAGAAGCTTTCTTTCGGCATTGCGCCGGCATCGATAGCGGTCATCTCTAAACTCCTCAGGCTCTCTCGTCGTGTCGGATGTTCGTCCTGTCGCCTAGCCTTGGCTAGACGGCAGGAGGCCGGCGACACCGCCGGCAATCGATAGAAGCTTGGCATCGGCGCCGTGCGCGCCCATCAGCATGAAGCCGACTGGCGCTTCGCCCGCACGATGGCATGGCAGCGAGACGGCGCATTGATCCAGAAAGTTGGCGACCGACGTATTCCGTAATGCCAGGAGATTGGCACGGGTGAACGCGTCGTCGCTGTCGATCAGGTCTTGCAACTTGGGAGCCACGATGGCGACCGTCGGCATCACCAGCGCGTCATAAGGCGCGGTGACGGCGGCGACGCGCGCGATCAGGTCGCGCCGCGCGGCGAGCAACTCGATGTAATCCACGGCGGATTGATCGGCGCCTTTCAAGATGCGGACGCGCACGCGCGGGTCATAGGCGTCACCCTGGGCTTCGAGCAACTTGCGATGCCAGGCGTAAGCTTCCGGCGCGGAGAAACCGCCCTTGGCGTTGATCTTGGGCAGTTCGAGCAATTCGGTGAGCGGAATTTCGTCGACGATGGCGCCAGCTTTACGCAGCGCCGCGAGCGACGCCTGGAAGGCGGCCATGACGGCGGGTTCGACGTCGTTCAGGACGAAGCTTTGCGGTGCTGCGAAGCGCAGGCCCTTGACCGGATGGGCCGGTGGCACCGGGGCGCTCTCGCGCTCGCCGGAGATCACCGAATCGATAATGGCGCAGCAGGATACGGTGCGGCCGATCGGGCCGATGGAATCGAGCGAGAAGGACAGCGGTATGGCGCCCTTCAGCGAGACTCGCTTGGCGGTCGGCTTGAAGCCGACCAGGCCATTGAAGGCCGGCGGAATGCGCAGCGAGCCGCCGGTGTCGGTGCCGAGGGCGGCGGCGGCCATGTCATCGGCCACCGAGATCGCGCCACCCGACGTCGAGCCGCCCGGCACGCGGCCGGTCTTGCGGTCATAGGCGTTGAGCGGCGTGCCGTAATGCGGATTGATGCCGATGCCGGAGTAAGCGAACTCGGTCATGTTGGTGCGACCGATCAGCACGAAGCCGGCGGCGCGCAGCT
>CAZVLU010000011.1:0-79564 GCA_964628235.1 uncultured Rhizobium sp. | reverse complement strand
ATCGCCAAATTGAGGATCGCGTTCTCGACCTGGGCGGCGTCGGCGAGCGCGTGCCAGAGGCCGCCGCCGAGAATCGTCTCGATCTCGACCTGTTCGCCGAGGGTGCGGCGCAGCATGCGCGAAATGCTTTGGATGGCGCTGTTGATGTCGAGTTCCTTGGGAGCGAGAGGCTGACGACGCGCATAAGCGAGCAGTTGCCGGGTCATCGAAGCGCCACGCTCGGCTGCCGAAATGGCGGAATTGACGATGCTCGCCGAATCGGGGTCTTTCTGCAGGCGGTCGAGCAAAAGATCCAAATTGCCCATGACCACCATCAACAGGTTGTTGAAGTCGTGCGCGACGCCGCCGGTGAGATGGCCGATAGTCTCCATCTTTTGCGATTGGCGAAGCTGCTCCTCGGTGTTTTTGCGCTCGGTGATGTCCTGCACAATGCCAAAAATGGCAAGAGGCTTGCCATCGTCGCCGCGCTCGCATTGCAATTCGCTCCATAGATGGCGGATCGTGCCGTCATGGCGCTGGATGCGATACTCGATCTGCTGCGGCTCCCCGCTGTTGATCGCCGCCTGCTGAGTCGCGAAATGGCGCTCGCGATCTTCGGGATGCACGAGAGCGATGGCTTCATCTAGGCTGTCGACTCCCGTCTCTTGCCGACCGGCGATGCGCTGCAGCATCGGCGAGACAGTGACGGTCGGCGAGCCGACTTCATGCCGCCAACTGCCCATATGGGCGAGTTCTTGGGCTTTGAGAAGCTGACGACTGTAGTTTTCCAGTTCATCCTTGCGGCGCAATTCGGCTTCGATGAAGCGGCTCTCATCGCGCTCCGATTGGCGCAGGCGTCGCTGCATGAAACTGAGGAACAGCAGAACGAGCGCTGCGACAATAAGCGTCACGCCGCCGGCGATCATCGCGTAGCGCCGCCAAGCGGCGAGTTCTTTTTCGAATGAAAGTCCCACGACGACCGCGAGCGGCATGTCTTTCACGACTCGAAAACCGAGAATTCGCGTGGTCTGGTCGGCTGACGAAGTGGCGATCATCGTCCCGGCTTCGGCGCGGGAAATGCCTTCCCGGAACATCGGGCCTTGGCCGAGATTCTGCCCGATGGCGCGCGGGTCGGCCGGCGAGCGCGCCAGCACCATCCCGCTGCGATGGAAGAGGGTGACGAGCCCGTTCTCGCCGACATTCAGCGAGTCGTAGAGCACGGTCAATTGATCCACGGCGACAGCGGCCGCGACGACACCGGCGAAACTGCCGTCCGACTTGGTGAGCGGCCGGCTCACATTGAAAATCCAGCGCCCGGCGGCGAAGCCGACGCGGCCCAGCACCGTCGCGCCGACGAAAAGTTCCGGCGCCGAGCTTTGACGTTGCGCGAGGTAGATGTCGCGGTCGGAAAGGTCGGTCAGTTCTCGTTGCGGCGTGCGCGAGGAATTCAGCAATCGGCCATCTTCGCCGAGCAGGAAATAGGTGAGCACGCCGTTCGGGGCGGTGCGGGCCGCATCGAACAATACCTGATAAGCGGTTTCGACCTGGTCGTCTTGGGGCAATCGATCGATGTTCAGACGTTCGCTGATCGCGAGCAGCGCCTGGTCGATCGATCTGAAATTCTCGCGCGTGTGCGCGGCGAGCACATCGGTCAGATTGCGGACATTTCGCTCGGCTTGCCCAATGGTTTGAGCCCGTTCGAGCCAGATGACGCCGCCGACGACGGCGATCAACAATGCGACCAAAGCCACATTCAGGCCGAACAAGCCGTTCAGGCCTAGGCGGGGCCGCTTAGGGGCGATGGACGCTGCGATCATGGGGGAGGACCTGCGACGAAGGGGCGATGTCGCTTAGGGCGTGCCGCCGCGTTCCGTCGCGTTGCCGATGATATATTGGTCCCACATCTTCGCCAGCTTGTCGGCGGTGGCGTCATCGACTGTGGCGAAGCTGATGATCTTGGCGTCTTCGGGGATGTATGGGTGCTTGTAGGCCACCGGGCCGCGAAACTGCTCGGCAGTGTATTTCTGGCTCTCTTCCGACAGCACCCAATCGACCAGCAGGGCCGAGGCATAGGGGTTCGGCGTGTTGGGGTTGATGATCATGGCGCCGATGGTCGCGGGCATCGTGGCGCTCCATACCGGAGCGAATGCGATGTTGGGGTTTTTCAGCTTCATCTGCACGCCTTGGTACATGTAGTTGTCGCCTTGGGCGGCGTGGTCGCCGGCGATCATCAGGTTGAGCCGCTGGGTGTGGCCGCGTTGGATGATCGGCTTGTTCTCGCCGATGCATTTCAGCCATTCGGCGAGTTTCTGCTCGCCCATGACGTTCCACAAGCCGGCGAGGAAGCGGACCTCGAACGGATCAAACGACACCTGGCCCTTGAAGACCGGTTTGCACAGGTCCATCCAATCCTTCGGCGCGTCGGCGGCCGCGATCATCGTCGGGTTGTACGACATGCCATGCTCAGTCCAATAGAACGGCAGCCAGCGGTTCTGCGGGTCGAGGAAGCTCTTGTAGCGGTCGTAGATCAGTCCGCTGGCCGGAGTCGCGTAATGCGCTGAGTAGTCCTTGGCGAGAATCTCGTTCATGTCGGCGACGGCGAGGCTGACGGTGTCGGTCAGGTGGCGGCCGACGGTCGATTCGGCGACGAGGCGCTCGGCGGCGTCTTGCGAGCCGATATCGACCATCTCGATCTTGAGGAACGGATAGCGCTTCTCGAACAGGCGGAGATGGTTGCGTGCCAGCGATCCGCGCCAGGTGTGGATGAAGTTGAGTTTGCCCTCTTTGCGCGCGCCGTCTTCGATGCGCTTCTGGCGCTCGGCAGCAGGCAAGGCGTTCAATTCGGCGTAGAGTTTTTCAGCGGCGGTCGGCGCGCGCGTCGATTGCGCGATCGCTTCGGAGAGCGAAACCGTTGTGGCAGCGAAGGCGACAATTGCGGAAAGAACGATGCGAAGCATGAAATACCCCCTGATCCTTCTGTCCGCTTCACCAGATACGATGGATTCCAGTTGAAAAGGACTGTGCTTGCAGGATGATAGCGGTAAGTTCGGCGAATGGAAACTGTCAGACTTCGCTCAGCGCGAAGATCGGATGCCGTGCGAAATCGAACACGATCGTGATTAAGGGGAGATAGTTCATGCATCGCGGCGTCCAATGGCCGAAGACCACATTGACATGGCCGGGCGGCGAGCTCGTTTGCGTGACGTTCCGCGTCGCTTACGAAGCCTTCCGCAACAGCGGCCGCTTCAAGAAGACCAGCAAGATACCGGTAAATTTAGCCTCTTTGTCGCACGCCAATTACGGCGGCGCCGTCGGCATCTGGCGTCTGCGCGAGATTTTCCAGCGCAACAAGATCAAGGCGATCATCGGCCCCAACGGCCTGACAGTCGAAAAATGGCCCGAAAGCATCAAGGCGATGTTCGAAGACGGCCATGAGATTTGTTGCCACGGCATGACCAACGACCATCACATCACCGATTTGACGCCTGACGAACAGCGCGCCGAAATCCGCGAATGCGTCAAAGTCATCAAGGACTGCACTGGCAAGCGCCCGATCGGCTGGGCCGGCCCCGGCAACCTGCACACGCCAGAGACGCTGGGCATCCTTGCCGAGGAAGGCTTCAAGTGGTTTGGCGACGTGTTCGACGACGATGTGCCCTATGTCGCCAGCGTCAAGGGCAAGAAAATCGTCTGCATCCCGAAGCTGAATTATGCCAACGATTGGCGCGCTTGGTCCGGCGGCGCCGGCACGGCGGAAAATTACTTCAACAGCTTCAAAGAATCCTTCGACTATATCCGCCAGGAGGCCTTGCGCGGCCGTCCCGGCCTGGTCGACGTCATCGTCCATGCCGAGTTGAGCGGCCGGCCGAATTTCGCCATGGCCTATGAAAAAATGATGCATTACATCCACCAGTTCGGCGACGAGATTTGGCAGCCGACGCGCGGCGAGATGGCCGACTACTTGCTGAAAACCAGCAAGAAGGCCGAACCTTACCGGCCGTTGGATTAATGCCCGTCGCCCTGATCACCGGCGGCGCCAGCTTGATCGGCGAGGGAATCGCCGGCGTGCTGGCGCGCGACGGTTGGGATGTCGTGATTTCCGACATCAACACAGATACGGCGCAGATGGTGGCCGACAAGTTCTCCAGCAAAGCCGGCAATGCGCCCAAACTCACGGTGGCCAAGCTCGACGTCACCGATATGGCCGAAGTCACCCGCGTGGTCGATCGGACCGCAGCCGATTTCGGCGGCATCGACGCCCTGATCAACCTCGCCGGCGGCGGTCGCGGCATCGGGATTCCCCAGCACGACTTCGCCGATTCGCCGCCTGAATGGTGGAACAAGATGGTGTCGATCAACCTGATCGGCCTGTTGAACGTCACCAATGCCGTGCTGAAACATATGGTGCCGGCCAAGAAGGGCGGCATCGTCAGCATCACGGCGCGTCGCGGCCTGCAAGGCGGCCCGCGCGCCGCCGTCTATTCCGGCTGCAAGGCGGCGACCATCGTGTTCAGCCAGTCGCTCGCTCAGGAGGTCGGCCCGCTCGGCATTCGCGTCAACACGGTGGCGCCGGGCGACGTCGCGGCGCGTTGGAAAGTCGGCGATCACGTCAAGCCGACCCGCTCGCCGCTCGGAGTCGCGACGACGCCGGAACATATCGGCGAGGCCGTCGCCTTTCTCCTGTCGGAGAAGGCCAATCATATCACCGGCAGCTGCATCGATGTTTCGGGCGGCGTCGCTCTGCATTGAACGAACAGGCATTAACGAATCGGGAGAGTCTTATGGCCACCAATCTCAGCAACAAGACATGGATGCCGCCGGCGCAGATTCCGCGCGATAAGGTCATCGCCATGAGCGCGGCGGTGCTCGGCAAGCCGTCGCTGCCCATCAAGGTGACGGAAGATATCTTCCGCATCGACGCGCTCGGCATGGAATGGGACATCGGCGTCGACATCTACACGCCGCAAGGCCCGATCACGGTCGGCGCCGACGGCAAGAAAGTCGGCATCTTCTTGCTGCATGGCGGCGCTGGCGACGCCAAGGCGATGGCGCGTTTTTCGACGCTGTTCGCCGAGAAGTTCGGCTTCAAGGTCGTCGTGATGACCTATCCGGGCCGCACCTATCTCGACGATCCGAGCCGCAATTGGCCGGACGACACGATCCATGAGGATGGCAGCGTCCGCACGCCGATGTGGGTCAAGGGCGAGTATGTCACGCGCGACCAGTACGACATCGTCAAGGACGAAGGCAAGAAGATGAAATACGGCACGCGCACCTCGGCGCGCGCCAAGCCGGGCACGCGATTCTATGACCGCATGGCCGCCTGGCCGATCGCCTTCGAGGAAGGCATGAAGACCGCTTGCCGCAAGCACCTGCCGGAAGGCGAGTTCTCCATCTACGTGCACGGCCATTCGACCGGCGGCCCTTACGTCTCGATGCTGACGCAGCGCGTGCCCAACATCGCCGGCGTGCTCGCCATCGAAAACTCGACCTTCGGCTACATCAACGAGCGCAAGCATATCTGGGGCGGGCATGTCGGCAAGATCGACGGCTTCGAGCGCATCGCCAAGACCGGCGATAGTTGGAAAGATCCGTTCAACGATCTCTACATCCGCACCTGGCGCGATCTCGCGCGCTATCGCGGTCCTGAGGCTTTGGGGCAGGAAGGCCCGCAGGTGCTGATGCGTCTGCCGTGGTTGATGGAGGAGATTTTCGAAGCCTGGGATGTCGCCAAGCTGCGGCCGCAATTCAAGGCGGAATACATGGTCACGCACAACATCGTCGGCTCGCTCGAGCAGGCGGCGCGCGTGTCGGCCAAGCGCCTGAACTACGGGCCGGACCAGACCGAAGAACTGGTCGCCCATTACGTCGGCTTCACGCGCGAATTGAAGGGCCCCGGCGTCAAGCCGGTGCCGCCTTATCTGTTCGGCCTTGCCAAGGACAGCCGCGACCACAATCCGGAAGTTTATAAGGAAGTGATCCTGCCGATGTTCGCCGCCATGAGCCCGGCGCCGAAAACCGCCGTCACGCGCTTCGGCGCCGGCGTGCACAACTACTCGAAGCCGGAACAGGATCTGCCCTTCGGCATCGCGCCGCCGGCGGCGCAGCTTTATCACGACGCCATCGTCGGCGGCTTCTATCTCGTCTAACAATTGGGCTTATCGCGACGACGCGGCCCGCTCGGGTTTTCCCGGGCGGGCCGTTGCCGTTTGGGCGACGTTGCTTACTCGGCGCTGGGGTCTTCGCGCTCGGGCATCGCCGCGCTCTGCGACGGAAGGTTGTTGCTGACGATGAAGCCGAAGCTGCTCTGCTCGCCGTCGTTGCGAGCGCCTTCGATGGCGCGAACGATATTCATCGTGCTGTTGTCGGTCAGAACTTTGCTGGCGAAGGCATCGCCGCCGTCGGTGTTCGGCGAGGCGATGGCCGCGCCGGCAACGGCGAAGCTCAGAGCGAAAGCGGCGAGGGCGCCGGTGATGATGGTGCGCATATGAAATCTCCTTCAGTGAAGAGCGCCGCTATTGGCGCTCTGGCTGCACGATCCATGTCGTGTCTGACTAAGGGGTACGGGCGAGCCGACAAATGGTTACGCATCATCCGGTCAACCATCCGTGAATGAAGCGTGATGCGTAATAACGAGAACGGCCCATCCTTGGGCGGGATAGGCCGTGTTCGTTGCGTTGAGGAAAAGGTTACTCGGCAGTGGGGCTCGGTAGTTCGGAGGTCGCGGCGGCCTGGGTCACGACATTGTTCGGCACGAGTTGGCCGAGCGGCGACTGCTGGCCATCGTTCGCGGCGCCTTCATTGCCGACCACCAGATTGCGCGAATTGGCGCTGACGAGAACCTTGCTGGCGAAGGCGTCGCCACCATCAGTGTTCGGAGACGCAGAGGCGCTGCCGATGATGCTGACGCTCAGGGCGAGGGCGGCGATGGTGCCAGTGACGAGATGACGCATGATGAAGTCCTTTCAAGTGACTGTCTTGGAGCGCGGCGTCCTGCCCGAACCATTCGGGTTAGCGGCGTCGTGTCAAAGACAGATGGGACCACGTGGTCACTTCTTGAAATCACCTTCGCTCAACTGGGCGCGACCATACGGTCACGCCGTAAGCACGCGGGCGTGAGCATGGCGTGACGCGGGATGGCCGTTACCGGGCGGTGAGAAATGGCGTTATATCAACGAAATCGCGCTTTGCCGCTTGCGGGGGCGGATGCTATGCAACGTGATCGTTGCCCTGCTTGTCGGTGGCGCGAAAGAAACAAGGGGAGCGGGATGAGCGTCGCTGTCGAAGAAGCAACCTCGGTGCGCCGACCAATTTGGCAGGTGCTGGGCTGGTCCATCGGGCTGTGTCTGCTCGCTGTCGCTTTTCGTTATCTGGTGATCGAGTGGCGTCCGGTATCGTCGCTCTGTGACGTGGCCTCGCCGCCGTTCTGGTGCGCGATTCGCCACGTCCTCATTGATATCTTCTATAGCGACGTGATCGCCATCGGCAGTTTGGCGGCGGCGGTTCTCGCCTTCGCGCTATATCGCCAACCTGTCAGCCGCTTGATCGCTATCGCCGCCATGATTTCGGCGAGTCCGTCGATCGTGTTGTACGGCGCCGATTTCGCGGCGCCGGCCTTTTTGCTCGCGCTGCTGCGCCTCTTGCGTGACAAACGCGGCGCTTAAGCCGGAAGCGCGCGTTGACCTTTGTAAACTGCCCAGGCGAGCCGCAGCCAGGGCATGAAGAGCAATAGCGCCACCAGCGTCCAGCTCAGTGATTCGACGTTCAGCGGTCCTTCTTTCGCGGCCGTGACGATGACGCAAAGGCCGCCGATCACGGCGAGCCAGCGCTCTTCATGGCGTGTCGCCGCCGTTGCCAGTTCGAGCGCGTTGCCGCCTTCGGCGCGGCGTTGCAGCCAAGCGAGCCAGATGAAGCCGACCGCCGGAATCAGATAGAGCGGCACGGCGAAGTCGCGATAGCGCGGATCGAACATCAGTTGCATTGATAGCACTGCTGCGCCGAATACCGTGAGGGTCTGCAGCAGGCCGAGCGCCAGGGCGCGATCGCGCAACCCGCTGAGGCGCGGGCGGCGCAGCCAGGCGAGCGCTTCATAGACGTGGGCCGGGCGGATGCGGCCGGCGGGCCGGCCAGTCACCGCGTCGGCGATGGCGGTCGCGAGCAGCCCTGCGGCGGCGGCGCCGAGGGCCAGCGTGAAGATGCCGACGGCCCAGGCTGCATCGGTATAACTGATCTCACGGACAAAGACCCAGCCGCGCACCAAGCTGGCGCCCGAGGCTTGCGCGCCGATGGCGGCGACGAGCCAGCCGACCAAGCCGAAGGCATAACCGCGCAGCAACAGGCCGAGTATCACCGTCGCGGCGAGCGCCAAGGCGACGGCGGCTTGGGTCCGCCAGTCGGGGTTCTCGCTGACCGGCCCGGAAAAGGAGAATTTTTGCTGGCGATGGACGTCGAAGATGCCCCAGTTGCCGCCGACGGTGCCTTCCTGCGCGCGCTTCCACGGTTGATCGAAGGCCTCGATCACGTTGTAGCCGATGTTCTCTTTGTCCATGGCGAGGACGAATTCGCGGATGTAGCGGGCTTGGTTGAAGGGGCCGGGGGCGGCGCCTTCGCGCATGCGCCCGGCGCTCGGCCAGCCGGTCTCGCCGATGAACAGCGTCTTGCCGGGAAAGGCGGCGCGCATCTTGGCCAGCGTGTCATGCAGATGCTTGATGGCGCCGTCGACGCCGATCGGATGATCTTCCCAAAACGGCAGGATATGCACGGTGATGTAATCAACTGCGTCGGCCATCTGCGGAAATTGAATCCAGAATTCCCAGACGTCGGCGTAGGTGACGGGCATCGGCACCTTGCCGCGCACCTGGCCGATCCAGTCGGCCATCTGGCTGGCGGTGAACTCGCGGCGCAGCAGCACTTCATTGCCGACGATGATGGCTTGGATCGCGCCGGCCAGCGCCGGATCGTTGGCGAGGCGGATGGCGGTGGAAATTTCGCGCCCGTTGGTGCCCGGATCGCTGGCCGATTCGCGGCCGATCCAGATGCCGAGAAGCACTTTCAGGCCGTATTTCTGGGCGATGCGCGGCACTTGGTCGAGGCCCTGGCCGACCGAATAGGTCCGCACGCAGTCGAAGCTGCCGGCGAGCAGGCGCATGTCCTCGTCGATCTGCTCCGGCGAGATGACGAGGCCGCGCTGGAACGGCGATTGGCCTTCACGGTAAGGCGCGTAGGAGGCGCAGCCGAGCTTGGGATGGGCGACATCGGCGATAGGGCGGGGCTGACCATGCAGCCACCAGCCGCTATAGGAGACCACGCCTGTCGCGAGCAACGCGAGGGCGGCGAAGAACCAACGGATCATGCGGCGAAGTCCAGGCTGCCGGCGCTTAGGTTCAGCGCCTGTGGTTTCAAGAGCTTATCTTTCCCTTCTATGTGAAAGCCTGAAGCCGCACAAGCCTTCGCTCAGATTTTAGTTTAAGTTCTGCCGCCATGAACTACCGCCACATCTATCACGCCGGCAACTTCGCCGACGTCCTCAAGCATATCGTGCTCTGCCGCATCGTCGCGCATTTGCAGGCCAAGGACGCGCCGCTGTTCCTGCTCGACAGCCATGCCGGCATCGGCCGCTACGATCTGGCGAGCGAGGAAGCGCAAAAGACCGGCGAGGCCGCCGGCGGCATCCATCGCTTGCTGGCGGTGCCCGATCTGCCGGCGCTGCTTGCCGACTATGTCGCCGCCATCGACGCCTTCAATCCGGGCGAGGGGCCGTTGCAGGATCGTCTGCGCTGGTATCCCGGCTCGCCGCGCTTCCTGCGCGCCATGATGAGACCCCCTTTAAATGGCCAGGGCGACCGGCTCGCCGCTTGCGAATTGCACCCGGCGGATGCCGAAACCTTGGAGGCCGAGTTTTTCCGCGACCGCCAAGTCAAGGTGCAGGCGATGGACGGCTATCTGGCGGTGAAGGCGATGCTGCCGCCGGTTGAGCGGCGCGGCTTCATCGTCGTCGATCCGCCGTTCGAACGGCGCGACGAGTTCGAGATGCTGTCCAAGGGCTTGATCGCCGCTTACCGCCGCTTCGCCACCGGCGTCTATGCCTTGTGGTATCCGGTGAAGGGCCGCCGCCCGGTCGATGCCTTCCATGCCGACCTTGCCGCATCGGGCACGCGAAGAATCCTCGTCGCCGAATTGATGATCCGCCCGGGGGACGATCCCGAGCGCTTCAACGGCTGCGGCCTGGTGCTGGTCAATCCGCCGTGGAAGCTGGATGAGGAACTGCGCGAGCTGCTGCCGTTCCTCGCGCGCGTGCTGCGCGCCGATCCGATGTCCGCCGCGCCGCTGCGCTGGCGGGTCGATTGGCTGGTCGGGGAGTGAGCCGCTGCCAATCCTAGCCGCAAAAATAAATCGTCACCTCGGCTTGATTCGGGGGGCCATTTTCAAGCGCTCAAGCGTCGGCGTGATGGATGTTCGGATCAAGCCTGAGCATGATGATTTTTAATGAACATGCCCATCGAGGCGATTTGCCGCGCCGATCGTTATCCGAGCAAAATCGTCCAGTCTGGGCAGCCAGAACGGCAAATAGAGGCGCGTCCTGTCTTTTCTTTGTTCGATTAGAGGGTTATACCGGCGAACGGCTTCACCCGCCGCGCCGGACCGCCCGGCGCGGCCCGGCAGTTTAGAGGTTCGGCGGCATGATCAGCATCTTTACCCGCTCTGCCGGCGCGGTCAGCACCTCCGACCTGCTGGGTGGCGGCGATATTCCCGAGGATAGCGTCTGGATCGATCTCCTCAACCCGACGGGCGAGGAGGAGCGCGCGCTCGAGCGCGCCCTCGGCGTCGAAATGCCGACCCATGAGGAAATGCGCGAGATCGAAGTGTCGAGCCGCCTCTATCAGGAGGGCGCCGGCACCTACATGACGGCGACCGTGCTCGCCAAGTCCGATACGTCGCAGCCGGAAAGCACTGTCGTCACCTTCATTCTCGTCGGCGAGATTCTCGTCACCCTGCGCTACGGCGAGCCGGCTCCTTTCCGCACCTTTGCTGCGCGCTGTCTGCGCCAATCCATGCTGCGCGCCTCGGGCGAAGCGGTGCTGATGGGCTTGCTCGACGCCGTCACCGACCGGCTGGCCGACCTGCTGGAACGCATCGGCATCGACATCGACGCGATTTCGCGCGACGTCTTCGACACCGACTCGTCGGGTCCGCATGGCGGCGATTTCTTTAAAGAAATGCTGCACAGGATCGGCCGCAACGGCGATTTGGCATCGAAATGCCGCGAAAGCCTGGTCAGCATCAACCGCTTGCTGACCTTCATCGGCTCGATCACCGACATTCCGGCGCGCAAGGACATCGAGTCGAAAATGCCGACGCTGGTGGCCGACGTTCATTCGCTCAGCGACCATGCGACCTTCTTGTCGAGCAAGGTCAATTTCCTGCTCGACGCCACGCTGGGCATGGTCAATATCGAACAGACCAACATCATTAAGATTTTCTCGGTCGCCTCGGTGGCATTCCTGCCGCCGACCCTGATCGCCAGCATCTACGGCATGAACTTCGAATTCATGCCCGAGCTGAGCTGGCCGTTCGGCTACCCCTTCGCGATTTTCCTGATGCTCTGCTCGGCCATCACGCCCTTCCTCTATTTCAAACACCGCAAGTGGCTGTAACCTGAGACGCGGCTATTTCGCCGCGCGGTCCATGGGTTATTTTGCGATTTCGTTCTGCGCCTTGCGTTCTGGGTTAATATCTCGCGAACGAGATTGACGGACCGGAGAGCGCCGCCTAATCTCGGCTGTATCAAAAACGGGACTAATTCTTAAAAAGAGCACAGTCCGCGAATTCATCGGAGACCATGAAGCCCGCCGCATTCGTTTATCACGCGCCGCGCACGCTCGACGCTGCGCTGGCGCTCCTCGCCGAAGTCGCGCCCGACGACGGTCGCGTGCTGGCCGGCGGGCAAAGCCTGGTGCCGGCGATGGCCTTCCGTCTGGCGCGTCCCACCCATCTGGTCGATATCAACGGCGTCGCCGGCCTCGATCGGCTCGCTGTCGATGGCGACGTCTTGTCGGTCGGCGCGACCGTGCGCCATGCCGCCTTCCACACGGCAAATCCCACGTTCGGCACGCTCGGCAAGCTGCTCGCCGATGTCGTCCATAACATCGCCCATTACCCGATCCGCACGCGCGGCACCATGTGCGGCAGCTTGGCTCATGCCGACCCGGCCTCCGAATGGTGCCTGACGGCCATCACGCTCGGCGCTGAAATGGTGGCCAAGTCCGCCAAGGGCGCCCGCCGCATCGCGGCTGCGGACTATTTCCAAGGCATCATGTCCACCGCGCTCGAAGCGGATGAACTGCTGGCCGAAGTGCGCTTGCCGTTGCTCGCTGACGGCACCAAGCAAGGCTTTTACGAATTCAACCGCCGCGCCGGCGATTTTGCCATCGGCATGGCGCTCGTCACTTACCGCATTGCGAACGGCAAGATCGCCGATGCTTGCGTCGGCATCGGCGGCATCGAAGGCGCGCCGCGCCGCGTGCCCGAGGCCGAAGCCGCGCTCAACGGCCAAGCGCCCGGCAAGGCGGCGTTCGAAGCGGCCGGCAAGGCGGTGTCCGCCGTCGTCGATCCCATCGAAGACACGCAGACGCCGGCGTCCTACCGCCGCGACCTCGCGGCCACCGTCGTAATCCGCGCGCTGGAGAGAGCCGCCGCATGACCGAAACCGTCGCCATCACCCTGAACATCAACGGCGAGGATCATCGCGTCAGCGTCGAACCGCGCCGCACCCTGGCCGACACGATCCGCGACGATTGCGGCAAGACCGGCACCCATGTCGGTTGCGAACATGGCGTCTGCGGCTCCTGCACGATCATCGTCGACGGCGAGCCGATGCGCTCCTGCCTGATGTTCGCGGTGCAGGCCGACGGTCGCAAGCTGCGCACTGTCGAGGGACTCGCAAAGGGCGACGAGTTGCATCCCTTGCAGCGCGCCTTCATCGACAATCACGGCCTGCAATGCGGCTTCTGCACGCCGGGCTTTCTCATGCTGGCGACCGCCGTGCTGGAGAAGGATCCCGACATCGCCGACGCCGATCTGCTCGACGCGCTGTCCTCGAACCTCTGCCGCTGCACCGGCTATCAAAACATTATCAAGGCGGTGCGCCAGGCCGCTATTGAAATGCGAGAGGCCGGTAAGTGAGCGTCGATCACTTCGCCGGTGCCAAAACCTACCCGACGCCGCCCACCACTGAAGAGCGCGCCATTCTCGGCAAGCGTGCCGTCCGCCTGGAGGATCCGCCGCTCGTCACCGGGCGCGGCCGCTACGCCGGCGACATAAATTTTCCGCGCCAGTTGCACATGCGCATGGTGCGGTCATCGATGGCGAACGGCGTCATCAAATCGGTCAACGTCGCCGAGGCGCTCAAGCTGCCGGGCGTCGTCGCCATCTGGACCTGCGACGATATTAAAGAATTAGGCCCGGTCGATTTCCGCGCCGATCGCGGCGCCGAGATTCTCAAGCCCTATCGCCAGCCGGTGCTGGCCAAAGGCCGCGTCCGCTATGTCGGCGATCCCATCGCCGCCGTTTTCGCCGAAGACCCATATGTCGCGGAAGACGCCGCTGAGTTGGTCGATGTCGAGATCGACGAGCTGCCCGTCGTCGTCGATAGCTGGGCGACGCCCGGCGAATTCGAGCCGGGCCGCAGCACCGAAGGCGCGCTGCTCAAGCATAGTTTCGGCGACATCGAGGCGGCCTTCAAGAAGGCCCATACCATCGTCGAGCTCGATCTGTTCACTGGCCGCCATTCCGGCGTGCCGATGGAGACGCGCGGCGCCATCGGCTATTACGACGCCGCCAAGGACATCCTCGAATTGCACGGCGCGGCCAAGGTGCCGCACCGCAACCGCGAGACCTTGGTGAAAATGCTCGGCCGCGCTCCCAAGGGGCTGCATGTCCATGAGAGCCATGTCGGCGGCGGCTTCGGAATCCGCGGCGAGCTTTATCCTGAGGATGTGTTGGTGCTGGTCGCCGCCATGCGTCTCGGCCGGCCGATCAAATGGATCGAGGATCGCCGCGAACATCTGATGTGCGCCAACCAGGGCCGCGAGCAGCGCCACAAGGTGCGCATCTGCGCCGACAAGGACGGCAAAGTCCTCGGCATCGACGACGAGATTTTCCACGACCAAGGCGCTTACGTGCGCACCCACGGCGCCAATGTCGCCAACCGCACCATGTGCATGATGACCGGCGGCTACGACATTCCGGCCTACCGCGCCGTCTGCCATTACCGCCTGACCAACAAGACGCCTTGCGCGACTTATCGCGCGCCCGGCCGCTACGAGAGCACCTATGTGCGCGAGCGCCTGATGGACGCGCTTGCCGCCAAGATGAACATCGACCGTATCGAATTGCGCCGCCGCAATCTCATCGGCAAAGCGCAGATGCCCTATCTCATCGAGTTCGAGGAGCAGGGCGTCGAGGAATTGCTTTACGATTCCGGCGATTACGAATTGCTGCTCGACAAGGGCCTCAAAGCCTTCGGTTGGAATGCGCGCAAGGCGGAGATCGCCGCGCGCCGCGCCAAGGGCGAAGCGGTCGGTCTCGGCATCGCCTTCTTCGTCGAGGAAAGCGGCCGCGGTCCGTCCGACGGCGCGAAAATGTCGGTCGATGCCAACGGCGACATGGAATTGATCACCGGCGGCGCGTCGCTCGGCCAGGGCTTCGAGACCAGCATGGCGCAGATCGCCGCCGAGGCGCTCGGTGTCGATTACCAGAAGATCACCGTGGTGCACGGCCAGACCGACCGCATCGCCCAGGGCATCGGCGCCCATGCGGCGCGCGCGACGGTGTTGACCGGCAGCGCGGTCAATGAGACGGCGCTGAAATTGCGCGCCAAGGCGCTCGAATTCGGCGCGGAGCTGCTGCAATTGCCGATCGCCGATCTCGATATTCGCGACGGCGTCATCGTCAAGAAGGACGCGCCGGCCGGCGGCCCCTCGCTGTCGCTCGCCGATTTGTCGAAGAAACTTGCGCCCGGCGCGAAGCTGCTCAACGGCCGCGACCCGCATCTCGCCGTCGAAGCCTGGTTCAACACCGACCACACCGTGTTTCCCTATGGCATCCATTTCGCCCAGGTGCGCGTTGACAAGCAGACCGGCCAGACCGTCTGCGAAAGCTTCCTCATCGCTTACGATATCGGCCGCGCCGTCAATCCGATGATGGTCGAAGGCCAACTCGTTGGCGGTTGCGTGCAGGGCCTCGGCGGCGCGCTCTACGAGGAGTTCGCCTATAGCGAGACCGGCGAGCCGCTCGCCGTCACCTTTGCCGATTACCTGCTGCCGACTATGGGCGAGGTGCCGAAGATCGACGTGCTGATCACCGAAGATGCGCCGAGCCCGATGAATCCGCTCGGCATCAAGGGCGCGGGCGAGGGCGGCATCAATGGCGTCGGCGGCGCGATCGCCAGCGCCATCGACGACGCGCTCGGCAAGCCCGGCGCGGTGACGCAATTGCCGGTGACTCCGCAGCGTATGAAGGCCTTGCTCGCGTGAATTCGAACAGGCGCGTCCGCGCGCGCCTGGCTGCGTGGGCCGGGTAAGGTCGGGCCCCAAACTAGGCTTTGCCTGGTCCGCGCGGCACTATCGCGGGGCGTCACGAGATTCGGGAGAAACCACTATGTCTAAAAATTTGCAACTCACGCTCGCCGTCGGCGATTACGAGATCACCCGGCCGCTGATCGACGGTCGCGTCAAGGCGGACGGCATCGACCTGACCGTCGTCACCAAGATGGACTCGACGACTCGCCACTGGCGCTTCCTGCGCAATCAGGACTTCGACGTGGGCGAAATCTCCTGCTCGTCCTATATGGCGGCGCGCGACAAGGGCCAGCCCTTCGCCGCCATTCCCGTCTTTCCGCATCGCCGCTTCCGCCATGGCTTCATCTTCATCAACACGAAGAAGGGCATCACAAAGCCCACCGACCTGATCGGCAAGAAGGTCGGCGTGAAGCAATATCAGGCGAGCGCCATCTTGTGGATGCGCGGCATTCTCGAGTCGGAATATGGCGTGCCGCACCGCTCGATCGACTGGTACTCGGAGCTCGACGAGAGCGTGCCCTTCGTGCCGCCGCCGGGCCTCAAGCTGACCAAGCTGCCGAACGATCGCGGCGTCGAGGAAATGCTGGCGAAAGGCGAGTTGGACGCGCTGCTGCATCCCGACCTGATCCAGCCGATGCTCGACAAGGATCCCAACGTCGGCCGCCTGTTCCCCGATTACAAATCCGAGGAAAAGGCGTTTTACAAGCGCACCGGCATTTTCCCGATCATGCATGCTGTCGGCATCAAGCAGGAAATCGTCGACAAGCATCCCTGGGTGCCGATCAATCTGTTCCATGCCTTCAATGAGGCGAAGGCGCTCGGCATGAAGCGCATGGAGAACCCGCGCGTCGCGCCGCTCGCCTGGTACCGCGAAGCCTGGGAAGAGCAGGAAGAGGCGATGGGCACCGATCCGTTCGAGTACGGCATGACCGAGAAGAACGAGCATCAACTCAATCTTCTCGCGAAGTATTCCTTCGAGCAGGGCATCAGCTCGAAGCAGCATTCGCTCGACGACCTGTTCCTCAAGGTCGATCAGGGCCGCAAGCGCGGCCATATATTCCGCGTCTGAGGCAGAGTTTAAAACATCAGGGGCCGCGCCGGTCCTGAGAGGGTTCAGCGCGGCAAATTCCTGACAGGGTCGGCGGACCGTCGTCCTTCATCATTCAAAGGAGTGCCGAAGATCATGAATCTGCGATCCTTCAAGACTCTGCTGTGCGCCACGGCAGCAGCGGCGACTCTGGCTGTCGCCTCCGGCGCTCAAGCCCAATCGGCGGCCGATTTTTACAAAGGCAAGACCGTCAATCTGATCGTCGGCTTCGGCGCCGGCGGCGTCAAGGCGGCGAATCATGTCTACGCCATCGCGCCGAAGGACGGCACTCATATCGCGGCCGTCAACCAGTTCGCGGCCATGTACCAGCTGCTCGGCGGCGAGGGCGCGCAGTATGACCCGGCGAAATTCCAATGGATCGGCTCGATCAGCTCGTCGAATAATGTCGCCTTCGTGTGGGTCGAGACCAGCGGCGTGAAAACCGTCGCCGACGCCAAGACCAAAGAAGTGCTGATGGGCGGCAGCGGCGTCATCTCCGACGCCAACATCTACGCCAATATGATGAACGCCATCGCCGGCACCAAATTCAAGATCATCAACGGCTATGCCGGCACGAACGAGACCAACCTCGCCATCGAGCGCGGCGAACTGCATGGCCGCGGCGGCGGGTCCTACGCCAGCTTGATGAGCCAAAAATCCGAGTGGGTGAAAAGCGGCAAGGTGGCGATTCTGGCGCAGGTCGGCACCGAGAAGGAGCCGGACCTGCCCAACGTGCCGTTGCTCACCGATCTCGCCACCACGGACGAAGCTAAGCAGATCGCGGCGCTGGTCTCTATGCCGGTCGCCGTCGGCTACAACCATTGGGTGGCGCCCGGCGTGCCGTTAGACCGCGTCGCCGCGCTGCGCGCGGCTTATGAAGCGACGGCCAAGGATCCGGCCTTCATCGCCGATATGGAGAAGGCGCAATTCGATGTGCGCTTGCGCACGGGCGCGCAACTCGACGCGCTGGTGCAGGATGCGGCGAAGATTCCGCAGCCGGTGTTCGACAAAACGAAGGCCATTCTCGGCTGGTGACGATGTGCGGCGGGCGGGACTTCATTTCCGCTCGCTGCTCTATTTTGTAATTTGCATTGAAACTGGGACGGCCCGCTTTTAACGTCGCTCCTATATTTCGACCCGCATAAATCGAGGATTTCAGCATGGCGACCAAGGCGGCGACGAACAGTTCGAAACAGGATTTGCGCGCCTGGCTCGCGGAATGCGAGGCGGCGGGCGACCTGCAGCATGTCAGCGGCGCCGACCGCGAAGAAGAGATCGGCGGCATCCTCGACGTCTATCAGCGCAAGATGGGCCGCCCGACGCTGTTGTTCGACAATGTGCCGGGCTACCAGCCGGGCTTTCGCGTCTGCGCCAATGTGTTGACGTCGGCCAAGCGCATCATCCGCACGCTCGGCCTGCCGCCGGAATCGAACGAGATCGATCTCGTCCGCTATTGGCGCGACACCTTCCGCAACGCCAAGATGATCGCGCCGCGCGAGGTCAACACCGGCACGCTGATGGAAAACGAATTCTACGGCGACGACATCGACCTGTTGAAAATTCCGACGCCGCGTTGGCATGAAGGCGACGGCGGCTATTACATCGGCACCGGCTGCATGGTGATCATGAAGGATCCCGATTCTGGCTGGATCAATTACGGCGCCTACCGCGTGCAGGTCCACGACAAGAAGGTCGCGACTCTGATGACGTCGAAGGGCAAGCATGGCGACCTCATCAAGAAGCGCTACCTCGATGCCGGCAAGCCGGTCCCCATCGCGGTCGTCGTCGGCATGCATCCGGCGCTGTTCATGGTCGCGGGCCTCGAAGTGCCTTACGGCAAGAACGAGTATGACGCCGCCGGCGGCCTGATCGGCGAGCCTGTCGATGTCATCTATGGGCCGAAGACCGGCCTGCCGATTCCGGCTCATGCCGAAATCGCCTTCGAAGGCTTCATCCACCCCGGCGACGTGATCGACGAAGGCCCGCTCGGCGAATGGACCGGCTATTACGCCGGCGGCGTGCAGAAGGAGCCTGTCATCCGCGTCGAAAGCTTCTTCCATCGCAACGATCCGATCTTGCTCGGCGCGATTCCTGCCGTGCCGCCGAACGACGACACCTTCTATCGCGGCACTTATCGCTGCGGCGTGGTGTGGCACCAGATCGAGGCGGCGGGCATTCCGGGCGTCACCGGCGTGTGGGCCCATGAAGCGGGCGGCAGCCGTCTGTGGCTGACGATCTCGATCAAGCAGATGTACGGCGGCCATTCCAAGCAGGCCGGCCTCATCGCCTCGCAGTGCCATGCCGGCGCTTACGCCAACCGCGTCGTCATCGTCGTCGACGACGACGTGAATCCGGCGGAGATGAACGAAGTGGTTTGGGCGCTCTGCACGCGCATGGACCCGAAGGAGGACATCACCATCCTCAACAACTGCTGGTCGACCCATCTCGATCCGATGAGCTATCCGCCCGGCAACAACTCGTTCAACTCGCGCGTGGTGATCGACGCCTGCATTCCCTGGCTGCGCAAGGCGACCTTCCCGCCGGTGGTCCGCTCCAGCAAGCCCTTGGATGAGCGCATTTTCGCCAAGTTCAAGGACGTGCTGCCGAAGAGCTAAGCGGCACGGTTCGATAGCGTACCGAATTGCGTTTCGCGCTGCGGCCGCTCCCTGATCGGAGCGGCCGTTGCCGTTTTGGCGCAGATTTCGGCTTATCCACGCTATCCACAGGACATTTCCCAATTTGGCGAATATTTCCCAGGAATCGAATTCCTTCGCGGGTTATCGTCCACCGTCCCAAAAATATGTCATGCGGGACTATTTTGGGATCAAGGGATATCGCTCGCCATGGCTATTCGGTTCGACGACATCGGCAATCGCCTCAAAGCCTTCCGCCTCGGCTCCGGCCTGTCCGCCGAGGAGATCGCGCGCCGCATCGGCATCTCGCGCACGGCGCTCTACCGCTTCGAGAAGGGCGAGCTGGCCAAGATCGACACGCTGGAGAAGCTCGCCGAGATGCTCAACGTCTCGGTGCCAACCCTGCTCGGGGTCGGCGTCGAATATGTCGCCTCGGCCGTCAGCTACTTCGAGCGTATGCGCCAGATCGAGGAGAATGCCGAACATATCGTCGTGCTCGCCGGCCCGATCTCATCGTTGCTCGGCTCCGACAAGTTCGTCGCCACGCTCGCCAAAGTGCTGGAAGAAAGCATCCCCGAAAACCTTGAAGACCGCGCCCGCGCCATAAACGAAGTGGGCGACATCATGAACATCCTGCAGCAGCGCCGCGACAGCTACCGCAAGCGCCAGCCCGGCGTGGTCAATCTCATCGCCGCCTCGGAAGTCGACCGCTTTCTGCGCAACGGCTTGGTCGGACGGCTCGATTTGCCGCCAAAGACGCAGCGCGAGCGCCGCGAGCTGGCGCGCGCTGAGGTCGACCATTTCGCCCAACTGGTCGAGAGCGAGCCGATCGGCGTGCAAATCGGCATCGTGCCCGACACCTTGCCGCACACAGGTTTCCAGATTTTCCGCCAGCCGGACCGCCAGGTCCTCACGGTCAGCCCGTTCCGCCTCGGCGAGCAGCCGAACGTGCGCGTCGGCGTCGCCATGATCACGTCGGCGCCCGAAGCGCTCAGCTTGCATCACAAGGCGGTGGACCAGATGTGGAAGCGGGCCCTGAAGGGCGTCGCGGCTGCCGAACATCTTCGCGAGATGATCAAACGCCAAGATAACTAAAGCGGCCGCCCGGTCTTTCATCCGTCCAAAAGGGCGGAAAAGGGCGGGGATTTCCCAGGCCATGAAGGTTTTGAGACATCCGAGTCACGAAGTTACCTGAGCCGGACCTGCTGCGCTATTTTCTACCGACTGTGCTAAAATTGGGAATAGTTATTGATTTTAGGACAGTGGAGGGGCTTAATTCCCCCACGACTTTGGTTCACCCTTTTTCAGGATGTCTCCCAATGGCGGCTGCAATTTTCGCCTCGGCTCTGACCACCCCAGTCCAGCCCGGCTGTCGCTGAGTGACGGGATTTCCGATGACCCAGTCCATCACCATTCGCAAACCCGACGATTGGCACCTGCATGTGCGCGACGGCGCCATGCTGAAGGCCGCGCTCCCCTTCACGGCGCATAATTTCGGCCGCGCCATCATCATGCCCAATCTGCTGCCGCCGGTCCTGAACGTGAAGGACGCCATCGCCTATCGCGAGCGCATCCTGGCGGCGCTGCCCGAAGGCTCTAATTTCAAGCCGTTGATGACCTGCTACCTGACCGACGATACCGACCCCAACGAGGTCGAGATCGGCTTCAAGGACAAGGTCTTCACCGCCGTGAAGCTCTATCCCGCCAATGCCACGACCAATTCGAGCTACGGCGTCACCGACATCCGCAAGGCCTGGAAGGTTTTCGAGCGGATGGAGAAGATCGGCATGACGCTGCTGATCCATGGCGAGGAAGTCGATCCCGAAGTCGATATCTTCGACCGCGAAGCCGTGTTCATCGAGCGGCGGCTCGCGCCGCTGCTGAAAGCGTTCCCCAAGCTGCGCGTCGTGCTTGAGCATGTTTCATCGCGCATCGGCGTCGATTTCGTGCGCGAGATGTCGCCGCAACTCGGCGGCACCATCACGCCCTATCATCTGCTGCTCAACCGCACCGACTGGCTCGGCTGGGGCCTCAAGCCCTACATGTATTGCATGCCGGTCATCAAGACCGAGGACGACCGCAAGGCGCTGGTCGAGGCGGCGACGTCGGGCGACGGCAAGTTCTGGCTCGGCACCGATTCGGCGCCCCATCCGGTGACCAAAAAGCTCGCCGTGACCGGCGCCGCCGGCCTGTTCAACGCGCCGGTCGCCATCGAAAGCTACGCCAAGACCTTCGCCAAGGAAGGCAAGCTCGACAAGCTCGAGATGTTCGCCAGCCTGAACGGCCCCAAGCATTACGGCCTGGAGCCGAACGAGGACACCATCACGCTCGGCACCGAGGAATGGACTGCGCCCGAGGAGATGAAGGTCGACGGCCCGGAAGAGAAGGCGCTGATTTACCGCGGCGGCGAAAAGATCGAGTGGAAGGTCGTGGCGCGCAAGCTCGCGCATGTCCACACCGCCACCTGTGGCTGCAAATAATCGAGTAGAGTAGAGAGCCCTCTGCGCTGCAACGGCGCGGCAGGACGTGATTTTGACAAGCGGGCGCAAGGCCGGCACGGGAAGGATCAGAAGGATCAAATGACGAACCAAGTTGACGTGATCGTGGTCGGTGGCGGCAACGCCGCTTTTTGCGCTGCTATCGCCGCCAAGGAACAAGGCGCCACGGTGCGCATCGTCGAAGCGGCCCCGGAGGACGAATGCGGCGGCAACACGCGTTTCACCTCAGGCGCCATGCGCGTCGTCTATAACGGCGTCGACGATATCCGCTCTTTAGTGCCGGACCTGTCGGACCAGGAAGTCGCCAACAGCGATTTCGGCACCTACACGCAAGACCAGTTCTTCGACGACATGGCCCGCGTCACGCAATATCGCGCCGATCCCAATCTGGTCGAGCTGCTGGTGACCCAGAGCTTCGACGCGCTCAAGTGGATGCAGAAGAACGGCATCCGCTTCGTGCCGATCTTCGGCCGCCAGGCTTACAAGATCGACGGCAAGTTCAAGTTCTGGGGCGGCTTGACGCTCGAAGCCGTCGGCGGCGGCCCCGGCCTCGTCGATATGTGGACCGCTTCGGCCAAGAAGAACGGCGTCGAGGTGATGTACGAGACCCGCGTGCTGGAACTGATCTATGACGGCCTGCGCGTCTCCGGCGTCAAGGTCCGCCGCAACGGCAAGATCGAAGAGATGTCGGCCAAGTCGGTCGTGCTCGCCTGCGGCGGCTTCGAGGCCAACACCGAAATGCGCACGCGCTATCTCGGCCCCGGCTGGGACGTGGCGAAGGTGCGCGGCTCGCGCTTCAACCAGGGCGATGGCCTCAACATGGCGCTGGGCATCGGCGCCAGCCCCTACGGCCAATGGTCGGGCTGCCACGCCGTCGGTTGGGAATTGAACGCGCCGGAATTCGGCGATCTTGCCGTCGGCGATCAATTCCAGAAATATTCCTATCCGCTGTCGATCATGGTCAACGCGACCGGCAAGCGCTTCCTCGACGAAGGCGCGGATTTCCGCAACTACACCTACGCCAAATACGGCCGCATGGTGCTGGAGCAGCCGGGCCAGTTCGCCTGGCAGATCTTCGACAGCAAGATCATCCCGATGCTGCGCGACGAATATAAGATCAAGCAGGTCACCAAGGTGCGCGCCAACACCATCGAGGAGCTGGCCAGCAAGCTCGAAGGCGTCAACGCCGAAGAATTCTTGAAGACCGTGAAGGACTACAACGCGGCGGTGCAGAAGGACAAAACCTTCAATCCGAACATCAAGGACGGCCGCGGCACCAAGGGCCTGGCCATCAACAAGACCAACTGGGCCAACACGATCGATGAAGGCCCGTTCGAGGCCTATGCCGTCACCTGCGGCATCACCTTCACCTTCGGCGGCGTGCGGATCACCACCGACGGCGAAGTGATGAACATGGATATGCAGCCCATCCCCGGCCTCTATGCGGCGGGCGAGATGGTCGGCGGTCTGTTCTACTTCAACTATCCGGGCGGCTCGGGCCTCACCTCGGGCTCCGTGTTCGGCCGCATCGCCGGGACCTCGGCTGGCCAGGCCGCGAAGTCCTAATCGCGTGACAGCGTCCGCCACATCGGCTGCGATCTCCGCGCTGTCCGCGCGCGAGATCGTTCGCCGTGTGGGCAACGGCGATCTCACCGTCGAGGCCGTCGCCAAAAGCTGCATCGAGAGCATCCAGGCGCGCGAGCCGACTTTACAGGCCTGGAGCTTCTTCGATCCCGACTTGGTGCTGCGCCAGGCCAAGGCGTTGGACAAAGCCCCGAGCAAAGGCGCGCTGCACGGCCTGCCGATCGGCATCAAGGATGTCTTCGACACCTCCGAGATGCCGACCGAGATGGGCTCGCCGATTTATAAAGGCCATCGTCCGGCGATCGACGCCGCGTCCGTCGCCGAAGCGCGCCGCGCCGGCGCGCTGATCCTCGGCAAGACGGTGACCGCCGAATTTGCCGGCGTGGCGCCAGGCCCGACGACCAATCCGCATCAGCCTTCACGCACGCCGGGCGGCTCGTCGTCCGGTTCCGCCGCCGCCGTCGCCGCCGGCCAATGCCCGGTCGCCTTCGGCACCCAGACCGGCGGCTCGATCCATCGCCCGGCGTCGTTCTGCGGCATTGTCGGCTATAAGCCGACCTATGGCGCGATCAGCCGTGCCGGCCTCAAGCTCGCGGCCGAAACCCTCGACACCGTCGGCTTGCTCGGCCGCGATCTCGACTCGGTCGAGCTGGTCGCCGCCGCGCTGCTGAATCGCAAACCGTCCGATGCGACGTTGCCGAAACCGCGCATCGGCCTGTGCCGCACGCCGCTGTGGAATACCGCCGAGCCAGCCACCGTCGAAGCGGTGGAAGATGCCGCAGCGCGTCTCGCGCAAGCCGGCGCGCAAGTCTCGGAGCTCAAGCTGCCGGTGGATTTCGAGGCGCTGGCGCAAGCGCGCGACGGCATCAACAATTACGAGCGCGCCCGCTCGATGGCCGTCGAATGGGCCGATCACGCCGACATGATCAGTCCCAAGCTCGCCGAGATCGTGCGCAAGGGCCAGGCGATGGGCTACGATGACTACCTCAAGGCGGCGACCGCCACGGCCCATTGCCGCGCGCTGCTCAACAAGCTCATCGCCGATTACGACATCCTGCTGGCGCCCTGCGTGCCGGGCGAAGCGCCGGAAGGCCTCGGCTGGACCGGCGACACGCGCTTTCAGTCCTTCTGGACGATGCTGCACGCCCCGAGTATGAGCCTGCCGACGCACAAGGGCCCCAACGGTCTGCCGATCTCGATCCAGCTCATCGCCCCCCTCTGGCAAGACGCCAAGCTGTTCGCCGCCTCGCGTTGGGTGGCTGAAACGCTCGGCGCGCCCCCGCGTTAAGGAGTCCGCTTATGGAGTTCGATACCTCGTTCACGGTCCCGCTGCCGCCCGCCGACGCCTGGAAGGTGCTGATGGACATCGAGCGCATCGCGCCCTGCATGCCGGGCGCGGAGCTGACCCAGGTGGTCGACCCCACGACCTACAAGGGCAAGATCGGCGTGAAGCTCGGCCCGGTGACGCTGTCCTTCGCCGGCCAAGTCAAGTTCGAGGACATCAACGACGCGACGCAGACGGCGCGCGTGAAGGCCTCGGGCACAGATTCCAAAGGCCGCGGCGGCGCGAACGCCACGGCGGACTTCCGCCTGGAGCCGTCGCCGGAAGGCTCCAAAGTGCTGATCCACACCAACCTGATGCTGTCGGGCGCGGTCGCGCAATATGGCCGCGGCGCCGGCATGATTCAGGACATGGCCTCGATGATGGTCGGCCAGTTCGCGGACAACCTGAAGGCCATGCTGGCCGCCGATCAAGCCGCCAATGCGGCCCCCGTCGCGCCGGGCGCGCCGCCGGTTGAAGCGGTCCGCAGCGTGCCGATGCCGGCCAAGCCGATTTCCGGCTTTTCCTTGTTCTTTAGGGCGCTGCGCAACGCTATCTTCGGGCGCAAAGCCTGAGAAACGCCAAGGTCGCCGATGATTCCTTACAAAACCGCCCGTCCGTTTCTCACGCTATTCTCGCCGGAGACGGCGCATTGCTTGGCGATTCTCGGGCTTAAGCTGGGTCTCGCCGGGACGAATCGCGGGACCGACGAGCCGATTCTGGCGACGACGGTGCTGGGATTGAGCTTTCCCAACCCGGTCGGCGTCGCCGCTGGCTTCGACAAGGGCGCGGAAGTGCCCGACGCCATGCTGGCGCTCGGTTTCGGCTTCAGCGAGGCCGGCACGGTCACGCCCAAGCCGCAGCCGGGCAACCCCAAGCCGCGCCTGTTCCGTCTGGAAGAGGACGAGGGCGTCATCAACCGCCTCGGCTTCAACAGCGGCGGCCTGGAGCCGTACCTCGCACGCGTCAAGGCGCGCAAGGCAAGAGGGGCCACAGGCATCTTCGGCGCGAACGTCGGCAAGAACCGCGACACGCAAGATGGCGCGGCGGACTATGCCATCGGCATAGAAGCGGTCGCCAATTACGCCGACTATCTGGTGTGCAACATCTCCTCGCCCAACACGCCAGGCCTGCGCAGCCTGCAAGGCCGCGAGCAGTTGAAAGACCTGCTGACCCGCGTGCTGGCGGCGCGCGCCAAGGCGATCCAGCCGGGCGCGAAAGTCCCGCCGCTGTTCGCCAAGGTCGGCCCCGATCTCGATCTGCTGGCCATCGAGGACATCGCCCAAGTGGCGCTGGAAACGAAGGTCGACGGCCTGATCATCGGCAACACCACGATCGACCGCCCCGCCACGCTGAAAAGCCCGCAAGCGCCGGAAGCCGGCGGCCTGTCGGGCAAGCCGCTGACCGAGAAGGCGCGCTGGTGCATCGGCGAGATGTACAAGGCGGTCGGCGGGCGCATTCCCATCGTCGGCTGCGGCGGCATCATGAACGGCAGCGACGCCTATCGCGCGATTCGCGCCGGGGCGTCGCTGGTGCAGCTCTATTCGGCGCTGGTGTTCCACGGCCCCGAGCTGGTCGTGGCGATCAAGCGCGACCTTGCCGAGCATCTACGCCAGGACGGATTCAAACATGTCGCCGACGCGGTCGGCGCCGATCATCGCAAGTAGGCCAGACAAGACATGACGAAAGTGCGCCTCAACCTCGCCTGCACCGACTACGACCGCACGCGCCGCCTGTTCGACGGCAATGTCGGCATCGACGGCTGCGAGGTCTATCCCGTCGCCATGTCGCCGGAAGAAGCGTTCCACCGCAGCTTCAAATATCAGGAGTTCGACGTCAGCGAGTTGTCGATGTCGAGCTACATGACGCAAGTGTCGCGCGCCGGCAGCCCCTTCGTGGCGATCCCCGTGTTCCTGTCGCGCATGTTCCGCCATTCGTCGATCTACATCCGCACGGACAAAGGCATCAAGAGCCCGGCGGATTTGAAGGGTAAGATCGTCGGCATCCCGGAATATCAGATGACGGTCGGCCTGTGGATGCGCGGCATCCTGCAGGACGAATATGGCGTCAAGCCCGCCGACATCAAATGGCGCACCGGCGGGCTGGAGGAGGGCGGCCGCACGCCCTTCGTGCAGCTCGAGCTGCCGGGCGGCATCGAGGTCAAGCCGATCGACAACACGGAAACGCTGGCCGGCCTGCTGAACGACGGCAAGATCGACGCGCTGCTGACGGCGCGCGCGCCCTCTTGCTTCGGCAAGAACCCCGCCGTGCAGCGGCTGTTTCCCGACTACCGCGCCACTGAGG
Organism: uncultured Rhizobium sp.; assembly: GCA_964628235.1. Taxonomy (GTDB): domain Bacteria; phylum Pseudomonadota; class Alphaproteobacteria; order SMXQ01; family SMXQ01; genus CAMAVH01. Next base: position 52,580 of record CAZVLU010000011.1, on the reverse strand, counting down.
AAATCTATTTCAAGAAGACCGGCATCTTCCCGATCATGCATCTGGTCGGCATCAAGAAGGAACTGGTGGAAAAGCATCCCTGGCTGCCGGTCAACGTCTACAACGCCTTCGTGAAAGCGAAGGAATGGTGCTACCGCGACATGGAGAAGGTCGGCCATTTGTTCACCACGCTGCCGTGGCCGGTCGACGAATTGGAGCGTGCGCGCGCCTTGATGGGACGGGACTTCTGGCGCTACGGTGTCAAAGAGAACGCCGCCGAGCTGGAGGCGATGACGCGCTACGCCTTCGAGCAGGGCATGACGACGCGCAAGCTGACGACCGAGGATTTGTTCGTCAAATCCACGCATGAATTGTTCAAGCTTTAGGAATTTGCGATGAAGATTGTGGTAGCCGTAAAGCGCGTGATCGACGCCAACGTGAAGGTCCGCGTCAAGGCGGACGGCACGGGCGTCGAGATGGCGAACGTCAAGATGGCGATGAACCCGTTCTGCGAGATCGCGGTGGAAGAAGCCCTGCGGATCAAGGAAGCGGGCGGCGCCGACGAGGTGGTGATCGTGTCGGCCGGGCCGCAGGGCGCCACCGAGACGATCCGCACCGCGCTCGCCATGGGGGCCGACCGCGGCGTCCATGTGCTGACCGACGCGGTGCTGGAGCCGCTGGCGGTCGCCAAGCTCTTGAAGGCCGTGATCGACAAGGAGCAGCCCGGCCTGGTGATCCTCGGCAAGCAGGCCATCGACGACGATTGCAACCAGACCGGCCAGATGCTGGCGGCGCTGCTCGGCTGGCCGCAGGCGACCTTCGCCTCGAAGATCGAGATTGCCGGCGAGAGCGCCACCGTGACGCGCGAGATCGACGGCGGCCTGGAGAAGATCGCCGTCAAGCTGCCGGCGGTGGTGACGACCGACCTGCGCCTCAACGAGCCGCGCTACGCCTCGCTGCCCAACATCATGAAGGCCAAGAAGAAACCGATCGAGCCGGTGACGCCCGAGGCGCTCGGCGTCGATGTCGCGCCGCGCCTGACGGTCCTCAAGGTCGAGGAGCCGCCCAAGCGCTCGGCCGGCGTGAAGGTCGAGACTGCGGCCGACTTGGTCGCCAAGCTGCATGACGCGGGAGTGATCTGATGACCGTCCTCATCGTCGCCGAACACGATAATACGGCGGTTAGCCCCGCCACCCTGGCCACCGTCACGGCCGCCAAGCAACTCGCTGAGAAGGGTGCGGGCGAAGTCCACATCCTCGTCGCCGGCTCGAACGCCAAGGCCGCCGCCGAGATGGCCGCCAAGGTCCCCGGCATCGCCAAGGTGTTGCTGGCCGATGCGGCGCAATTCGCCAGCCCGCTGGCCGAGGACGTCGCCGCCCTCGTCGTGGCGCTGGCCAAGGACTACAGCCACGTCCTGACCCCGGCGACCACCTACGGCAAGAACCTGCTGCCGCGCGCCGCCGCCCTGATGGACAGCCAGCAGATTTCCGACGCCATCGCCATCGTCTCGGCGGACACCTTCATCCGCCCGACCTACGCCGGCAACGCCCTGGCGACCGTGCAGAGCAAGGACGCCATCAAGTTCGTCACCGTGCGCGGCACGGCCTTCGAGAAGGCGGCGCCCCGAGACGGCGCCGCTCCCATCGAAGCCGTCACCCCGCCAGCCGTGACGGCGCTTGCCACGCACCAGGGCGCGGAAATCTCCAAGTCGGAACGTCCCGAACTGACCGCCGCGAAGATCATCGTGTCGGGCGGGCGCGGCATGCAGTCGGGCGAGAACTTCGTGATGATCGAGGAGATCGCCGACAAGCTGGGCGCTGCGGTGGGTGCCAGCCGCGCCGCGGTCGACGCCGGCTTCAAGCCCAACGACTTCCAGGTCGGCCAGACCGGCAAGATCGTCGCCCCCGAGCTTTACATCGCCGTCGGCATCTCCGGCGCGATCCAGCATCTGGCGGGCATGAAGGACAGCAAGGTCATCGTCGCCATCAACAAGGACGAAGAAGCCCCGATGTTCCAAGTCGCCGACTACGGCATCGTCGGCGATTTGTTCAAGGTGCTGCCGGAGTTCTCGGCCGAGTTGGATAAGATTAAGAAGTAGCTTCGGCACAGCTTTGTGAAGAAAAAGGGCTGCTCTAAAGAGCGGCCCTTTTTCTTTTCAAGAAATGTAATATTGGGACATTGGCAGGGTATCGCAAAGAGCTAGTTTGACGATTCAGATTTACATAGATGATAGTGGCCAAGGCCAAGGCCAAGGACCAGTCATGGTTCTTGCAGGATTTATTGCGCATTCAGATAAATGGGCAGAGTTTTCGCGCGATTGGGGCGCAGCCTTAGGCGCAGCGCCGCCGATTGAATATTTTAAAATGAACGAGGCCGCTGCTTGCCAAGGACAGTTTTATGCTTGGAGCAGAGAACGTCGAGATCAACGTGTGGCCCAATTCTATCGCATCATAGAAAACTATGCAGAAGCGGCGTTATGGACCTGCGTATCTCGTGATTCATATGCTCACTATTTTCGGCTGCTGGGTGTGCGGCATAAACAGTATAAAAATCCATACTACATGCTTCTTTTTAGTCTTATCGGTAGCTTCGGTCGCCATAAGCAACTTCTGGGTATCGATGAGGCTGTTGAGCTAATTATTGATGAGCAGATGCACGCGAAGGATCAAGTTATGGAAGCGTGGAGTTTTTTTAAAAGTGATGAGAAGACAGCTTCATTCTTAAAGCAAACGCTGCAAGGTGATCCTATTTACAGAGACGACAAAAATACTCTGCCGCTGCAAGCAGCAGATATTCATGCTTGGTGGGTGCGCCGTCGGTTTGAAGCAAAAATGTCTGGAAAAGAACCTAAGGTGTTTCCGTTTAAAAACGAGAAGTCTTTTCGTAGCTTAGGATTTGATTGGACTGAGCAAGCGCTTATTGCGGCTTCGGCGTCAATGACCGAAGCGGATATAAAGTTGAGCCATGGAAATGTCCCATTAGAGGTTTTAATAAAATTGGGTTTATGGCCTTAAAGGTTAGTCTTGTTGTTGTGTCTGCCTTTAAACTTTCCCGCCGCCGAGGACCATCCAACTGACGCCGAATTTGTCGGCGACGATGCCGAAGCGTTCGGCGAAGAAGGTTTCGCTCATCGGCATCTGCACTTGGCCGCCGTCGCTCAGCGCGGCGAAATATCTCTCGGCGTCGGCAGTCGTCGTCAGCGTGAGGGTGAGGGAGATGCCTTTGAACTCGCCCTTGCCGGCGCACTCGCCGTCGGACGCCATCAGCACCTGATTGCCGATCTGGAAGGCGCAATGCATCACCTTGTCGGCGCTGTTCGGCGGGTTGTAGCTCGGGTCCGGACTGTCCGAGAAGCGCATCATCACGGTGACTTCGGCGCCGATGGCCGTCTTGTAAAATTCCAGCGCCTCTTCGGTGCGGCCGTCGAACATCAGATAGGGGTTCACATGCATGGCTTTGGCCCTCTTCTGCGGTGGGGGAAGGATAGCAAAGGGGCTGTGACACTATTCAGTGAATTCATCTGGGATATTTATGGCGCTTGACGCCATAAATAATTATGGCGTATGTTGCCATAATGAAAGCCGAGCTGCTGTTCCGCGAGCGGGTGATCTACGAAGACGGCAGCTTCGCCGAAATCGTCATTTGGCGGGTGCCGTCCCCGGTGCCGCCAAGCGCGCATAACTTGAAATATCGCCTGGTTTACATCGCCGATGGCGTGCGCGTGATCGGATACGACAACGAGCGCGGGAAAGGCGACCACCGCCATTTCAAGGGCAAGGAAACGGCCTACGGGTTTTCGACGTTCGAGAGGTTGATGGCGGCCTTCGAGGCCGACGTCATCAAAATCAGAGGTCAGAAATGAAAAAGCAGATGTTTGTCAGCGAATCTCTTAAAGATGCGGGAAAGCGTGCGGCCAAAGTATGGGAGCGAGCTTCGCGCGGCGAAAAGATCGAGACGCAAGACAACGTCACCTTCGTCTCATGGAACTCGCTGGTCAAAGTGATGACGGACAAGCGCCAGGAGCTGCTGCGCCATCTGCACAAGCGGCCGGCGCCCAGCACGCTTGCCCTGGCGCGCGATCTCGGCCGCGATTACAAGCGCGTCCATGAGGATGTGGCGGCGCTGGAAAGCATCGGCCTGGTCGAGCGCAAAGGTCGTCAATTGCGCGCGGAATATGACGTGATCAAAGCCGAGATCGTGATGTGACGCGCGACGGTTCAGTCGTTCGATACCGATTTGCTTGCGCTGCGCGCATCACCCCCTCCCTAGCCCTCCCCGCAAGGGGGAGGGGACTAGCGGCGCTCAGGCGCGCTTTGCTAAGCCCGCCCCCTTGATGGGGGAGGGTTGGGTGGGGGTGATGCTGACGGCAGAAGGAAGAGGAGTCTAAGCCTTGGCTTTCCGGCCCGCTTCGATCTTGGCGACGATCTCGCCGGGGGTGATCGGGGTTTGGGCGATGCGGACGTCGAATTCGCGCAGCGCGTCCTCGATGGCCGACATGATGGCGGCGGCGGTCGGCACCACGCCGCATTCGCCGACGCCTTTGACGCCGAGCGGATTGAGATAGGTCGGCGATTCGTGGTGCGAGACTTCGATGACGGGCACCTCTGGGGCGGTGATGAGCAAATACTCGCCGAGATTGGTGGTCACCGGCTGGCAGTTCTCGTCGAAGCCCATCCATTCGTAGAGCGCGTTGCCGATGCCGTGCGCCACGGCGCCGATGATCTGGCCGTCGACCACCATGGGATTGATCACCGCGCCGCAATCATGGGCGATGACGAATTTGTTGATGGTGACGCCGCCGGTCTCGGCGTCGACCTCGACCTCGACGGCGGCGCAGCCGTTGGCATAGGCCATGTCGTCGGCGACGAAATGCTCGGTGGCTTCCAGGCCCGGCGTGACGCCATCGGGCAGCACGAAGCCGGCGACGCCGGCGACGCTTTTCGCCAATTGGCCGAGCGTGATCGACTTGCTCGGATCGCTCTTGGCTTCGACCTTGCCGCCGACCAGATGCAATTGCTCGATCGGCAGCTTCAACACCTTGCTGGCGATCAGCAGCGCCTTGTCACGCACCTTGATGGCCGCGAGATGGGCCGACGAGCCGGCCATGACGGCGAGGCGGCTATTGAAGCCGCCGAGGCCCATGGCGATGGTGCCGGTGTCGCCCGGCTTGGCGTTGATCAGGCCGATGTCGCCGCCGAGCTGCTCGGCGACGATCTGGGCGAACATGGTCTTGGTGCTCTGGCCCATGGCCGTCGCGCCGCTATAGACGTTGACCTTGCCGCTCGCCGGATCGACGCGCACGGTGACCGGCTCGAACGGGCCGCGCCCGGTGCCTTTGACGAAATTGGCGAAGCCGAGGCCGATGTGACGGTTCTCTTTCCTTGCCTTCGCTTGACGCTCAGGGAAATCCGCCGCGCCGGCCTTGGCGAGCGCGTCGGCCTGGCAGGCGGGATAATTGCCGGAGTCCAAGATGACCTGACGGCCGCCGCGCGATTTGAGCGGCTTGGTGTAGGGCATCTGGGCGGCGGTGATCATGTTGCGGCGGCGGACTTCGGCGCGGTCGATGTTCAGCTCGCGCGCGACGCGATCGAGCATGCGCTCCATGCAGAACACGCCTTGCGGCTGGCCGGCGCCGCGCACCGGGGTCACCGGCACCTTGTTGGTCAGCGCCAGCTTCACGTTCATGAAGTAGGCGGGGATCTCGTAGGCCAGCGTCACGGTCTGCGCCGATTCGTAGGGCAGGTTGACGCCGCGCGCGGTGTAAGCGCCGTGATCGTGGATGATCTCGCCGCGCAGGCCAAGGATTTTTCCGGCGTCGTCGACGGCGATCTCGACATCCCAATATTGGTCGCGCTCTTGCGTGGTGGCGACGAAATGCTCGCGGCGGTCCTCGATCCATTTGACCGGCCGGCCGGTGATATAGGCGGCGAGAGCCACGGCGACGTCTTCCGGGTAGAAAATCAATTTCGGGCCGAAGCCGCCGCCGACGTCGGGCGTCACGACACGCACGCGCTCCTCGTCCCAGCCGAGCATGCCGGCCAGCACGGAGCGGCCGGCGTGCGGCGTCTGGGTCGAGCTCCACAGGGTCAGCGTCTCGGAGAAGGGGTCGTAGGCGGCGACGTCGCCACGACATTCGATGGAATGGCCGCCGCCGCGATGCTGCCACAGGCTTTCTTTATAAACATGCGGCGCAGCAGCGAAGGCGGCTTCGACATCGCCATAGCCCATGTCGAATTCGGCCAGGAGATTATGCGGCGAGCCGGAATGGACGAGCGGCGCGCCGGGCTTCAAGGCGTCGCGCGGATCGCCGACGGCGGGCAGCGGGTCGTACTCGACCATGACCAGGGCGGCGGCGTCTTCAGCGATATAGCGGTTGTCGGCCAGCACGATGGCGACCGGCTCGCCGACATGGACGACTTCGAGGCCGGAGAGGGCCGGGCGGTTGATGTCTTGCTTGTAGCTCGGGCTCGGCAGGCCGACGACGATGAATTCGGTGGCGAGATGGGGCAGCAGGTCGTCGCGCGTCAGCACGCGATGGACGCCCGGCACTTCGAGGGCGGCCGAAATGTCGATGCTGACGACCTTGGCATGGCCCATCGGGCTGCGCACGAAAGCGGCCTGCAACATGCCGGGCAGGTGCATGTCGTCGACGAACTTGCCGCTGCCCTTGAGCAGATCGGGGTCTTCGACGCGCAGCACGCGATTGCTGCGGAGCGGCGAGGCGGGCGCGCTCACGGCTTGATCCCTTCGGCCTTCAGGCGCTTGGCGGCATCGAGCGTGGCGGCGACGATGGGCTGATAGCCGGTGCAGCGGCAGAGATTGCCGGAGATGGCGATGCGCACCTCGTCGGCGGTCGGCTCGGGGTTGTCGCGCAGCAACTCGATGATCGTCGTCAACATGCCCGGCGTACAGAAGCCGCATTGCAGGGCGTGGTTGTCGCGGAACGCCTCCTGCAGCGGATGCATCGGGGCGCTTTTGTCCGCAGGATTCGGCGCGATGCCTTCGACGGTGTCGATGGCGCGGCCGTCGGTTTGCACGGCCAATGTCAGGCAGGCGCGCGCGGTGCGGCCGTCGAGCAGGATGGTGCAGGCGCCGCAGACGCCATGCTCGCAGCCGACATGGGTGCCGGTGAGGCCGAGATCGTGGCGCAGGAAGTCGGCCAGGGTCAGGCGCGTCTCGACGTCGCGCGTGTGGGCCTGGCCGTTGACGGTGACGGTGATCTTGCGGCTGTCCATTACTGGGTCACTCGCGACAGGGCCTGCACGAGCGCGCGGCGCGTCAGCACGGCGGCGAGATGCTGGCGGTATTCGACAGTGGCATGGACATCGGCGACGGCGTCGACGGCGCGGCACAGCTCGGCGGCCTCGTGGAACAGCTCTTCCGAGGCTGTCTGGCCGATCAACTGCGCCTCGACCTCATCCATGCGCAGCGGCACAGCGGCGACGCCGCCCAGGGCCACGGCGGCGCGTTTGATCGTGCCGCCGGCGTCGACATCGAGCAGGACGGCGATCGAGACGACGGCAAAGTCGCCGTGGCGGCGGGCGAATTCCAAGAAGCTATAGCCATGGCCGGGCCGCCACAGCGGGATGCGGATGCCGACCAGCATTTCGTCCGGCTCGAGGTTCGGCGTCATGTAGGCCAGCGGGAATTCGCGGAAGGGGATGGCGCGCTCGCCGTTGGCGCCCGCCGCCGTCACCGTGGCATCGCTCGCCAGGCAGACCAGCACTTGCTCGGCCGCCGGGTCGAGATGGCAGAGCGAACCGCCGATGGTGCCGCGATTGCGCGTCTGGCGGTGGCCGACATTGAGGATGCCCTCATGCAGCAGCGGATGCTTTTGCGCGATCAGATCGGAAAACTCGATGTCGCGCTGGCGCGTCATGGCGCCGATTTCGAGGCTGTCGGCGCCCTCGCGGATATAGGCGAGACCGTCGATCTTGCCGATGTCGATCACATGATCGGGCAGCACGAAGCGCATGTTCAGCATCGGCATGAGCGATTGGCCGCCGGCGAGCAGCTTGGGGTTCTCGAGCGTGCGCAGCAGCTTGACCGCGTCGGCGACGCTGCGCGGATCATGGTAGGTGAAGGGAGGCGGTTTCACAGGCGGATGGACCGTCGGAAGAGCGCTGTAAATACAATGGTTTGGACAAGCTAAATTCCAAAATTGGAACTTGTTCCAATAAAATGACGCTACCCGCTTTGGCCGGGTCGGTCAACTCAAAGGCCTGAGCGGATTGCCTCAACCGTGACGGATTTTCGCCGTGGAAATGACGGTGAAAACGCCGAGCAGGAGGAAGCCGGCTGAGACCAAGAAGACGTTCTCGGGCTCGAGATGGTCGAGGATCAGGCCGTAGAAGATCGGCGCGATGCTGCTGCCGAGGCTCTGGCCCGAGAAGACGAAGCCGAACACCTTGCCCGATTGGCCCTTGGGCGCGACGTCGCGCACCATCAGGTCGCGTGCCGGGCGGATGACGCCGAGGAAGAAGCCGGCGATCGGGAACAGCAGGATCATCAGCGCGTAGGGCAGCGGGAACAGGCCGATGGCGAGGATGACGACGGCGGCCCCGACGAAGCCGAGGCCGGCGAACAGGCTGGCGCTCATCGGCAGCTTGTCGGCGAGATAGCCGCCGGCCAGCACGGCGAAGGCGCTCGACAGCATGAAGGCGGTGACCGGCAGGCCGAGCAGGGCTTCGGGGATGTCGTGCATCTTGGTCAGCGCGGCGATCGAGAAGCCGTTGATGCCGCTGGTCGCCATGGTCGAGATGACGAAGAAGCCGAACAGCGACAGCACCGGGGCGTTGAGAATCATGCCGAGCTTGGCTTGCATCCAGGTTTGTTTCGGTGCGGCGGGATCGACCGGGGCTTCGTCGCCCTTCTTCTTGCGCGGCGTGCGGTCTTCTTTCAGAGCGCCCCATTGGCTGGCGAGCAGGCCGGCGACGACGAAGCCGAGCAAGGCGACGATCAGCAGCGCGACGCGCCAATTCCACAGGGCGGCGAGCGCCACCACCACGGTGGGCGCGACCGCGAAGCCGAGATGGCCCGAGAAGGTATGGACCGAAAAGGCGCGGCCCATGCGCTCCTGCTTCACCGAGGCGTTGAGGATCGAATAGTCGGCCGGATGGAAGACGCTGTCGCCGACGCCGCCGAGCACGATGAAGAGGATGAACAGCCAATAGATGTCGGTGGCGGCGAACAGGGCGTAGCTGACGACGGTGAGCAGCAGGCCGGCCATCAGCACCATCTTGGCGCCGAAGCGGTCGACGACGAAGCCGGCGGGCAATTGCGCCACCGAGGTGGCGAGGCCGCGCAGGGTCAGCAGCGCGCCGAGCGCGGTGTAGCTCAGGCCGAGATCGGCATTGAGGAAGGGGAACAGCGGCGGCAGGCAGAAGGCGTAAAAATGGCTGAGGAAGTGGCCGGTGCAGACCAGCCCCATGATCTTGCCGTCTTGCCGCACGCTATCGACTGTCGCCGTCATCGTCCCATCCTCATCCGCCTGTGGCCTCTGCGGCCTTATCCCTGGGTCTTTTATACGCGCCTGCGACAGGGCCGCATATCGGCAAAAGCGTCGCAAATCGGCATCAATCTGCGCCCAAGAGAAAGGCCGGTCCCTTGCGGGGCCGGCCTTGGTTCGTCATCGGCGGGCAGATCAGATCTTGAACTTGCCTTGGATGGTCTTGGCGAACAGCTCTTCCGGCTTCAAGTGGCGCTGGGCGATGCCCTGCTCGAAGGTCCACTTGAGGAAGGCTTCCAGCGTGGTGCGGTTGTCCTCGATGCCGTAGGGGAACATGTCCTTGCCGAACATCTGCTTCTTCTTCTCGGCATAGTCGAAGCCCCAGGGAATCGGGAAGCGCGAGGCGGTCATTTCGAGGGCGCGGGCGACCGAACGGTCCTTGGCCTTCTCGAAGGCGTTGAACAGATTGACGGCGACCCACGGGTTCTTGTCGAGCACGTCCTTGCGGATGGCGATGACATGCATGATCGGGAAAATCTTGGTGCGCTTGTAGTAGGCCTCTTCGACGCTCTGGTAGTCGCCGAACAGGCGGACGATGCCCGGGTGGCCTTCCTCGAACTGGTGCGGCGGATGGGCGCTCATGATGGCGTCGACGTCGCCGTCGATCAGCAGCGTGCCGAGCGACTTGTCGGGGCGCGGCGTGACCTTCACGCCGGCCGGCAGATTGAGCTTCACCTTTTCGATGCGGCCCGGCTGGTTGACGCCGGCCTGGTACCAGTCGATCTCGTTGAGCTTGAGGCCGGCGTCGTCGACCAGCACGCCGCGGGTGTAAACGGAAGCGGTCTGGGCCCATTCGGGGGTGCCCATCTTCTTGCCGCGCAGATCCTTCAGTTCCTTGATCGGGCTGTCCTTGCGGACATAGATGTTGGACAGGCGGAAGACGCGCGACGGGAACACCGGGATGCCGACAATGTCCGGGTTGTCGCCCGAAACCTGGGCGACGAACTTGGCGAAGGACATCTCGGAGACTTCCCATTCGCGGTTCAGCACGAAGCGGTAGAAGATCTCTTCGACCTCGAAATTGAGATAGTTGATGTCGATGCCCTCGACCGGAACGCGGCCGGTCATCAGGTCGGTGATGTGGTCGTATTCGCTGGTCGCGATGGTGAGTTGCAGCTTCGACATGGATATTCCCCAGTGACTGAAGATTGAATGGGAACGCGCGCCTCTCGCTCGCGGCGCGCGGCAGGCTATTTCACCGGTGCGCCCCGCATGTTTTTCGGGATGATGACGGTGACAAGGGCGACGATCATGAAGATCGACAGCAGATAGAACACCCATTCGGGCTTGCCGATGTCCAGCAGGTAGCCGAACGGAATGGGGGCCAATGCCGCGCCGCCGACGATGCCGGCCGAGACGAAGCCGAAAACCTTGCCGGTCGAGCCCTTGGGCGAGGCGGCGCGCAGCATCATGTCGCGGGCCGGGCGAATGATGCCCTGGCCGAGACCCATGATCGCCATGAGGGCGACCAGCAGCGCGAGGCCGAGATCGGTCCAAGCGACCGCCAAGGTGATGAGCGCGCTGAGCACGAAGACGACCCCGGCGACGATGTCGTGGCGCTTGGTGCGGTCGGAAATCTCGCCGCCGATCAAAATGCCGCCGGCGCTGCAGAACAGATAGACGGTGAGCGCCAGGCTGGCGGCGGCGATCGGCGTCGCGTGCAGGCTGCCGAGCGCGGAGACGAAGAACGACTGCATGGCCGCGCTCATCATCGAGAGCATGGCGAAGAACAGCATGAACAGCAGCATCGGCGCGGAGAAGAGCAGGGCCCAACCATCCTTCACGCCGGGATCTGGCTCGGTCTTCTTGTCGTTCTTCTTTTGGATCGCGTCATCCTGCAGGCTGTTCCACTGCGTCGCCAGCGCGAACACGACGAGGATGCCGAACAGGCCGACGAGCGCCAAGGCGGCGCGCCAGCCGAAGGTCGCGGCGAGAAGGATCATGGTGGCGGGCGCGACGGCCGAGCCGAGGTGGCCGGCGAAGGTGTGGATCGAGAAAGCGCGGCCCATCCGGTTGCCGCTGATCGAACTGTTGAGGATCGCGTAGTCGCAGGGATGGAACACGCTGTTGCCGATCGCGATGAAAATGGCGAGGGGAATGAGGTGCCAGAAAGTCTGGGCGAAGCCGACGAGGCCGATCGCCGCCGACATGATGATCAGGCCGGCGGTCAGCACCTTGCGCGAGCCGAAGCGATCGACGATGAAGCCCATCGGCACTTGGGCGACGGCCGAGGCGCCGAAGATCGCCGTCATCACCAAGCCGAGCTCGGTGTAGCCGATGCCGAAGTCGACGACGAGGAAGGCGAACAGCGGCGGCAGGGCAAGCACGTAGAAATGGCTCATGAAGTGGCCTGTCGAGATCAGGCCGAGAATCTTCGCATCCTGCCGCGCGTTGCCGATCGTCGCCGAGGCGTCCATCTGTTTCTCCGCCTCGTTACTTCTTCAGAACGCCGGGGCTGGAGAACAGCAGCGACTTGATGACCAGCGGCACGACGTTGGTCGGGCGGATCATCTCGCCGATATCGACATAGTCGAATTCCTTGAGCGAGACGCCGTCGACCGAGACGATGTCGGCCTTCACGTCGCATTCGCGCTTGAGCACGACGCCGAGGGTCTTGCCGACGTCGCCGTCGAGCATCAGCACCAGGGGCTGCGCGCCGGCCGCCGATTTCGGCAGGGCGGCGCAGATGCCGTCGGCCACGGCCTTGATGCGGGCGTGCAGCGGGTCGCCTTCCCAGCGCAGCGACAGCGCGATGGCGATCTCGCCTTCCTTGAAGTCGAAGCGCTTGAAGGCTTGCAGGATGGCGTCGGTGACGTCCTTGGCGGAAATCTCGTCGGTCGCCAGCGACACCTTCGGCGACAGCACCGGCACGTTGCGCAACGGCAGGGCTTCGTGATTGGTGATCGAGATGGTGTTGCCGGAAACCTGCACGGAGAACTGCGACGCGCCGATCACGGTGGCGCGGATGCCGGCGCCCGGATCATAGATCTTGTAGGGAATCTTTTTGGATTTGAGACGGCTGACGATGGCGTCGGCGAGGAACTTGCCGAGATCGCCGTAGTCGTTGGTTTCGCGGCCGTAGATGAATTCCGACACGCCGCCCGAGAAGGTGACGCCAGCCGGGGTCGGCTCCTTCGGCAGCGGATCGGTCACCAGCATGTCCTTGGCGTGGCCATTGGCGTCCTGCTGCATCACATGGGTGACGAGGACGTCGGCCATCACGTCGCAAATTTTGGTTTTCTCGGCGTCGCTGAGCTTCTCGCCCTTCTTCAGGGTGATGCCGGCTTGCGCAGCGTGCTTGATCGCCGGGCCTTCGATGCGGACCATGCGGCCTTCGGCGTCGAAGGCGATGAGACGGCCGCCGACTTCGAAGGCGGTGGTCTGCAGCAGTTGACCCTTTTCGACGAGGCCGAGCTTGGTGGTGCCGCCGCCGATGTCGATATTGAGGATGCAAGCCTTCTCGCGGCGCGACAGCGCGACGGCCCCTGAGCCGTTGGCCGCCATGGCGCATTCGAGATGGTGGCCGGCCGAGGCGGTGACGAACTTGCCGGTCTCGCCGGCGAACAGATGGGTGATCGCTTCGGCGTTGTTGCGCTTGAGCGCTTCGCCGGTGAGGATCACCGCGCCCGAGTCGATGTCGTCGCGCGCGAGGCCGGCTTCCTTGTAGGCGCCGTCGATGAAGGCGGAGAGCTTGGCGACGTCGATGGTGTTGTCGTCGAGCTTGTAAGGCGTGAGCAGAATCGGTGAACGCCACAGCACCTCGCGGCCCACCACGACGAAGCGGCTGGAGAGCGCCGTTGTCAGGCGCTGCAGATGGACGCGCGAGAACATCAGATGCGAAGTCGACGAGCCGATGTCGACGCCGACCGTTTTCAGCTCCACGTTGTCGGCCGCCCAGATCACGTCGGCGATCGCCTGCTGCTGCTCGGGGGTCATGTGGCCGTGATCGAACTCAAGCTCGTGCATGATCAGCTCTTCTTCATCGACGTTCTTCATGAATTACCTATTTCGCTTAGCGGAATAACTTGGGCGGAAATTGGTCGGCCCGAGCGCCAAATCGGCTCCGGAGGCGGTGGCCGGACCATAGAGGATCGTCCGAGGCCCCGCAACGCCTGGAAAGCCATGATTGGCAACGGTTTCGGGGACAAAAAAGGCCCTTGTCGGCCTCTGCGAAACAACGCTTCTCAGGGCCGGAAGACGCGACCGTTTTCGTCGAAGATATCGCCCATCTGGGAGGTCACCCCGGTCTTGGCGATTTCGGCGAGCCAGATCGGATGGATGCGCGGATCCTGGTCCTCGTATTCGACCTGGCGTCCGCCCTTGGCGATGCTGGTGTCGACCGCGCCCTCGACGCCTTTGCGGCGCATTTCGGTGAAGGGATAGCGCCGGCTGCCGATGGCGATGGCCATGTAGCGGGCCGGCTCCGGCGCCGTGTTGAAATGCTGGTGGAACATCCAGAAGGCCGGCGCGTAGATGATGCCGTGACGCCAGGGAATCTGCTTGAAGTCCTTGTCGCCCTCGTACCACACCAGCGTATAGCCCGAGCCGTTGACGGCGAAGATATGCACGCCGTTCATGTGGCGGTGGCCCTTCTTGTAGCGCGCCGTCGGGATTTGCGAGATGTGGGCGTGCATGGTGCCGTCGGCCAGGATGAAGCAGATGTTGGCCGAGCCCTTGCCGCGGGCGTCCCAGGTTTTCAATTCGAGGGCGGTGAGATCGGGAACGAAGTTCGTCTCCCACATATGCCGACCCGGCCGCACCTCGATGAAATCGCCTTCGCCGTCGAAATATTTCGGATCGCCGACGCGGTCGGCGAAAACGAACGGGTTATCGAAGACGAAGTCGTGATTGTGCAGCAGGTTCATCACCAGCGGCAGATCGTGCGTGCAGGTGAGCAGCGCGCGCTCGCGACCGGAGCCGTTGAAATGCTGGTAGCGGCAGTTGAGCGGGATGGCGAACATGCTTTTCGGCGCCCACTCGAAGCTGTGCTTGCGTCCCTCCGGCGTCCACACCGTGGTCGAGCCGTGGCCGTCGATGACGTAATAGACGGCCTCGAACAGATGCTTGATCGGCGCAGTTTTGCGGCCGGGGTCCAATTCGAGGGCAAAACAGGAGACGAAGTCGCCGCGCCCCGCCACATGCAGGAAGGCGCCCTTGGCGTCGAAGCGCGCCCAAGACCTCGTCGAGCATTCGAAGGCGTCGAGTCCGAAATCCTCATAGACCGGCAGGCCCTCCGCCTTAGTCCAATCGAGGTAGGGATCGAGCAGGAATTTCTTGTCCGGGTCGCTCGGCATGAGTTGCAAGTCGTCCGGCATCGTCGTCCTCCCAAACTTGTGCATAGCAATGTAGGGAAGGGCGCTCTTCGAGCGTCACCGTCTCCGCGGTTCATCCCTGTGCGGCGAGCCTTGGCGGCCCTGCCTTATCGTCATTATCGTTATTCTGGCAGTCTTTTCCGACCGTTAAAAGCAAAACGGCCGGACTTTTCAGTCCGGCCGTTTATAGAGATCAGGCGAAGCGGCGTATTACTTCACCAGCAAATCGCCGTACTGCGATTCATCGATCTGGCTGGCCATGTTCGACTTCACGCCGTTCTTCTTGAGTTCCGCGAGATAAATCCCGTGGATGCGCTTGTCCTGGTGTTCGAACTCGATCTGATTGCCGCCCTTTTCGACGCTGGTGTCGACGCCGCCGGCAAACAGGTTGCGCTTGCTCGCGGTGAAGGGATAGCGCATTGAGCCAAGCGCGATCGCGAGATAGCGTGCCGGAGTCGGGTTGGTGTTGAAGTGCTGATGGAAGAGACCTTCCGTCGGCACGAAGACGATACCGTGCTTCCAGTCGATGCGCTTGAAGTCCTTGTCCTCCGGCATCCAGCAGAGCGAGTAGCCGGTGCCGTGCACGGTATAGACGTAGAAGTCCGGACCATGGCGATGGCCCTTCTTGTACGTGCCGACCGGCATTTCCGACGAGTGCGCGTGCATGGTGCCGTCGGCCAGGATGAACTTCATGTTCGACGAACCGGCGCCGCGCGCGTCCCAGGTCTTCAGCTCGAAGCCCGAGAGATCGGGGACGAAGTTCGTCTCCCACATGTTGCGGCCCGGACGCACTGGGATGAATTCGCCTTCGCCGGCGAAGTAGTTGTCGCCGCTCTCGCGGTCAGTGAACTGGAAATCGTTGGCGAAGATGAAGTCGTTGTTGTGGAACAGGTTCATCATGATCGGCAGATTGGTCACCACCGACAGACGGGCGCGTTCCTTGCCCGAGCCGTTGAAGTGCTGGTACTTCGCGTTCAGCGGCAGGGCGAACAGGCTCTTGGGCTGCCA
Organism: uncultured Rhizobium sp.; assembly: GCA_964628235.1. Lineage (GTDB taxonomy): Bacteria > Pseudomonadota > Alphaproteobacteria > SMXQ01 > SMXQ01 > CAMAVH01. The sequence goes on along the minus strand of CAZVLU010000011.1, from coordinate 36,773 downwards.
CTCGAAGGTGTGCTTGCGGCCGTCCGACGTCTCGACAACGGTCGAGCCGTGGCCGTCCATGACATAGACGACGGCTTCATACATGTGCTTCTGCGGCGCCGATTTGCCGCCCGGCGGCACGTCGAGCACGAACATGTTGGTGAAGTCGCCGCGGCCATCGAGATGAATGATGGCGCCGTCCATGCCGAAGCGGGCCCAGGGTTTGGTGACGACGTCGAAGATGTCGATGCTGAGGCCGGTGACGATCGGCACGCCTTCGCCGTCCGCCCAGTCCCCATAAGGGTCGAGAAGGAGTTTCTGTTCGGCGTTAGCTGTCAGACTCATGATTGCGTGCCTCCAAAAGAAAAAACCGCGTGTGCTATAACCAATTTAGCACACGCGGTTCTATACAAAAGTATTCAAAACAGCCGTCTTTTTTGGGCTCACGCTGCCCATAAGTTATGGCTGTGCCTCGCTTTTTAGGCCGCCTTGCGGCCCGAGCGCTTCAGTTCTTTGTTCAGGATATCGCCGGCATCGCCGATTCCGTTGAGGTAGTGCTCCCAAACGGCCAGGTTCTGGCGGCCGATCTCGACCACTTCGGCTTCCATGCGGAGTTCCTTGGCGAACTTGCCGACGTTCTTCCAGCCGAGGTCGGAGTGGACCTCGTCGGCGATCTCGTGGAGCTTGAAGAAGCCCAGCTTGTCGTCCGGCAGGCCGAGGGTCTTCTTCCAGCGCAGACGCTCATGGCCGAACCAGCCGTGCTTCTTGAGCTCGCCGCCCTTGCCGTAGCCGGAAATGTTGGCGCGTTCGGCGACGACGTTGGCGACCAGGCCGAGCAGCCAATGCTTGTTGTCCATCAGGCCGTGCCAAGCGTTCCAGGCGAGCTGGGTCGACTTCAGCGGAGTCGCGGCGCGGATCTTGGCCTTCGACATGCCGGCGGCGAGGCCGAGGTTCTCGAGGATCTGCCAGTGCGGCAGACCGCCGCCGTGCTCGTCGTCGGCGATGATCTCTTCAGCGGCGGCGCCGATGACGCGCAGACGGGTTTCCCAGTCCGGGCAGTTCGTCGCGACCTTCAGCTTCAGGACGGAGTTGCGATAGCGGGTGTTCTGGCGATGCTGATAGACGAACATCTGCGCGCGGCCCTCGTTGAAGGGCTCGTGGAAGAAGCGCGTGTTGTTCATGAAGTCTTCGACCACCTTGTCGAGTTCTTTGACGACGCCAGTGGCCTTCGGATCGCGTGGCATGAAATTCTCCAATATCTGGATCGTGGGGCGGGGGCGGCGGGCCGGTTGGGTGCGGCAGCGCGGTAACCCGCGATAAAAGCGCCTTCTGCTGGGCGCCGGTGATGGATCAGAGATATAGCCGTCCCCAGCCATCTACAAACATAAAATCACACTACGATCTAAGTGATTTCAATATATGGAGATTGCGAATCAATATCGTTATGTAGCTGCCGCAAGTCGAAATTTGAGAATCGGTCGCAATTACTTGGCGACGCTTTGGTGAACTTGACCTATTCGACTGGACGCCACGCCCACTGGCCGCTGGCGATGCCGTCCTGCACGACGCTGCGGATGATCTGGCGCACGGCGTTGCTCGCCTTCGACGACGGACGCTTGCTCGAATAGGCGAGGAACATGTTGCGCGAGAGATTCGGCGAGGTGATGGTGCGCGCCGTCAGGCGACCGTCTTCCACTTCGCGCTTCACAGCCCCCATGCCGAGGATGGTGTAGCCGAGGTCCTTTTCGATCAACTCTTTCGTCGCCGGCACCGAGTCGATCTCTAACGTGATCTTGAGTTCGATCTCTTGTTGGTTGGCGACTTCATCGACGATGCTGCGCAAGCCGTGCGGCGGGCTGGGCAGAATCATTTGCAGTTCTGCGATGTCGGCAAAGGCGATGCTTTCGAGACCGCTGTTCTTGCCGCGTTTCGCTGCCGCTTTGGCAGCAGGCAGGGTCGCGCCGGGCGGGCCGACGAGACAAAGGTCTTCCGTCAGCATCGGTTCGCAGACCAGGCCGCGCACCGCCGACGGGTTGTAGGAGAAAGCCATGTCGAGCCGGTCGTTCTCGACCCATTCCATCAAGTTCTCGCTCATGCCTTCGACGATGCTGAGCGACACGTTGGGCAGTTCGACGCGGCATTTCTGCACGAGCGCGCTGGCGAGCACGAGATTGACCGTGGGCGTCACGCCGACGGCGATCTTGCCGCGTGGCGGGCCGGCGAAGTCGATGAGGTGCATCTTGGCGCGCTCGATCTGGCGCAGCACGATCAGCGCATGGTCGCGCAAGATCAGGCCGGCTTCGGTTGCCGACACGCCGCGCGAGTGGCGGTTGAGCAGCTTGACGCCCAACTCCTCCTCGAGCTTGCGGATCTGCAGCCCGAGCGCAGGCTGGGCGACATGAAGATAAGCGGCCGCCTTGCTGAAGCTTTTCAGTTCGACGATACGCAGGAAGTAACGAAGTTGTCTGATAGTCATAATGTGCCTGAGCATACCCTCACTATAACAATTCTGTCTACTTTAAATGCGTATGAAACTCTTTCGCATTTAGCGGGGGTTGGCTGGGCAGGGGGCGGCGCGGCGGGTTGGGGCGTTGACGGGCCGGAAATGACCGGCCGATACTGACGGCAAGCCAGCGACGTTAGATCGACGGCAACAACAGGGAGTACAGGTTATGAAGATGGGACAGGCCCTCACTGGGTCTTGCAGGATATTGGGCGCATTCATGCTGGCCGGTTTCGGTTTGGCGATGGGCGCCGGGACAGCCGCCGCGCAGCAAACGGTCGAGCAGTTTTACAAAGGCAAGCAGATCAAATTCATGCTCGGCTCGGCGGGCGGCGGCGGCTATGACGCTTATAGCCGCGTCATCACGCGCTACATGGGCAAGCATATTCCGGGCAATCCGACCTTCATCGTGCAGAACATGCCGGGGGCGGGCGGCCTTGTGGCGGCGAACTATATTTATAACGTGGCGCCCAAGGATGGCTCTGAGGTCGGCATGACCGGTCGCGCGGCGGCCATCGAAGCGCTGATCAATCCGGCCGACAAAAGCGTGAAGTTCGAGGCGACCAAGTTCAATTGGATCGGCACGCCGCAGCAAGAGACCGGCATCCTTCTCGTCTCGACCAAGACGCCGGTGCGCACGTTGGCCGACTTGACGAAATACGAGCTGACGGCGAGCAGCACGGGCCGCGCAGCGGCCACGTCGGTCTATCCGCGCCTGCTCAACAATATGTTCGGCACCAAGTTCAAGGTGATCGAAGGCTACAAGAGCTCGCAGGAGGGGTTGTTCGCGCTCGAGCGCGGCGAAGTCACCGCGCATTTGTCGGGCGGCTCGTCCTCTGCTTTCCGCAACCGCGTCGATCCGTGGGTGAAGGACGGCAAGATCATCATGCTGCTCCAACTCGCCGCCGAAAAAGATCCGGGCTATCCCGATTTGCCGCTGGTGACCGAATTGGCGCGCAACGACTCCGATCGCCAGATTCTCGAATTGGTGCTGGTGCAGCAGGTGATGGGTCGTCCGGTCCTGGCACCGCCCAACATGCCGGCCGACCGCGTGAAGGCGCTGCGCGACGCCTTCGATGCGACGATGAAGGATCCGGAATTCCTGGCCGAGTGCGACAAGCAGCAGTTGGAGGTCAATCCGGTCGGCGGCGCCCGCCTGAATGCGATGCTCGAACGCGTCTATCAAACGCCAAAAGCCGTTGTCGATCAGGTGGCTGAGCTGCTGACCAAAGAGTAATGGCTGCGGAGGGTGAAGCCAGCAGCCTAAGACTTGGGCAGATTTTTAGGACGCTCAAAAACCGGGCAAAAATGAAATAAAATTATCATCCTCTTGTAAAAGACTCTTGGAATCGTTCTCTGGAATACTTAGATAACGATCTCCTATGACGGTTCGCCCCGGCTGGCTTCCCCCCGAGCTTCAGCCCACTACGGCGAACCGTCCTAGGCCCTCCATTGCGAGGGCCTTTTTTATTCAGGAGTCTCGTATGCAAGCTTCCATCATCGCGCGCGCTTGGCGCGCCATGCTGCCTGCCACTGCGGCTTTCGCCGTGGCGACGGCCCTGTCCTTCACGCCGGCCGCGACCAGCCCGGCTTGGGCGCAAGACGCTGCCGCGTTCTATAAGGGCAAGACTCTCCGCATCGTCGTCGGCTTCGGTCCGGGCGGCGGTTATGACGCTTACGCGCGCATGATCGCGCCTTACCTCGAGAAGGAAATCGGCGCGACGGTGATCGTCGAAAATCAGCCGGGCGCCGGCGGCCTCATCGCCATCAATCGCATCGCCATGGCGCAGCCCGACGGTCTGCAGATGATGCTTGTCAACGGCACCGCAGCCGGCGTCGATCAGATCCTCGAGACGCCGAACGTGCGTTATGACCTGGCCAAGATGGATTATCTCGGCATCGTCAGCGCTTCGCCGTGGGTGTGGCAAGTCGCGGTCGACGGCAAGCGCAAGACCGTCGCCGATTTCCTGAACAGTAAAGAGGTCAACCGCTGGGCCGGCTCCGGCCCGACCGGCGGTCTGTCCGACGGCGCCGCCATGACCTGCGAAGCGCTCGGCATGAATTGCAAAGTCGTGATCGCCTATCAAGGCAGCAACGAAGCGGCCATCGCCGTGTTCCGCGGCGAGATGGACTCGATCATCACCTCCGACTCGACCGCCGCCAACTATGTGAAGTCGGGCCAGGCCGTTGCCGTCACCACAATCGGCCGCAAGCGCTCGCGCTTCCTGCCCGACACGCCGACCGTGTTCGAGGCGACGAAGCTGACGCCCGATCAGGAGTGGTGGTTCGATTTCCGCTCGAACCTCGACGCGCTCGGCCGCGTGCTGGTCATGACGCCGAACACGCCGAAGGATCGTTTGGCGTTCATGCAAGCCGCGACGAAGAAGGTGCTGACCGACAAGGCCCTGATCGCCGAAGGCGAAAAGACCCAACGCTATGTCGATTACATCGGCCCGGAAGAGACCATGAAGATCGCGACCAGCGTCGGCAACATTACGCCGGAGCAGCAGAAGCGCGTCATCGACGTGGTCCTGAAGAAGTACCGCTAAGTCCAGCGTATCGGGTTTGGCGATGAGGGCGCGCAAGCGCCCGTGCGTAGCGTAAGCGTAACATCACGCGTAACAGTAAAGCGTAAGCGTAAGATCGGGGATGCGGGAAACCGCATCCCCTTTTTCATGCTCATTTTCATGTTATGCGGGCAATTGTGCGCTTTTCTCGGCGTAGCGCGCGATTGACCGGGCGGGCGACGGTGATAGTCTTCTAGATGAGGCAAGGCGGCCATCACGTCGCCACGGGAAAAACCGAGCCGAAATCGGCCGGACAAATTGGGAGACTTCTATGACCGCCACTTTCATGCGGCGCGCGCTGCGCGCCATTCTGCCCACCGCGCTGCTGCTCGCCGGCGCCGCGGCCATCTCGCCTGTCGCGGCGCAGTCCGCCGCCGAGTTCTACAAGGGCAAGACGGTGAAGATCATCGTCGGCTTCGGCCCGGGCGGCGGCTACGACGCCTACGCGCGCTTTATCGCGCCGCAGCTCGAGAAGGCCATCGGCGCCACCGTGATCGTCGAGAATCAGCCGGGCGCCGGCTCGCTGACCTCGCTCAACCGTCTCTACACCGCGACGCCCGACGGCTTGCAGATGACTCTGGCCAATGGCACCGCGGCCGGTCTCGGCCAGGTGCTCGGCCAGGACAATGCGCGCTACGATCTCGCCAAGTTCGAATATTACGGCATCGTCAGCGCTTCGCCGTGGCTCTGGCTGGTCAAGCCCGATAGCCCGATCAAGACGCCGCAAGACGCGCAGAAACTGAACCGGCCGATCACCTGGGCCGGCAGCGGCCCGACCGATGGCTTGTCCGACGGCGGCGCCGTCACCTGCGAAGCGTTGCAGCTCAAGTGCAAGCTGATCATCGGCTATAAGGGCAGCAGCGAAGCGGCGTTGTCGGTGTTCCGCGGCGAGACCGACTCGGTCTTCGTGTCGGATACCTCGGCCAACAATTACGTCAGCAGCGGCCAGGCGCGCGCCGTGGCCAACATGAGCCGCGACCGCTCGCAGTACTTCAAGGACCTGCCGACGATCTTCGACATGGTGAAATTGACCGACGAGCAGGCGTTCTGGATCGACTTCCGCGGCGCGCTCGACAAGCTCGGCCGCGTGCTGCTGACCACGCCGGGCGTCCCGGCCGACCGGCTCGACTTCATGCGCGCCAAGATCAAGGAGGTTCTGACCGATCCCGCCTTCGTCGCGGACATGAACAAGAAGGACCGTTATGTCGATTACATCGATTCGGATGTGGCGAAGAAGACGGCCATCGGCCTCGTCGGCGATATCACGCCGGAGCGTCGCGAGCGTATCGCGCATGTTTTGACGAAGAAGTACAACTGAGCGACGGATTGGGCGGGGCCGGGCGTCCCGGTTCCGCCCCTCGCTTTGCATTCGGCCATGAGGCAGCGAGAACGGTCATTTTATTGCGCGGGCGAACGCATCTTAAGAAGCGCTCGCAATTGTGATTTTGCCGGGCGAACAGGCGAATCGGCACCCTTTTGTGACATATCGCTCATAAATCGAAACGGTATAGCTAGCTAGGCATTATGGTTTTGTTTTTAGCCGCCCGGTTTGGTAATTAGCGAACGACCCCGCGTTGAGAAGAGGCGAGGCCGGTTTATCCGGCGAAGCCCAGGCACGGCGGCTGAGGCACATGTTCTAAGCCGTTCATGTTAGATCGGGCCGTACGGCAAGTTGCCGGCGCGGCGCGCGGAGACAGACTTCACCGCCATCGGCGGTTCGGTGGGAGCGAGAGGCGTACGCCTCGGCCCGTCACCAGTTCCTCGAACGAAGAGAGCGACACAGTGGCACAGACGAAAGACACGGACGTGAAGACGGCCAAGAAGACCAAGTACGACACTCCGCATGAGGATCTGCGCGAGTGGTTGACCCGCGCCGACGCCTTGGGCGAACTGCAGAAGGTCGACGGGGCGGATTGGAACCTCGAAATCGGCGCCATCGCCGAGATGATCTATCACGCGACCCCGGAAAACCCGCCGGCGATTCTGTTCGACAACATTCCTGGCTATCCCAAGGGCTTCCGCATCCTGTCGGGCATGACCGCGTCGCCGAACCGTCTCGCCATGACGCTCGGCCTGCCCGAGCCGAAGGGGCCGATGGATGTCGTGCGCGCCTATCGCGACCGCATGAAGGACTTCAAGACGATCCCCTCGCGCTTCGTCAACACCGGCCCGATCCTCGAGAACGTCGATCGCGACGGCGACGTCGACATCTTCAAGTTCCCCGTGCCTTTCCTGCATGAGCTCGACGGCGGCCGCTACATCGGCACCGGCGACTGCATCATCATGAAGGACCCGGACTCCGACTGGGTGAACTGCGGCACCTACCGCGTCATGGTGCATGACAAGAACACCGTCGGCCTGTGGATGAGCCCCGGCAAGCACGGCCGCCTGATCCGCGAAAAGTACTTCAAGATGGGCAAGCCGTGCCCGGTCGCCATCAGCGTCGGCCATGACCCGCTCATGTTCCTCGCCGCCGGCAACGAAATCCAGTACGGCACCTCCGAGTTCGCTTACGCCGCCGGCCATCGCGGCAAGCCGTTCGACATGCTCAAGAGCGAGCTGCACGGCCTGCCGATTCCGGCCCACGGCGAAATCGTCCTCGAAGGCGAAATCTCGCCCGACGATCTGCGTCCGGAAGGCCCGTTCGGCGAATGGACCGGCTACTACGCCTCGTCCGTCCGTCCCGACAACGTGGTCAAGATCAAGCGCGTCTACTACCGCAACGATCCGATCATCACGATGGCGCGTCCGGGCCGTCCGCCGTCCGACTACACGATGTCCAAGTCGGTCATCAAGTCGGCGCTGGTGTGGGACCAGGTCGAAGCCGCCGGCCTTCCCGGCGTGCAGGGCGTGTGGTGCCACCAGAACGGCGGCGGCCGCTTGTTCAACGTGATCTCGATCAAGCAGGCCTATCCGGGCCACTCGCGTCAGGCCGCGCAGCTCTGCTGCAACGTCCACGCCGGCAACTACCTGGGCCGCTGGTCCATCGTGGTCGACGAGGACATCGATCCGTCCAACCTGTGGGACGTGACCTGGGCCATGGCCTCGCGTTGCGATCCGATCGAGGACATCGACATCACCCGCCGCGCTTGGTCGGGCGCTCTCGATCCGCGCAAGCAGGCGGGCGACAACTTCAACTCGCGCGCGATCGTCGACGCTTGCCGTCCGTTCGAGTGGAAGGACGAATTCCCGCCGGTGGCGGAATCGTCGCCTGAGCTGGCGGCGAAGACCCACGCCAAGTGGGGCCATTTGCTCGGCAAGTAAGTCGGTCCACGGACTGAAACAGGGAAGGGCGCCGGCGACGGCGCCCTTTCTTTTTGCGCATTTCTGACGCGCGTTCGGCACGCTTTTCGCAGAGGCTGTTCTTTTCGCAACGGCAATTGCTGTATTGTCGCTGCACCTTCCGTCGCTTGCGCGTGTCATGGCAAAAGAACCTCGTCAACGATCCGGCTCTCTGGCGTCCCGAATGTTCGATCGGACGTTCTGGATGTTCGTCGCCATGACGATCGTCGCCGCCGCCGCCTGCTGGTGGCTCGAGGGCTACGACGCGCTGATCGAAGCCTTCCGCCACGATCTCGAACTTCTCATCTATATCTCGCCGCGCATTCTTCTCGCGATGATCGTCGCCGGCTTCGCCCAGGTGCTGCTGCCGCGCGACAAGGTGGCCCATTGGGTCGGCGAGCAATCGGGATGGCGCGGCCTCGTCATCGCCACGGTCGCCGGCGCGCTGACGCCGGGCGGCCCGATCACCTCATTTCCGTTCGTCCTCGCGCTGTACATGGCGGGCGCCGATCGCGGCGCGCTGGTCGCTTATCTGACCTCCTGGGCCTTGCTTGGTTTTCAGCGCGTCATGGTGTGGGAGATCCCGCTGATGGGCATGGATTTCGCCGTCATGCGTTCGCTCGCCAACCTGCCGCTGCCGTTGATCGCCGGCTATCTCGCGCGCTTGCTGCCGGGCTTGCCGGCGCGCACCGACACGCCGGCAGAAGAGGGGCGGCTGCAAGAGGCCGTGAAGGAAGCCTCGGCGGAGCAAGCGGCGACGCTCAACGGCCCCAGCAACGATAAGAGCGGCCTGGGCGAGGGCGACCGCCGTGGGTAGCTTGATCTTCATGGGGGGCGGCGCGCTGGTGCTGATGTTCATCGCCTGGCGTCACCCGAAGAACTTGCTCGCGCCCGGCCTCAAAGCCTCTTTCGAACTGATCATGCAGAACGCGCCGCGCGTGGCGCTGGCCCTGCTCGCGGCGGGATTCCTCGGCCAAATCCTGCCGCAAGAGACGATCTCGCATCTGATCGGCGGCGAGTCGGGCATGCGCGGAATCCTAATCGCCTGGGTCATCGGCGGTTTCACGCCGGGCGGCCCGATCATCACCTTCCCGATCATCGTCGCGCTGTCGAAGGCGGGCGCGGGCTTGCCGGCGCTCGTCACCTTTCTCACCGCTTGGTCGGTGCTCGGCTTTCAGCGCGTCATTATGTTCGAATGGCCGATGATGGGCCGCCGCTTCGTCATCAACCGTTTGATCGCGGCGTCATGCCTGCCGCCGATCTCCGGCATCCTCACGCTGCTGCTCGAGAAGATCTGGAACTAGCGAGCGCTTGAGATGTCGAAAATAAAAAAGCGCCGCAGTGTCCTACGGCGCTTATTTGTCGTCTGCCAGAACGATCTTACGCCGTCACGAGATTGCCGAAGCGCTTGAGGTTCTCTTTCTGTTTTTCGTTGCGCGGCGGCAGCTTGAAGAGGCGCGCGGCATTGCCGCCGAGGATGTTGTGCTTGGCCTTCTCGCTGAGGAAGGGCAGGTCGGAGATCGTGCTCGGCAAGTCGAAGTCCCAGTGCGGATAGTCCGACGAGTAGAGCAACTGGGTTTCCGCGTTCATCATGCGGAAGGTGCATTCCATCGCCTTCATGTCCTGCACTTCCATCGGCTGCGACGAGTAGTACATGTCGCGCATATAGTCCGACGGCTTCTTCTTCAGCAACGGGCATTCCGACGAGCGCATCATGTATTCGTGGTCGAGGCGCTGCATCAGGAAGGGCACCCAAGCGAGGCCGGCTTCGATCCAGACGACCGGCAGCTTGGGGAAGCGCTCGCCCATGCCGTTCACGACCCAGTTGGTGAGATGCAGGATGTTGTAGAAGGTGAAGCCGAGAGCGTGGACCGAGATGAATCGGTTGCAGGTCTTGAACACCGACTCGCCCCAATTCGGCCCCGAATGGAACGAGAGCGTCAGGCCGCGCTCCTGCATGGCGGAGTAGACCTTCATGTAGCAGTTGTCGTGCACCGGGTTGTGGCGCACGGTGGTGACCATGAAGCCTGTCACGCCTTTGCATTCGCCGAAAGTCTCGACGTGGCGCAGCGCCTCGTCCGGATCCTGGAAAGGGATCGTCAGCATCGAGAAGATGCGGCCGCCCGATTCGGGAAGCACTTTTTCGGTGAGCCAGCGGTTGTAGGCCCAGCAAAGATCGGACTCCATCTCCTTCTGCGGATGTAGACCGATGTTGAGCATGCCGGTCGGGAACAGGCAGGAGTAATCGACGCTCATGGCGTCCATCCAGCGCAGGCCGAGCGTGATGTCGCGTTGGCTGCCTGCTGGGACCTTTTCGGAGCCGCGCAGCGGATAGCGCGGGACGCGGCCGCCCATGTCCTGATAGCCGACCTGACCAGGCACCAGCATGCGTCGGCCGAAGCCGCGGCCCGCCATGGCGAGCTGCTTGAGCACGCCATTCTCCATGAACGGAAGAATCTCGTTCATGTTCTCATTCTCGTAATGATGCGCGTCCACGTCGACGATCATGATGTCGTCGAATTTGCGCTGGCGCGCCTGTTGCGCGGCGTGCGACAGCAATTTCGTGGTGTTCAGTTCATCGACCGATACGCGGCGGTCGCCATCGCTGACCAATTCCATGTCTCTCTCCCTCGTTTTCGTCCTGTTGACGTTTCGGGTTTTGCTTCGTGAAGCCTGTTCGGTGAAGTCAGTCGCCGGTCCAGCTCTGCCACATGCCGAGCTCGAATATCTGCAGATTGCCGGAGCGCAGCAGGCCGTTGGCCATCACCATGATGTCCGTCGGCGTCAGGCGTCCGGCACGACTCACAGGATGGAATTGCTCGCCGGCTTCGCGTTTGGCGCTATAGGCCTTGGCGACGGCGGCGATCAGCTGTTGCAACGGCTCGGCCGGGATCGCCGATAGATCGTCGGCACGCATCGCTTTCTCGATGATCACCGCCAGCTCGGTCATTTGCGGGCCGACGCTGTTGCTGGCGACGGCCAGGGCGGGAACCGCGGATTTTTTCGATGGGGCTGCCTTGCGCGTGGCGGATTTCGCCGCCGCCTTGCCGGCTGTCGCCTTGCTCGCCGCAGCTTTGGCCGGCTTGCGCTTGGCGGTTGCCGTCTTAGACGACGACATAGAGGTCGTCTCCCTTGGTTTTGATCTCGTAGCGGCGCAGCTTGAGCTTGCGGTCGCTGGCGCATTCGCCGGTCTTCATGTCGTACTCGTAGCCGTGCCACGGACAGACGAAATGCATTTCGTCAGGATTGAAGATCAGGCCTTTGCTGGTTTTGTCGGGGCGCAGGTTTTCCTCGACCTTGGCGATGATCAAGCCCTCGCAAGCCGGGCCGCCCTGGTGCAGGCAATAGTTGCTGTAGGCGTAAAGTTCGCCCTTGTCGCGAAACACGCCGATCTCATGGTCGCCGTGGATGACGATGCGGCGGTCGCCGTCTTTCAGTTCGGTCGCCTTGGCGACGAAACATTCTGCCATGATGGCAACTCTCCTCTCTGCTGTGGGGGCGCCGCTACGATGGCCGCGCCTTCGTTCTTGTCTTGCAGTGTTGACCTGCCGGTGGTGGCTGGCAAGCAGCGATGCCGGATTATTGTCCAATAATATTGGACACTATCGATCGGTTGGCGGCATCAGCTTGGCGTTAAACGGCGATACGGTCCGGTTGGTCGCCGGCGGCCAGGCGCGCGGCGAGGAAATCGATGAACACGCGCACTTTGTTCGGCACGTAACGATTGAAGCGGTAGAGCACGTAGACCGAGCGGCCCTGCAGGCGGTACTGAGGCAGCAGTTCGACGATCGAGCCGTCCGCCAGCGCGTCGTTCAGCGCGTACATCGGCAGGATGGAAATACCGAGGCCTTTAAGCACGGCGGCGCGCGTGCCCATCACGCTGTTGGTGGCAAGCGATCCGGCGATCTTGACGCTGGCCGATTGGCTGCCGCGTTTGAAGGTCCAGACCGGCTTGCGGCTGGTGGTGCGCATGAGCAGGCAGTTGTGCTTCGCGAGGTCATCGAGCGCCTCGGGAGCGCCGAATTTCTCGAGATATTTCGGCGAGGCGCAGAGCAGCCAACGGATTTCGCCGACCTTGCGCCCGACGAGCGGCGTATCGGGCGACGTGTCCGACAGATGCACCGCGAGATCGAAGGTCTTTTTGTCGAGATCGGGAACTTCGTAAGAGGTGAGCTCCATCGAGACCTGGATGGTCGGGTAGGCGGCCAGGAAGTCGGCGACGATGGGACCGAGCTGCATGTTGCCGAAGGACGGGGAGGCGAGCAGACGCAGCATGCCTTTGGGCTGGGTTTGCTGGCGCGAGACGGCCATCTCTTCATCCTCGATCTCGCTGAGGATCTTGCTGCAGAAGGCATAGTAGCGCTCGCCGATGTCTGTTAGCGCGATCTGCCGCGTCGTGCGGTTGAACAGGCGGGCGCCGAGATGCTCTTCGAGCTGCTGCAAATGCCGGCTGACGATGGCGCGCGACACGGAAAGCTGGCGGGCCGTCTCCGACAGGTTGCCCGTCTTCACGATGCTGACGAAGGTCTCCATCGTTTTGAGGCGATCCATCCGCAGCGCTTTCCTATTGCCAGCCTTCGATTGTCAAAAAATATAGAGCAGGACGCATCCTGCGCACAGCGGCAGTCGTTTGCCTCTGCCTATAACTTGTGCGGCGCAGCATTCTGGTTTGATTGCAGGCAATAACGGGAGGCGATATTGCGAATTCCTCGCACTTGAAGGCATGAAAAATATCCAGCATTCGCAGGCTTTATCTGGCCCCGAATTCCCTTAGAAATAACATGATTTCGTCTTGATCCCGCCATAGGCAGGAATTAGTCTCTGCGCAAATCGACGTCGGCGACGGATTAATAAAAACGCATCGCGCCCGGCCCAAGAAACCCGTCACAAGAAACCCGTCATACGAATCGCAGGGATTCCGGGATTTTCCGTCGCCACGCGAAGTCGTTCACCGAATGCGCCGCGCCGCTCACACGAGCGCCGCATCGCAGGCCTTACATAAGAAGGAGTAATCTCACATGAAGATGTCAGGACTTAACCGTCTGGCTCTGACTGCTGTCGCCGCCGGCTTCTGCGCTGCGGCCCCGGTTTCCATGGCGCTCGCTCAAGACGTCGCGTCTTTCTACAAGGGCAAGAACGTCGACGTTTTTATCGGTTACAGCACGGGCGGCGGCTACGACACCTACGCCCGCGTGCTCGTGCGCCACATGGGCAAGCACCTGCCCGGCAACCCCAGCATGACCCCGCGCAACATGCCGGGCGCCGGCAGCTTGCTGCTTGCCAACGCGCTTGCGAACACGTTGCCCAAAGACGGCACGACCTTCGGCACAGTGGCGCGCGCCGCCGCCTTCGAGCCGCTGTTCGACAATCCCCAGGCGAAGTTCGATCCGACCAAGTTCACCTGGATCGGCAGCATGAACAATGAAGTCAGCATTTGCGGCTTCTGGCACACCGCTGGCGTCAAGACCGTCGAAGACTTGCTGACCAAGCCGCATGTCGTCGGCGGCACCGGCCCCGGCGCCGACACCGACAATTTCCCGCTGACCATGAACAACGTGCTCGGAGCCAAGCTGAAGCTCATCACCGGCTATCCGGGCGGCAACGACGTCAACCTCGCCATCGAGCGCGGCGAAGTCGAAGGCCGTTGCGGCTGGTCGTGGTCGTCGGTCAAGTCGACGCGCCCGCAGTGGCTCGCCGAGAAGAAGCTCGACGTCACCGTGCAATTCGCCCTCGAAAAGCATCCGGACCTGCCGAACGTCCCGCTGATCCTCGATCTCGCGAAAAACGATCGCCAGCGCCAGATTCTCGAAGTCGTGTTCTCCGGCCAGCCCATGGGCCGTCCGTATGTCGCCCCGCCGGCCGTGCCGGCCGATCGTGTGAAGGCGCTGCGCGATGCCTTCGCCGCGATGATGAAGGACCCGGAGTTCATTGCCGAGGCTGATAAGGCGAAGCTCGAAATCGAACTCGTCTCGGGCGACACTGTCGAGCGGATCGTCAACAAGGTCGCCGCGATGCCCAAGGATGTCCTGAAAGAGGCCGGCGAGGCTTCGAGCAAGCGCGACAACGTCGTTCAGGAGAAGAAGTAATCTTCGCCGCTGGCCCCAAGGGCCGGCGACCCTGATCTTGATGAAAGGGCGTCCTTCGGGACGCCCTTTTTCATATTGGCCCCTCCCAGAACGCGCCTCGCCGTGGACTTCACGAGCGAATTTTGTATGGTAGGCGGACGATGTGCCGCCGCACGGGTCCGGATCGCGCTGCCAGTCGTATATGGATTGTTCCCGGCGCTGCCGTTCGAGGCCGCGACCTCCCTCTCGCAACTTTCGAGTCCCCATGCGTAGAATCATCATCGGCATTTCGGGCGCCTCGGGCGCCATTTACGGCGTTCGCGCCCTTGAGGCGCTCAAGGCCGTGCCGGACGTCGAAACGCATCTCATCATGTCTCCGTCGGCGGGGCAGACGATCCTCGACGAGACCGACTGGTCGGTGTCCGACGTCAAGGCGCTCGCCGATGTCGTGCACAACCAGAAGGACATCGGCGCGTCGCTGTCGAGCGGCTCTTTCAAGACCGATGGCATGATCGTCGCGCCCTGCTCGATTAAGACGTTGTCGGGTATCGTCAACTCCTATGACGACAATCTGCTGACCCGCGCCGCCGACGTTTGCCTCAAGGAGGCGCGCCGCGTCGTGCTGCTAGTGCGCGAGACGCCGCTGCATCTCGGCCACCTCGAATTGATGGCGCGCGCCGCCAAATATGGCGCCCTCGTGCTGCCGCCGGTGCCGGCGTTCTACCATCGCCCCAAAACGCTGGACGACGTCATCAATCACACGATCGGCAAGGCGCTCGATCTCTTTGACGTGCAGCACCGGTTGTATCCGCGTTGGAAGGATACGCCGCCGCAGGCGTAACGGGGTCCGCTTCCCGGGCACCGGCGATCTGTTGCGATTCGTTATCGAATCAATCGGCGAAACGCTCTTTTGCAGCGCAAAAGACCACAACGGCAAATCCTTGTGGGGGCGAATCGGCTCAATAGGCCAAGCCTTTGCGGCTGTTATAGGCGATCACGAATTGTCTGCATTTCGCAGCCAAATTGTCGCCTGTTTGATTGACACCCCCAGGACCATCCCATAGCATCGCGGGCTTAATTCGGCGGTGCAGCGTCTAAGGATTGGCGCTGTATCATCGACAATAATAAGAAGCGAATGTCAGGTCGAACCAGATGTTCGTGGGGGTTGTTCCGGCAATGACGCCATGTAGGCGAAAGCGGTCGGAGCAGGGGAAGTAGAGATTTGTCGCGACCTGAGCAGCGTGCGAGGTCCGGCAGGCTTCCGTTGTGCGGTTTTCGCCCGATCTCGGCGAGACAACCGTTCCCTCCATATCCAGACAGTCGCAACGACCGCGTCGTGCTGCAGCACGGCGACCGCTCCATTTGAGAGAGCGGCGCAGTGAAGACGATGGCGCGGGGGCAGAAGGATACCGGGTGCGGCATGTTGCCGTGGCCCGAGTAAAAATAGACTAGTCGGGGTATACGACGATGGAAGTATCTATGATTGGAGCAGCGACAGACGCGCTGTTCATCATCTTGAGCCCCGAGCGAATGATGTATCTTTCGCTCGGCGTGGTTATGGGACTGGTGCTCGGCATCATCCCCGGTATCGGCGGCGTCGCCGGTACCGCGCTGCTTCTGCCCTTCACGTTCGACATGGATCCGTACTCGGCCTTCGCGCTTCTGCTCGGCCTTGGTGCGGCGACCAACACGGGCGATCCCATTCCTGCTGTGCTCTTCGGCGTGCCCGGAGGTGCAGCATCTGCGGCAACCGTCCTTGACGGCTTCCCGATGGCCAAGAACGGCGAAGCGGGCCGCGCGCTGAGCGCGTCGTACTTCTCCTCAATGCTCGGCGGCCTGTTCGGCGCCGCGCTGCTCGGCGTCAGCATTCCGCTGCTGCGCCCGGTCATGCTTTTCATCGGTTCGCCCGAACTGCTCGCTCTGGCGCTGTTCGGCATCTCGATGGTGGCCGTGCTCGCCGGCACCGCGCCGCTGCGCGGCATGACGGTGGCCTGCTTCGGCATCATGCTCGCCATGATCGGCTCCGACCCGCAGACCGGCACGCTTCGCTGGACGATGGGCAGCCTTTATCTCTGGGACGGCCTGCCTCTGGTTCCCGCGACCCTCGGCCTGTTCGCCTTGCCCGAGCTTTGCGACCTGGCTATCGCTCGAACGGCGATCGCCGGTACTGCTAAATACGACATCAAGTCAGGCATGGTCGCAGGCATTAAGGACTGCTTGCGCCATTGGTGGTTGATCATCCGTTGCTCTTGGATCGGCGCCGGCCTGGGTGCTGTTCCCGGCATCAGCGGCTCAGTCGTCGACTGGCTCGCATACGGTCATGCGCTCAAGTCAGAGCGCGGCGCCAGCCAGACCTTCGGCAAGGGTGACGTTCGCGGCGTCATCGCCTCGGAATCGACGAACAACGCCAAGGAAGGCGGCTCGCTCGTCACTACCGTGGCGTTCGGCGTGCCCGGCGGCGCAGGCATGGCCATCCTGCTCGGCGCGTTCCTGATCCACGGCCTCGTCCCGGGCCCGGACATGCTGGGCAAGAACCTCAGCGTGACCTACTCGATGGTGTGGTCGATCGCGATCGCCAACATCGTCGGCGCCGGCATGTGCTACCTGTGGTCGGGCTATTTCGCCAAGCTCGCCACGCTCCGCTACACGCTGATCTGCCCGGCGGTTCTGTCGGTCATTTATATCGGCGCCTTCGAAGGCTCGCGCCAGTGGGGCGATCTCTACTTCCTGCTGTTCTTCGGCTATCTCGGCTGGATCATGAAGCAGCTGAAGTGGCCGCGCCCGCCGCTGATTCTCGGCCTGGTTCTGGGCGATATCATCGAGCGCTACATGTTCATCTCGGTGGAGCGTTACGGCCTCGATTGGCTCGGACGTCCGGTCGTGATGGTCGTGTTGGGTATGGCCCTCCTGAGCTTCATCCGTCCCGTTCTGCAGGACGTCCGTAGCCACGGCGGCCTGAAGAACATGCTCACCGACTTCGGCGCGCCGACCTTCAAGCTGTCGAACATCTTCTACGTGCTGTTCCTCTCGATCATGGGCTACATGCTGTATGAAGCCTCGCGCTGGAACTTCGACGCGAAGATCGTGCCGATGATCGTCGGTTCGGCGGGCTTGGTCTTCTGCTCGGTCAGTCTGCTCAACCAGATCTTCCGGCGTCCTGCCGAAACGAAGAGTTTGGCTGATCTTGCGATGACCACGGTGGAAACCGACCAAACGAAGGAACTCGTGCAGAAGATCCATATGGATCTGGAATCGGACACGGCGCATATCCCGCCGAAGATGGTCGCTCTGCGCAGCTTGGTCTTCTTCGGATGGATGGTCGGCTTCATGGCCTCGATGGCGACGATCGGTCTGATCCCGACCGCGCCGCTCTTCGTCGTCTTGTTCATGCGCTTGGAAAACAACGAGCCTTGGAAGATCGTCGTTCCTTACGCGCTCTCCGTGGTGACGTTCGTCTATATCGTGTTCGACCAACTGCTGACCATCCCGTGGCCGCAGACCTTGTTGGGCACGTGGTTCCCGGCGCTCAAGGCCCTGGGCATTCCCAGCCTGTAAGCCGAGACGACGACTTGACGAAAAAGGGCGGGACCGCGAGGTCCCGCCCTTTGCTTTTGCCGCGCAAAATTTTTAGATTGGCTAGCGCGACAGCATTGTAAAATTGCTGGAATTTTTTCTTCGCATGAAAGCATGTTGATGAATCAGACCTCAAATCGCGGCCGAGAGAAGCCCCCGTCCGCTTTGCGCCGTTTGCTCGACAATGAAGCGTCCGGCGGCCTCTTACTGATGGCCGCTGCCGTTATGGCGCTCATCGTCGCCAATTCGCCGGCTGCGGATGTCTATTTTAGCGGACTCGAACAGCCGATCTTCGGCATGACCTTGCTGCATTGGATCAACGACGGCCTGATGGCCCTGTTCTTCATGTTGGTCGGGCTAGAAATCAAGCGCGAGATGCTCGATGGCCAATTGCAGACTTGGCCGCGCCGCGCCTTGCCGGGCATCGCTGCCGCCGGCGGCATGGCCGTGCCGGCGCTGATCTACATCGGTTTCAATCTCGATGCGCCGCATTTGCTGCGTGGCTGGGCCATTCCGGCGGCGACCGATATCGCCTTCGCGCTCGGCATCCTATCGTTGCTTGGGCCTCGCGTGCCGGCCTCGCTGAAGATTTTCCTGGCGACCTTGGCGATTCTCGACGATCTCGGCGCGGTGGTCATCATCGCGCTCTTCTACACCGCCGAATTGTCCGTTCTGATGCTGGCGCTGGCGGGCCTGACCTTGGCGGCCCTGATCGCTTTGAACCGCTTCGGCATCACCCGGCTGTGGCCCTATTTGCTGCTCGGCCTGTTGCTCTGGGTCCTGGTTCTGAAGTCTGGCGTCCACGCGACCTTGGCCGGCGTGGCCTTGGCGCTGACGATCCCGTTGCGGCCCACGCCCGGCAAGCCCGAGAGCCGCACGTCGCCGCTGCATATCTTGGAGCACGGCATCCAGCCCTGGGTCGCTTTCCTGATCGTGCCGATCTTCGGCTTCGCCAACGCCGGCGTCGCGCTGATCGGCACCGATCCGCGGGTTATGCTGGGGACAGTGCCGCTCGGCATCGCCATGGGTTTGTTCCTCGGCAAACAAGTCGGCGTGTTCGCCTTCTCTTGGGTCGTCATCCGCTGCGGCCTTGCCGATCTGCCGGCCGGCGCGACTTGGACGCAACTCTATGGCGTCGCTCTGCTCTGCGGCATCGGTTTCACCATGAGCCTGTTCATCGGCGCTTTGGCTTTTCCGGGCA
Source organism: uncultured Rhizobium sp. (assembly GCA_964628235.1). Classification (GTDB taxonomy): domain Bacteria; phylum Pseudomonadota; class Alphaproteobacteria; order SMXQ01; family SMXQ01; genus CAMAVH01. Next base: position 17,603 of record CAZVLU010000011.1, on the reverse strand, counting down.
TGCCGGAGATGGGCGACGCGGTGAAGATCGGCGTCTTGGCCGGCTCGCTCCTATCAGCCCTTTGCGGCTGGCTGCTGCTGCGGCTTGCCAAGCCCGAGGGAGCGCCGACGGCAAGCCGATAACAAAAGGGCGGGACCGTGAGGTTCCGCCCTTCGTTATCGCTGCTCGGACGCGCTAGGGATGCACGTCCTCGGTGAACCATTCGGTCGGTAATTCATTGCCCGCTTTGGCGGCTTGCGCCTTTTTCAGCAGGGCCGCGCCGCAGACGGCGAACTGATAGCCGAGGCCCGCATGATTGAGGAAGGCGGTGATCTGGCTGTCGTCCGTGCGCCCCTTGGTCCGGCCGAGGATGAGGTCGGGCAGGGTGGGCATGGCGGATTCGTCGATTCCGGTCGGCTCGTGCCGCACGCCATGCTGGTCGGCTTTTGCCGGATCGATATGGGTGCGGATGATCGTCGGCTCGTTGTCGTGGTAATGCGTCACGGCGACAGCGGCCATGGCGACGGCGGCGGCTTCCAATTCGGCCGGCTTGATGCTGCCGAGATGCATTCCCGGCTCGACCCAATCTGCCTTGAAGACGCTGCCCAGCGAATTGGTGGCGCAAAGCACGATGTCGGCACCCTTCACGGCCTCCTCGGGGCTGCTCATCGGCGTCAGCCGGGCAGGGACCTGATTGGCCATCTCGCGGCAGAAGGCTTCGCGGGTCGCCGGCGTCGGGCTGTAGACGCGGATGTCCTTGATGTCGCGCACGGCGCAGACCGCCATAGCCTGGCTGCCGGCTTGCCAGCCGGCGCCGAGCAGGGCGACAGTCTTTGCGTTCTTGCGCGCCAAAAGTTTGACGCCGAGCGCCGACGTGGCGGCGACGCGCAGGCGCTGCATGACGCCGTCGGGAAAGATCGCCAGCGGCTCGCCCGTGTCGGTCGAGAATAGCAGCACCAAGCCGACGTAACGCTCGCCAGGAGCGGCGGGCTTTTTCACGCGCACGCGGTTTCCGGCGCGCATTTCCCAGGTGAGGATGTCGGAATTGATGCGGATGGCGGCGACTTTCTGCTTGGGGATCACGCCGTCCATGGATTTCAGCGCATAGAGGCCGCCCTCATGGATGGTCGGCGTGACGATGTCGGAGCGCGTGCGGTTGCCGGCGCGGCCTTCGCCGATCTCGCGATAGCCTTCGTCGAGCGCTTCGATGCAGTCCTCGATGGTCAGCAGATTTTGGACGTCATCGTTCGAGAGAATCAGCGTCATGTCGGCCTCTGGCAAGGGCTGTTGCGTTACGGATGCACGTCTTCGGTAAACCAGTCGGTCGGCAACTCATGGCCGGCGCCAGCTTCTTTGGCTTTGCGGTAAAGCACCGACCCGGCGGCGGCGAACTGGAAGCCCATGCCGAGGTTGTTGAGGAAGGCGGTGACCTGCTCGGGGTCGTCGCGACCCTTGGCGCGCCCGACGATCAATTCGGGCAGGGTGGGGAGGGTGGCGATGTCGAGGGTGTCCTTGGCCTCCGCCCAGCCCTTGCCTTTGACCTTTTCCGGCATCGGCAGATCCTTTGTGGTGAAATGCAGCGGCGTCGTGTCCTTGGTGTGGATGACGATGCGTCCGGCTTTCTTCAAGGCGGCAGTCTCGATTTCCGGTCGCTTGATCTCGCTGAGATGCATGCCGGGCTCGACCCATTGCGAGAAGAAGATGTTGTCGATCGAATTGCTGGCGCACATGGCGATGTCGGCGCCTTTGACGGCGTCTTCCGGCTGATCGACCGGCGTGACCTCGATGCCGAGATCCTCGCTCATCAGCTTGGCGAACGTCTCGCGGTTCTCCTTGCTCGGGCTGAAGCAGCGGATGGTCTTGATGTCGCGCACGGCGCAGACGGCGCGCAACTGGGTGCCGGCCTGCCAGCCCGAGCCGAGGATGCCGACGGTTTCCGATTCCGGGCGCGAGAGATATTTGGCGCCGAGGCCGTTGGTGGCGCCGACGCGAGTGCGTTGCATCACGCCGTCGGGAAAAATCGCGAGCGGCTCGCCGTTGTGCGTCGAGAACAGCAGCACCAGGCCGACCCAACGGTTGTTCGGCGCGGCGGGCACTTTTTCGCGCCGCATGGTGTTGCCGCGCTTGGGCCAGGTCACGATGTCGGAATTGATGCGCACGGCGCCGACGCCGAGTTTAGGCACCACGCCGTCCATCGATTTGAGGCCGTAGGTCGCCTGCGGATAGCTCGTCGGCGTCAGCGTGTCGGAGCGCGTGCGGTTGACGCCGCGCCCTTCGGCGAGCTCGACATAAGCTTCTTCGAGGACGTCGATGACGTCGCGCATGGTCAGCAGCTTGCTGACATCCTCATTGGACAGGATCAGGGTCATGGAGAAGGGCCTCGCGTTGGGGTGGGCAAGCTGCGGAGAAGAAAACGCCGCCGGGGGCGGACCCCGGCGGCGCTCAGGTTAGCACTGCGTCATCGCCGCTTGCACAGGGCGATTTCGCGCTGCTCGGCTTACTTGCAATCGATGGCGGACGGTTCGTGGTCGCCGTCCGGCTTGTAGGTGATTTCGCAGTTCAAACCCGCCTTGAGATCGTCGCGCGTGCCTTCCTTGCCGGCGACAACGATTTTGGTGCGCGAACCGCTCGGTTCCACCGTGAGCTTCTTGCCGTCTGCGGCGGCGAAGGTGATCTTGCGGCCCTTGTCGGCGACGTCGAGCAGCGGGCCGCTGGCCTTGGCCATCGACACGGTGGTTTCCAGCGCCGCTTTCAGCAAAGCGATGGTCTTGGGCGGCTGGTTCAGCGCCGCCTGAACCATCTTGGCGACGTCATCGCCATAAGCGGGCTCGACCGGGCGGCCGCCCTTGAGCGCTTTCGCCTGCAGGTCCTTGTCCTCCATCGCGCTCTTGAAGGCGGCGCGCAGGGTGGCGAGGCGCTCGGCGGGGATCGCCGGCGGGCCGGCGGTGAAGCGGGAGATGTCGCCTTGCGACTGGATCAGGGCGACGAGAGCCTTGCCATCCGGATCATTGACCAAGCTCGAGAGCTGCGGCACGTCCTTGTCGTTGCCGCCGATCTGCGCGATGTATCGGGCATAACCGTTGTTCTTGAAATCGTCGAACGAGGAGCGCGAGCCGATGATGCCGACGATCTCGTTACGGCGCATCGCCATCATATCCTCGGTGCCGTTGTAGCCGGCAATGATCTTGATCGGCAGATTGAGGGAATCTGCGAGGATCTTCGTTTCGACGTAGGAGGCGCTGCCAACGCCTGATACCGCGAAATTCACTTGCGGCGATTTTTTCAAGTCTTCGAATGTTTTAATCGGGGAGTTTTGGGCGATGACGAAAACGCGCGGGTCCGACGCGGCTTTGCCGATCCACGACATCTTGGTCAGATCGAAGCGGATGCCCTCGAGTCCGACCAACTGATTGTAGATCAGGCCGGTATTGAAGGTGCCGAGGGTCAATCCGTCGGCGCGCGAGGCGTTAATGGCGTTGGCGCCGATGATATGGCCGGCGCCCGGCATATTGCGGACGACGAAGGTCGAGCCGGGCAGGTATTTCTGCATCGCGTCCGCCACCAAGCGGCCATAGAAGTCGTAACCGCCGCCGGCGGCGGTGGCGACGATGTAGGTGACGGTCTTTCCCTTGAAGAAAGCGGGGCCCTGCTGAGCGGCGGCCGGGGTCGCTGCCAGCGCGACGCCAGCGAGTGCGGTCAGGCCGGCGAGCGAAGTCATTTTAGCCATATTGAAACCTCCTATTGAAATGACGCGGCGGTTGTCCCGCCATCGTTCCGAAGTCTTGTTCAGTACAAATCGAAATGTTCTTTGATCGCTTCGACGACGAAGCCCTCATGCAGGATGACGTTCAGGCCGAGCACGAATGCGCAATAGAAAATCGTCGTCGAGATAACGGTCAACATCAGCGAAAAGCGCCAGGTCCGTCCCGCAAAGAAGCGCAGGAATGTCAAAATGAAAATCGGCACCGTGATCCAGAATCCGAAGAACAGGATGCCGGCGATCAAGGCGAGGAAGATGACGCACATGATGATCTCGCGCCGGCCGCGCTGATCCGCGCTTTCTTCTTCGACGACGACCGCCGCGCCTTCCGCTTCGCGGAAGTCCATCTTGCGGCCGGTGATGCGGGCGACTTCCGCTTCGGCTTTAGCGATCTCGCTCTTGCCGTCGTCTTCATCTTCCGCATTGCTGCGCAAGTTGCGGATTTCCAGGGCGAGCTGAATCAGGCACATGATCAGGCCAGGGATGCCGACCACGTAAGGCATGAAGCGTGCCTGCGGCGGATACTGCGTGGCCATGCCGACCATCACGGAGAAGATGGCCAGCATCACCACTGCCATGGCGATCTTGCCGCCGGCTTTGTTCAGGGCGCTGTTACTCATAGAGAGTGGTCTCCGAAGGGGCGTTGCTCGATCGGCAGGTTTTGTAGATCGCATAGCCGATGGTGAGAACGATCAGGCCGATCAGCACCATCGACAGAGGCCGCGTGAAGAAGCTCATGCCCCACAGCGCCAGAGCCTTGTGGAGCGACTCTTCGGCGATCTGGCCGAGCACGAGGCCGATGACGAAGGGCGCGCGCGGCCAGCCGAAGCGCAACAGGCCGTAGCCGATGGCGCTGAGGATCACCAAGATGATGAGGTTTTCCCACTGGCCTTCGTTGATGTAGGCGCCGAACACCGTCATCACCAGGATGAAGGGAACGATCAGCGTGCCTTTCACGAAGGTCAGCACGGCGACCCAGCGGGCGACGAAGAGCAGGAAGCAGACGGCGATCACGTTGCCGACGACGAGCGCCCAGATCAGCGTCCACACCAGGCTCATGTTGTTGGTGATCAGCGTCGGTCCCGGCTGGATGCCGAGGATGAGGAAGGCGCCCATCAGCACAGCCATGCCCGACGAGCCGGGGATGCCGAAGAACAACGTGGGGAGCAGGGAGCCGCCTTCCTTGGCGTTGCTCGCGGTCTCCGGCGCGATGACGCCCTGCACGGCGCCCTTGCCGAACATCTCCGGCGTCTTGGAGGTCTGCACCGCATGGCCGTAGCACAGCCAGGCGGCGGCCGAACCGCCGAGACCCGGGATCATGCCGATGAGAGCGCCGATGATCGAGGTGCGCAGCGTCAACCACCAGTTGCGCGGCACTTCCATGACGCCGCTGAAGATTTGCTTGTAGGTGAAGCGCACTTTGCTGTCGCCGACAGCGGCGATCGAGCCGCCCTTGACGGCGAGCGCGATCATTTCCGGAACGGCGAAAAGCGCCAGCACGGCGGTCACCAGACTAAGACCGTCCCATAGGAACAGGAAGTCTCCGGCATAGCGCGAGGTGCCTGTCGAGGGATCCATGCCGATCGTCGACAACATCATGCCGTAGAAACCGACGATGAGGCCTTTGAGGAAGTGTTTGCCGCCGGCGAGGACGGCGATGAAGGTGATGCCGAGCAAGGCGAGCAGGAAGAACTCGGCCGGGCTGAAGGACAGCACCACTGGCTCCAGCACGGGGATCATCACTGCGAAGACGACCGCGCCGATGATGCCGCCGACGCCCGAGGCCGTCATGCTGGCGCCGAGGGCGCGGCCCGCCTCGCCCTTTTTGGCCATCGGATAGCCGTCGATCGTGGTGGCGGCATCGTCGCCGTCGCCCGGCACGCCGAACATGATCGAGGAGATTTGTCCGCTGGTGCCGTTGACCGCGTGCATGACCAGCAGCAGCACGGCGCCGGCCACCATGTCCATGCCGAAGACGAAGGGGATGGCGAGCGCGATGGAGAGGCGGCCGCCGATGCCTGGCGTGATGCCGACGAAAATGCCGATCAGCACGCCGATGCACATCAGGAACATCAGATGGCCGGTGCTGAGCAGCGTGAAGAGCGACGAGAACATGGTGTCCATCATCGCGCGGCGCTCCCGCGAACGGGCGAAGCCGAAAAAGCCCTATGCATGCAGATCAAACTCTTCCCTAACGTTACGAGGGCCGCTCCTGTCGGAGCGGAGCCGCGCTTTAAAGCATCGCTGTCATGACGCCCGTCATTGCGGGCGCCTTATCGATTTCGACCGTCGGTCTTTGCCGGCGGCGCGCATTGTCATCTATTTCCGCCGGCACTCGTGCCGTGGCCTGCGCAGTGCCATATTATGAAACGGCTCCCCGCTTGGAAAGGCGCGAATAGCGCCGGAATAGCAGCCGGCAACGAAAAGGGGGCTTCGGAATGATCCGGAAGCCCCCATTTTTGCGATTATTTCGCAATCGCCTCTGGTTTTAAGCCGCGACGGCTTAGAATCCCTCGGCGTTCTCGATTTGCTCGAACCAGTCGAAGCCCATCTTCTTGACGATGCGGCTATTGATGACGACGAAACGCGCTTCATTCTTCGGATCGGCGTTGAAGCGCTGATGCGTGACGTAGGGCGGCACATAAAGGAAGTCGCCTTCCTTCCATTCGAACTTCTTGGGCGTCGCGGCCCATTCCCATTCGAACTTGTCTTTGCAGTCGAACTCGACGTCCCAGTGCAGGTCGTAGCCCTTGCCTTCGACGACGAACATGATTTCTTCGGTCAGGTGGCGGGTCTTGCCGGTCGACTTGCCGCCCTCGAGGAACTGCATGTAGACGTCGATGCACATCTCGGTCGTCTTCATCTTTTCATGGATGATGTGCTTGATCAGGCCATCGGGCGAGCGCTCCATCGGCATCTCGTGCGCCTTGATGACCTTTTTGTAGTTCTCTTTGTAGTCCTTGCGGAACGCGGCGGACTCGGCAAGACCTTCTGCGTAGTAATTGCAGAAGATATTGGATTTAGCCTTGGCTTTCTCGTCAGCGTACATGGGATCTCTCTTCCTTAGCCGGACGGCGCTCCTGCGCCCGTCCGATGAATGGTGAAAACGCTTCAGCCGATCAGATGTCGGCCACCTTAAAGATTGGTGGGCGGCTGATAGTTTTCCTGGCCCGGCGGCGGAGTCGTCGGCGGGTACTCGACCATTTTCTGGAAGATCATGTGCATGAAGAGGAAGAGGGGCTTCGCCTTCATGATGAGGACGATGCCTTCGTTATTCGGGTCGGCGTTGAAGTGCTGGTGGACGCAGCCGTTCTCGACGATGCAGGCGTCGCCGGCTTCCCACGGCAGCTTGATGGTGTCGTGAACGTCATAGCCCTTGCCCTTCAGCACGAAGAACACGGCGGAGTTCATGTGGCCATGCTTCTGGCCGTGGCCGCCCGGCGCGTAGCAATCGACGTGGCATTCGATCGACTGGGCGATCTCCACGGATTGCGGATTGATGATCTTCTTGCCGTAGTTGTGCGGGCCGCCCTTCCACTTCCAGTCGGTCGTGGAATAGACGCGCGGCTGGGTGAACAGGCTCTTGTAAACTTCGCCGTAGGTGCCCTCGAGGGCGCGCACGAAGGTGCGCTTCTTCTGCCAGCGCTCCCACACCACTTCCTTGCCCTGGTTGTGGCCGACTTCGCCCGGCTTAATAAAGGTGTCTGTTTCAGTGTCCTTAAGGACGTCGTCTGCCATATCGGCGCACTCCTAACGAATGAGATGGTCAGGGCTTTCAGCGAAAAACCCTGTTTATAAACGCTAATGTCATAGCCCATTCATATTCGCTCTGCCACGGGTTTCGGCTGGCAGGAGATTGTCCTTCCCGACGCCGCTATCGATGCTCTCGACCGCCGTACCGGGCGACATGCAGGGCAGGAGCGTCGGCCTGCGCGCCGTGGTCAATCGGCTGTTCTCGCTCGTCGTGCCGCTCGTCAAGGGCGGTGATCGAGGGTGCGAATCGCTGTCAGCTTCCTTTGGGTCGGCGGCGAGCCGCTGATCGGCGTTTTGATCACCGCTCGGTTCATTCGCCGCAATCCCAATGCTTATTCTTAAGGCGATAGGCTAGGGCGCTGTTTTTTCAGGCAAAGCCCTTAACTGTCGGCGCTGGGTGTCGACAATGCGAGATTATCTATTCATTTCATAAGGATGACAGCGACTCAAAGCGCTTGAAAGGAGCGCGTCGAATTGGTTACGGTTTGCCTGTTCGTTGCGGCGCTATTGCCAAAACGGACGTCGCGGCTTTTACGAGGGTCGCGATCCGCGCAGCGGGGAACGCGGCGCAGGCACGGGGAAGGTGCCGGCGACGTGCGATGCGAGGATCGCCCAGGGGCATTTGGCCGATTGGCATTTGCCCGATCCGAGTGGGGGTCATTACAGCCACGACCAAGACGGGGAAGTCTTGAAGTCACCAGGAGCCACCTGGTCTTTCGCGTCCGCGGGGAAGAGCGGACGCGCGAAGAGCACGATGCAAGCCATGGCGGCAGCCGTGGGGCGTGGCTTTCTGCGCGCTTTTCCCGACCGTGAAATTCTGCTGCGCAGCAACGGCCGCGTCCGTTTCGTCCGCTTGGGACGCAACACGCAACTCGTCATGCTCGCGGGCCTGCTGAGCGTCATTGGCTGGTTCGCCTACACCACTGCCGAAAAGGTTTTTTACGACACCATCATCTCGGCGAAGAACGCCGAGATCGGCAACATGAAGCTGGCTTATCGCGCGCTGCAATTGGAAGCGACCGATTCGGAGACGCGCTACAAACTGATCACGCAGAATCTTGAAGCCAAGCACGCCTATCTGCTAGGCGTGCTGGAGCAGAACGGCACCTTGAAGGAGAGCTTGAGCCAGGTGCGCGGCCAGCTCGATTCGAGCGAAGGCGAGCGCAACCGCGTTCTCGCGTCGCGCGAGGCGCTGCGCGCGCAGATGCGCCAGCTCGAAGAGTCTTTGCGCGACACCACGAGAGAGAAGAACCAACTCGCCGGCACGCTCGACGCCCGTACCGGCGAATTGCAGACGGCGCTCGCCGAGCGCTCGCGCGCGTTGCAAGAGCATAGCCGCTTGCAGGCGCGCGCAGGGGAATTGGAGCAGCGCCTGGTCGATCTCCAGGTGGCGCAGAAGAAGGTCCTCGACAAGCTGGCGGCGCGCACGGTCGGCAGCATCGAAGAAGCGCGCGAGATCATCGGCATGACCGGCCTCGACGCCGATCGCCTATTGGCGCGCGTCGGCGGGCAGAGCGGCCTTGGCGGCCCCTTCGTCGCCGCCCCGCCGCCGAAGGAGAAGCCGGGAGCCAAAGCGAAGCCCGCCTCGCTGACGGCGGGGATGCCGGACACCGCGCTCGCCGCGCTCAACAACCATATCGACAAGTGGGACGATCTGCAGATGATCGTGCGCCATCTGCCGCTCGCCGCCCCGGTCGACAATTACGTCATCATGGGGCCGTTCGGCCGCCGCAAGGATCCGTTCAACGGCGAGTGGGCGGTGCATTATGGCCTCGATCTGTCCGGCCCGATGAAATCGCCGATCTACAGCCCCGGCCCCGGCACGGTGGTGGCGGTCGGCTACAACGGCAGCTACGGCCTTGCCATCGACATCGATCACGGCATGGGCATTATCACGCGCTACGGCCATCTCAACCAAGCGCTGGTCAAAAAGGGCCAGGTCGTCGGCACGCGCCAGCACATCGGCCTGATGGGCAACAGCGGCCGCTCGACCGGCGTGCATGTCCATTACGAGATTCAATTGAACGGCAAGCCGCTCGATCCCATGAAATTCATCCAGGCAGGACGTCATGTTTTCAAAGGCTAAGGCGAACAACGACGCGTCGCCCAAGGCGGACGCGCGCAAGCAGGTGCCCTCGATCATCAGCGCCAGCCTGCGCATTGTCGGCAATCTGGTGAGCGCCGGCGACGTTCAAGTCGACGGCATCGTCGATGGCGACGTCAAAAGCCGCGTGCTGACGATCAGCTATGGCGCGTCGGTGAACGGCGCGATCGAAGCCGACAACGTTTATATCCAAGGCGAAGTGAACGGCCAGATCACGGCGGAAAACGTCGCGCTCGGCGCCAGCGCGCGCGTCGTCGGCGATGTCGTGCACAAGAACCTGGTCATTGAATCGGGCGCGTTCCTCGAAGGCCACTGCCGCCATCTTGCCACCGCCACGGTCGTCGAAGAGACGCCGGGGGAGCCTGAGGCGGCAGCCGAAGAGTCCGCGCCGCCCGACGAAAAGCTGCCGGAAGCGTCCGCAGCTTGAAATCGCTGCGCGGAACGCGTTTCGCATAGAAACGCTTTTTCGCCGCTATCCAACGATGGCGCGATCATTGCATCCTTTTAGGGCAACGCCTCCTCGCGTTGTTCAGTTTCCCTCAGGAGCAATCGATGACTTCTCATATCTCGTTGAAATCCGCGCTGTTCGCGGCGGTTTGCGTGGCTTTGCCATTGTCGGCGACGTCGCCGGCGCTCGCCCAGTCGGCAGCCGAGTTCTATAAAAGCGCCACCGTCAACGTGCTGATCGCCACAGCGGCAGGCAGCGGCTACGACTTCGAGGGCCGTCTCGTCGCCCGCTATATCGGCAAGCATTTGCCGGGCGCGCCGCGCGTCGTGCCGCAGAACCTGCCCGGCGCCGGCGGCCTGCGCGTCGCCAACACCGTCTATGCCGTCGCCGCCCAGGACGGCAGCAATCTCGGCCTGCTGATGAATTCGGCGGCGATGATCCACGCCATCGGCGGCCAGGGCGTGCAATACGACGCCGCGAAGTTCCAATGGATCGGCTCGCTGTCGCCGGCCGTCGAATCGATGGGCGTGTGGCATACCGAGAACGTCAAGACCATCGAAGACGCCAAGAAGAAGACCATCGCCGCCGCGGCGACCGGCAAGGGCGCCAATTCGAGCTACATTCCCGAGGCGATGAACGAGCTGCTCGGCACCAAGTTCAAGGTCATCACCGGCTACAGCGGCTCGCCCGACATGAACACAGCCATGGAGCGCGGCGAAGTCGGCGCGCGCGGCACGAGCTGGGCGAGCTGGGTCACCTCGCGCATGGATTGGATCAAGAACGGCCAGTTCATCATGCTGACCTACGCCGGCCCCAAGCCGAAGGACATGCCGCCCGGCGTGCCGTCGATGGCCGAACTGGTGAAAAACCCCGACGACATCCAGGTGATGAACCTCGTCTTCTCCGGCGCCGAGTTCGGCCGTCCCTTCGCCATGGGGCCGGGCGTCGCGGCGGACCGGGTGAAAGCCATGCGCGACGGTTTTGTCGCCATGACCAAGGATGCCGAGTTCCTCGGCGAGGCCGAGAAGCTGAAGGTCGAGATCGCGCCGATATCGGGCGAGTCGATGCAGACCCTGGCGGCCAAGCTGATCGCGACGCCGCCGCATCTCGCGGCCCGCGCCAAGGCGCTGGTCGAGTAGGCCGGCCTTTCACGACAAACAAAACGGGCGACGCCTTATAAGCGCCGCCCGTTTTCGTTCAGAGAGAATGATTAGCGCTTGGCCCTCAGCGCTTGGCGAGGCTGCGCGGCCGTTCGAGATCGTCGCGCAGCGTCAGCGTCACCGGCTTGCCGCCGGCGAGACGCGTGCGATAGACCTGGGTGTTCTCCAGCACGCGCTGCACGTAATCGCGCGTCTCGTCGAACGGGATCAGTTCGATCCAATCGACGATGTCGATCGCGCCGGCGCGCGGATCGCCATAGGCGCGGTTCCAGGCGCGCACGCGGCCGGGGCCGGCGTTATAGGCGGCGATGGCCATGACGTAGGAGCCGCCGAACTCGCCGATCAGGTCGCCGAGATAGCGGCTCCCGAGCGTCACGTTGTAGTCGGGATCGCCGGTCAGGCGCTCTTCCGCGTAAGGCACGCCGACTTGCTTGGCGAGGCCCCGGGCCGTCGACGGCATGATCTGCATCAGGCCGCGGGCGCCGGCGGGGCTCAGGGCCTGGACGTCGAAGGCGCTTTCCTGGCGCATCAGGCCGAGCAGCAATTCGCGCTCGACGCCGGCCGTATCGCGGATCGGCGCCGCCTTGGTCGGATAGCCGGTGGTGACGAGTTGCACGCCGCGCCGCACGGCGAATTTGGCGGCGGCGACGGCGAGATCGTGGCGGCCCAACTCGGCGGCCAGCTCCGTCACCAACTCCTGCTCCTCGGCGCTCTGCACCTGCTCGACGAGGGCGAGGGTGAAGGCGCGCAGCAGGCGGCGGTCGGCGGCGCCGGCGACGAGGCGCGCCGCCTGCACCATCTCGCGCGCCGCGAAGCTCTTGCGCAATTCGGCGCTCGGCTTGGGATCGGCGGGCAGCAGAATGGCGGCGTCGCCCTGCAAATGCGCGGCGGCGAGTTGGCCGTAGAAGCTGGTCACATGGGTCGCCGCCTTGGAATACCACAGCAGCGCGTCTTTCTTGTCGCCCTTGGCCTCGGCGGCGCGGCCGGCCCAATAGGCGCCGCGCGACAGCGACACCGGGAAGCGCACGTTGTCGTGCAGCCGGACGAAATGCGTATAGGCGCGCTGCGGATTGCCGAGGAAGCGCAGCGAAATCCAGCCGGCGAGCCATTCCGACTCGGCGAGTGCCGCGCCGCTCGCCTGGCTTTGCTTGCCGACAAGATCGTAAGCGAGGGAGGCTTCGCCGGTGCGCAGCGCGCGGCGCGCCAGGATGGCGCGCTCGGTCCACCAGGCGTCGGGCCGCACCAGGTCCTTCGGCGGGTTGGCGAGAAGCTGGCGGGCCTCGACGTCGAGCTCCTTGCGCCGCCGCCAGCGCACGCGCTCATAGACCAGGCCCGGATCGTTGAGCAGCTCCTTGGGCACCCTGCGGAGCGCCGCTTCGGCCCCGCTGCCCATGCCGCGCAATTGGAGGCGCGCCTGGGCGACGAGCTGATAGCCCTTGTCGACATGTTTGAGGACGCGCTCGGCCTCGGCGCCGCGCCCGTCCCACAGCAGGCGGTCGACGCGCGCCTGATGGTCGCTCTTGCGCAACTGGCCGCCATGGAGTTTCAGGAACTCGCGTTCTTGGTCGGCGCCGAAATTGGCTTCGGTCCAAGTCTTGCGGAGATAGGCGACGGCCTCTTCATGGCGGCCGCTGTTTTGCAGCGCGATGATCAGGCGCATGCGGCCCTGGGTGCTGCGCGGCTCGTTGTTGGCGAACCAGTCGAGCACCGCGCGGTCGCCGATGTCGGCCGTCATCGCCTCTTCGGCGGCGCGGCGCAGCACGGCCTGGTTGGGCCATTCGGGGTTGGCCTTGATGAAGGCGGCGATCTCGTCGAAAGAGGCGCGCGTTCCCGGCGCATTATATTCGAGCCAGGCGGCGAGCTTGGCCAGCAGCGGCGAGCGCGCGGCGGCGGCGATGTTGCGGGCATCGGCCCAATTGCGCCGTTCGGCAGCGGCGAGAATTTGTGGCGCGGCGGCCTTCTCGGCGGCGCTTTGGGCGTAGGCGGGCGTGCTCCAACTCGCTGCCAGGGCGGCGGCGGAGAGGCTGACGGCAAGGGCTGCGGCGCGTAGTCGGCGGAATGTCAAAGCCGGTCCCGGTTCTTGGTCCACTTGCGCGAATAGCTTAAAGCGATGCCGCGCAGCGGACGGTTCTCGATCTGCGCTTAGTCTAGTCGCCTCCGCCGCCAGCGCCAAGTGCTGGCCGCATAAGGGCTTTTCCTGCTGCGTCGAACTAGGAACGAATGTGCCGCGCCGCCTTGCGGGCAGCGGGCCGGGCGTCTATGGTTCGCCCCTCGCGGGCCATGGCCGACGCCGCATTGCGGCCCGTTCCACCATCTCAGCCGACAATCGGGAGCCGATCATGTTCAAGGGGTCTATCACCGCTCTTCTCACGCCCTTCAAGGCTGGGAAAGTGGACGAAAAGACCTACCAGTCGTTCGTCGACTGGCAGATCAAGGAAGGCACCCACGGCTTCGTGCCCTGCGGCACCACCGGCGAATCGCCGACCCTGAGCCATGACGAGCACAAGCGCGTCGTCGAGCTTTGCATCGAGGTGGCCAAGGGCCGCGCCTTCGTCATCGCCGGCGCCGGCTCGAACTCGACCGACGAAGCGATTTCGCTGACCCAGCACGCCAAGCGCGCCGGGGCGGATGCGGCGCTGCATGTCACGCCCTATTACAACAAGCCGACGCAAGAAGGGCTCTATCGCCACTTCCACGCCATCGCCGAGGCCGTCGATCTGCCGATCGTCATCTACAACATCCCGGCGCGCTCGGTGGTCAACATGACGACCGAGACGATGGCGCGGCTCGCGCAGCATCGCAACATCGTCGGCGTCAAGGACGCGACCGCCGACCTGGTGCGTCCGGTCAAGACGCGCCTCGCCATCGGCCCTGGCTTCTGCCAGCTCTCCGGCGAAGACGCGACGGCGATTCCGTTCCTGGCGCAGGGCGGCCACGGCTGCATCTCCGTCACCTCGAACGTGGCGCCGCGCCTCTGCGCCGACATGCAGAACGCCTGGGCGGCGGGCGACATCAAGACCGCTTACAAGATCAACGATCTCTTGATGCCGCTGCATGATGCCATGTTCATCGAGACTAGCCCCGGCCCGGTGAAATACGCCGCCGGCCTGATGGGCCTCTGCTCCGATGAACTCCGCCTGCCGCTGTGCGACATCGCCGAGTCGTCGAAGGCCGCCGTGCGCGACGCGCTGACGCGCGTCGGCATTTTGAAGAACTAGGAAGGGCAGCCGCGCATATGGCGAAGGGCGGCGAAATCAGCCCCGACCGCATCGCGGCGCAGAACCGCAAGGCGCGGCACAATTACTTCATCGAAGAGACGATGGAGGCCGGGATCATGCTGCTCGGCACCGAGGTCAAATCGCTGCGCGCCGGCCAGGCGAACCTGAACGACGCTTACGCGGCGGAGCAGAACGGCGAGCTGTGGCTGCTCAATTCGCACATCCCGGAATATCGCCACGGCAACCGCAACAACCATGAGCCGAAGCGGCCGCGCAAGCTGCTGCTGAAAGCGCGCGAAGTGCATAAGATCCAGGGCGCCATCAGCCGCGACGGCATGACCGCCGTGCCGCTGATGATCTACTTCAACCCGCGCGGCATCGCCAAGGTCCAGCTCGGCCTCGCCAAGGGCAAGAAGCAGCACGACAAGCGCGAGACGATCAAACAGCGCGACTGGAACCGCGAGAAACAGCGCACGCTAAGGGCCAAGGGCTAGACCAGCCTTTCTGGGCGCTCAGTTGTCGCCATTATTCGCAGGTTCTATATCCCGTCATGCCCGGCGAAGGCCGGGTATCCACGCCTTTCTTTTTTGAAGCATCGCAAGGCGTGGATGCCCGGACCAAGTCCGGGCATGACGTTCTGAGTGGGGGCGGTTATCCCGCCATTGGACGAATCCGCCCGCGCGTCCTAGACTTTCCCCTTCACGCAGGAGGGGCCAATGGCGGACGATAACGGCGACGGCATCAGCATCTTCGGCAAGATCAAAGACAAGCTGATCGGCAAGAAGCAGGCGGAAGCTGCTGCCGGCAAGCATCTCACCGGCATGCCTGACGCCGGCCACAAAGATCGCCTGCCGCCCGGCCAGCGCCTCGTCGAGAAATGGCCGGTCCTCGATCTCGGCTTGCAGCCGAAAATTCCCCACGAAAAGTGGAAGCTCGAAGTCGAGGGCGCTGTCGCAGCGCCGCTCGTCTGGCAGTGGGCCGACTTCATGGCCCAACCGCAATTCGAGGATGTCTCCGACATCCATTGCGTCACCACCTGGTCGCTCTACGACAACACATGGGCGGGCGTCTCGGCCAAGCATCTGCTAGCGCTGGTCAAGCCGAAGCCGAGCGCGACCCATGTCGTGTTCGAGAGCCATGACGGCTACACGACCAACGTGCCGCTGTCGTCATTCGATGACGACGACGTTCTCATCGCGCACAGTTGGCAAGGCCAGCCGATCACCACCGAACATGGCGGCCCGGTGCGCATCATCCTGCCGAAACTCTACTTATGGAAAAGCGCCAAATGGGTGCGCCGCATCGTCTTCTTGGAAGGCGACAAGCCCGGCTACTGGGAAGTGCGCGGCTACCACAACGTCGGCGACCCGTGGACTGAGCAGCGGTACGGGTAGCATTTAGATGTTGGATATCAGTGAAGATGATTTACCCAGGCGAGTGGATGGAGACACATTGCCACACGAAGATCATCCAGAATTACATCATTACACGGATGAAAATGGGCTTAAGGGAATTCTTAAAAATAACGAATTATGGGCAACGCAATATAAGCACTTGAATGACTCTACGGAATTTTTGCAGCTGAATGACATTCTTGTTCCGATTTTGGAATCTCGTCTTTGTCTTCTTATCGACGAACTCTTTAAAAGAGGCGGATCACAATATCTTATAAGGGCTACGAAGAATCAGTCTCGTACGAGTCTCGCTAAGCAACAAGCGAAGGCGACAGTAGAGGTGTTTCATCAAGTAACCTTTAAAGGAGGGCGACGGCCATTTCCGTTTGCGGACCCGTTCGTCACCTCATTTTGTAGTCATGCAGATGATGAGGAATATGAACAAAAAAATGGGTTATTGAGTCAGTGGAATAGGTATGGCGGAGAAGCAGGGTTCGCCATCGTATTCGACACACTTTTGTTGTCGCCATTTTTGAAAAAGGAAGCAGTCAGCCACCCGTATAGTTTTGTGACGATGCTTGATGTTGTTTACAATTCAAAACGTCAAAATCTTTCCGAAAAGTTCAAAAACTTAACGGATCAATTGGTAAATTTGGTTAAGTCAAACCTCGTAGCTGGAAAACTGGATGGCGCACTCATTTTTCCAATTTACGATCCGTACGTTCACGCTTGCGCGAGACTGAAACACCAAGCGTTTCATGAAGAACGTGAAGTTAGAATTATCGTCTCGCCCAATACTCAAGAATTCTTACAGGTTATTCGTAAAGAAGAGCCGGATACGGTTATCCCAAATGTGCCGGTCAAAGAGATTTTGTACCGAGGCGACGATAAAAAGATTCCTTACATCCGCTTATTTGATTTTGAAGAAAAGCAGGCATTGCCGATTCGTAGAATAATTGTCGGCCCGCATCGTGAGCAGGATAACCTGGTGTCAATGGTCCGGGGTTTGTGCTCAAACAGATATCCGGTTGTTGCATCGGCCACGCCCTTTTTGAAAAAGCGTTAGTCAAAGCCGCGCCTTAATCGCCTTCACCACATCCTCGAACATCGCCGTCGTCAGCCGGCCCGTGTTCGTGTTCAGCCGCGAGCAGTGGTAGCTGTTGGTCAGCGTCATGCCGTTCGGTAGCTCGTGCATCGCGGCGTGGCCGAATACGTAGGGCGCGCGCTTGAGGCCGAAGGCGCTCAGCACGGCATGATGCGCGATGCCGCCGAGCGCCAGGATCGCTTTCAGCTTCGGCATGGCGGCCATCTCGGCGGCGAGGAAGCTGTTGCAGGTCTTGATCTCGGTCGTCTCGGGCTTGTTCTGCGGCGGCACGCAGCGCACGCCGTTGGTGATGCGCGTGTTCACCAGCGTGAGGCCGTCGTCGGGCCGCTCTAAGAATTCACCTTTGGCGAGGCCGAACTTGATGAGCGTCGGATAGAGCAGCTTGCCGGCGTAATCGCCGGTGAAGGGGCGGCCGGTGCGGTTCGCGCCGCGCAGGCCCGGCGCCAGGCCGACGATCAGCAGCTTGGCGTCGGCCGGGCCGAAGGAGGGCACCGGGCCGTTGTGCCAATCGGGATGCTCTTTGCGCTGGCCCTGGATGAAGCCGTACAGGCGCGGGCAGAGCGGGCAGTCGTGACCCGGTTGGGACGCAGCGATGCCCGGCTTGGGCGCGGCCATGATGTTTTATAAAGCGGGAGAGGCGGGGAGAGCCGCGGGCCGTACGGCGCGAAGCACTCATCCATCA